>NZ_JABMIT010000013.1:0-178679 GCF_013186635.1 Brevibacillus sp. HB1.3 | reverse complement strand
AACTCTTAGCAATCATGCGTATTCAGTTTTGAAGGAATGAGACGAAAAGCTGTATTCCCGATTACTTGTAAAAAGTAATGGAGAATGCAGCTTTTTTTGTATTTTCGCCAGTACCTACAAATCTGATTCAAAAAAATACGTGCTCTAATAAAAGGAGCGTGTGCACAGCCAAGATCGGCGAGTGTGGTCATTATTGTGATTCCAGTCGATTATGCTATGCTGAATGACATACAGCTTTTTCAAATGAAAGAGGGATCAATATGCTTATTCTTGCAGTGGAAGATGAAAAAGCGCTGCTTCAGACAATTGCAGGAGTCCTGGCCGATGAAGGATATCAGGTGGATAAGGCAGACCGCGGAGATGACGGCTTGTTATTGGCGGAACGCGGCATCTACGACTTGTTGGTCCTAGACATTATGATGCCAGGAATGGATGGTCTTTCACTGGTGAGAACGTTGCGTACAAAAGGGATAATGACGCCGGTTTTATTTTTAACGGCAAAAGATAGCGTAGAGTCGAGAGTCGAGGGATTAGATGCCGGAGCAGACGATTATTTGGTCAAGCCTTTTGCGGCCGAAGAACTGACGGCGAGAGTGAGAGCCCTTTTGCGTCGGCAAGGGAAACAGAACACAGAAGGCGAGCTGGCATACGGCCCTCTATCGCTGAAGATAAATGAATATGACGGGTTTGTTGATGATGAGCCGATGAAGTTAACCACGAAGGAGTACGAGCTACTCAAGTACTTCCTACAAAATCGGGAGCAAATATTGACGCGCCAACAAATTTTTGACCGCGTATGGGGAATTGATTCTGAAGCGAATTACGGAGTGGTCGATTTGTATGTCCACTACCTGCGTAAGAAGCTGGGTGCTTACGAAGGCTTCATCCGAACGATCCGCAATGTGGGCTACATTTTGAAAAAGGAAAACAAATGATGTTTCGAAAAACGAGGATTCGGCTCGTAACGTTGAACGTAGTAGTGGTGCTTCTCTTGTTGAACGGGCTGGGGAGCGCAGTCTACTACACGATGAAGTACCGTCTCTATTCGCAGGTGGACCGAGAAATGACCAAAGTCAGCCAAAGGCTGGCAGTTGATGCTTTGCCTCGACTTCATCGAATTGAAGACGACCCTTTTCCATACAACCGTCAGGAGAGGAAAAAGTTTAACGATCTGGATCGCCGATATGTTTTGCTCGTCTGGGATAGCTTTGGTCGTGTCATCGGGACGGCATTTAGTGATAGGCTGGAGCCAGAGGAGTATGCAAAATTCCAGCATAACGGAAAAGCAGACGGAATCGAAACAAAAACAGTGAATGGACAAATCTACCGCGTGCAGACAGTTACTGTTCCGAAAAAGGTCGTTGTAGGCAATCGAATTCAGACTGCCTACCAGTTTCAACTGATTTACAATCTGGCACCTGAGCAAAACATGCTGGATAGCTTGCTGTACGTTGTCATGATCGGCGACATTATCAGTATTGTCATTGCGATTGTGGCTGGGTGGTTTTTGGCGAGAAGGGCACTAATCCCGATCCAAGTCTCGTGGGAAAAACAGCAGCAGTTTATTGCCGATGCTTCTCATGAGCTGAGGACGCCGCTCACGGCCATCATGGTCAATCTAGAAAGGCTTTTCAAACACCCGGATCATACGATTGAGCAGGAAAGTGAAAAAATTATGATTGGGATGCAGGAGGCCAAGCGCTTGAGTAGGCTTGTCTCGGATTTGCTCACACTGGCTCGCAGTGATTCTAACGAGTTGCAAATCATGAATCAGACGCTGCGCTTAGACGAGGTAGCGGTCAAATGCACCCAGGTTTTTGCACAACTTGCCATCGCACGGGAAATTCGCCTCGAAACAGACATCCAGCAACCCATTGAGATGATGGGGGATCAAGAACGTCTGCATCAGCTAATGGTTATCTTACTGGACAATGCCTTGAAGTACACGAACGAAAATGGCCGGATTTATGTTTCTTGCAAAAAGGAAGGCGGCCGCGTTTCGATTCTTGTAAAAGACAGTGGGATCGGGATTTCCAAGGAGGATATTCCGTATTTGTTTGATCGCTTCTATCGGGTGGATAAAATGCGCTCTCGTGCGACAGAAGGAACAGGGTTGGGGCTTTCCATTGCCAAATGGATCGTGGATGCTCACCACGGAAAAATTCAGGTCAGCAGTGAGGTAGGTATCGGAACCAGTTTTTTGGTTACACTTCCAATAAAGCCGTAAACAGATGGAAAGAACCGTGTTCCCAGAGTAGGGAATCGGTTCTTTTTTCAAATAGTGGAGCAATTCCATTTAACATACATTTATATTTCAAATATCTCTAAATTGAAGTAAACTATAAGCAGAGAGGAGTGGTTGTACTCATGAACATGACGATCACTAAAGCAGCGGTAGCATGGTTTCGGGAAGAATGGGGATGCAAAGAAGGAGACAGCATTCGTTTTTTTGTCCGGTACGGAGGCGTTAGTACGGTCCAGGATTCATTCTCGATGGGGATTGCCAAAGAGTTGCCGAATGAAATCGGCATTTCGACAGTAGTGGATGGCATCACATTTTATATGGAAAAAGATGAGTTGTGGTATATGAATGGAAAAGGTTTGATTGTTGATTATCGCCCAGAGACAGACGAAGTAGAATTTAAGCTGGATTAAGCAAAAAAATAATAGCGAGTAGATGAAGGGCTCCGATATACGGGGCCTTTTTCCATGTGCGCAAAAACTAAAATACAATACTTTACAAACGAAAATGTATGTTATATTATGGGTACATAAATGGAAAAAGGAGGGAGTTACATGCGTTTACTTGATTCTTACTTGGAGCTTGGCATTACGGGAATGGCACGTGCAGCTGTAGCAGGATGGTTCGACGGTCATTATGGGGCAGCTTTATTGGCAGGGTACTTCATGGATCGTGAGCACGATCTCCCTGAACATGTAAAAGAGGGCATTGAGCGGACATGCGAATCCTTCCGCAAGCAAAAACCTGAATGGTTTGTTCCACTAGATCAAGACGAGAAAGCTGACCCCTCCTTGTTACAGCACGTCATCAATGGCCTCCAGCAAAATGTGAAGCAGCTTCGGACCTCAGGACATGGATTAGCACTCGGTGTGTTGGCATTAAAAGCACTGCGCGAACGCCCTGATATGATCACTCCGACTGTGGTGGATGGCCTGGTCAGGATTCTCCAAGCGACGACAGAAGACAGGAAAGACCGTTATTGGGGCATCGAGAATTACCATAGCATGACGATTGATGATGTCAAAGACGACGAAGTTGCGCCTTACCATACAACTGCAGAGATGGCAGAGCGGGCGTTTGCCGAGCTGCAGTTGGTTATACCGCCGCGTTATATTAACGGGGTACGCTATCATTTGGCAAGCGAGGTCGTTCATAACATTACACATGCTCATGCGTTAACAGATCTGGAGCGATTCGGTTATGAGGATATTGTGAAGCCTGGTATCGTGAACCATCGTCTTCAAATCTATTTGAATCGCCATGTTCCTCCGTTTACCTTGGAGGATGAGGTGAAGAAGCCAGCGTTCGAGGAAATTTTTTCACCGCTATACTGGGAAAGACTCTACAGTGATCCTCATGCATTGAAGCTTCCGTATGCTGCATTGGATCTGCTAAAGCGGTTTCCACCAGAGAAGAGAGCTCTTGCCGAGCGTAATTTGTGCAAGCTTTTGACGATTACGGATTAATACACTCTCACAAATAAAAAGAACAGGGAGGCCAATGGGCACTCTCTGTTCTTTTTCGCTTCGAATTGATAAATGTTGTCTACCAAGTCGGAATGACTGTCGTAGTAGACTCCCGATTTGCATAGTAGCTTTTATGCTCGATCAGGGCATTACGAATGGCAGACTCATTGATGTCGAAACCGATCCCTGGGGTTGTCGGTACAGCTAGCAAGCCAGGTGCTGCAAAATCGATGACAGGTGTTACGATATCTTCCGCAAAGTAACGATGCGAAGGGGATGTATCGCCAGCAATCGTGAAGTTGCTAAGCGAAGCCATTGCGATATTATGCGCGCGTCCAATTCCTGCCTCCAGCATTCCTCCGCACCATACAGGTACGCCGCGTTTCTCACACAGGTCATGAATCTTCTTGGCGTCGGTCAGACCGCCTACGCGACCGATTTTGATGTTGATAATCCGGCAACTGCCGAGCTCGAGAGCTTTGCGTGCATCTTCTACTGTATGGATACTTTCATCGAGGCAGATCGGCGTTTTCAGTTCTCTTTGCAAGGTCGCATGGTCAATGATGTCATCATGAGCCAATGGCTGTTCAATCATGATCAAGCCGAAGCCATCCAAAGCCTTCAGCATCTCCATGTCTGCCAGCGTATACGCAGAGTTTGCGTCTGCCATCAGTGGAACATCTGGTCCAAATGTGTTGCGGATCGCACGCATTGGCTCGACATCAAAGCCCGGCTTGATTTTCACTTTGATCTTTTTGTAGCCGTCACGGATGAAGCCTTCTACGCGTTGCAGCAGTTTTTCGATAGTCGGCTCGATTCCGATACTCACACCGACTTCAATCGTCGTACGAGTTCCGCCCAATGCTTGGGAGAGGGAGAGACCGTTCATTTTGGCGTACAAATCCCAGACGGCACCTTCCAAAGCGGCTTTGGCCATGTGGTTGCGGCGCATCCAGGAGAAGAGGCGGGATACGTCATCAGGATGCTCGATCTCCCGTGAAAACAGCTGCGGGATCAAATATTTTTCGAGCATGTACCAGACCGTATCGACATCTTCCTCGTTGTAAACGGGGACATCCATCGCGACGCTTTCACCAAAGCCGACATGGGCACCGCTGTACGCACGCACCAGAATGCATTCCTTGTGGGTTTCGACTCCCATGCTCGTCTCAAAAGGGGAATTCAACGGAATTTTGATTCGTTGCAGGTCCACGCGTTCGATTTTCATATTCATCTCTCCTCAACCGTTCATTTGGATTGTTGCTCAAACGTATTCAATACCGTTCTTGCCAAAATCTCGATGCCGTCTAGCAGTGCTTCTTTTTCAAAAGTCATCTGCGGGTGATGAAGTCCTGGTGTCAGGCCACAGCCTAAACCAAGCATGGTCGCACGAAGCTGTGGACGTTCCTTGGTGTAGTAGTGGAAGTCTTCCGCGCCCGGTGTCTGAATCGGCGGTTCGAGCTTTTCTGCCCCCAAGGTTTGGGTAATGGCATCCGCCATGATCAGTCTCGCTTCTTCGTTCACTTCCGCCGCATAAACGCGTTCAGTGATCTCGTAAGACAGCTCAACTTCATACAGACGGGAAACGTGCTGCAAAATGTGCTCGACACGGGCGAATAGGGCGTGAATGACTTCATTCGTCTGTGCCCGCAGGTCCAAGTGGAACTGCGCCGAGCCCGGAATGATATTGCTGCTTTTGCTGCCGGCGGAAAGCTGCGTCATTTTGACGGAATAAGGGACGAGCGGATCGAGATGAATGCCTTTTAACTGCTCGACAATCGCAGCGGCTACCTCGATAGCGTTGACTCCGAGGTGAGGTCGTGCGCCATGAGCATCGGCACCCTTGATGTGCCCGAATACTGTACCTGCTGCTCCGTGCAGGATGGCAGAAGCAGCGGTGCCGCGCGGGATTTCCTGAATGGGACGAAGGTGGACACCGTACAGAAAATCAATATCGTCCACTACCTGCTTGTTCACCATCGCAAGTGCGCCATTTCCGCTTTCTTCTGCTGGTTGGAAAATGAGCTTTAGGCGCCCAGGGAGCTGGACGTCCATTGCTTGCAATACCATGAGGACGCCTAATGCCATGGTCATGTGCGCATCGTGTCCGCAGGAATGATTCGCGGTAAAGACGCCGTTGACTTCTTGCCAAAGGGCGTCCATGTCTGCCCGTACGCCTACGGTCAATTTTTCTGGCGTCAGATCGCCCCATTCGCCAACCACTCCCGTCACGTCATTAAAGGTAGTGACGCGGCAATGGTGTTTTTTCAAGAAGTCAGCAATGAATGAAGTGGTTTGGACTTCCTCCCAGCTTATCTCTGGATGCTGGTGTAAATGCTCGTATAGAGAAAAAATGGCGGGCTGCAATTGTTTGATCGTTGTGCGCATGGTTCCTCCATCGGTTTGTTCGTGAGTAGTCGATAGGTGAAGCGAAGGCTACGCCAATCTACTTGACGCAGCCAGTTTAGCGAAAAGCTCTTTTGTTACGAAACGCCGATTGTCACTGCTACAATGAGCGCGATTGAGGCGATCACGGCCCAACCTACTAGCAGCTTCCAAATGAATTTGACCCATTTCTCATACGGAATGCCTGCAACAGCCAGATAACCCATCAACGCAGAAGAAGTCGGGATAATGGAGTTGGTGACCGCATCGCCGTATTGGAAGGCAAGAACCGCAATCTGACGTTGGATGCCGAGCAAGTCCGCAATCGGTACCATGATCGGCATGGTTGTCGCTGCCTGTCCACTACCGGAAGAAATAAAGAGATTGAGAAAGGCTTGAATCACAAACATAGCCAGGACGTTTACGGCATCTGGCAAATGACCAATCGCTGAAGTCAGACTGTTGATCATCGTATCGATAATTTTTCCGTCTTCCAAGACGACCGTAATCGCGCGGGCAAAACCGACGATCAGCGCGCCA
Source organism: Brevibacillus sp. HB1.3 (assembly GCF_013186635.1). Lineage (NCBI taxonomy): Bacteria > Bacillati > Bacillota > Bacilli > Caryophanales > Paenibacillaceae > Brevibacillus > Brevibacillus sp. HB1.3. The sequence continues at coordinate 172,046 of NZ_JABMIT010000013.1, read as the reverse complement.
AACGTAACGGCTCTCGCACCAGCGACGAAGGAATCAAACAGCGTATTGACCGACAAACCTCCGACGAGACCAGCAACCAGGCCCATGATCAGGAAGGAAGCGGTAAGCTCTGTCAGGAACCATTCGTACTTGAATACACCGTATACGTTGAAGGCGAGACCACAGACCATTACCAGGAACACGAGCTTGTGACGCGCATTCAGATCGGGGATGTCTACTGTTGCCTGTTCTTGACTAGCGTGATTCTCTACGCCATAAAGCACACTCTTGGTTGGGTCTGCTTTGACACGATACGCATAGCGCATGACGTACCAGATGGCAAAAGCGAGCACGAAGACATACACAACAGCACGGAAGGTAAGACCAGAGAAGAGCGGCAATTGCGCGAGCGACTGCGCCACCCCAACTGTAAATGGATTGATCATCCCACCCATGAAGCCGGCTGCTGCCCCCATGGTGATCATGGCCGTGCCTGTTACGGCATCGAAGCCCATTGCACGAGCCAGCGCGATACCGATTGGAACGAAGATGATGCTTTCTTCTGCCATTCCCATCGTGAAGCCACCGATAGAGAAGAGGAACATGGAAGCAGGAATGAGCAGCTTTTCCCGACCCTCCAAGTGTCGGACACCTTTATTGATCCCGGCTTCAATCGCTCCGGTCTGGCGGATGATTCCGAATACACCGCTTACAATAAAGATGTAGAAAATGATTTGCGCACCTTTCTGCATCCCCTCTGGAATCGCTTTGAACATGTCAAAGAACGAGACCGGATCACTTTCAACAGGATGGTAGCTGCCGTTGACGACGATGGTTTTGCCTGAGGCAGCATCCTTGACGCGATCGAACTCACCAGCCGGAAGCACGTAGGAAGCCAGGGCTGCCAAAATGATGATGATAAAGAGGATGGCATAGGTATGCGGCACAGAAAAACGTTTCTTTGCAGGTTTCAATGGATGTGTAGACATGAGGTCACCTCGCTTTTTTTTGCTTATGACAAGCAAGGGTCGTGCCAAGTGTCGAAATTTCCCGAATATAAGCGTTTTCAGTGGATTTTCAACGGCAAGGGAAGGGAAGAAAAAGAGCTTTAGGAATGTTTATTAGGTTTTATGCAGCCTAATACATCCTATTATTCAATGGGCGGATGCTAAATCCGCCCGTGTTTTCGCAACAATTCGATACCCGCGGGGGTGATGGAGGTTCCTTGTCGGGTTGTACCTGAACGCACCAAACCTTGCTGCTCTAACAGTTTCAGCTTATGCCGCAGTGCGCTCTCCGTCCAGCCTACAGATTGTAGTTCAGGGGAGTGCGCCAATTGATAACGCCCGACTGGTTTGTTGGATACGTAATAATGATGCAAGCAATACAAAATATCCAGATCGCGATTGTCGTCCAATTTAGGGATAGAAGCTGTCTGTTGCTTTTGAAACAGCCTATCCGTCAATCGTTTGGGGAGATCCTGAATGCCGATGACAGGATGCTCGCTTACTGTAATGGCATAGTCGACGACATTTTTCAGTTCGCGAATGTTCCCCCGCCAGTCATGGCGATCGAATAGCTCCATGACTTCTGGGGACCATGTTTTGCGAATGCCTTGCTGCTCCAGATGCTCATCGATGAGAAGGGGAATATCGCTGATTCGCTCACGCAGAGCGGGAATCTGGATCGGCAGGACAGCCAAACGATAGAACAGGTCCTCGCGAAAGCTTCCTTGGGAAACAGCGTCTTCCAAATCGCGATTGGTAGCAGCGATGATGCGGCAATCCACAGAAAGAATTCCCGTACCGCCCACGCGGATGACCTGCTTTTCTTGCAGCACGCGAAGCAGCTTGACCTGAATGGCCCCAGAGATGTCCCCCACCTCATCGAGAAAAATCGTCCCGCCATCCGCTTGCTCAAACAGGCCGGGCTTTCCGCCTTTTCGTGCTCCTGTAAAGGCACCGTCTTCGTAGCCAAACAACTCGCTCTCCAGCAGGTTTTCTGGCAAGGAGGCACAGTTGATTGCGACAAAGGGGCCGTTTTTGCGCAGCGAGTGCTGATGAATGGCATGGGCGAACAGCTCTTTTCCCGTTCCGTTTTCGCCTGTCAGCAGAATCGTTTGATTGTTTTTTGCCATCTTTTTGCCGAGCTCGATGGCTTGGAGCAGTGGTTGGCTTTGTCCTTTGATATCGGAAAAGGAGTAAGTGGCTGTATGACCGCGCAACGTAAGCGTGGTTCGCAAGCGTTGGATTTCCGTCACGTCTTTTAGCGTACAAACGAAGCCTAAATGCTCATGCCTGCGGCGGATGCTTTGACTGCTGACGATAAATTGCTTGTGATCAATGGTTACGAGGGCGTCCTCCTGATCTTCCTGCTCAAAAAAGGGTTGCAGCAGGCTGTGTTCCTTCAACACCGTGTACGGTTGTCCAACAATAGAGGATGCGTGTGGACAAAACAGCTCAACGGCGACATCGTTTATAAACGTGATCAGACCTTGTTCGTTGCAAGCGATCACGGGGTCTTTGACTGCCTGAAAGGTAGATTGCAGCTGACTGTTGAGCTTCTGTACTTCGGCGTAGGAGGTGCCAAGCATTTTCGCGAGTTCAGACATTTCTACGATGAAGGCAGACAAGTACTCGCGCTCCCATTCACTGGGCACGCCTACCTTGCGACCGGTATCAATCAGGTCATGAATGCTGATTTTGCGAAAACCGAGATCGATTACCTCCACATGAGGAGGAAGAGGTACGTCAGGAACGCTCATGATGATGGCATATTGAAATTCGAGATCATCAAATGTACAGCCAGGGTGAAAGGGAACATAATTCAAATGATCGACATTCGCCTCTAATAGATTTTGGATGACCTCCTGTGCGGAAACTGGCGAATTGTTCATGACAGGGACGGTCGTCCCCGGAGGGATCTGCATCAGGGCTTTCATTTTGTGTAGCTCGAAAAAACGGTTTAAAACCGTGATGGGCACGGAGTCAGCAACAGCTTGACGGGCAACTGTGTACAGCTCCGGGGATTTGGTCGTGATAAAGACATGATCGACTCCGCTCAAATCGGGAATGTGCTCGTGGCTGGCATAACCGACGACTTTGCAATACGGCTCGAAATAAGCCCGCAGCTCTTTTAACAAAAATTCGAGAGTGTCCGTTCCTTTTGCAATCAAGACAATGGTGTGGTCCATGCTGCACCGCCTTTGCTCAAACAATCGTGAATGTTTTGTAATCTCATGATAGCACAATGCCTGGCTGTAATCGGATGGATTCGCTTGTATAGAGAGGAAAGACAAGGATTGATTTGGTGGTAGGGAAATGTGTTTTAATAGAAGAGAGAAGATAGAAAAAGCAAGGAGCAGGAGGAATCAGCATGGAGGACAGATTGGTTCCAGAGGTGCTGCAAATGATTGGAGAAGTCGTGCCAGACGGGGTATCGATTGCGATCTCGGACGGCTCACAATACTTGTACTATCAACCGAGTTCAAATATTGATTTGAAAATTACGCCAGGGGATCTCGTTCCCATTGGCTCGGCTACACATCAAGCGCTCTTAGAAATGGGAAAAGTGGGGCATCAGGTGGAGAGTCGTATTTTTGGTGTGCCGTACTACGGACTCTCGCTTCCATTAGTGCGAAATGGTCAGGTCGTGGGCTGTATTACCGCCATCTACCCCCCTCAAAACGTTCCGTTGACCAATTCGGAGGCGCGTCTATCGTTTTTGGTCGGAAAAGGGGAGGATGGCTGGCTTCCTATTCCGTTAACAGAGATCGTCTATATCAGCTCTCATGAAGGAAAAACACTTCTGCACACGGCTAGTGGATCATATGCGAATAAATACAACATGGCTGAACTGGAGTACTTGCTCCCGCAAGAGAGATTTGTGCGTTGTCATCGTTCCTATTTCGTCAATATGGAATCGATCAGCTTTATTCACCCGCATTTTCATTCGACGTTTTTATTGGAAATGAAGGATAAGCAAAAGACGAGAGTTCCTGTGAGCCAGTCGTACGCCAGCTCGTTTCGGCAATTGCTCGGCTTCTGAAATATCTGACAAATGAGAATGGTTCGCTGTTGTTTTTTCTTGATAGCCGCGTAAATATTCTGTTTTGCTGAAAATCGAGTGCCCGCTCAGAATCCATGTGCTAGTGTAAAAGGCAACAAAGATGGCATGGGAGGTCACAATGATGTGGGAACGCTTACGCGATAAACGACTGGCAGATAAAATCGTGACGGCTGAGGTAGCAGCAGGATGGATTGAGGATGGCATGACGATCGGGTTAAGTGGTTTCACGCGTGCTGGTGATGCCAAGGTCGTGCCGCTCGCATTGGCTGAGCTGGCGAAAAAAGAGAACAAGCCTTTTGGCGTAAACGTATATACAGGAGCTTCACTTGGCTCCGATGTGGATGCCGTGATGGCGGAAGCGGGGATCATCAACAAGCGATTGCCTTTTCAAGCAGATCCGGTTATGCGCAAAAAAATCAACGATGGCAGCATGATGTTCGTTGACCAGCATTTGTCTCATACAGCGGAAGCGATTCGTCAGGGAGCGATAGACGCGATCGACTACGCGATTGTGGAAGCGGTTGCAATTACAGAAGAAGGCATGATCATTCCGGCTACGTCCGTGGGGAACTCCAATATTTTCGTGGAAAATGCCAAGCATGTCATCATTGAGCTGAATATGGCTCAATCGGTGGAGTTGGAAGGCATCCATGATATTTATACACCCGCAAAACAAGGAGAGCGTGAACCGATTCCGCTCACGTCCGTGGATCAGCGAATCGGCACAGCAGGGATTCCTGTCGATCCGGATAAAATAAAAGGGATTGTCCTGACGAATCAGTTGGATTCTCCGTCAACGATTGTGGAGCCGGACGAAGAAACGGCGCAGATCGCGGCGCATCTGATCGAGTTTTTGCGTCAGGAGGTAAAAGAGGGACGCTTGCCGAACAATCTTGCGCCATTGCAATCGGGGATTGGATCGGTAGCGAATGCGGTCTTCAACGGATTTTTGGATTCGGAATTCACGGATCTGACGGTCTTCTCGGAGGTGTTGCAGGATGCGGTGTTTGATTTGCTGGATGCAGGTAAAATTTCGTTTGCCTCTGGCTGCTCGATCACGCTGACGGCTGAAAAGATGAAGCATGTCACCGAGAATTTCGCCCAATACCGTGACAAGCTGCTGTTGCGTCCACAAGAAATCACGAACCATCCGGAGCTGATTCGCCGCCTCGGTCTGATTGCGATCAATACCGCGATTGAAGTGGACATCTACGGCAACGTTAACTCGACCAATGTATCGGGTACGAGAATGATGAACGGTATCGGCGGTTCTGGTGATTTTGCTCGCAACGCACGTCTGGGCATTTTCGTAACCAAGTCGATTGCCAAAGGCGGAAACATCTCGAGCATCGTTCCGTTTGCCTCCCATGTGGATCATACCGAGCACGATGTAGATATTATCGTCACTGAGCAAGGCCTGGCTGACCTGAGAGGCTTGGCTCCGCGTCAGAGAGCCATCAAAATGATCGAGAACTGTGCGCATCCGATGTACCGCGATCAATTGATGGCCTACTACGAGGAAGCACTCACACGTGGCGGACACACTCCGCATGTACTGGAAAAGGCATTCTCCTGGCACGTACGTTACGCGCAGGAAGGCACCATGTTGGAGAAAAAGCCAGCGTTGGTTTAGTCGATGGAATGATGAAAAAAGCAAACCCGTTCGGGCGTTAAGCCTTGGCGGGTTTTTCTCGTCTCCAGTGCAAAGTTTACGTTTTACGCTTGCAAGCTTTCCTGCCTTTTTTCCTGAGCAAACGAAGCCCATGCAAAGCCAAAGCCGACGAGGACGAGCAGACCGCCGACCCAGCTAATGTGAACAATCCCTACATGGTCTACGATCACTCCACCAAGTCCTGCACCTAGCGCCAGCCCAAGCTGAAAAACGGAGGTGTTCATGCTGAGGGCCACCTGCGAAGAGTGAGGGGACAGCGTGATCAAATAATACTGCTGGGCTGGAACGGTTGTTTGCACGGCAGCGACCCAGAACATAACCGTGATGATTGCCCACGTGAACAGTTGCGAAGACAGCGGCAGGATCAGCAGGATAGCCGCATGGAGAAGCAAGCTGACATACAGCGTGGGGCGAATCCCCCATCTGTCGGTGGAGACGCCTCCGATCCGTGAGCCGGCCACACTAGCGAGGCCTGCCAAGAAAAGCGTGGTGCTTACCCAAGCAGTTGTCATGGCGGAAGTGCTCTGTAGAAGCGGAGTAATGTAGGTATAGACGGTAGAATACCCTGTGACAAAGAACAAAGAGATAAACAGCGCATGAATCACCCGTTTGTTGCCGAGTGCGGCCAACTGCTTGCGTAGCGGGACGGCTTCTTCCCCCTGCTGCTTCGGCAAATAGGCCAAGATGGCGAAGAAGGGAACGAGTGTCAGGACGGCAATGAGCGCGAAAACAGGACGCCATCCCCAGATGTCTCCCAGCATGGTACCAAGTGGAACCCCAAGCACGAGCGAGAGGCTGAAGCCCATGAGGATGATCGCGATGGAGCTGGCTTTTTTCTCTGGGGAGGCCATGTTAGCAGCTTGCGCGAGAGCTACCACGGTGTAGATGCCTCCGCAAAGCCCCAGTAGAATACGGGATACCATCAGTAGGGAGAAGCTTGGGCTTATGGATGCGAGCACGTTTGCCACTATGAAAGAAAATAGCGTCCAAAGGATGAGTTTTTTGCGCTCTACTCCCGCGGTGAGCGCGATCAAGACCGGGGCCCCAAAGGCAAAGGCCAGGGAAAAGGCGGTCACTAACTGACCAGCAAGGGAGAGGGAGACATGGGTGTCATCTGCGATCATACCGATGATTCCGGTCACGATTGACTCAGCAGTGCCAATCATGAATTCTCCCAAGGCCAGTAATAGGATTAAAAATTTTTTCGGCAAGGTGGTTCACTCCTCGGGCTAACAAAATTGATGTAGTGACATTTTACAAAACGATTTCTATAATTTACATACATGAACCAAGGTGTTTTCGATGGATGGATTTCTATATACAAGTTATTTTGTAAAAAACACTTATGGATTTGAAAGGGTGATCTGCGTGGACCAAATTGATTACAAAATCATGAGCTTGTTGCACGAAAATTCGCGGATACCGTTCGCGGAGCTGGGGAGAATCATCGGGATGACGCAGCCTGCCGTGAAGGAGCGGGTCCGTCGTTTGGAGGAGCAGGGAATCATTACGGGCTACCACGCGTCGATCTCTCAGGAAAAGCTGGGTAAGCACACGACTGCTTTTGTCATGTTCCGCACCAAGCAATGTGCGGCGTTCATCGATTTCTGCAAGCAATCGCCGGAAGTGACGGACATGTACCGGATCAGTGGGGAGTATAACTACATGCTGAAGGTGGTAACAAGGTCGACGGAGGAATTGGTTGCCTTCTCGGAACGCACTGGCGATTTCGGCTTCTCCTATACATTGATCGTGCTAACGGCGCCGTTTGAGCAAAAAATGATGCTGGAGGAAGAGAAAATCTTCTGATCGTGCTTTTGTGCTTTTGACCGAAAAAAAAGAGGCTCCGCCGTATCAGGGCGAAGCCTTTTTCCTTTTGCATATCGGGAAGTTGCTATTTTTGGCGGACGTATTGCTCGTCCCTCATAAACAGACGCCAGAAATAAATAAAACCGGGTACGAGAATCGCAAAGCCGACTAAATAACAAATGAACAGAGCGTGGAACGTATCCGGGTGTGTAAAGCTGGACTCAATCGTCACAGTGGGATAGACGATGTAGGGGAGGCGTGCTGCACCATACGCATAGCTGGCGAGCAGGTACTGCGTCGTGGCGACAATGACCGCAATCCGCGGAAGGTGGATGCCCAAGTATCGACGATCCTGGGGTACCAAGAGAGCGATATAGCTAATGAAAAAGCAGACCGCCGATGCAATAAGCCAAGGCAAATAGTCGAGAATGCGCTCATATAGCCATTTTGCCTCCAATTGCATCGTTATCACGGTAACCAATGCCGCAAGCAACGTAATCGGCCCCAGAAACACCGCATCCCGGCGATAGACAGAGAAAGCTTGCTTTTCACCTGCGACGAAGGAGTAGTCCGCGAGAAGCAGCGACGAGAGGTAGAGTGTGCTGCTGACGGCAAGACCAATAAAAGAATAGACGTGCGGGCTGGTCAAAAAGAGTCCCCAATCGAGAGACTCCACACCATTGACCGTTCGAGACAACCCGCCCTGTGTCACAGGAAGTACGCTGATTAACAGAGCTGGCACCAATATCCCGGTAACGCCAGAGACGATGCTGAGCATCTTATCATATCTGTGAATTAGATGAGAAAACACCATGAACGTACTGCGAATCAACATCAATAACACCACGAGACATCCGGGAACAAGCAGCAGGCTTGCCAATGTGTAGGTCGCGCCAGGGAAAAAGGTAACGAGTGCGACTACAATTAACACGATAAAGACATTCACGACCTCCCAGGAGGGCGAGAGGTAGCGATTGGCGATTTGAGTGGCTTTGGTTTTTTCCCGATTCAAATAGATCATCGACCAAAAACCAGCACCGAAGTCAAAGGAGGCCGCGACGGAATAGATGACGACGAAAATCCAGAGCAGCGTAATGGCAATAATCGTGTCGGTCATGCTGTTCCTCCGTCCACTTTGGGCTGTTCTGGCGGATCGAGCTCCAAGGGATGGCGGCCAAAATAGCTACGGAATACGAGTAGGGTGACGATCGCGAAAAATACATACACCGAGAGGAAAATCCAAAATAGAGTAGAGATGCCTGCTGCTTGGGTAGCGGCGTCTACTGTTTTCATCACACGATACACCACCCATGGCTGGCGTCCAGTGCAGGCAAAAATCCAGCCGAATTCGATGCCTAGCAAGGCGAGCGGGCCACTTACGACAAAGACCCAGAGAACCCAACGGGGATACTGAGAGCGCTTTAGGAGCTTCTTCCAAGCGAAGCCAATGAAACCAACGAAGATCAACAAGCTGCCGATGATAACCATCCCGTTAAATAGCGTATGGATGTAGAGTGGAGGCCACAGCTCCTTTGGAAAGTCGTCCAGACCGACCACGACCTCGTCAAAGCGGTTGGCGGCAAGGAAGCTGAGCGCCCATGGAATCTCGATGGCGTATTTGACTTTTTTCGTCTCGGGATCGGTAAAGCCGCCAATCGCGAGTGGGGCATATGCTTGTGTTTCAAACAGTCCTTCCGCAGCGGCCAGCTTTTCCGGCTGGTATTCATGCAAAAGCTGCGCCGATTCGTGACCGTTCAAGGCAGTTAAAAGGGAAAAGGTGCCTCCCACGATTAAACCGGCCAAGAGTGCTTTTTGGTGATACAAATAAACCCGACTCCCTTTTTCGGCGCGAAGCATTTTCCATGCTGCTACACCAGCGACGATGAATGCCCCCGTCATATAAGCAGAGACAGTTACATGACCTGCCGTCACGAAAAAGCTGGGATTAAAAAAAGCTTTCCAGGGGTCCACGTCGACGATCTGCCCATCGACCATCCGAAAGCCAGTTGGCGTGCCTTCAAAGGCGTGGACATTCGTAATCAGGATCGCGGAGGCCGTCGCACCAAGCAAAACCATAAACAAGCTCAGCAAGCGCATGTTGCGGGATAGGCGGTGAGCCGCGTAGACGTAGATGGACATAAATAAGGCTTCCACGAAGAAAGCGAATATTTCGATCTGAAAAGGCAGCGAGATCACCTTGCCGACAATCGCCATGAACCCAGGCCATAGCAGGGAAAGCTGGACCCCAGCAATCGTTCCAGAGGGGATCGCGACACCTAGCAAGATCGCCTGCGCTTTTGTCCAGCGTTTGGCCATAATCTCGTAATCGCGGTCACGCGTCCGCCAAAAGAGGAGCTCCACCAGCAAGATCATGAGCGGGAGACCAACGCCCATGGTCGCAAAAATAATGTGAAAGGCCATAGTCGTCCCGAAAATGGCTCTGGTCATCACGATATCTTCCACGTTCAACTTCCTTTCTGATCGGCACCAAAAATTGTTAACGATTTCCTCGTTAATGTCCCATGAGGAGGCGGAGTTTATACGAAAAAGACCGTCACAAAAATGTGACGGCCGTGCTTGATGATAGAATAAGGGCGTTTGGAAGAGTAGATTATTTACGATAGAGTGGATAATCAACCTCAGTTGGTACCTGAATCAACACCAGGCGGAGCGGAGCATCCGTTGATGCTGTGTAGATGGCTGTGCTGCTTTCCTCGGAGGAGAGAACGACAAAGTCACCTTTGGTTGCTGGGGTGTGATTCTCGCTGAGAGTTGCTTTCTCTGCAACGCTTCCGTTTCCTTCCACTATGACGACTGCGTGAGCATAACCAGCCGGGAGTTCTTGTGCATACGATTTTCCAGCGGGAATTGTGATATCACTCATCAAGGAATCCGTAACCAACTGAATGGGCGCAGGCGATCCGATGATGTGCTTCACTTGCACTCCATCAACATCCTCAGACGGAAACTCCTCATGATCATACTGATGGTAAGTTGGTGGTTGCTTCGTCGTTTGTGCCAAATGCGGTTCAAACCAGATTTGAAACATTTCCGTATCCTTGCCAAGCTCTTCAGCATGGTACGCGCCGGAACCGGTTTGCATGATCTGTGCGCCGCCTGTCGACACCTCTTGAAGATTTCCGAGCGTGTCTCGATGTCCGACTGTCCCTGTGAGGACATACGACAAAATTTCAAAGCCGGAGTGAGGGTGCAGCGGAATTTCAAATGTCTTCAGTGATTTTGCCCATGCCCAGTAAAAAAGTGGTCCTACCCGTTTGACAACGGAGCCTTCATGAGGGAAGCCAATTGGTTTGTTCTCTACGATTTCACCGTCGCCAAAATGTCCTTTTGCTTGCTCGTTCTTTGTATAGACGCGGATTTCCATCTGATGTTCCTCCCTTAGTACGATTGCTGGCTTACGGGTTGTAAGGAGTTACCATTAAAACAAGATGTATGCACCTGGACCGATCAACGCTACACCAATAACAACTGCCATTAATGTCAGGTTGTATTCGAATCCGTTTTGTGTGACCCAATATCCATTTTGACCGTGTACCTTCAAGATGGCAACCAGCATTGTGAAAGCAAGCAAAATAGCACTTGGCCAGATACCTACGCCTGCGGCAAACATCAGACCACCAACGAGCTCAGACAATCCAGCGACAAAGGCCATCGCTACGCCAGGTTTCACTCCGATGGACTCCAGCCAGCCGCCTGTTCCTTTCAAACCATAACCGCCAAACCAACCAAACAACTTCTGCGTACCATGACCTGCAAACGTCAAACCAATGACCAAACGAATCAACAACAATCCAGTATCCAACACTTTTCATCTCTCCTTAATTGTTTTTAATTAGTATATCTTTATTTTGAGATATTTGTCCAAAAAGGCTGGCGGGCCTTAGAAGGATTCCGCCAGTTTTACTGCTTTTTCTACACCAGCTGCAACGAGCTCAGCTGCTTTGTCTTGGAATTGGTTGTGACCTTCTACGATTACTTCGGTTACATTGCTAACGCCCCAGAAGCCGAGGAGCGTGCGAACGTATTTGTTTGCCATTTCCATCTGAGCCATAGGCCCTTCGGAATAAACGCCACCGCGTGCGCTCAACAGAGCTACTTTTTTGTCGCCCATCAGCCCAACTGGACCTTCAGCTGTGTACTTGAATGTTTTACCTGCTTGGGAGAGGTAATCCATGTACGAGTGCAGAACAGCAGGAACAGTGAAGTTCCACATTGGGAAAGCAAATACGACTTTGTCAGCTGTTGTAAACTGGTTCAGGTATTTGTTAACCAAGTCAGCACGTTTTTGCTCATCAGCAGACAGCTCGATGCCGTTTCCTGCTTTCCACATAGCAGTCAGCATGTCGTTACCGTAATAAGGGAGGTTTTCTGCAAACAGATCCAGCTCAACGATTTCGTCATTTGGATGTGATTCTTTGTATGCTTTCGTGAAAGCTTCGTACAGCTTTACACTTGTAGCCTGCTCAACTGGGCGATCGTTTGCTTTAATAAAAAGTACTTTACTCATGGAAATTTCATTCCCCTTCCGTTTAGTAAGTCACTAACTTTTAATGTGTAAATCTTGATTTTAAGATTATTACGTATCGGATCTTTTGTCAACACTTTTTTGAAAGATAGTGTTGGAGATCGGGGACGGGGACTGCTCTACTAATAAGTAGCTTGAGCAGTGCGTCCCAATTTTTTTAGCAGTTCGATTGCTTGACGCTGTTCTTCTGGTGTGAGACCTTCCATTGCTTTCTCAATTGCGAGTTGATGAGGCGGGAAGATTTCAGACAAAAATTGATGCCCTTTTTCAGTGAGTTCCGCAAAAATGACGCGGCGGTCTGCTGAACAGGGCTTGCGAATGAGCAATTGCTTCTTTTCGAGTTTGTCCACAACGTATGTGATGTTTCCGCTGGAGATCAAAATTTTTTCGCCAATTTGCTGCAATGGTTGAGGACCTTTATGAAATAATACCTCTAGTACACCGAATTCAGTTGGATTTAGTCCATGCTCGCGAATGTGACGATTGGAGTGAGCGGTAACCCAGTTGTATGACCTTGATAAAACGACAAAAAGATCGAGGGGATCATTTCGCAGTGGTTTGTCAGACATATGGACCCTCCTTTACATCTACATCGAAATTTCGATATCTCTAATTTAAGATAATCCTACATGATTGCATTCCTATTTGTCAAATTTAGAAAAAATAAAATGAAAAACACGCTTGTATAAACAGTTGTCTCCGTGATAAACTTTTGTTTGTAAACAAGCTGTGAAAGCGTAACAGAAGAAAGGAGGATGACCGTGGAAAAAGACATGCAGATCCTTCATCATATCCGGCAAAATCCTTTTATCACGCAACAGGAGCTGGCTGATCTGATTGGCATCTCACGTTCGGCGGTAGCTGGCTACATCGCACAGTTGACCAAACGCGGGGAAATCAAAGGACGGGCTTATGTACTTCGTGATGAAGGAATGATTGCTTGTATCGGTGGGGCCAACCTGGACCGCAAAGCACGCGGCAAGCAACAGGTTCGTCTACACTCATCCAATCCCGTAACGATTATGGAATCGTGTGGAGGGGTGGCGCGGAATATCGCGGAGAACCTCGGTCGTCTTGGCTGCAATACGTCCCTCATTACCAGCGTTGGCGAGGACAAAGAAGGCGAGTGGCTCTTGCAGGAGACGAAAAAGCACGGGGTGCACATTAGCCAAGTGTGGAGACTGCCTACACAGCGTACAGGAACGTATACGGCGCTTCTCGATATTGATGGCGAGATGGTTGTTTCCTTGGCGAACATGGATATTTACGATGCTCTTACACCAGAGATGTTCGCAGAAAAATGGTCGCACATTGCAGCAGCCCACGTGGTTTTCATCGATACAAACATTCCGGCGGACTGCTTGGCCTACATCATCGAACGTTGCCGGGAGGAAAACATCCTGCTCTTCGTTGACCCGGTCTCTTCCATCAAAGCAAAGAAGCTCCCACAGCAATTGGACGGAGTAGAAGCGATTTTGCCGAATCGCGAGGAAGCCGAGCTGATGGCTGGCATGAAGATCACGACGATCGAAGAATGCGCCGAGGCTTGCCGCAAGATCAGGGAACGAGGCGTCAAGCACGTCATCGTGACCTTGGGCGAAGAAGGCATTTACTATCAATCCGAGGACGTTGAGGAGCATATGCTTCCATATCCAACAGAAGTAGTAGATGTTACAGGTGCGGGAGATGCGTTCGCGTCAGGACTCTTGTATGGCATTGTAAACGGAGAGTCTTTCCAGAGGGCGTGTCGCCTTGGATTGGCAGCATCCGCTCTGACATTGCAAACAGAGCAGTCCGTATCTCCTCTATTAAAAGCAGAACAATTGGAACTGGCCGTAGAACAATTCGAAAAGGAGCGATAAGAGATGAAACAATATTTGACCTTTACTGAGGAAGTACGCCACGCACTGGAGAACAACCTGCCGGTAGTTGCGCTGGAGACGACGATTATTTCGCACGGTATGCCGTATCCGCAAAACATCGAAATGGCAAAAGAAGTAGAGCAAATCATTCGCGACAACGGTGCTGTACCAGCTACGATCGGGATCATGGACGGCAAAATCAAAATCGGTTTGACTGACAGCGAGCTGGAAGAGTTTGCGACGAACAAAAATGTAGCAAAAGTAAGCCGTCGCGACTTCGCTTACATTTTAGCTAGCGGTAAAATCGGTGCGACTACAGTAGCCGCTACCATGATCGCAGCTGAGATGGCTGGTATCCACATGTTTGCAACTGGCGGTATCGGTGGGGTACACCGTGAAGGCGAAATCACTTGGGACGTATCTGCTGACCTGACTGAGCTGGCGCAAACAGATGTAGCTGTAGTATGCGCAGGTGCGAAATCGATCCTCGATATCGGTCGCACACTCGAATATTTGGAAACGCAAGGTGTTCCAGTTGTGGGCTACCGCACGGATGAATTCCCTTCCTTCTTTGCTCGCAAAAGTGGATTTGGCGTAGACATGCGTATCGATACACCAGAAGAAGTCGGTAAGATGATGAACACTAAATGGGATCTGGGACTCAAAGGCGGTATGATTATCGCGAATCCAGTACCAGAATCTGATGCACTCAACCACGAAGAAATCGAGGCTGTGATCCAAAAAGCACTCGCAGAAGCAAAAGAAAACAACATTGCTGGTAAACAGGTAACGCCATTCATGCTCGATAAAGTGAAAAAGCTGACAGAAGGCAAGAGCTTGGCAACAAATATCGCGCTGGTGAAACACAATGCCGAAGTAGCGGCGAAAATCGCGGTAGCTTATCAGAAAGAAGCGAACCAAGGTAAATAAGAGAGATTGAACAACAAAATAGGGAAAGAAAAACGAGCCGCTAGAATCGCTTTCTAGGGCTCGTTTCGTTTATTTTACTCACTCCCACCAATGTTGCATTCCACGGATTCCAACATCCCATAGCTTAGCGTTTCCGGAAACGATAATGGTAATTTCGTTTACCTCGTTAAAAGGCATCTCCCTTAAAGCCTCTGCCCCTTGATAGGATTGTTCGTTTAACTGAGATAGTTCTTGTCCATCTACGATGATTATGGCTTCACCCTTTGAGCCCCCATTGTCGGGAATGCCGAAATAGAAAGAAAGCCAGACATTTTTTTGGTTCCCCAGAATATAGTGGTATGTTTTGGTTGATTCCCCTTCACTGCTATACACGTTCATTTTCGGCTCTATTCGTTCACCTGCTACCGAAAAGCTTGGGAGATTCTCAGTCATAGGTGTAGTTCCTGTCATTTCTTTCATAATCGTTAATGATTGAACGGGGCCTTCTCTTTTTTGGAGGATTTCAGAGACAACCATGACTCCAAATACAAGTACAACAATAGTTAGAGCCGAAGCCATGAGCTTTTTATAAGAAAGGTTTGAAGAAAATCCAACTCGATAGGCAACATAACCAATCGCTGCACCTATTGTATTGGATATCACATCATTTACATCAAAGCTGCCAAGGTATGTCAGGGCCTGAACAGTTTCTAGAACGAAAATCGCTAAGACAAACAAGGATATGAACTTCCCAAATCTGACACGATACAACAAGGGAAATAATATTCCAAAAGGGATAAAAGCAGCAACGTTTCCGAAATCAACAATCCATGAATAAGTTAGTTCTGGAAATGTAAGTGGTACTCCTTCTGGAGCAAGGATAAAGGTGTATCCATCTACACTAGTTGCACCGTCGAGCCTGTTAAACGCAAAGAACATAAAAAATAAAATGAAAATCGTATAGCATATGGTCCCAACTAAGATGATTTTCCGTGATTTCGTTTCCATCATTTCAATCTCCTTAAAGCCATTTGTGTCTGAATGATTTTACTCTGAATGAATACGTAAGTGATTAGCTGTTAGTCACATACTTCATTAACGGTGTGAAGCTCGGGGATGACATTGCTGTTAAGAAGTACTGCCATATGTTTGGAAGGAGACCGCCCGAACGAAGTGAGGAAAAAGGCGACTGGAAAACATGTGGCAGGGCTTCGTTCGGCACCAAGGATAGAGGACCACCCATCATTTTTCCCTGTGTTTTCAGCATTTGAAGTTTAGAAAAAAATTGAAAAAGGCACTTGATATACCCTTAGGGGGTATTGTATAGTAAAGGTGTGATCAGGAAACAACGTTAGGGAAACGATACGATAAAATATACCCCTAAAGGGTATTTGGAGGGATTATAATGAGTGCCAAAACAGCAGAGGCAACAGTCGCAATCTCAGGGATGACTTGCGCAGCTTGTGCACTGCGCATCGAAAAGGGCTTGGGAAAAATGGAGGGAGTGGAGACCGCCAACGTCAATCTGGCTTTGGAAAAATCCACAGTGGTGTTCGACCCAACGAAAACGAACATCGACGACATCCGCTCCAAAATTGAATCGCTCGGCTATGGCGTCGTCACTGACAAGGTGGAGCTAAACATCTCGGGAATGACATGTGCGGCTTGCTCCACACGGATCGAAAAAGGCTTGAACAAAACAGCTGGGGTTCTAAAGGCAAACGTGAACCTGGCGATGGAAACAGCCACAGTCGAGTACGATTCCTCACAGGTAAGTGTAACGGATCTTATTCAAAAGGTAGAGAAGCTAGGGTATCAGGCGACTCGCAAGGAAGATGGAAAAGAAGAAGAAAAAGTAGATCGTCGCCAGGAAGAAATCAAACGGCAGACCCGCAAGTTCTGGATTTCCGCGATTCTGTCGCTCCCACTGCTCTGGTCGATGGTGAGCCACTTTTCCTTCACCTCGTTTATCTGGCTGCCTGAAAGCTTGATGAATCCGTGGGTACAGCTCGCATTGGCAACACCGGTACAATTCATCATCGGAGCACAGTTTTACGTCGGAGCTTTCAAAGCCCTTCGCAACAAGAGTGCTAACATGGATGTGCTTGTTGCTCTCGGTACCTCGGCAGCTTATTTCTACAGTTTATGGGTCGCGATCAACTCCATCGGTGCTCATGGTGGCCACATGCTGGAGCTGTACTTTGAGACCAGTGCGGTACTGATCACGTTGATCGTTTTGGGTAAACTGTTTGAGATGAAAGCAAAGGGACGTTCTTCGGAGGCGATCCGCAAGCTGATGGGCTTACAAGCAAAAACAGCAGTAGTCGTACGGGATGGTGTAGAAATGACCATTCCTGTAGAAGAAGTGAGACTGGGCGACATCGTTCACGTGAAGCCGGGCGACAAAGTACCTGTCGATGGCATCGTCATGGAAGGACAGTCCGCAGTTGATGAGTCCATGCTGACTGGTGAAAGTATTCCGGTGGATAAAGCCGCAGGCGATACCGTCATCGGCGCCACCTTGAACAAAAACGGCTTTTTGAAGGTCCAGGCAACCAAAGTCGGAAAAGAAACGGCTCTGGCGCAAATCATTAAAGTAGTAGAAGAAGCACAAGGAACAAAAGCACCGATTCAGCGTGTAGCTGACAGCATCTCCGGGATTTTTGTCCCAATCGTAGTAGGGATTGCTATTCTTACCTTCTTGATCTGGTACTTTTTCGTTATACCTGGCAACTTCGGTGAGGCTTTGGAAAAAGCAATTGCTGTACTCGTAATCGCTTGCCCATGCGCCCTCGGTTTGGCAACACCGACCTCAATCATGGCTGGCTCTGGACGCGCAGCTGAGCTGGGCATCCTGTTCAAAGGCGGGGAGCATCTGGAGACGGCTCACCACTTGGATACGATCGTCCTCGATAAAACAGGGACTGTAACCAAAGGCGAGCCAGAACTGACAGACATCATCGCCATTGATATCGAAGAGCAAGAGCTGCTCTCTTTGGTCGGTGCCGCTGAGAAAAACTCCGAGCACCCATTGGCTCAAGCCATCGTTCGCGGAATTGCAGATAAAGGAATCACCTCGGCTGATACAGATTCGTTTGAAGCCATTCCTGGTTTCGGTATCCGAGCAACGGTTCATGGCAAAGAAGTACTCGTCGGTACGCGCCGTTTGCTGGAAAAATATCAAATTTCGTACCAAGCAGTGTCTGATACCATGCTGGCATTGGAGCGCTCCGGTAAAACGGCGATGCTCGCAGTCGTCGAAGGCAAGCTCGCTGGCTTGATTGCCGTAGCGGATACGATCAAACCAACCTCCAAGCAAGCGGTTCAGCGCATGAAAGCAATGGGATTGACTGTGATCATGATGACCGGTGACAACCGTCAAACCGCCGAGGCCATTGCCCGTGAAGCAGGAATAGATCACGTCATCGCAGAAGTCCTGCCTGAAGGCAAAGCCGCAGAAGTGAAAAAACTGCAAGAACAAGGCAAAAAAGTCGCGATGGTCGGCGATGGTATCAACGATGCTCCAGCACTCGCTACCGCTGACGTCGGTATGGCAATCGGTACAGGTACAGATGTGGCGATGGAAGCAGCCGATATTACCCTGATGCGCGGAGAACTGACTAGTGTCGCAGACGCTATCGAAATGAGTAAGCTCACCATCCGCAACATCAAGCAAAACCTGTTCTGGGCATTGGCCTACAACACCTTGGGCATCCCCATTGCCGCAATAGGCTTACTCGCTCCATGGCTTGCCGGTGCCGCAATGGCCTTCAGCTCCGTATCCGTCGTACTCAACGCACTGAGACTACAACGAGTAAAGCTGTAACAACAGTAACAAGCGGCTTTGTCCGCCTTACCTATACAACATAAAATGCAAGGAGAGATTGATCATGACTAATATCACATTGAACGTAGAAGGCATGTCTTGCAACAAATGCGTAGCGCGCATCGAGAACACATTGAAAGATCTGGGTGCAGAAGGTAAAGTCAACCTGGCTGAAAAAAAGGTTGAGGTTTCCTATAACGAGAGCAATTTGACTCTCGATGCAGTGAAAGAAGCTATTGAAGACCAAGGCTACGACGTCGTTTAATCATCGTGTTTGTGAAAAGCATAGCTCCTGCCTGATTCATTGAGGCGGGAGCTTTTTGGTGTTGAGGTAAAAGTGGCTGTAGTGGAGGGGAAGAAGCCCATTTCCAGTCTACGCTTCGGCCTACGCCCCGCGAGGGGGTAGACTGTCCGCTCCGAAATGAATGTCGGGAGCGCTTCAGAAGTAGAGTTTCGAGGATGTAATCTCAGAGGTTGAAGCTGAAAACCCCCGCCATTCATTTCGGAGCTAAGGAGGGCTCCAGAGGCGCTAGGACTGGAAATGTTCTTCTTCCCAAGCAGCTTTTTATTACATCTTGAAAGCAGCATTCAAGCTGTCTTTTAAAAAGCATGTAGACCCACAACAGCTCGTAGAGGAAACAGGAGAAATGAGCGAAGATCTTTGGACACACCTACCGAGGCGTAGTGAAAAAAAGCGAAACTGCCTTTAGCGTCCACCTCTGAGACACATCTTGATGGACTACTTTGGACGCGGTTTCGCTTTTTTTCACGGAGCCGGGCACCCCATGCTCCCGCGCAGGGGTTCCAAGAATCTGAGCGTTTTCTCCTGTTTCCTCCCCACCACAACAGCGAGTAAAAGGCACCAATATCTTGATTTTATGAGCAACGAACAGCTAATCCAATCCGACTCATAAAGAAAAACAGAATCCGGTTAAAACCATGCTAAACGAACGTTCACAATAACTGGAAGCGAGCGTATAATTCAAATCACAATCACCATTAAATAAGAGGCAACACAATACGGCCTAGTTCCGAGATTCTCGGAAGCGGGGGAACCAATCTTTTGGGGTTAATCCTGAGTGATCAGGAGGGATGAGGAAAAGTCTTCTCTGCCATCCTACCCGTCAGCTAACCTCGTCGGCCAAAGCAGGGAAGGTCATGGATGGATAAAGTCTAGGCATTTTATGCGCAACAAGGGGATTCCTTGCGGGCGTGTGATAGGCCGATACAGGCTTTTTCTTTGGGACCTTTGTTCTGGAGAAGAAGAATGGATCGGCCTATTTTTTTATGGAAATACCGACGAGCAGCTTATGCGATACAGACGCGAAGGAGATGGTGTGGATCGCTGGGAGGCAGTTGGTACGACATAAATCGCTGACAATCGAAAATCAGGAAGACAGAGTACAGGGGGTCCTGAAAATGGACGCCAGGTATTACGTAAGCCTGCGGATTTTCTACACGAGTAAAAATCAAGCGTGCCTGCTTGGGTTTGCTTGAGTGTGGAAGCTTCGCGGGCTTTTTGCATTTACGAAAAAACGAAGGATGAGAGATACCATGCCCAAAATGAAAGTCCATAAACTGACAAAAGTATTCGGCAAGCAGCCCGAGCTGGCCTTGAAGCTGCTGACGGAAGGACGTACGAAAGAACAAATATACAAGCAAACCGGCCAGTCCATTGGGGTCAATCAGGTCAGCTTTGAAGTCGAGGAAGGCGAAATCTTCGTCATCATGGGCCTGTCCGGCAGTGGCAAATCAACCTTAATCCGACTGTGCAATCGACTGATTGACCCGACGAGCGGAAGCATCGAGATCGATGGGGAAGAGATCGTGGACATGAAGGCGACAGCTTTGCGCGAGGTGCGGAGGAAGAAGCTCGGGATGGTTTTCCAAAGCTTCGCCCTGTTTCCGCAGCGGACGGTTCGGGAAAACGTGGAGTTTGGTTTGGAGATTCAACAAGTACCACCAGAGCTCCGGCAAGAAAAAGCACGAGAAGCACTCGCGCTCGTTGGATTGACCGAGTGGGAAAATGCGTACCCGGATCAATTGAGCGGAGGGATGCGTCAACGAGTCGGATTGGCCCGGGCGTTGGCTAATAATCCAGATATTCTCTTGATGGACGAAGCGTTCAGTGCACTGGACCCGCTCATTCGAAAAGATATGCAGGATGAGTTGCTGGAGCTTCAGATGACGATGAAAAAGACGATCCTGTTCATTACACATGACTTGCACGAAGCGTTGCGGCTGGGCGACCGGATTGCCTTTATGAAAGACGGGCAGATCATTCAAATCGGCCGCCCTGAAGAAATCATGGCAGATCCCGCGGATGAATTCGTGCGGAAGTTCGTGGAGGATGCCGACCTGTCCAGGGTGCTCGTTGCAGAAAATGTGATGAAACGGGCAGAAGCAATCACGCCAGACAAAGGGGCCCGAGTGGCGCTGCAACTCATGATGGATAACGGAGTGTCCAGCTTGTACGTCGTGGACAAAAAGCGCACACTGCTCGGATTGATTACGGCGTATGACGTATCACTCGCGATCAGTACGGGAGATTCACTGGAGGCGATCATGAAAACCGACCTCCCTACCGTTTCACCTGACGCACGTCTGCACAGTTTGTTCCCGATGATGGCAGACCTGCATGTCCCGATTGCGGTAGTGGGCGAGCAGCAGCGTTTGTTGGGTGTCATCGTAAAAGGAGCGGTGCTAGGCGGGCTGGTAGGTAAAGTCAATGTCCAAGAACATCAGAGAGCAGAGGTGATAAGTGATGGACGCCGTGCCTAAGCTGCCGATTGGCGAATGGATGGAAGGATTCGTGGAGGTGCTGGGCCAGTACAAAGGGGTATTGTTTGATCCGATGTCTATCATCATTTCCACGATGGTGACTTACTGCTCCACGGTTTTGGCAGAGATACCTTCGCTGATTCTCATCTTGCTGCTAGGGGCCGCCACGTGGGTTTTTGCAGGGAGAGCGCCTATGGTCTTTACGGTGATCGGACTTTCTCTTATTCACAACTTGGGGTACTGGGATGAAACGATGGAGACATTGGGACTTGTCCTCACTGCCACCATGATTTCGATCACTATCGGGATTCCGGTGGGCATTCTTTGCGCGAGGCACGATACGTTTCGTAATCTCGTCACGCCAGTACTGGATTTGATGCAGACAATGCCAGCGTTCGTATATTTAATTCCCGCGATCTTTTTCTTCGGCTTGGGCGAGGTGCCGGGTGTCATTGCCTCCGTTATTTTTGCTTTGCCGCCAATCGTGCGTCTTACGAACTTAGGCATTCGTCAGGTCCCAGCGGAAATGGAGGAAGCGGCGGACGCCTTTGGCGCAACTGGCTGGCAAAAGCTCGTGAAAGTACAACTGCCATATGCGAAATCGACGATCTTGGCGGGAGTTAATCAATGTATCATGCTCGCCCTGTCGATGGTGGTCATAGCGGCTATGATCGGGGCGAAAGGCTTGGGTGCAGATGTATATCGCGCCGTTTCGCAAGTGGATATAGGAAGAGGATTCGAGGCGGGGTTATCCATCGTGATCATCGCTATCGTCTTGGATCGGCTTACCCAACATGCAGGAAAAAAGGAGCGAAACACATGATGAACAAAATGGTTCCAGCTATATTGGCGGTCATGATGGGAGCGACAGCTTGGCTCGCAGGCTGCTCTAGTCAAAACACAAACACACAAATACCGACAGCAACGGTGGTCGGTCCGATTCCTTCTGAGACGTCGGACAACGTACTAGGAGAAAAGCTCGACTACAAAATCATCGGAATCGACGCAGGAGCAGGCTCGATGGTAAAGACAGAGGAAGTCATGAACCTGTATGGCTTGGATAAATGGCAGCTTGTCGAAGGCTCAGATGCCGCTATGACAGCAGCTTTGATCAAGGCGTACGAAGCGAAGGAACCAATTATCATAACGGGCTGGACGCCGCACTGGATGTTTAAAAAGATGGATTTGAAATACTTGGCGGACCCAAAGAACGGCTTTGGCGGAGCGGAACAAATTCATACCATCGTGCGCAAAGGGCTGAAAGAGGATCAGCCTGCTGCCTATCAATTTCTCGATAAGTTCTACTGGGAGCCAGCGGATATGGAGTCGGTCATGGTTCAAATGATTGACGGAAAAGATCCGGAAGTGGCCGCAGCGGAATGGGTAAAAAACAATGAAGCCAAAGTAGCGAAATGGGTGGAGGGCATACAGCCTGTCCAAAAAGAGAAGCTGACTCTCGCTTATGTAGCATGGGATTCCGAGATTGCCAGCTCGCACGTCGTAGAGCATGTGCTTGAGCAGAAGCTGGGGTATGAGGTCGAATTGAGCCAGGTGCAGACTGGACCGATGTGGGCAGGTGTGGCCATTGGGGATGTAGATGGGATGGTTGCAGCGTGGCTGCCGTCTACAGATACGAGCTATTTGAAAAAATTCGGTGGGCAAATCGAGGATTTGGGTCCGAATCTCGACGGAACCAAAATCGGACTCGTGGTTCCTTCGTACATGAACATTTCGTCCATCGAGGATCTTCAATAGGGAAGGGGAGGCTCTGCTATGAAGCACTATCTCGTAATGGGCAAGGGGGAAGCATTCACTTCTTTTGTTCAGGCACTATGCTGCGACAGTTTGCCTGCATTTTGGGGAAGAAATCCTGGTGCCTTTTCATTGACGGTGGGGTCTGGAGACAAGACGATTCAGCGTTTTTTGCCCATCTCATTTGACGAGTGCTACCGCGATCAGGAATCCTTGCTGCTCTACCATTCCGTCTACATTTTTCCCGATGAGTGGGCGGAGGGACGAGACTTCGTTACACTGTTCAGGCAACTGGGTTCCTGCCGGATTTTTGTGATGACACAGGAGCATCGGAACGCGATGTTATACAAGGCGCTCGGGGCGAATCACGTCATCGTGAGTCAGCCCGGGTATAAGGGTTACGGCTGGTTGGCTGAACAGATGAGTGGCTAAGAGAGGAATAGAAAAGGCTCCGCCTGCACATGAGGTGGAGCCTTGTTTTTGTAAAATTAGCCCAACATTTTTTCGAGGTCCTTGTCCAATACATAAACCTCGATCCGTTCACCCATCTTCGTGCTGATGTCGCTATGGCTCGATAGTACCTTACAGCTGGTCAGCTTTTCTACGATTTCTTCCGATTCTTCGCTGTACATTTCACGAAGAACCTCGCGCATTTCTTTGACGATGCGGCGACCTTTATCGTGACTGGACAGATGCTTTTCTTCGACGGTGAGAACGCCCTTGAACCTAGCGATAACCATATCACCGACGATGTAGGTCTTCGCTTCCTGCGGACCTCGTCCAATCAGTTCGCGTTGAAATTTTATGAATGCTTCGCTGATTTCAGCTTCAAGCTTTTTCTTGTTAGAGATGGCCAAACGCCATACCTCCCATAATTTATCATTGTGCCTAATATTACTCAGCAGTCTTGGGGCTGTCAAACAAATAGGCTGATAATGTGAAAACGCAAGAGAAACGATGAAATATCATGATCGGATGAGGCCTGATAGGTTTAAACCGCTTACACGGATAAAGAATGCAAAAATCGTGTGAAAAAGACTGAAATAGGACATTAACATCCGATTATGCCAGACGTATAATGAGATTCGTAACCAACAATTGCAAAATATGGCCAAATCCCGAGGCACTCGGGAACGGAGGACCCAATCAGTAGGGGTTAATCCCACGAATGAATCGTGGGAGGGATGAGAAACTCTTTCGCCATCCTACCCGTCAGCTAACTTCGTCGGCTAAAGCGAGGGAGGTCTAAAGACCGCCTATTTGAGGAGGCCTTTTTGTTATCCGTATGGAACGACAAGGGTTGACTCGAAACGTAATGCAGGTCTTTTCGTTTTGCTCAAAAACGGTTAATGACCGTTGTTACTTACAAGAAAATAGTTGTTTTTTTGAAAAAGGAAACGGGAGACAAAACGCAAAGAAGGCAACTTCAAGTCGGCTGGGCGTTAGGTAGACCAATGAGTACTTTTTCTCCGATACAAAGGATCGTTTTTATTTGCCGCGAAAAGGCGGGCGACTTCTTTCGCCTGTTTATCTTTCGCTCGGTCAAATGTGGCGATCTTTCGGGGAAATCGTAAGCATTGGTCTATTTTTTATCCCAAATGGCGGGTTTTCTTCAAAAAAGAAAGCTTGTACAGGGGATAGCGAGAGAGACGACTCGGTCAGACTTCACGGAATCATTCATACGGCAAAAAAGGAGGGACATGGCATGGACGTGGTTTCCATACTGCTCTTGGCGCTTTCATTCGGTGTATTTTTTGCACTCATCAAGTTTTGTGACGCCGTGGTAAGAGAACAGGGAGGGAAAGAGAAATGATCTGGTTGCTTTTGATTATGGCAGGGCTTGCGATGTACCTGTGCCACGCATTGATTTACCCGGAAAAATACTAGGGGTTACCCCAATCATTTGTTTATTTGGAGCTATTTTTTAAAGGGAGTAGGAGGAACTGTCGTGGACTTTATACAAATAGCATTGGTTTTGGTGGTGCTTTTCGTGCTCGCCATACCGATGGGAAAATATTTGGCACGCTCCTTTTCGCTGGAGACGACCCGATTGGACCGTGTTTTTGGCGGGTTGGAAAAAGCGATATACAAGCTGTCTGGCATTCGCGTAGCAGATATGACCTGGAAGCAGTACGCAATGGCTGTTCTGGTCAGCAACATTTCAATGGTGGCGATTGCTTATCTCTTGCTTCGTTTGCAAGGGATGTTACCTGGAAACCCGAGTGGAATCGCGGCGATGGAGCCGTTACTTTCTTTTAACACGGCTGTCAGCTTTTTGACGAATACGAATCTTCAGCATTACAGCGGGGAGAGTGGATTGTCGTATCTATCGCAGATGCTGGTCATTATTTACCTGATGTTTACCACGCCAGCGACAGGGATCGCGGTCGTAATGGCCTTCATGCGAGGGCTGACTGGACAACGCAGCATTGGTAACTACTACGTAGACCTAGTACGTGCTCATACACGTGTGTTGATTCCACTGGCGATTGTCGTGACATTGCTCTTGGTGTCCCAAGGCGTGCCACAGACGATGGAGCCGACCGCAACAGCGACAACCATTAGCGGAACGGAGCAACAAATCGCTCGCGGCCCGGTTGCTTCACTCGTATCGATTAAGCATTTAGGAACAAACGGGGGCGGATTCTTCGGGGTAAACTCTTCGCATCCGTTTGAAAACCCGACACCGCTAACAAACGTGATCGAAATTTTGTCGATGTTCTTGATCCCGGCGGCACTGCCGTTTGCATTCGGCTTCCTGGCGAAGAGCCGCAAGCAAGGCTGGGTTATTTTTGGAGCGATGTTCGTGATGTTCCTGGCGTTCCTGATTACGGCATATGCCAATGAAGGAAACGGCAACCCTGCGCTGGAGCGGGCTGGTCTGTCACAGGAAATGGGCAGCATGGAAGGAAAAGAAGTCCGATTTGGCATCGCACAAAGCGCCTTGTTCACCGCCGTGACAACAGCGGCAACGACAGGAACCGTGAACAACATGCACGATACATTGACACCACTTGGCGGCTTGGTTCCGCTCGGTGAAATGATGCTCAACTGCGTATTCGGCGGAGATGGCGTTGGAACGATTAACATTTTGATGTATGCGATTTTGGCTGTATTCTTGGCGGGCTTGATGGTAGGGCGTACGCCTGAATTCCTCGGCCGCAAAATCGAGGGAAAAGAGATGAAGCTGATCGCCATTGCGATTCTCGTTCATCCCCTGATTATTTTGGCGCCAACCGCCATTGCATTGGCAACAGAAATGGGATCGTCCGCAGTGTCGAACCCAGGCTTCCACGGCATTTCACAAGTGCTGTACGAGTACACTTCTTCCGCAGCCAACAACGGTTCCGGTTTTGAAGGATTGGGCGACAACACGCCTTTCTGGAACATTTCTACCGGACTCGTCATGCTGTTTGGCCGATACGTCTCGATCATTACGATGCTGGCAGTAGCAGGCTCCTTGCTCGCAAAAACGCCGGTACCGGAAACGATGGGTACACTGCGCACGGACAATAGTGTATTCACAGTGATTTTGATTTCAACTGTGTTGATCGTAGGCGCACTGACATTTCTGCCTGTGCTTGCGCTCGGCCCAATCGCCGAGTGGCTTACAATCCGATGACAAGGGGAAGTTCAAAAAGTCATCTTTTGATCACGAAGTAATCATGAAAGCTTATTCGACATCGAAATTGGCGTTCACCATCGAAGTCCGGTGCTCATGTAGGTCCCCTACACTCCGCTCCTCCTTCTTCAGGTTCTCGCCACTTTCTCGGTGCTGAAAAGCTGACTTTTTGAACATCGATTTGAAAATGAATACTAGAGGCAAAGGAGTAATTTTCCATGAGTAGAACGCGCACGGTTGCGCTTCCTAAAGATTTGTATCAACGGGCCTTTGTCGAGTCTTTCAAAAAACTGGACCCGCGTGTGATGATGAAAAATCCAGTCATGTTTGTGGTAGAGATCGGGTTCTTCATTACGCTTCTCCTGACGTTTGTGCCCAATTTGTTTGGGGGGGCTTCGGACCCGTTTTACAACGGCGTCGTCAGCTTGATCCTGTTCGTGACGATTTTGTTCGCCAACTTCGCAGAGGCCTTGGCAGAGGGTCGCGGCAAAGCACAGGCAGAGAGCTTGAAAAAAACGAAGCAGGACACGCAAGCAAAAAAAGTGGGGAAAGATGGTCGCATGCAGGTCGTTAGTTCCACAGAACTTCGAAAAGGCGATCTAGTCATCGTAGAAGCAGGCGAGTTGATTCCATCCGACGGGGAAATCGTCGAAGGTGTCGCCTCTGTGGACGAATCAGCGATTACAGGTGAATCTGCTCCGGTCATTAAAGAAGCAGGTGGCGATTTCAGCTCTGTCACGGGAGGCACACGTGTCGTTAGTGACCGCATCCGCGTCCGTGTGACGACTGATCCCGGCGAATCGTTTTTGGATCGCATGATTTCGTTGGTGGAAGGTGCGAAGAGACAGAAGACTCCGAATGAAATCGCGTTGAATACGCTGTTGGTCAGCTTAACATTAATTTTCCTGATTGTTTGCACGACTTTGCTGCCGATAGCCAACTATGTACATGCAGCCATTCCGGTTGCGACACTAATTGCTTTACTCGTTTGCTTAATTCCAACCACGATTGGCGGACTCTTGTCAGCGATTGGGATTGCGGGTATGGACCGGGTCACGCAGTTTAACGTTATCGCCATGTCTGGTAAAGCCGTAGAGGCATCCGGTGACATCAACACCATTATTTTGGATAAAACGGGAACGATCACGCATGGTAACCGGATGGCTGCCGAGTTTGTCACCGTAGGCAACAGCAAGAGCACGGAGTTGAACCGAGTAGCTGCACAAAGCTCGGTTCATGACGAAACACCGGAAGGACGCTCTGTTGTAGAGCTGGCGAAAAAACAAGGGCTGGCACCTGCTGAATTGGAATTGCCCGGTTCCGAAGGCGTGGAGTTCCGCGCTGAAACAAGAATGAGCGGGACGAATCTGGCAAACGGCGTTGTCATCCGTAAAGGGGCCGTCGATGCCATCAAGAAATACGTGGTAGAGCAAGGGGGCAACATCCCTGCTGACTTGGATGAAAAAGCAAACCGGATTGCAACAGCTGGCGGCACGCCATTGGCTGTAGTAGAGGGCAATGCGATTCTCGGTTTGATTTACCTGAAGGATACCGTAAAGCCAGGGATGCGCGAACGCTTTGAAGAGCTGCGCCGGATGGGAATTCGTACGGTCATGTGTACGGGAGATAACCCGCTGACAGCAGCGACGATTGCCCGCGAAGCAGGTGTGGACGATTTCGTAGCCGAAGCCAAGCCGGAAGACAAGATTGCGCTGATCCGCAAAGAACAAGCGGCAGGCAAGCTGGTCGCTATGACAGGTGACGGCACGAATGACGCGCCAGCTCTCGCACAAGCCGATGTTGGTCTGGCGATGAACACGGGTACGGTAGCGGCGAAGGAAGCAGCGAACATGGTCGATCTGGATTCTGACCCGACCAAAATCATCGAGGTCGTGGCGATTGGCAAGCAGCTTTTGATGACACGCGGTGCATTGACGACGTTCAGTATTGCTAATGACGTAGCGAAATACTTCGCGATCATTCCTGCGATGTTCATGCTGGCGATCCCACAAATGAGTGCGCTCAACATTATGGGGCTGGCTACACCGCAAAGTGCGATTTTATCAGCGTTGATCTTCAATGCGATCATCATCCCGATTCTGATTCCGTTGGCGATGAAAGGTGTGAAATACACACCGATGAGCGCGACAAAGCTACTGAGCCGCAACCTGGTGATCTATGGCTTGGGCGGAATTATCGTTCCGTTCGTGGGCATCAAGCTGATTGACGTGATTTTGAGTGGATTGAATTTAATTTAATTCATATTGAAAAAAGAAAGCTCAGGTGAACCGATATGATTTTAAAAAATTTGCGTCTCAGCCTCGTTTTGCTGCTGATTTGCGGCGTTGCCTACCCGCTGGCGATGACAGGGATTGCACAGGTTGTCATGCCTGCCCAAGCAAGTGGTAGTCTCATCACCGATGGGAGCGGCAAGGTGGTTGGCTCCGAGCTGATTGGGCAGACCTTCACCGATCCGAAGTACTTCTGGGGCCGCATTTCTTCTATTGATAACAATGCGTCAGGCTCTGGCTCGAACAACTACGCGCCATCCAACCCGGCGCTGATCGAACGTACGCAAAAGGATATCGCCGCATTTCTGGCAGCGAATCCTGGCGTGAAGCAGGAAGACATTCCGGCTGATTTGCTGACCAACTCCGCTTCCGGTCTGGACCCGCATATCTCGCCAAAGGCTGCCCAGATACAAGTGGAACGCGTAGCCAAGGCGCGCAATCTCGAACCGGTACAATTACAGGCACTGATTGAAGCCAATACAGACGGAAGAAGCTTGGGTGTATTCGGGGAGCTGCGTGTCAATGTAGTGAAGCTGAATTTGGCTTTGGACGAATTGAAGAAGTAAAGAATGAAGGAGGGCTGCGAGATGGTAGAGCAGTTTCGGCGAAAGTCCCCGGAGGAAATCTTGCAGTCCATCTCCAGAATGCACCGGGGCAGGCTGAAAATCATTCTGGGGGCTGTCAGTGGTTCAGGTAAAACCTATCACCTGCTCATGGAAGGGCAGACGCTTAAGAAAAAAGGGATTGATGTGGTCATAGCTGGATCAGGTGAGGCCACTCATCCCAAGCTGGCGCAAAAGCGGGAGGGCTTGGAGCAAATCCAGCCGACCATCTGGTATTCCCTCGGGGAAGCGAGACATGATCTGGACGTTGCAGCCATTATCGAGCGTGACCCGGAAGTCGTGCTCGTAGACGGTTTGGCTCATCGCAATCGTCCAGATGCCCCGCGTCCAACCAGGCTCGACGATGTTCAGTATTTGCTGAACCACAATATTAGTGTGATTGCGACGGTCAACATTTACGAATTGGCCGGGATGAAAGAAATGGCGGAGCGACTGACGAAGGCAGAAGTGCGGATTGACCAGTGTGTTCCTGAGGATACGCTTGCTATGGCTGACGAGGTGAAATTGCTCGACGTCACGCCAGAAGCCATTCTGAAAAGGCTACAAGAAGATAATCGCAACCAGATTCGAACGAAGCATCCGTTGTTTCGCAGAGACAATCTGCATATGCTGCGAGAACTCGCTCTTCGGTTCGTAGCGACGGGCGTAAACGAGGATTTGGAGGATTATCGGGAGAAGCACGGCATGGTAGGGGCTTCAGGAGCCACAGAGAAGGTGCTGGTTTCTGCCCAGTATCATTGGAACGGCTCGATATTGGTTCGGCGCGGACAACAGGTTGCCAAGCGGCTCGGCGGAGAGCTTTTGGTCGTCTGTTTTCTCCCTTTATCCAAGAAGCTGACGAAGGAAGAAGCGACTTTTAAGAGATCCATTGGAAAGCTCGTGGACAAAGTCGGTGGTACCTTTGAAGAGCAGCTGCTTGCACGTGAAAAGGACGTAGCAAACAGCCTTGTCGCCTATGCGATGGAGAATAATGTGACCCGAATCGTCATGGGGCAGTCCAAGCGTACGCGCTGGGAAGAGATATGGTACGGCTCCATCGTTCATAAGATTCTTCGGCAAACGAAAAATATCGATATCTTGATCGTGGCAGATCGTTCCGAGCGAGACGGTGAGCGCGTCATGCCGACCAAGCGAGAACAAGCGAAAACGCCGAATCCGTACCGACGGCTCTCCGATGAGGAGATGCAGCAAGAAATCGGTAAAATCAAGCGGGGGACGCTAAAAGTATATGTAGGAGCCGCACCTGGTGTCGGCAAGACGTACACGATGCTCCGAGAAGGCAACGAGCTCGCTGAAAATGGCATCGACGTGGTGATTGGGCTTTTAGAAACGCATGGACGAAAAGAAACCATTGAGCAGGTAGGGGGACTTCCTCTTATCCCGCGCAAGCGCATCCCCTATAAAAATGTGACGCTAGAAGAAATGGACACAGACGAAATTATTCGGCGAAATCCGGAGGTCGTATTGGTAGATGAGCTGGCACATACGAATGTGCCCGGAAGTGCCTATGAGAAGCGCTACCACGATGTCGAGAAGATTTTGGCTGCGGGTATTTCCGTCATATCCACGATGAACATTCAGCACCTAGAGAGCTTGAACGACAGCGTCGAGCAAATCACGGGAATCCGCGTGCGAGAGACGGTGCCGGACCATATTCTGCATCAGGCAGATGAGGTAGAGCTGATTGATATTTCACCCAAAGCGCTACGCCAGAGGATGCGGGAGGGCAATATTTACGCGATGGAAAAGGTGGAGCAGTCACTGACCAACTTTTTCAAAACAGGGAATTTGATCGCGTTACGGGAGCTGGCCTTGCGTGAAGTGGCGGACGACGTCGACGAACGCTTGGAGGCATGGGAGCGCCGAACGCTGCGCGGGCCTTGGCGGCAGCAGGAAGTCATTTTTGTCTGTGTGAATTTGCGGGCAGACAGTGAACGATTGATTCGCCGAGGGTTTCGCATTGCTTATCGGTTGAAGGCGTCCTGGCATGTAGCTTACGTGCAGGATCATTCGTCGCTGACAGAAGAGGAAGAGACACAGCTGGCGAAGCTGAAGGCACTAACGGAGCGTCTCGGAGGTCGTTTTGAACGATACGAAGCCCCTTCCCGACGCAAGGTTTTTACCCGGCTAGTTTGGCATATGAACGAAAAAGAAACGACGCAGGTTGTCATCGGGCAGTCGGCGCGAACCCGCTGGAAGGAAATTCTCGAGGGTTCGGTCATTCAGCGATTATTGCGGGAGGTCCGACACATGGATGTGCTGGTCGTGGCCGATCACGCACCCGATATGATGTGAGGGAGGGTAATGATGGGCACAGAAAAAGAAGGGCAATGGGACCAAAGCGTGGCAGACGCCTATAGCCGTTTGGAGTGCCTGATACGAGAGCCATCTACGGAGGCAGATTTATTTTCCAGGCTGATCCGGGTCTATCTGGAGGAAGAAGAGGTGCGCATACGGCAAAAGCTAAAGCGCAAATCCTCACAGCGAATCTCTCGCGTCATGCATGAGCGGGTGGGTGAGTTTTTGTCCGGGCAGTTGAGCGGGCTTTCGTTTCAAGTGATCGACGGTCTCTTGTTTATAAAGAGGGAAGAGCAGCTAGTCGGGGCACTCAAATGCATCCCTGATCTCGGTAGCTACGATACGCCGTCCTGGAATGCGACGCTCGCCCGTTTTGCCAAGCAGTATCAGAAGCGGTTCAATCTGGAACCAGAGAAGCTGCTATTCGTTATCTGCTCGCTCGCCAAAAGCCTGGATGCAGCCCATGCCAAGGAGTTGACCGGAATTGACGTGTGGTGTGGCGCGGCATTAACGACTCCCGTCTATCGGGATGCGTTGCAGGTGTATGTTAACAAATATGTGGAAGTCATGGACGCTCTTCCGCAGCCTGTACACCAAGTGTATTTTTTAAGCGCAGATGTCCATCCGAATGCGCTTGCTTGCCAATTGCTGCGCGGGGAAAAAGCATCCTTGCCAGATCGTTGGTTACGACCGTCCGTCGGTGAACTCATCCAATTTTTGCACGGCAGGATGTGATATACTTTTATGGATATACATACCATAAATTCCTTGGGAGGGACTATTTATCAGAATAAAAGTGGCTGGTATCCCGCATTTTACAGGAGCATATGTCTCTGGCACAGAATTAGCTCCGGACGCGCTTCGTACAGCAGGATTGATCGAGCAGTTGCAGCAGCATGGCTTGGAAGTGCAGGACGTAGGAAATCTACATCTACCCGATGATTTGCCTCGCCATAATATTCCACCAGTTCGTAATTGGCCGGCACCGCGCATGTTCTGGGATTTGCTGCAAAAGGACGCGCAAGAGTGGCTCGATACAGACGACTTTGTCTTGATGCTTGGCGGCGATTGCAGCTTGGTTGTTGCAACGGCTCAGGCTCATCAGGCTATTCATCAAGAGAAAGCGTATCTGCTGGTGTTAGACGGTCATCTGGATGCATTAGTGCCATCGGCTTCTCGCTGTATTGGGGCAGCAGGGATGGGATTGTGGTTTTTGCTACAGGATCGCGGACAATGGATCGAACCAAGCGGCTGGGATGCAGAGCGAATCCGTCTTGTCGGTTGCCAGCGGATGCCCGAGGAGACATTTGGCGTAGAGGTCATGACCCTGGCACAGCTCACAGAAGGAAGCCTAGTGGAACGAGTTTCTCATATGCTCCAATCGATCCCGCCTGATGCCAAAATCCTCGTTCATTTCGACGTAGATATCATGCACAAAGACGCGATGCCAGCAGCCTATTCTCCCAGTGAGATTGGATTGTCGCTTTCCGAAGCGGAGGCATTACTGGAAACTGTTTTGCGAGATTCGCGCGTGACAAGTATGGAAGTGACGGAATTCTCAGGGGCAAGAGATACGACTGGCGAGTATGCAAGGAGACTGGTAGAGTTGCTCGCTCGGGCACTATCTGCACGTGTGTAAAGCCCTCCCATCTATGAAATAAATTCGATAACGAGTGAGCTCGGCAGACCTGATTTCGTTCAGGCTGTCGAGCTCTTTTTTTGCGTGCTCCTCGTGAACCGAACGATTGTTTCTCGTGAATATAGAGTGAATCTAGGATAATAAGGAGTGGAGCAGTTATGAAAAAAATGGCATTATGTGTGGCAGCATTGGCAGTCGTTGTATCAACGGGAATCCTCGTGTCCCCGTCGTTTTTCACAAGTAGTCCGGCAGCAGTGGTGAATGCAGCACCGTCTGTGAACACTAGCTTGTTTGTCTCGCAAAAGGCTGGAGATCCTGGAATTTTGCAAGCCGCTCAAAATGGATTTACCCAGCCGCTTGATCTGAAAGTGACCGATCAAGGCTTTACCTTGGAAGCAAAAGAGGTTCTGGCAGACCCGCTGCGCATCAGTATCATCGCAGGGGTAAAAGACAAAGACGGCAGGGCAACAGATGTGTATTGGGATAATTTCCACGCCCCCACCCATGAATATCAAGAAATCACGATCAAGGATAAAGCAGGCAAGGTTTTACATAGCTCATCCCCCAATCAAGAGTCGTGGAAAACAAACCAGATAGGCGATTACATCCTGTTTGAACACGAGCTCAGAAGCTATTTTGACGATGGGAACAAGCTGCCGGACGAGCTGGTCGTAGAGTTCCACATGAAAAAGATGGGCAGTACCAAAGGAAACTGGCAGCTGTCGGTACCCGTGAACTTGAAAAAAGCAAAAGCTGCGACGAAAACAGTGGCTGTCAATCAGTCCCATACCTCTCTCCAAGGATTTCAGTTCGATTTGCGAGAGATTACCTTTGCACCGAGTGGAACAGAAGTGGTGATTGATTCGAATAACAAGGACTTCAGCTATCAGCTTGTCAATGAAAAGGGAGTCGTCCTTGGCGCATGGGACTCTGCAGTCGCTATCCATGATGAGAGCATTCAGAAAAACGTAATCAATACGATGAAATGGCGCGAATCTGCTCCAGTGGAAAAAGGGCTGCGACAATTTCATTACTTCCACGACCTGAAAGAATCGAATGGTCTAACCTTTAAGCTGCATGCTGTTTATACAGAGGAAGAGCCAGGATTCAGCGTAAAGCTGGACCCTGCCAGTGTGGGAGCAAAGCCAGTTACAGCAGAAAAGAATGGGACTCGCTTCACGTTTCACAAGGTATCTAAGGGCAGCGGAGAGGATCGCCACAACATCGAGTTTGAGGGGACGCTAGCGGAAGGAGTAGTGGGAATCTTCCCGTTTGATACATGGTACGTGACGGACGAAAAGGGCAAAAAGTACAGTGCGGTATGCCATATCGAGGAATCCGCCAATCAAAATGGACGGATGAAAGTAAGAGGGAATTTGGAAATCGAGGAGATGAAATCCTTGCCAAAGCAAATGACGATCACCTTTGACAGTATGTTGAAGGAGCATCGCGATGTGAGCTTTGCGGTACCTCTTTTGACAGGAAAATAAAATTTTTCAAAATAACGAGAAAGGATTTTCCAGCTCATTCGTATTAGTGGTGAATCAACCAAAACAGGAAGCTGCGCAGCATTCCCTACTGGCTGATCGGTTATAGATGGAGGAGTAGTAGAAATGCCGGACGATCGGGAATTGATCGAGCAAATCCTGGCTGGCAATCATCAGCTGTACAGTCAGATTATCGACAGGTACAAGGGCAAGATCGTGACCTACTTGTACAAAATGATTGGCAACATGCCGGACGCACAGGAATTGGCTCAAGACGTGTTTACCAAAACCTTTTACCTATTGAAAGACTATCGGCCTGAGCACAAGTTTTCTTCATGGCTGTATCGAATCGCGAGCAATCATTGCCTCGATGAAATACGAAGACGCAAAAGAACGGAGCGGACGGCAATCGTGGAGGAACAGATCGTTGATCCAGAGACACCAGAAACCGCCCTGTTAAAAAAGGAACGGGACGCCCAACTGGAACGAAGTATCATGCAGCTGGATGAGGAGTATCGCGAGGTGTTCGTCCTGCACTACTTAAAGCGTCTGTCGTATCGGGAAATCAGCGAGCAACTGTCTCTTACGGAGAGCGCGGTTCAAATGCGTTTGTTCCGTGCTCGTAAAGAGATGAAAAAAAGCCTGACGAAAACAATGGGAGGGGGAGATGTTCATGAAATGCTTCATGTTTAATCAATGGAAGCTCTATGCCAATGGCGAGCTCCCCCCTGCCGCAAGCAAAGGACTGGAGCAGCATGCAGTAGAATGCCCACAATGTCAAATCAAGCTGCAAGAGTGGGTAGATCACATGCTGAAAGAGGAATTTTCCACTTATCCGGAAGTTCCTGTACCCGATACGTTTACGGACGAGGTCATGCGTAAACTGTTCGAAGCGGTTCCCGCACGCACTGCACGGAAGCACTCCTCCCGAACCAGAAGACAAAGGGGCTGGGATATTGTGAAGAAGACAGGATTGGTAGTAGCAGGACTTACCGCGTTGGTGGTGACAGGAACGGTTGTATCACCTACGTTTGCGAATTATGTGAATAGCTTGTTCCAGATTGAAAAGGATGCAGATAGCGGGATGAAAAATGCCGTGAATAAAGGCCTTGTCCAAAAGCTGGAGCAGAAGGTAACCGATCAAGGGATTACTTTCGAAGCAAAAGAGTTGATGGCTGACTCGATGAGGATTGCTATTATCTTTGATATGTACGACCAGAATGGTAAGCAAATAGAAGATCACTCTATGAAGCTTCAGTTAATTGATTCGAACGGAAAAGATTGGTTGGCGGAGGATGGAAGCGAGGAGTCTGGGAGTAATCATGGACAGTTTTTCATCACTGAGGTGAGCTTGAACGATATTTTCGAATCGGCGGAGGCTACTCCTGAACAACTGACCTTGAAAATCATACCAACAGACATCGAAGGCAAGACAGGGAAGTGGGACTTGGAAATTCCGGTCGATATGAAGAAAGCGAAAGAAGCGACCAAGACGGTTGCGTTCAAAGACGCCGTGTATCAATCACCACAAGGGCTTGAGCTTAAACTGAAACAAATCGAATTCTCCCCAAGTGCGACACGGGTTATGCTGGATTCAACGGTTCCAAAATCAGCTTATGTAGAGTTTGAACGGGCGGTGCTCATGTATGATAAGGATCATCCGGGTGGAGTCCACATCACAAACAAAAAAGTCGAACCTACTTTATCAGGAGATGATATCGCGTACGAAATTACCAACGAGAAAGGTGAGGTCGTGGCAGCTCGGGATATGTTTGTATTAGATAAAGGAATCGCGATAAAGAAGAATGTTCTTTACGTCTCTGGACTGTCCAGTAAACAAGAAGGCGATATCATGAAGTGGTGGCATACATTTGGCCCGCTACAGGGTGAACAAAAGTTAAAGTTTCAGCTCCAAAAAGTTTATGAGAACAAACTGGCTTCTCCCAAATTCGACCTCATTCCAGAAGACTTAAACAAGAAGGCAGCGACTTTCAAGGATGAGACAGGCAGTTCGTTTACATTCTCCTCTTTTTCGTGGACACCTGCTAGCGGTGAGGAAAAAGGCAAGGCTGTGATAACTGTAGAGGGTACACTAGGAAAAGATGTGGTCTCCATCAAATATTGGTATGTAAAGGATGAAAACGGGAAGATTTACTATGCGACATTGAGACCAGAAAGCACTAGAGATAAAGATGGACGCGTACTGGTCAAAGGAGAGCTGGTCATTCCGAAATTGGAGCAAGTACCGAAAAAACTTACTATTTGCTATCCCGAATATACGGTGGAGCACCACGTGAATTGGGAAGTGCCGTTTGAAATCAAATAGATGAAAGACAGACAGGGGAAGAGGCTGACAGAGGCCTCTTCTTTTTTATTTCGATAAGTGATTATAGAATTTTTTAAAAGTAGAGAAAGGTTTTTCCAGCAAATCCGTAATAGCTTATGAATCAACCAAAAACGGAAGCTGCGCAGCATTCCCCGCTGGCTTGATCTGTGATAG
The DNA here is from genome assembly GCF_013186635.1 of Brevibacillus sp. HB1.3. Classification (NCBI taxonomy): domain Bacteria; kingdom Bacillati; phylum Bacillota; class Bacilli; order Caryophanales; family Paenibacillaceae; genus Brevibacillus; species Brevibacillus sp. HB1.3. Next base: position 134,382 of record NZ_JABMIT010000013.1, on the reverse strand, counting down.
ATGGAGGAGTAGCAAAATGCCGGACGATCAGGAACTAATCGAGCAAATCCTGGCTGGCGATCATGAGCAGTACAGACAAATTGTTGACAGATACAAGGGCAAGATCGTTGGCTATTTGTACAGGATGATCGGCAACATGCCAGACGCACAGGATTTGGCTCAAGACGTGTTTATCAAAACCTTTTATCGTTTACACGACTATCGGCCTGAGTACAGGTTTTCTTCATGGCTGTATCGAATTGCGAGCAATCATTGTTTCGATGAAATGCGAAAACGTAAACGGACAGAGCAGGTAGAAATCGATGAGGAGCAGCTGATTGACCCAGACACGCCAGAGACAACTTTGTTGAAAAAAGAACGGGACGCCGAGCTGGAACGCAGCATCATGCTACTGGATGAGGAGTATCGGGAGGTATTCGTCCTGTTTTACCTACAGCGACTGTCGTATCGGGAAATCAGCGAGCGACTGTCTCTCTCGGAGAGCTCCGTTCAGATGCGATTATTCCGTGCCCGCAAAAAGATGAAGGACAGCCTAGAGAAAACGATGGGAGGGGGAGCTATTTATGAAATGCTTCATGTTTAATCAATTGAAGCTATACGTAAACGATGAGCTGGCCCCTGCCGAGAGCAAAGGATTAGAGCAACATGTGGAAAATTGCCCACAATGCCAGAAGCACCTGCAAGAGTGGGTAGAAGGCATGCAAGAAGTGGATTTTTCCGACATTCCAGATGCTCTTGTACCCGATTCGTTTACAGATGAGGTCATGGATAAGCTGTCTGATGCAGTTCCTCCACGTTCTACGCGAAAGCACTCCTCCCTAACTAGAAGACAAAGGGGTTGGGATATTGTGAAGAAGACAGGATTGGTAGTAGCAGGACTTACGGCGTTGGTGGTGACTGGAACGGTTGTATCACCTACGTTTGCGAATTATGTGAATAGCTTGTTCCAGATTGAAAAAAATGCGGATAGCGGTATGAAAAATGCTGTCAATAAAGGTCTTGTCCAAAAGCTGGAGCAAAAAGTAACCGATCAAGGGATTACTGTCGAGTTAAAAGAGCTGTTGGCTGACTCGATGAGGATCGCAGTCATCTATGATGTGTACGACGAGAGCGGCAAGAAGATTGAAGATCATGTTTTGAATGCGAAGCTGATTGATCAGAACGGAAAAGATTGGTTCGAGGATGATGGAGGAGATAATTCGGGAAGTCATGGAGAGTTTTTCATCACAGAGCGATTTTTGAACGAAATCTTCGAATCAACTGAGGCGACTCCTGACCAACTGACCTTGCATTTAGAACAGACAGAAATCGCAGATAAGACAGGAAAATGGTCATTGGAAGTTCCGATCGATATGAAGAAAGCCAAGGAAGCGACGAAAACGGTTGCCTTCCAGAATACGGCTTTTCAATCGCCGCAAGGGCTCGGGATTGAGCTGAAAAATATCGAATTTTCCCCGAGTGCGACACGGGTCATGCTGGATACCACTTTCCCAAAATCAGCTTATTTGGAGGTTGAACGAACGTCGATCCTGTACGATCGGAAAAATCCGCAAGGCGCCATTATCACAGAAAAAGAGCGTGATCCTGCTTTTTCGGGAGAGAATATGATGTACGAAATCACCAATGAAAAAGGAGAAATAGTAGCCGCTTGGGATATGAAATCATTGGATGATGAGCTGGATAAAAAGGAGAATGTTCTTTTCACACCAAGAACAGAAGAAGAAGCGGAAGAAAGACCAGAAGGCGATGTCTTGAATTGGTGGCATACATTTGGCCCGATACAGGGAGAACAAAAATTAAAGCTTGAGCTAAAGAAAATTTATGAGAAAAAGCTGGCTTCGCCTAAATTTGATCTGGTTCCAACAGAACTAGACAAGAAAGGTGCGACTTTCAAGGATGAGACAGGTAGTACCTTTACATTCTCTTCTTTTGCATGGGAGCCAGGTAACGGCGAAGATCTAGGTGAGGCCGTAATGACCATAGAGGGTACATTAGGAAAAGGCATAGTCGAGAACCGCGATTGGTCTGTAAAGGATGAAAATGGGAAGACTTACCCTGCGGCAGTGAGTACGGAAAGCACCAGAGACAAGGACGGACGGGTACAGATCAAAGGTGAGATCACGATTCCGCGCTTGAAGCAACAACCGAAAAAGCTCACGGTATCCTACGCTACCTATATGGTGGAACACGACGTGAAGTGGGAAGTACCGATTGAAATTAAATAGTTCAAAAAAAAGGAAGAGGCCGACAGTGGCCTCTTCTTTTGCATTTCAGGAGCTGGTTTTTATGATTTGTGTACGTAAGGCCCCAACTGTTGACGAGTAAAGGTATAACGGGAATTTTCGTCCTTCAGCCACATATTTCCCTTCACAATGAGAATGTACACCGCAACGATGAAGTAGCTCGTCCCAATGATCCAGTCTGATGTGGTCACCATGCCAGTGTAGATGATGTGCCGGATATACCATACCCCAATCGGGATGTGGAAGACGATAACGGCGAACAAGCCCGGATTGTAGAGCGTTTTCGCTTTTAGATTCGCAAAAATTCCATGCCAGATAAACTGGAAGAAGCCCATGAGAATCGGTGCCAAGCCGAGCCAGGCGACAGTTGGGAACAACAGGGGAACCAGATAAAAGACATAGGCAATGACGAGGTTGATGATCATCGCAGATTGTGGATTCAACGGGTATCGCTCTGGATGGCTGCTTTTGAAAATCAAACCATTAAACAGTCCGGCAAAATATCCGGGCCAACGATACTCTTCATACTGATGAACAAGGATGGCGATGAAGCTTAGCCACAACAGCCGCTCGATAACAGGAATGGTACCCCATTGAATCATCAAATACAGACCAACGCCAACTGCCACTAGCAGACCGAAATCAGACCAGTATTTTCGCAAAAAACCCATCTGTCTCTCCCCCTATTTCCTATTTTTCATGAAAATAGCGTGCGAATAACAAATCAATCTGTTGTTCTACGGAAGCGACCTCGATGCCAGCGCCTGTAGACAATATCGATTTGAGCAAGGCAGGCAGAAATATCGCTCCAAACAACTGCATGATCATCATCATGAGAACCTCATGGTCTTCTTCGTGGGTAATTTCCTTCAAAACTCCCGCAATCTTCACAAACCCGATGCTTTTGAGGAATTGACCGTACTCATATTGCGAAGTAAATACAGCGCCACCAAGTGAGAAGATTCGCGAAACCAGCTCGGGATATTGCTGAATGATCTGCACGTAGCTGATTAAAAACTGCTTGAGCCGTTCTTGGGGAAGTAGAGATGTGTTATCCAAGAGATCAAATGTAGCTGTAAAGCTGCTTAGAAATTTACTGAGGGTTTCATTGATGAGCTTATCCTTGGAACCGAAATAGTAGTTAACCAAAGCTACGTTGGTACCGGAATCCGCTGCGATTTTCCGTACGGTCACGCTCTCGAAGCCCTCTATCTTGATCAAATCCAGTGTGGATTGCAAAATTTTCGCTTTCGTTTCGCTGTTTTTATCTACCCGTGACATGAACAACCTCCTTTTGAATGGAAGCAAAATGTTTTGTTAAACTAAGTTTTAAACATTGTTTAATTTAATGGTATCAGTTTCCAACTGGTAAGGCAATGATTTATTGGCACATCAGCGGAGCTTTTCGCGTATACCTAATAGGCAATGGGAAAGAGGTGACCACATATGAGCGGATGGCTCGCACTCCTGCTCGTTTCCCTGGCCATCAGCATGGACAGTGTCAGTGTAGGATTGACGTATGGTTTACGGAACATGAGAATGCCCTTTTTGTCGCTCGTTGTCGTTTCCGGTTGTTCGTTTGCTGTTGTATATGGTGTCATGCTCGTAGGCTCATCCCTCACCGAATGGTTAACACCCGAGATTGGCCAGTATATTGGAGCCGCGGTCTTGATCCTCATGGGTTTGTTTACTCTGTGGCGGCTGATTGCGACAAGGTCGGGGACAGAGGTTCAGGAGTCTACTACTGCTGCCAGCAACAACGCCGTTCTAGCCGAAGAAAAACAGGAAGAGCAGGAATCCATCGTATTATTGTCGCAGTTCCGCATTTTTGGTGTGATGATCCAGATTTTAAAAGATCCTTCCAAAGCCGATACTGACCGTTCTGGGCATATTATGGGCTGGGAGGCCGTCATGTTGGGGCTTGCTCTGTCTTTAGATGCTTTCGGCGCAGGTATCAGCCTTACGTTCTTGGGATACTCGCCACTGCTCGTCGCTCTCTGTATCGCGGTGATGAGTGCCTTGCTTCTTGTGGTAGGAATTGCTCTCGGCAGCCGTGCAGGAAGAGCCAGCTGGCTGACGCGGCTCACCTGGCTGCCGCCGATTTTGTTGATTTGCATTGGTGTAGCCAAAAGTTTGAAATAACCGACAAACTAACACGGACCCCGTCCAGATAAATGGACGGGTTGTTTTATTTTCTAGCTCGTCTGCATACACATGAAAATGAGTGAGATGTGGATGGAGGAGATGTAGGTGGATACACAGCCAATTCGAAAATGGTACACGCTGGCGGCGGCCGACGTGACCGAAGCCCTTCATAGTGATGCTGCGCAAGGGTTGACTCAGCAGGAGGCGGAGCGGCGACTGGCTAAACAAGGTGCCAACCAGTTGGCTGAACAAAAGCGAAAGCCTCTCTACTCGGTCTTTGTTGATCAGTTCAAGGATTTTATGGTACTCATCCTGTTCATCGCAACACTGATCTCGTACTTCCTCGGAGAGTACCTGGATGCGATTGCGATCATCGCGATCATCCTCATTAACGGCATCCTCGGCTTTATTCAGGAGGCCAAGGCTGAGCGATCCCTGCAAGCGCTAAAGGAGCTGGCATCCCCGATGGCGCGTGTCATCCGGGGTGGGAACATTTCCATGATACCGGCTTCGCGGCTGGTACCTGGTGACCTGGTGCAATTGGAAGCTGGGGATCGTGTTCCCGCAGATTTGCGTTTGCTTTCGGCCAATCGGCTAGAGGTAGAGGAATCTGCATTGACAGGAGAGTCTGTTCCCGTCGGAAAAAACGTGAAAAGACTGGAGACAGCCCAGGCCTCCACTGTACCGCTTGGCGACCAAAAAAATCTCGCGTTCATGGGCACGATGGTGACCGGAGGAACAGGGAGCGGTATCGTCGTAGCGACAGGGATGAGCACAGAAATTGGGAAAATCGCGCACTTGATGAATACAGCGGAAGAAGCAGAAACTCCTTTGCAGCTGCGCTTGGAGCAAATGGGCAAAATTCTCGTGGTCGTCGCACTACTGTTGACGATTGTAGTCATTGCTGCTGGTGTCTGGCATGGTCATGAGCTGTTTACGATGTTCCTCGCCGGGGTGAGTCTCGCAGTTGCGGCTATTCCGGAAGGCTTGCCAGCGATTGTGACTGTCGCGCTAGCGCTTGGCGTCCAGCGGATGATCCGCCGCAATGCGATCGTTCGCAAGCTACCGTCAGTTGAGACATTGGGCTGCGCTTCTGTTATTTGCTCAGATAAAACAGGGACCCTGACTCAAAATAAAATGACTGTTACCGAAGTGTGGCACAGCGACTCCACGTATGAGGTGAGCGGTAGCGGCTACGCACCAGAGGGAGCCTTTCACTACCTGGGGAAAATGGTATCTCCCGCCCGTGACGGGGCTCTCACACAAATCATCCGAATCGCAGACCGATGCAACAATGCCCGTTTGACATGCGAGGAGCAAAGCACGCGCAATCTGCTTGGGATGGGCAAGGCATCACGCTTTTGGCAAGTCATAGGCGACCCGACTGAAGGTGCTCTCAAGGTGCTTGCCGCGAAGGCATTGGGCGGCAATACAGAGCGTAGCACCCCCAAAAATCAGGGGCAGCGTGTGGAGGAGCTCCCCTTTGATTCTGACCGCAAAATGATGTCCGTCGTCGAAAAGGGGACGGACGGTGTGTATTCCCTGCTGACAAAAGGCGCGGCAGAGGCATTGCTGGCGAGATCGACACATATTTTGTGGAAGGGTGACCTCATTCCACTCTCCGCAACGCTTCGTCATCAGGTATTGGAGCAAACGGAACAGATGGCGGGCAAAGCGTTGCGCGTACTGGGCTTCGCTTATAAGACGCTGCAAGGCTATCGCCCGGGACAGCCGATCGGCTCCATGGAAAACAATCTTGTCTTTGTCGGATTGGCCGGGATGATCGATCCACCGCGTGAAGAGGTGCGTCCAGCGATCAATCTTTGCCATCAAGCAGGGATCAAGACAGTCATGATTACAGGCGATCACAAGGTGACAGCAGAAGCAATTGCCCGTCAGATTGGTTTGATGCGTGGCTACGGAGAAGTATTGGAGGGGCGGGAGCTGGATGGCATGTCAGATGAGCAACTCGCAGAGTATGCGGAGCGAGTGACTGTTTATGCCCGTGTGTCTCCAGAGCACAAGCTTCGGATCGTCCGTGCCCTGCAAAGCCAAGGACATGTTGTCGCCATGACCGGGGACGGTGTCAATGATGCTCCTGCGATCAAGACCTCAGACATTGGGATCGCGATGGGGATTACTGGTACGGATGTGACGAAGGAAGCGGCCGATCTCGTGCTGCGCGACGATAACTTCGCCACGATTGTCGCCGCCGTCGAGGAAGGGCGTAACATCTATGACAATATCCGAAAATTTATCCGTTATTTGCTGGCGTCCAACGTGGGCGAGATTCTCGTCATGTTTTTTGCAATGCTCCTCGGGCTTCCTTTGCCTTTGGTGCCGATTCAAATCTTGTGGGTCAATCTCGTGACAGATGGTTTACCGGCCATGGCGCTGGGCATCGATCAGGCGGAAAAAGATACGATGTATCAGAAGCCGCGCAACAAGGCAGAGAACATATTCAGCCGAGGGTTGGGCTGGAAAATTATTAGCCGTGGCTTTCTCATCGGGGCCATGACGCTGCTCGCGTTCTGGCTGACTCTCAAAGAAGATCCGAATGACTTGGTGCATGCCCAGACTGTTGCTTTTGTCACGTTGGTTATGGCGCAGCTAATTCACGTTTTCGATTGCCGGAGTCAATACAGTGTTTTTCACCGCAATGTATTTGAAAACAAATACCTCGTTTGGGCCGTACTTTCGTCGATCGTGCTCGTGATCGGTGTCGTATACATGGAGGCACTCCAGCCGATCTTCAAAACAACGGATTTGAATCTGCGCGATTGGGCATTAATTTTGGTCGCTGCGGGAGTTCCTACTTTTGTCGCGGGAATCGGTGGGGTGCTTACTGGGGGCAGACAGCGCACAAGCAAAGAAAAAAGCCCAGCTATGCGCACGGTTCGTCCTGACTAACCGAGCGGCCAAAGGGGGTGAGGGAGCCATCGTGCGCGTGAGAAGGGGAGGATGGAAAAGACGCAGAAGGAGAATTTTTGCTGGGATCCTGCTGATCATTGTGGTATTGATTGTTTTGTTTATCGTTGTGGAACGCAGGGTGGAGCCGACGTTGATGCTGATTGCCCAGGCCAAGGCAGAGCAGGTCGCCAAGCTCGCGATTACCGATGCAGTCACCAAACGCATGACCCAGCAAGGTGTCGACGTCAACGAAGTTGTCATCATGGAGAAGGACGAGAGTGGTAGCATCAAAGCAGTGAATTTTAATTTCAAAGAGTATTCCCGGATTGTGGGGGAAACGACAGCTCGTATTCAAAATCGCTTGAAGGAATTCGAGCAGGAGCATGTTCAGACAACCATACCACTGGGCTTGGCTACCAAAAACGTCTTTCTTGAGCACTTTGGGCCTGAAATTCCGGTGTCGTTCGTTCCGATTGGTGCGGTCAAAACCAAGCTAGAAACGAAGCTGAAGCAAGCGGGAATCAACATGGTGCTGGTGACGGTCTACATTTATGTGGAAGTCGATCTGCGGGTCATTATTCCTTTTGCAACCAAACAGCAAACAGTCACCACGGAAATTCCAGTCTCTGAAGCCCTGATCGTCGGCAAGGTACCAACTTATTTTTACGACAACCCATCAGGCAAGCCCGATGTACCGATGCCGCAAACGAACCAAGTCCCAGGTAACCAAATCCCAGGCCAGCCGTGATGTTTTTCGCTTATACATGAAGGATTTACACATCTATGAAAATTTTGTTGAAACGTTTCTGAAAGGGTGCCGTCCAATGAATAGAGACACACAAAAACTAGCAAGAACATTGGAGGCATAAACAATATGAAAACATTCCGTACAGGTATGATGACAATCGCGGCACTGGCCGCTTTGGGAACTAGCGTGGTATCCGCAACCTCCGAACCAGTAAAAGAACTTTCTGTTAACATAAACGGTCAAGCAATCGCACAAGATGCGATCTTCGATAAAGGTCAACAAACCGTACTGGTTCCACTTCGTCCTGTTGCTGAAGCTCTTGGTTTCAAAGTAAGCTGGAACGACAAGGAAAAAGCAGCAGAAGTGCAAAGAGGCGCGATTACCAGCTACGCAAAAGAAGGAGAGGACCGCTATCCTTTCGCAAAAATGTACAAAACGCTGGGAGCAGAGCCTCGCGTACTGAATGGCAGCACCTATGTGCCAGTTAAATTCGTAGATGAAATCCTGCAAGCAGACGTGAATGTAACCGATGATACAGTGACTGTAGTGGAGGACGAAATCGCTCCTATGCGTACGGGTACTATTACGAACATCAACAAATCCGATAAAGGCTACTCCGTTACACTGAACATCTATGAGTCTGGCATCATCCTGCACCTGACAGCAGACACCAAAATTACGGATGAAGCTGGTAAAGTACTGAAGCCAGAAGATTTGAAGCTGGGTATGGCTGTAGATGCTACGACCGAAAAATTCATGGCAATGAGCCTGCCGCCACAAACAAGTGCGCTTAGCATTACGGTAAAAGGCGGCCTGAAGACTCAGGACGTCCTGGGAACCGCGGGAAAAGTAGCGAGCATCTCTGCTGACAAAGATGGCAACTACAAAATGCTCGTAGAGGGTCGCGGTATTACCGGAACCTCCCAAGAAAAAATCAACCTGAACATTACCGAAAAAACGGTGATTATCAATGCGCGAGACAACAAAGTACTCTCGCCAGCTGAGCTGAAAGAGGATATGCAAGTAGTTGCCTTCTACGGCCCAATGATGACGAAGAGCCTGCCGCCAATCGGCACTGCTGAAAAAATCGTAGTAGAGTAAGAGAAAGCACGGGATGGCATTTGCTGTCCCGTTTTCTTATGTTCAGGGAATTCCCTGATACACTTTCTTTTATGGAAACTTTACAATAACGTTAGGATGATTGTCTCAAAAGGAGGAGCCATGGGTACGTCGAGTGAAGTGCTTTCCCTGATGCAGTCCATCTTTGCCAACGTCAGCGATGCGATCCTGGTGATTGATCAGGAGGGACGAATCGTAAAAGCCAATGCTGCGTTGGAGCAGATGACGGGCTGGACAGAAGAAGAGCTGATTCGAGATAAACATATTTGCGAGCTGTGTCTCGGAATGGCAACGTGTATGGAAGAAACGAGCTGCGCGGATTGCTTTTTTAAGCGCGTGCAAATGCCTTCATTCGAAATGAGGCTCCGAACGAAATCAGGTGTGGATTACCCTGTCGCTGCCAGCTCAGCGAGACTAGAGGATGAATCGCAGGGGAAGCTGGTCATGATTTTGCGTGATATGTCTGCGCAACAGCGAGTAGAAAAAGAGCGCTACCAGTACAAGCTAACGAATTTTGCGATCCAAGCACAAGAAGAAGAGCGAAAGCGCATCGCCCGGGAGCTGCATGATGGCGTAGGGCAGGCGCTTTATAGTATTTTAGTGGGGCTAAACGTAGTCAGACAACGAGAATTGAGCGAGCCGGTTATGCAGCATGTCGCGGAATTGGTGAATATGACTTCCAAGGCGATGGAGGAAGTGAAGCGTATGGCACTGGAGCTACGTCCATCTGCACTGGATGATCTCGGTTTACTGCCTGCCTTACGTTCGTTGATGAAACGGGTGGAAAAGACGTTTCATATCCAGGTGGAGCTGCATGTTCAGGGGGAAAAACGCAGATACTCCGCTGCGATGGAAACAGCACTGTACCGGATTGTACAGGAAGCCATGACTAATACGGCAAAATACGCAAAGGCAAGCCATCTAGGAATCATGTTCGAGAATAGGGAGAAGGAAATTGTCGTCACGATTGTGGATGACGGCGTAGGATTTGAAGTAGAGAAAACATTGAAAATCGGCAAAGGTCTCGGTGTGTTTGGCATGAAGGAGCGTGCCCAGCTGCTTGGTGGTACCGTTGATATTCGCTCCGCACCCGAGGAAGGAACGACGGTGATCGTCCGAATTCCGGTGCCGAAGGAGGTAGAGGATGAGCATTCGTGTCTTGATCGCCGATGATCATGCGATTGTACGCTCTGGGCTGGGGATGCTGATCAACGCCCAGGAGGACATGGAAGTCGTCGGATATGCGGCTGATGGAAAAGAGGCATGTGAAAAAGCATGGGAGGTCCGGCCCAACGTCGTCCTGATGGATTTGAGCATGCCGCCTGGGGAAAACGGCTTGACGGCAACGGCCAGACTGAAGGAAACGGCACCAGACATTCAGGTGCTCGTGCTTACGATGCATGATGACGAGGAATACTTGTTTCGGGTACTGCAAGCCGGTGCTGCCGGCTATATTTTAAAAAGCGCCCCTGACCTCGATTTGATCACGGCGATCCGCTCGGTCAATCAGGGCATGGCGTATTTGTATCCATCTGCGACGAAATCTCTGATCGAGGAATTTCTGCAAATGGTCAAGAACGGTGAAGAGCAGGCCAAGTACGACATCCTGACTGATCGGGAAAAAGAAGTGCTGGTCTTGATCGCAAAGGGCTTCAGCAACAAGGAAATTGCCGAGCAGCTCACTGTTTCCGTCAAGACGGTAGAATCGCATAAAGCGCATATTATGGAAAAGCTCCACCTGCGTACGAGGCCTGATTTGGTGCGGTATGCGATTAAGAAGGGCTGGCTGGATTTTGAGTAAGGACGATCCCAATACGGGGTCGTCTTTTTTTGTGTCGAACCTGTGACCAAAAATGGTCATAAAAAGGTCGAAATCAGGGGTTTCCCGGAACATTTTAGGGGATTTCCCCGAATTACTTCCAAGGGGTTCCAGCGTTAGAATGAAGGCGTGAAAACTACACCGCGCCCGTGAGGCACGTAGGAAAGGAGAAGAGCGCGATGGAGACGCAAGTTAACAAGGCGGAGAAAGGCAAGAAATCAAAATCCAGCAAGCTGCAAACGGACCAGGAAGACTTGAAGGGAACGTTTGTCGCGGTTCTGATCGTCGGAGGTATCATTCTAGTCGGTTGGTTGGGTGTATTTGGGCTTTTCCTGGATAGGGCGTAATAAGGAAGTAAAGGAGGGTACTTATGCATTTGCATCGATATGAAAAAATCTGGTTGATGCTTGGCGCAGGCGGTTTGGCCTTATTTATTGTATTGTTGTGCGTCAATGCTTTTGCCATGGGGATGGCTCCGCCAAGTAATATGGAAATGATTGACCCGGAGAAGGTTACGGAGACGCCTCCTTTTGATAAACCAGGCTTGAAACAGGTAGGAGACAACGAATACGACGCTTACATGACAGCATTTGCTTTCGGCTTCTCTCCGACCAAGATGGAAATACCAGTTGGCGCGACGGTGAATTTCCACGTCACGAGTCCAGACGTTATTCACGGATTCCAGATTCCGGAGACCAACATTAACTTCATGGTTCTGCCTGGACACATCAGCTCGGCGACACACACGTTTGACAAGCCAGGTGAGTATTTAATCCTTTGTAACGAATACTGTGGTGCAGGTCATCAGGTAATGGCGACCACGATTATTGTGAAATAAAGGTAGGTGAATTCTATGGTAATCGCACGGAAGATCGACGATACACTCCCCCATGTTCCGGTTCAGCGTTCTGCGGCAAGGCTTAGTTTGGCCTATGTGTGGGTAGCTTATATTGCATTCGGTTTGGCAGCTGTGGCTGGGATGGTACAGGGCATGGTTCGCGGTGGAATCATGGAACTACCGAGCTGGACAAATTACTATCAAATTTTGACCGCCCATGGCGTGTTGATGGCACTTATTTTTACCACGTACTTCATCGTCGGATTTATTTTCTCAGGAGTCGCGCGCACGACAGGTGGTTCCTTGCACGGAGCCGCTCTGAAATTTGGATGGGCCGGCTGGATTCTCATGACGCTTGGGACGTTGATGGCTGTTGTCACCATTCTGTTGAATGAAGCCTCTGTCCTTTATACGTTCTACGCACCACTGAAAGCATCTCCGTACTTTTACATTGGTTCTGCCTTGCTCGTAGTAGGCAGCTGGCTAGCGGGATTCGGGGTTTTTGCCAGCTATCGTAAATGGAAACGCGAAAATAAAGGGAAAACGTCTCCGCTGTTCCTCTACATGGGAGTCACTACTTACATTCTGTGGATTACTGCGACGATTCCTGTAGCGGTGGAGGTTCTGTTCCAACTCATCCCGTGGTCACTCGGGTTGGTTCCGACGATTAATATTATGCTCAGCCGTACGCTGTTCTGGTTTTTCGGTCATCCACTCGTTTATTTCTGGCTATTGCCTGCTTATATGGCGTGGTATGTATGTTTACCAAGAATCATTGGCGGTCACATCTTCAGTGATTCGCTCAGTCGACTCGCCTTTATCTGCCTGCTGTTGTTCTCGATTCCTGTCGGGTTCCACCACCAATTGATGGAGCCGGGGATCTCACCAGCATGGAAAATGATCCACGTTACACTGACGCTGATTGTTGTAATCCCGTCTTTGATGACAGCATTTTCGATGTTTGCCATTTTTGAAACAACTGGACGTAAAAAAGGCGGAGTTGGACTTTTCGGTTGGTTCAAAAAACTGCCTTGGACAGACGTACGTTTCTTTGCTCCATTTGTAGGGATGCTGTTCTTCATTCCTGGCGGAGCTGGGGGAATTATTAATGCAAGTAACCAGATTAACGCGGTCGTACACAATACGATTTGGGTTACCGGTCACTTCCACATCACAGTAGGGGCAGCTGTTGCGCTCACCTTCTTCGGTGTCACCTTTTGGCTAATTCCAGCATTGACCGGACGGCGGTTGACCAAGACTGCGAATCGGATGGGAATGGTGCAAACGGTATTCTGGGCAGTAGGAATGTTCTTGATGTCGCTCGCTATGCACACGATGGGCCTGCAAGGGGCGCCACGCCGCACGGACTATACAACGTATATGGATCACCCGTTAGCTCTGGGCTGGATGGATTACCAGCGCGTGATGGCCTTCGGCGGAGGACTGTTGTTCGTATCTGCGATTCTCTTGATCGTGATCTTGCTGTATCTAACTTTCTACGCACCAAAAGGGAATACAGAATATCCGATTGCCGAGACAGAGACAACGCAAGAAGTTCCAAAAATTTTGGAGCGCTGGCCAGTTTGGATTGGATTGGTCGCCTTCCTGATTATTCTCGCGTACGGTTATCCGATTATGCAACAAATTCAGCACCAAGCACCAGGCTCGCCGCCTTTTGTGACTTGGTAAGACAATACGTACGAAAAAAGCCGCTCATTCCATTTGGAAGCGAGCGGCTCTCCTGTTTTTATGGTTCGTATATCATCTTGCGGGTCATTCCGCCATCTATAATCAGCTCAGTACCCGTAATGAAATCGTTGTCCTTTTGTGTCAAAAATAGACAGGCACGGGCAATATCGTCGGGTGTTCCTACGCGACCTGCTGGATGCTGGGCATGATCACCGGGACGAAGAGCGCCATATTCGCGGTGTTCAATCCAGCCGGGAGAGATCGCGTTGACACGAATCCCATCGGGGCCGAGTGAGACACCAAGCGCATGTGTTAAGGATAAAATGCCTCCTTTGGAAGCCGCGTATGCCTCCGAGTGCGGCTCGGACATGTGCGCCCGCGTCGAACAAAGATTAAGGATAGCGCCTCCACTATGGCGACGCATGATTTTGGCTGCTTCCCTCGATGCGAGAAAAACACTGCGCAAATTTGTGTTCAAGATATGGTCCCACGCTTCGACGGTCAGTTCATAGGGAGATTCCCATACGGACAAGCCCGCGTTGTTGATCAAAACATCGAGTCGCCCCCAGCGTTCATCGACGGTTCTCATCAATTGTTCGATCTGAGCTGGCACGCTGACGTCGATGTGCTCGAAATGTGCAGTTCCCTTCACTGCTTCTGTCGAGTTAATTAGCGAGGCCGTTTCCTCTCCCGCAGCACGATTGTACTCAGCGATGACGACATGTGCTCCTTCGGTAGCATACATGGTGGCGACAGCTCGTCCGATACCTTGGCCACCGCCAGTGACGATGACAATGTTATCCGTGTATTTCATCGAGAGTGCCTCCAAACAATAGGGTATGAAGCGAATTGTAAAAAGTGATTGCAAAATGTTTGTAACGATAATAAAGTAAGTAATATCTTTTTAACAGCGTACTATACAGTATGGAGGAGATTCAATCATGAATACAGAACTGAAAATTACCGCTGAACAGGTAATGGAAGCCCGTCACAGCGTACGTAAATACGATCCGAATGGAAAAATTCCACAAGGCGAGCTGAACGAAATTCTGCGTCTTGCAGCAAGTGCGCCATCGTCCTGGAATTTGCAGCATTGGCGTTTCCTCGTCGTAACTGATCCTGCGATCAAAGAAAAACTGCTCCCAATCGCATACAATCAGCAGCAGGTAGTGGATGCTTACGCTACGATCATCATTCTCGGCGATTTGGAGGCTTACAAGTCTGCTCGCCCTGTTTATGACGAAGCATTGGCAAAAGGTTACGTTACAGAGCAAGTACGGGAGACCATGATCGCGCAAATCGAAGGGGCGTACAATAACAACCCGGAAATCGCACGTGATGAAGCAATCCGTAATTCGTCCTATGCAGCGATGCAGCTCATGCTGGCGGCAAAAGCAAAAGGATACGACACGTGCCCAATGGGTGGCTACAACCGTGATGCGCTCATTAAAGAGCTGAATATCCCATCCCGCTATTTGCCAACACTCATGCTGACTTTGGGGAAAGCAAGCGTGCAAGCTTATTCGACTTCCCGTTTCGGCTTGGATCAATTGGTTATTCAAAATAGCTTCTAATATCGTGTTCCAACAGCAAAAAACTCATCCACGCCACATGTATCAATGTGGCAAGGGGTGAGTTTTTGTCATTTCTTCTTCAGGAGAGCTACCCGCTCTTCCTGCCTTATTGATTCGCCAACAACGGTAAATCCACCATAATCGATGTTCCTTGACCAAGGGCACTGCTGACCGAAAACCGTCCGGCATGGAGTTGAATGATCTCTTTGCAGATCGCCAATCCCAAACCACTGCCGGAGAGCTTGGAGCGTCCTTTGAAAAACTTTTCTGTGACATGTGGCAGGTCTTCTGGGTTAATGCCTTCGCCAGTATCCGTGACGGTAACAAGAAGCCTATCGGCTGACAAGGAAGCTGCGATGACGATCGAGCCATTTTGTGGCGTGAATTTTAACGCGTTGTCCAATAGATTCACAAATACTTGCTTCAGCCGATTCGGGTCTCCCATAACGATAAGTGGGGTGGGGGGAGTCTCCAGCTTCAACTCGATTTGTTTTGCATGGGCACGTACTGAAAATTGAAGATGCAAATCTTGGAGAAGCTCCCGGACATCCATAGGTACACGAGACAATTTCATCTCACCGGATTGAAACTTTGAGAAATCGAGTAATTCCTCGACGAGCCCGATCAAACGATCTGTTTCCTTGGAGATGACCTCCAGACCGAGCATCGTCTCCTCAGGTTCTTCCAAACCACCCGAGATAAGTGTTTCGCCCCACCCTTTAATCGACGTAAGTGGGGTACGCAGTTCATGGGAGACAGAGGAAATGAAGTCATTTTTCAGCTTTTCGTTTTTCCCGATCTCCGTTGCCATGTAATTGAAAGTATCCGCGAGAGTTCCTACCTCATCATCGAATCGTTTTGGAGCGCGGACAGAAAAATTTCCTTCTGCCATTTGTTTAGCCGCGTTGGTTAAATCTTCGATAGGGTCAACGATTCGTTTTGCCATGAGCAGGCTGAGTGCAAAAGCCAGGATGACTACGCCTGTCCCAACGCCAGCGCCGTACAAGGCAATGCGATTTACTGCTTGGTAGAGCGGTTCAGCAGAGATCGTGTACCGCAGAACACCTACAAATTCTCCGCTGTACGTAAGCGGATTGGACACCGCGATGACACGCTCCCGCGACTGTGGACTTTTCCCGATGTAAAGACCACTTTGACCCTTGAGGGCATCCATCACATCAGGGGTATTGATGATCTCGCTGGTCTGAAAGCCGTAGGAGTTGAGAATGACTTTTCCTCCTGGATCCAAGACTTCGATTTTGGCGTATTCCTGATTCGAAACATTCTCCAAAATGTATCGTGCTTTGTCTTTTAACCGATAGCCAGTGGCGTACTTGTTAATAAAATTGGTGAAGGTCGTGCTGCGGGTCACTAATGCTTCGGTCGCAGTCCCGATGTAATACGTATGAACGGCCCAGTAAAACAGTCCTTCCAAAAGCAACACGATCAGAAGGAGGATCAGGCCGAAATGAAGAACCAGCCTACTCTTAATGCCTTTCATCCGAGACGTCCTTTCGCCACAGGTAGCCATACCCCCAGACAGTCTCCAGGAAGGCTGGATGAGCCGGATCGTCCTCGATTTTTTGCCGGATTCGGCGGATATTCACATCAACGATTTTTAAATCCCCGACAAAAAATTGACCCCAAACTGCTGTCAAAATCTCGTCCCGACTGATGGCTTTATTCGCATTTTCTGCGAGTAATTTGATGATGGCAAATTCTTTTGGCGTGAGGTCAATTTCTTGCTCCACCCGAATTAGCTTTCGTTCATCGAGCAATAGTTTGAAGGGGGCGATGTTAATTTCATTTTTGTCCTCGGCTTCAGGAATGGGTGTCAATCTGCGGTGCAACGCTTTGACACGGGCCAGCAGTTCCGCAGGGCTAAATGGCTTGGAGACGTAATCGTCTGCCCCGAATTCGAGACCCATGACTTTGTCCAGCTCCTGGCTTTTGGCCGTCAACATAATGATCCCGAGACGCGGATATTTTTTTCGTAGCTGCCCACATACTTCGAAGCCATCAATGCCGGGGAGCATGACGTCGAGAATCGCGATGACGATGTCTGTTTGTTGATCTGCGAGATCAAGTGCTTCTTCTCCGGTTCCAGCCTCGATCACCTCATAGCCCTCGCGCTTGAGATTGATGCGCACAAAATCCCGGATGGATTTCTCGTCTTCCAGTAATAGAACCTTCATTGGGCAAATCTCCTTGATAAGGATTTACTATTTCACTTTATTCCCGGTTCGTCATCGGTTTGTAGAGCTGACGAATCTCCTCCGCGGTAAGCTGCATGGATCGATATTCCGCGAGAGCAGCCTTTCCAAGGGTAGGGGTTGTTTGCGGTAAAATGGCGATCAAAACTTGTTTTCCCTCTTCCTTCAGCAAAATGTAGGGAACTTGCTTTTGTTTCAATCCGCTTTCAAATTTGATCCATTCGTTTTGTGGAATACTTTGCAGCGTTAGTAATTCCGCCTTATTTTTCCCATTCGCACCGTAATATTGGAATCGGACTAGAAGTGGATTCGTATCATGGTTGATGGAGATGGTGTACTTTTCGCCCCATTTTGCCGGAATCTTGAGGTCAAAGCCCTGTGTGTAATTTTGATAATGATCCTCGATGTGTTTCAAGCCCGTTTTCCCGTCCCATTGGAAGTAGGAGGAGACCCAGGGGATTTCCGCCATGGCTAAATCCTCTGTCCCAGCGGGTTGTATCTTTGTGCCGATCTCGATGATGCCATCACCGTTGATATCTTCACTTTCCAAAGAATACGGCTTGAAGGTCAGGTCCATCTCTCCTTCTATTTTTGCCAAAGGGTTGGACAGTTGTCCATTGTCCCAGAGGAGTAGTTCAGTGGAAGCAGAGTGAGCACCTAATCCAGCATCAATAAATAGTCCGTTTCGGTTTGGCGATGCTTTTCCGATGATAGCCTGATAGTAACCATTCACATATCCGTCAAGGGCTATCTCCGTCTTTTTGGCTATTGTGCCGTTCGCCGCTCCATACAGCTCGGCTTTGGATGTGAAGTTATTTTTATCGAGAACAACGAGAGCGAGATCCGCGTGATTATCTCCTGTCAAATCGCCTACGGTCATAATGGTATAGGGCTGCTTCATCAATTCCTGGGTCATATTATTCGCTAGCGAATAAACGGAGAGCTCCTTGTTCAAATCTTCGCCGCCGCCCATTCCAATCAGCATTTCCGGAATTTTGTCCCCTGTGAGATCTTGAAAGGAGACGTAATCCAATTCACTGCCGACACCAGTAAAGGAGGAGAGCTTTTCCCAGTTTCCTTGCTTTTGGGTAAGCACAAGCACACCGATTTCATAATCGGTTTTTTCGGTTTTGTAAAAAGCGACGACCTCTGCAACCCCATCTCCGTTTAGATCCTGTAGGGAGACGGCACTGGCTTCTGCGGGATGAAGAGGAACAGATAATTGTGACCCAGCCGGCAAAAATTGCATGACGGCCTGATTAATCGATTTTTGATCGCCGTCTGCTGACGGGGCGCGCATCAATTCATTGGGTGTATCTGTGAGTCCGCAACCGCTAACAAGCGAGGCGCAGAGTGCTGTCGTTACGAGCCAAGCCTTTTTCATTTCAAATGTTCCTTTCTATTGCTGCATCCATTTGACTATATTGTAGCTTGCCCATCCCGCGAATTTGTTGCAAAACGGTAAAAAAACCCGTTTTCGAGCTTTTCAAGAACGAACGAACATGCTCTAAGCTACCTTATACAGGAAAAAAGTGCGAGAGAACAGGGAACATTGTACTAGCAACAATTGACCTAGCAAATTCGTTTAAAAATGTAGGATAGGAGTTGGATGTTATCTATACGAAGGAGGAGAATAGGATGAAAGCATGGCATAAAACGATGGCGGCAGTTCTTTGCAGCGGCACAGTTCTCATGGCTTCGGGCATTGGGGCTGACCCCGTTCAAGCGAGCGGCACCCAATCGCAAGCATTCGCGCCGGTAGTCTTATTGCAACCAGAGCAAAATATCCCGTTCACCATACAATTTGTCGATGGATTTGTGGCAAAAGTAACGAACACAAAAACAAAAGCGACGAGTACAGTAGATATATCGGACAATAAGGCTACGTATGTGAAGCAAGGGATTTATCATGCCAATGGAAAGCTGCAAAAGGCAACCAATGGATATACACAAAAGCTGGTGGAGCTGGTGCCATTCCGGGATGCGAAAGGCAACCTGCGTTACATGGGCAAGCAAATCTTGCATGGGCTGAACACAGAGGATCGTTTGGCAGTGGCGACCAGTGTGTGGAACGTCGTCGAAAAACAACCGCAGCTTTTACAGGTAACGGTTCAAAAAGCAGACTGGGACAATATGCCGTCGCCAGATGTGACGATTAATAGCGGCTTCAGTATGAGCAGCGATAGTACATTTGTCCTTGACTCGAAGTATGCAGACGTGACGGGGGACAACATCAAGGATCACATTTTCCTTATAGGCGATAAGATGGGCGTATCGATGAATCAGACGGCCCATAACCTGCGTGTCGTGGTTCGGGAAGGGAAGGATAATCAGCAGACGTTTATCTCTGTTGGAAAGCACGACAGTGGTATTCTTCCGAAGCTCGCCATCACAGATGGCAATGCCGATCAGGTGAAAGACATCCTCGTCACGATGCCGACTGCGACAGGTCATGTGTATAGTCAGCTTACGTGGAAGGAAAATCGCCCGCAGCCAGTCGTCGACCAGGGGAAATTAAATGATCGTCAGGCGTACCAGCCAGTCATTGGGGTTTATGGTGAAGCGATTGATATGAATAAGGCGAAAAAACAATAGGAGAGTAGGCGTGGACGAAATCAGTCAGAGTGGAATCTGGCTGATTTTTCTTCAGTTTCTCAAATCGTAACAATTACGTTTTGTATTGACTCTGGATATTTCAATGCGTTATGATAACCAACAAATCGTAACAATTACGTTTTGAGGAAACTGAAAAGGAGAACCTGGCATGAACATGATTGAAAAGAAAATCCCTGTCACAGTCCTGAGCGGGTACTTGGGAGCGGGCAAAACGACGCTACTGAACCATGTCCTGAACAATCGGGATGGGCTACGAGTCGCCGTGATCGTTAACGATTTGAGCGAAGTAAACGTAGACGCTTCTCTTATTCTTTCGGGTAGTGGTCTTTCACGCGTGGATGAAAAGGTCGTGGAGCTGTCGAATGGCTGCATTTGCTGCACCCTGAGAGAGGATTTGCTGACGGAGGTAGAGCGTCTGGCTTTGGAAGGACGGTATGACTACATACTGATTGAATCGACGGGAGTAGGTGAGCCGGTTCCTGTCGCCCAGACTTTTACATACGTAGACGAAGAAAATGGCATCAATTTATCGTCCCTATGCCGCCTGGACACGATGGTGACCGTAGTAGATGCGTACCGCTTCTGGCATGACTTTTCGTCCGGAGAAAACCTGTTGGACAGAGGGCAGGCAGTTGGTGAAGAGGATATTCGTGAGGTCGCGGATCTGTTGATCGACCAGATTGAATTCTGTGATGTGTTGATTCTGAACAAATGTGATCGTGTTGCTCCAGATGATTTAATCCAGCTGGAAGCGATTCTGCGCAAGCTACAGCCAAATGCTCGCTTCATCCGTGCTGTTCGTGGACAGGTGGACCCGCAAGAAATTTTGAATACCCATCTGTTCGATTTCGAAACTGCCAGTCAATCAGCGGGATGGATTGCTGAGCTCCAGAAGGAAGTACATACACCTGAGACGGACGAGTACGGAATTTCCTCCTTCGTGTATCGCAGTCGCAGGCCGTTTCATCCAGCCCGTTTTGAAAAGTGGTTGGAGGATTGGCCAGAGGAGATCGTACGTGCCAAAGGCTTTTTCTGGTTGGCGACACGAAATGATGTGGCGATGACACTCAGTCAGGCGGGGCCATCCATCGAAATCGGAACGGCAGGCTATTGGACTGCGGCGTTATCGGCAGAAGAGCAACAAGCCATTCTGGTAGAAGAGCCGGATTGGCAGCAAACATGGCATCCCGTACATGGGGATCGGACCACAGAGCTCGTCTTTATCGGGATTGATCTGAACCAGGAGCAAATCGTGAAGCATCTCGATGCATGTCTCCTGACCGATGAGGAGTACGAGGCGGACTGGAGTAAGCTGCCCGATCCACTCCCAACAGCAGATGCTGTTATCGAGACGACATTGTAACCAAAAAAGAGGAGGCTGACATCCATGCGCGTGAACATTACTCTGCAATGCACCGAAACCGGAGATCGCAACTATATCACATCCAAAAACAAACGGAATCATCCCGAGCGATTGGAATTGAAAAAGTACTCCCCGCGACTAAAGCGCTATACCCTTCATAGGGAAACAAAGTGATTCAAAAGATACGGTTAACACAATGCGGGAGCGGGATAGTAGCAATCCGCATAACCTGCTCGGCTGTCTGCTCCAAGAGTGAGGCAGCTTCGAGCATCGATTGATCCAGCGTCATCGGTTTGTTGGTGATGCTGACAACGGCAGAAACGCCTTTTTCATAAAGGGTGTCGATGCCATTTCCAATAGAGCCAGCGAGGACGATGACGGGAATGCCATACCGTTGCGCGACTTGGGCCACTCCACATGGCGTCTTTCCTTGAGCAGTCTGGAAGTCGACTTGTCCCTCGCCTGTGATCACAAGAGTGGCTTTGTCCATGGCTTCCACGAGTCCGGTCGTCTCGATCACAATCTCAATACCAGAACGCAGCTGACCATTCAGAAAAGCGAGAAGGGCCCCAGCGACACCACCCGCAGCACCCGTTCCAGGCAGATCGTGAATGGCGATGCTGCGGGTCTTTTCGATCAAGTCAGCGAAATGGCGTAAATGATCATCCAATTGCAGCACCATTTCGGGTGTGGCACCTTTTTGCGGGCCGAAAACGTGAGAAGCGCCATTGGATCCGACAAAAGGATTGGTGACATCACATGCGATGACGAAGTGGCAGTCAGCCAGCCGCTTATCAACCTGACTCGTGTCAATACGGCTCAGTCGTGATAATTCACGCCCTCCAAAAGAGAGTGGCTGATCGTTTTGATCGAGAAGCACATACCCGAGAGCTTGGAGCATACCAGCGCCTCCATCGTTGGTAGCACTGCCACCCAACCCCAGAATGAACTTGCGACAGCCTTGATCCAGCCCAGCTGTAATCAACTGACCAAAGCCATAGGTCGTCGTGACAAACGGGTTGCGATCTGCGGCAGAAATCAAGTAAAGGCCAGATGCAGCGGCCATTTCGATCACACAGGTTACACCGTCACCCAAAATACCGAATTCAGCAGAAATGTCCTGTCCGAGAGGGTTTTTTACGGTGGCGGTAAGTATTCTGCCATCTGTGGCATCGACCAGGCATTGCATAGTACCTTCGCCGCCGTCAGCCATCGGTTTCACGATGAGTTCACATTGCGGGAGTGCGCGTTGAATTCCTGAGCGAATAGCTTCGCCCACCTGTTTGGCAGTCAGGCTGCCTTTAAAGGAATCTGGAGCGATTACAATTTTCATGACGGTGTTCCTCCTATCCGAAGAGGGTATTTTTACCATAATAAAAAAGACTGTCTCCCGCGTCTATGGCGAGAAACAGTCTTTGTTGTGTTAGGCGTTCTTTTTCAACGCCATTCCTTCTGGCTGCGGTGTTTTCGAGAAGAACATTTTCATCATTGGCGGAGTGACGATGGTCGTCAAGAGTACGACGACAATCAGGACGGCGAACATGTCTTGCGTGAGCAAATTGTTCTCCAAACCAATGGCGGCGATAATGAGTGCCACTTCTCCACGCGATACCATGGCAGCACCAATGGCCATTGAGCTTTTCCACTGGAAGCCTGTGATTTTTGCACCAAAAGCACCACCGATGAGCTTGGAGACAATCGCGATGACGCTCAAGAGCACAATCAATCCGAGATTTTCCAAGATGCCAGAGAACTGTGCCGTTACCCCGATCGAGGTGAAGAAGACTGGCACGAAAACCGCGTAGCTGATGGTTTCAACCTTGTGCGTTACTTCTGTCTTGTAATTGGTTAAGCTGATGGCAACACCGGCGATGTAGGAACCGATGATGGCGGCAACCCCTGTATATTCAGCAAAATAAGCGAACAGGAAACAGATAATGAGAGCTGCGGAAATGACCGATTCTGTAACCTGCAACGGAGCAAATTTTTTCAAAACCCAAGGGACAACCTTCCAGGAAAGAGCGATGACGATGGCAAAGAACGCGACTTTTTTCAATACCACCATGCCGAGATTTACGTCGCCGCCAGCAAAGCTCATCAAGAAAGCGAGCGCGAGGATGACCAAAACGTCATCAATAACAGCAGCTCCCATGATCGTTGCGCCTTCTCTGGATTTTAGCTTGCCCAATTCCTTCAACGTTTGTACGGAAATACTCACACTGGTAGCAGAGAGCAGCAGGCCCAGGAAGATCGCTTCAATATTGGAGAGACCAATCGCAATCCCGGCACCATAACCGAGTGCAAGTGGCATGACAATTCCTGCGATACCTACGCTGGTTGAAGACTTGGCGGTGCGTTTGAACTCATCAATATCGGTCTCCAGGCCCGCGATAAACATGAGAAGGATAACCCCGATTTGACTAATTTCCTTGAGGATTTCTGTGTCTGTGACTAGCCCGAGAACGGTAGGACCTAGAACGATACCGATGAGTAGTTTCCCCAAAACGGATGGCTGTCCCAGCCGTACGCTGATGTCACCAGCGATTTTAGAGGCAATCAAAATGACAGCCAGCTGAAAAATAAGCATGTAGTTTCCCCCTTTTTACAAAATAAAAAAGAGCCCGCAATCACAGCTTTCTTTTTGTCAGCTAAAAAAAAGACAAAAAGAACCCTATGATGACAGGCTCCTCCAGTTACGAATCAAATATTCACTTATCATACACAAACATTGTAACAAAGCCAGCAGAAAAAGTAAACACTTGGTGACAAATGCTCCTCAGCGTCATTATCCAGACAAATGAAAGAAAGCCTGACCGTTAAAGGATGCGGTCAGGCTTTTGTATGTGTCATGCTTATTTGAAATTGGTAAAATCGGATACTTGCGCGAAGAAATCTGCCAATGCATGTATTCCTTCGAATGTTTGGTAAGCAAAAATAGGCAGACCCACAATAAACAACAAAGCTTCTCCGATGTATTTGGCGATCATATGATCAACCTCCTTTTGGATGTTCGTTACGCTACGCGATCCAAAACAAAGGAATCATATGTATCCATTTCGCTGTCTGTATGCTGCAAGCGCCTGAATAAGCGAAGGCGCTGCGGTTGCCTTGCCGCCATTGGATAAGTCTCAACTAACAACGTGTTAATGGGAGGTCGGTACATATCCGTGACGTTCTGAGGTAGAGCCCGGTTTTGCAGGCAACACTGTCTGAGACAAAAAACAGAAGTGAAGCATCCTACAAAAATCGCGACCAAGGCGAAGAAATCTTCCAGCGAAAACAGCAATAACAGCATATCTTCCATGGCGATTCTCCTCCTTTCGTATTCCTCATTCTACTCTTGTTCACAAAATCGTGCAATCTTAAAAATTTATGAGAGCGAATACATTGACAAACTACCAACTATTTCAATTTGTTAATCGATAGGTTGACACGGTAGTTCCCAAAAGGAAGCAGGGCATCTAAAAAATGATTGAGGGCCTCTTGGTCTGGAACATGTACGACCATAGAATAGCAGCCTTCTCCGCTAATGCGATGTGCTTGGACGATCTCGCTGCGACTTTTGATAAAACGAGTGAAGAGAGAATGATCGGTAGTGGTCATGAACATAGTGACCAGAGCAGTGAGGAAAGGGGCAATTTTAGCTTCATTAATGAGCGTCGTGTAGCCTTGAATAATCCCTTGCTGCTCCATTCGTCTAATGCGGTTGCCCACGGCTTGACCGCTTAGATGGACCTGTTCGCCGATGTCCTTCCACTGCAAGCGGCTGTTTTTGCGTAGCAAGGCAAGGATGGAGAGATCAATTTGGTCTAGCATGCGTAACTCCTTTCACGGCGAAAGTGGGAAGCCAGCAATCGTTTCGCGGCAACCGTTCACGGCCTTATACAATAAACGTACATCCATTATAGCGATAACGAGGAAAGGAAGAAATGACATGCAGATTCAGCTTGTACGACATGCTACCTTGCGTGTGGAATATGCAGGGCTGACATTTTTGGTCGATCCAATGTTTAGCACAAAGGGCGAATTGCCAGCCGTACCAAATACGCCGAATCAGCGCCCGAATCCAGGGGTAGAATTGCCCATATCCGTGGAGGAGGTACTTGTTGGTGTGGACGCCCTCTTGGTGACGCATACCCATTTCGATCATCTCGATGAAGCGGCTATCCGTATTCTCCCGAAGCATTTGCCTGTATTTTGCCAGCCACCTGATCGAGAAAAGCTGGTGCAGCATGGCTTCGAACAAGTCATTGCCATCGAAGCGGAGTATACATGGCAAGGTGTTAACCTGCATCGGACAGGTGGTCAACACGGAACAGGGGAAATTGGGCAGCAAATGGGGCCAGTATCTGGCTTCGTCTTGGCGCGAGCTGGTGAGCAGACGCTGTATGTGGCGGGGGATACGATTTGGTGTGAGGAAGTGGAGCAGGCCATCGTTGAATATCGTCCGGATGCCATCGTTGTTTTCGCAGGTGCGGCCCGGTTCTTGACGGGGGACCCGATCACGATGACGAAGGAGGATATCGTCCGTGTCGCAAATGCCGCGCCCGACAGCCGTATTCTCGTTGCCCACATGGAGACGTGGAACCATTGCTTGCTCAGACGTCAGGAATTGAATGAATGTTTGCAGGAAAAACAGCTATCTGGACGAGTACATGTTCCGCAGGATGGCGAAATCATCTCTTTTCATTGAGCGAACCGAATCGTAATGAAAAACAAGAGCTCCGCAGGTCATAGCGGGGCTTTTGACGTTGTCGAAAAATAGGCTTAACCATCATTTGACAAACAAAAATGAACGTAATAAACTATTTTTACGTAAATGATTAATGTCATGAGGTGTTGTTGTGGCGCACGAACAACTGGAAACATATGTAGTCGAGAAGCCGGAACAGGCGATGGCACTATTGAACCCGCTCCGTGCCGAGATTTTAAGCCGTTTGACAGAGCCTGCTTCAGCAGCAGAAGTCGCGCGTGGTATCAATGAAATCCCGCAGCGTGTCAATTATCACTTGAAGGCCTTGGAAAAGGTTGGATTGGTTAGGCGGGTAGGGAGTCGACAGGTGCGCAATCTCGTCGAGGTGCTTTATTTGGCGATTGCGCGGACGTATGTGCTCTCGGAAGGACTGAACTGGGGCAATGATACCGTTCAGCAAATGAAGGATCAAGGGTCGCTGTCTCATCTGGTCCAGACAGCAGAACGAATCAAGCGGGATGCCATGCTCTTGCTGGAGCGCTCCGATCAAGAGGTGGAGGTTCCGAGCGCATCACTGAATGCGAGTATTCAGCTTGCCAGTGCGGAACAGCGCAGTGCTTTTGTAGAGGAATACGTCCAACTGGTGAATCAGCTTGTGGCGAAGTATCAGCCAAAAGAAAAAGGACAAGAGACGTATCAGGTCGTTCTTGCGGTTTATCCAAAACAAGGAGGAGACGAGGCATGAAGGCACAAGCTGTGGAGTCAAACAAGTCCAAACCCGTAATCGTTTGGGAAAATCGTATCCAGCCACAATCTGATCAGGTCATTGCGATGCCGAGCCGAAACGGAAATGGAGTTGCGATCGAAAGAGAAGCAGCTGTTCAAACATGGTCAGTGGGTCCGGCGAGTAATCCGGCAGTGGTGACGCAGGTTTCATCTGGATTTAACAAAAAATCAGTGGCGGTTCCGCAAGCAACCAGCATGCGAATGGCAGCGTAAAGAGTTGAGCGTAAACAAGCGAAGGAGGGTTTTTCATGAATCTCATTCCGGTAGTAGTCGAGCAAACGAGTTATGGAGAGAGGTCCTATGACATTTACTCCCGGTTGTTGAAGGATCGCATCATTTTTCTCGGAAGTGCCATCGATGATCAGGTAGCCAATGCAGTCGTAGCTCAGTTGCTGTTCCTGGCAGCAGAGGACCCAAAAAAAGACATTCACCTTTATATCAATTCGCCCGGAGGCTCTGTCACAGCAGGGATGGCAATTATCGATACGATGAGTTTCATTGCGCCCGATGTCTCCACGATCTGCACAGGAATGGCAGCGTCTATGGGCGCGATGCTTCTCGTAGCAGGAGCGCCCGGCAAACGGTACGCGCTACCCAATGCAGAAGTCATGCTCCACCAGCCATGGGGAGGCAGTCAAGGACAGGCGAGTGATATCAAGATCGCAGCAGACCGTATTATGCGACATCGCCACATGCTGTATACGATCATCTCGGAGCGTACGGGAAAGACAGTCGAGCAAATCGAAAAAGATGCAGATCGCGACTATTTCCTTACCGCCGCAGAGGCGCTTGAATACGGCTTGATTGATAAAGTGATCGAAAAATTATAGAGATGGGGATAGAGGATAAAGTGGCTGCGAAGCTCGGAGTTTAGCGTACCGAATGTTTGAACCGTCAGGGATTTTGCCTGGCGGTTTTTTTTGCACACGAACGTGTTTAAAGGATTAAGTTTTACCGACATGTTCTAGGAAGTTGTTCAATTGCTCCATAGCGTTGTTAACATTCATAAAAAAGATATCGATATCCGTAACGGTATACTTTTCAATTAATTTCTCAGGTTTCGTAATTAATGTGTATAGATTTATACCTGTCTCATCCTGCTCTTGCTCAGGGTATACATAGATGAGTAGATCGTCAATTCGCTCTCTTAGCTCAATGATTTCATTTGCGGTGAGTTTTGCAGCTATATGATCTTCCGTCAACAAATCATTAAGCTGCCTTGTGAGTTGGGTCAATTTGCGATTCGCGTCAAATAATTTTGCGATGGTTTGCTCGTTGTAGTGTTTTGCAAGGTAGAGCGAGATGATATTTTCTACACTTTCATAAATTTTCATCCTGCTATTTCCTTGTTTATACCCATTAACATACATTTGAAGTGATTCTAATGTGATTTCTTTTCCATTGGCATTACCTAAAAAATCACCGATAGATCCTACGTATCTATAGTTATTGAATACATTTTCTGAGTAGGTGTATGCAAGCATGCGGATTTCATCTTCACTGATATCGGCTGCATCTTTATTGCATCCGGAGGTCACCAACACTAGCATCAAGGATAGCATGATTAGTATCTTTTTCATGATTTGTCGCCTCCATAAAAATAAAAAGATGACAAAAGGCATCGATTTTCTGACCAGTTTAACATCTTCATTTTAACATCACTTTACCCTAATATTTTCTAGCGCGTCAGGATTTTTCCTGGTGGTTTTTTGTTTGCACATCAAAGTGTTTGAAGGAAGGAGGAGCCGGGTATGAACAAGAGTATCAGATGACGGGAGGCACACCTTGTGAAAATCAGAACAAAAATCATCCTGGCTTTTGGTGTCATATTGGCAGTCATGTTCGGCTCAGGTACGTATATGCACCTGCAAATGCTAGGAATGAAGGCATCCTACACTCAGATTATCGAAGAGGAAAAATTATTGACAGATCTGCGTGAAATGCAGTTTATCATGACAGGTCGAAATAATGACGAAAGAGCCTACTTGTTAACAGGCGATGAAGAATTTCGGAAGGAAATGAAGGGAAAGGCAGCAAAGGTGGACAGCCTGTTTGCCAAAATGAACAGTTCTCTAGAGTCTTCTCACCATCGTGAAAAAATGGAGGAGGCAATGGGACTGTACAAGTCCTTTCTGGAGTCGAGTGATAAAGCGGTAGAGGCACAGGATAATGGGCTACATGAAGAAGCCATTGCACATCATTTCGGCAAGGAGCGGCAATCGAGAATAACACTGGATTCGGTTGTGAGTGGATTGGTCGAAGAGGTGCGTAATGAAATCGAAGTAGATAGACAGGAGCTGGCGGAGAACGAAGGAGTTTCGGCTATGATCCAGTTGTTTTTTAATGCAGTGGGAATTCTCGTCGCGATTGTGGTCGGCGGTTTTCTAATTCGCTCGATTGTGGCACCGCTGCATCGGGTGAACAAACAGCTACATGATATCGCTGAAGGAAAAGGAGATTTGACACAAGAGTTGACCGTCTTTTCCAAAGACGAGATTGGACAGTTGGCAGGCTCATTCAACCGGATGCTGGCCAATTTACGAGAGCTGATTTCTCAGGTTCGTGGACATGCCCAGCAGGTTGCAGCCGCGGCTGAACAACTGACAGCGAGCTCGAAGCAAACGAGCCAAGCTACAGAGCAGATCGCCATCACGATCCAGGAAATGA
The DNA here is from genome assembly GCF_013186635.1 of Brevibacillus sp. HB1.3. NCBI lineage: Bacteria > Bacillati > Bacillota > Bacilli > Caryophanales > Paenibacillaceae > Brevibacillus > Brevibacillus sp. HB1.3. Next base: position 104,959 of record NZ_JABMIT010000013.1, on the reverse strand, counting down.
CGGAAGGAACGGACAGACAATCCCAAAACGTAGAAGAGAGTCAGCAAGAAGTCGAGGAAATATCCGCAGGAATTGAAAAAATTGCGGCACGTGCCCAAAGCGTGTCTGCTGCGGCTGCCAGTACCTCAGAGCTGGCGACAGAGGGGGATCGAATCATCCAGCAGTCGGTTTCCCAGATGAACGGGATCGGAGACACGATGGAGAATTTGACTGCACTGGTAGGTGGCTTGGGAAAACGCTCCGAGCAAATCGGTCAAATCGTCGAAGTCATTACGCAAATTTCAGGTCAGACGAATCTATTGGCATTGAATGCCGCCATCGAAGCGGCGAGGGCTGGCGAACATGGCAGAGGCTTTGCTGTCGTGGCGGATGAAGTACGAAAGCTGGCAGAGCAGGCATCTGCATCGGCACAAGAAATCTCCCAGCTGGTAGCGTCGATCCAGATGGAGACGACCAACGCAGTCCTCACGATGGAAAAAGGCTCTCAAGAAGTAGCAGATGGGATGGGGGGCGTCGCAAGAGCAGGAGAAGCGTTCTCTCAAATTCGGGATGCTGTTGTAGGCGTGACGAATGAAATTCAAGAGGTATCGATTGCTGCACATACCCTTACGGAAAGTACAGGCAAGGTCGGACAATCGATGCAGATGATCGCGACTGTCGCGCAATCGGCAGTCTCTCACTCGGTGGAAGTTTCGTCTGCTACAGAAGAACAGCTTGCTTCGATGGAGGAAATCTACGCCTCGGCTGCATCACTTGCGAGCCTCGCGGATGATTTGGAAAAACTAATAGGCCATTTCAAGGTATAAAGCTTCGTCACAGGATACACCCCTGAGAATCGCCAGAGATTCTGAGGGGTGTTTTTTGTTTACGCCAATTTCCACAAAGCCAATCTTCGATACACGAGAAAAACCACGAGATTCACCGCTTAGCTTGGCGAAAGTGGGGGATGAAGCTGCTCTGGGAAGTAAGGGCTTTGTTGCTTTTTGAGTTAAATTTCTCGATATTTAAGTAGAACATACGTTCTTGTTGTGGTAAACTCTTCCTGTGTGGAGGTCAGTCGCCATACTCTGTAATTGTGGAAGATGAGTCTGTCACAGCGCCTCTAGTTGCGCTATGATAGGGCTTACGCGTTAAAAGGCGGAGGGGAAAATATGAAACGATTTCGATTTGATCAGCAAGTAGGCAAAACAATTGATCGCTATCAGTCCGTCCAGGCGACGATTTCTCGTGTCATCCGCACGCCTGATTCCGTTTCGATTGGGTGTATCCATTTGGAGGCAGGCGGGATTGTCGGCTATCATCCGGCGACTTGCCCTCAGCTTTTTCTCGTGGTGAACGGTGAAGGCTGGGTACGCGGTGAAGGTACAGAGCGTATCCCGATCTTGAGTGGTCAGGCAGCATTCTGGATCACAGGTGAAGGGCACGAATCAGGCAGTGAAACCGGAATGACCGCCATTGTGATCGAAGGAGATGGGCTCGATCCGGAGAGCTTCATGTCCTTGTTGGAGACATAACGCCTATATGTATGATGGTATTGGTTTGCCATTCCACCAACCGTACATAAGCTCCCAAGACTCCCAAAGAAAGACGGTGTGAAAGGCAAATGACATGGAAAACACATATGGTACTCGGTGCCATTGCAGGCTACTGTGCCTATCCTTCGTGGAAGGGTAGTGTCATTGGTGCAACGATGGCACTTGTACCCGATATCGATCAAGCAAATAGCAAGCTCGGAAACTTGATGGGACCTTTGTCCAAAATGCTGCAAAAAGGATTCGGGCATCGTACGGTAACACATTCATGGGTGATTTTATTCCTTCCGTTCCTGCTGTTCGGCGATTCTTTGGCTACTATGGCAGCGCTTTGGGGGATTTTGTCCCATCTGATCAGTGATATGCTGGTGGGACGCATTCAGTTATTGTGGCCGTTGCGAGTGGGATGGCTTGGCATTCCGGTGTCCAAGTCGATGTATCGGACTGTGGATCGAATCGTATTTTATGTAGCGATTGTGTATATTGTGATCAAAGGTTATCAGTAAAAGGAATGGACATTGAGAAAGGACCTCCCTCTGGAGGTCCCACTATTAATCAGCATGATAGTGATTTATAATCAGCAGAAAAGTATTTGTACGTAATTTGACGATTTGTCCTATCTCTACATATTCATTAGGCTCTTTCTCAATGGACTCCATATGTTCATAAAGGACATCGACAATATCACTCTCTTGTTTATTTTGGCATTCCAAATAAGCATATGTCTGTTTTGTTTTTTTCATAGAGGACCCTCTTTCTCTACTTGTTAGAGTCGCTTCCGATTTCTGGTTGATACCATAGCTATTTAGTGAAAACAATAACGATTTTTGACTGATTTTTGTAATTTGATCGACTTCCATGTATTCGTCAGGTTCCGTATCAAGATAACGAATGACATCTTTTATTTCTTCTAAAACGTTACGGTTTATCCCAACCCTGGATCTTGAGTGTACATAACTTTGCCCTGCTTTATGCATGTGTATCACGCATCCTTATTTTGTTGCATTTTCTATTCGCTTAACTCCAGAGAAAATTGAATATTTAGTGATTCGGTTGTTTTAATTTCCTCTAGTGACTTTTAGAAGAAAAGGTACTTGGTTCAAAGAGTGAGTTTTTCTAGAACATTGGGTATTGTGTGCTTCTATCAGGAACCGAATTATTTATGATAACGACATGTTGATCAGTTGGAGTATCGCTTGTACTTATATTATTCTTGAAACTTTTATAATAAAATGTAACATTGTACTTCGTACTTCTAACTTTTTTCACGTCATCAGCTTCATTCATCGTTATTTCACGTAATTTTTTTACATTTACGTTTTTTCCGTACTGAGTTTTTGAACTCGTAGATTTAATTGACGGATCATACTTATGTTTAGTGTAAGCATGATCAGTGATAAAGTCTTTTGCGTCAAATCCACCATTCGTTTTAGTTGGTACCGAAGCTGGTCTCTTTCTCTTTTTCTTTTTGAATGCATCTATTTGTTGAGGAGAATGCGCACCATCATTGACATATGTTATCTGTCCACTAGCATTCACTGTTACATAGACAGTAAACTCTTCACCAGTTATCTCATCCCAATCAGTAAACTCTAGAGTGTCAGAAAAAATAAGCCCTGATGTTTCAATAGCAGCTAAGTCATATGTTTCTATCTTTTCTTGTAAAGACATCGCCAAAGGTACTACATCTGTATCATTAGGAGTATTTACACTCGCTGTCGTAATGTTTAAAGCAACTTGTGATCTCAAACCATTTTTAGCTAAAGCATAGGCATCATTGGTTACAATTAAGTTAGATAAGGAAAGTAAGGACATAACTGTAAACCAAATAAATCCCTTTTTAATTTTTTTCATTTTTTACCTCCTGAGATATTTTTATTAATATAAAATATCAAAAAATAACATTATTGTAAATATTTGCTAGAGTAATAAATGCGTTGATCATTGTTAGGGTAAATACTCAAAGAATAAGGAGTTAGGGGGGATAATAACGATTGAGTGTGTTTATTCTGCAAAATAGTCAGCGTGTTGGCGATCGTTCGCATATTTAGAATACTTTGGAAACTGAAAAAAGCTGACATCAGTTGGGGACCGATGTCAGCTTGCCACTTTTTCAATGACTATCATATAGCTTTGACCATTATGAGTGGATTCTTCTTATCACGAAACAATTAAGGCCCCATGAACTGTTGCACGAGCTCAGCGTGTTCATTCATGAACTTATCTGCGTTTTGCATGACTTCTTGTTGCGCTTCCATCATTTGTTGGTCAGACACTGTAGCGAAATTGATGGAGTTGTCAGCAGTCATAGCTGGAATTTCCAGTGCTTTGCCGAATTCTGCTTTGGACTTCAGCTTGAAGCTAAAGCCTTTTGGCATATCCGGAGTAGGGTTCGAGAAGTTCACTTTTACCGTGGCGTCAGAATCTACACCATTGTCCGTCTTCGTCTCGTTCACGGTAACATTACCGGTCAGAGCCACAGGGTTGGAGGAATATTCGTCTGCCGCTACGAGTGCAAAGTCATACTTTCCGGTTGTTTTCTTGTCTTGCTTGGTTGTATCGAAAGTAGTCGAGAGGTCCAGAATTGGCTGGTCGGTCTCTTTCATCAGGATGCTGAACTTGCCCTTTGTCGTGTCTTTTTCTTTTGTCGCTCTGTAGGTGAAAGACATTTCGCCATTTTGCTGATCAGACAGGTTGTGCAGGGAGTAACGGTGGTACGTTTCTGCGCCTTTATCGTAAGAAACACTGTTGTAGACCAATTGATCTTTTTTCCCTTTGTCGTCGACCAAGAGTTTGCGGGACAAGATTTGATGATCGCTATTCACAAGCACGACCATTTTCAATTGCTCAGTTGATTTGGCGTTTGTATCTTCTGTATCCTTGATGATGTCATCGAAGGCTTGCTCGTAATCCTTCTTGAATTCTTCTTTGCTGATTTCTTCTACTTTGTAGCCGCTGTCGAGCATCAGTGTAGCCACATTGTGGTAGCGGCTGTAGATCAGGTCAAACAGCTTTTGGTCTGCTTTTGCTTTCTCTGCAATTTGCTTCGACAGAGCCGCGCCTTCTTGGGCGTTGAAGGTAACGGTGATCTCTCGTGCATCTTCCTTGAGTCCTTCTTCAGAGAAAGAAACGTCTTTTTTGATGCTTACCTGGCTGTCTTTGATGCTGTCAGCATATAGCAAGGCATACGGAGTCATGACCGTTTTGACTTCATCTTGGTTAAAATTAATCGCTTCATTTAAATCGCTATAGCTGATGAAGCGCTTCGGCAGCTCCTCGCCGCCCAGCTTTTGTTTAAGTGCATCGCGATCTTTCAGGTCCATATAAGCGTATTTCGAGTAAAACTCTGGCAGCTTGAAGCCCATAACAGAATCATTCATGAAGTACTCTAGAGAAGCCAGCTTTTTATCTTGTAGGTGAACTTCCAGGTTCCCCGATTGTTGATTTTTCTGTTCATCGATGTTGCTTTGCATCACGATCTTCGCTTTGCCCAGCATGTCGAGAATTTTTTGCGCTTGCGGGTCTGGGATGGTTGCATCTAGGGCAATGTCACTCAACTCAGTGGTGGAGTGAACTGGTTTTTCCAAGTACGGCTTCATGTAGTCTTGGTATTCCCCGTAAGCTTTGGATACGTCGCTAGAAAACTTCATCATGCTCTCCGCTTCCGCTTGCAGGTAAATCGATTTTGCACTCTTAAACAAATCGTACTTGGCATAGGCGGTTCCTAAACCACCCAGTACAACGACAGCCGCTGCCCCCGCGATCAGCCATGCTTTTTTCTTGCTTTTGCGCGGTGGGTTCACGTTTGTTGCAGTTTCCATCTTTTCTCTCCCCTTTTGTTCTCTCTCTTTGGTGAGTCCAATGTGCGTAATGATTTTGCGCACTCGATTTTGTATTGTACCATAAGGGGGAAAAAGGAGAACGATTTCCAGTAAATTTCTTCAAAAATGAGGAAGAAAGACCCAAAAAGTTGCATTCTTCCTACTTTTGTATGCATATAGAACACAGAAAAAGCGACAGCAGGGGGGAGATCACGTGGATTTTCGCGTGCTGCAAACGTTTATGGTCGCGGCAACGACAGAAAATTTTCACCAGACAGCAGAAGCGTTGTTCATTGCGCAGCCTACTGTCAGCCAGCATATACGTCAATTGGAAAAGGAATTGGGGATCAAGCTGTTTGAACGGGTTGGCAAACGCGTTCGGTTAACGGCTGCGGGCAAACGCTACTTGCCACATGCAAAAGGACTTCTCCAACAGTGGCATAGCAGTATGGAGGACTTGCAGGCTTGGAGACAGGGCTATCGGGAGAAGCTTCAACTGGCTGTTTCCCCGATTATCGCCCGTGCTCGTTTTTCCCATTTACTGCACCGTTACACCAAGCTCTATCCCGATGTAGATATCTCGATTAAAATAGTCGACTCCGTGGAAATTGGACCGCTGGTGCAAAATGGACAGGCTGATCTGGGCCTGACCCGGATGGTTCCAGGGGAATTCCAGTTGTCTACTTATCTTTTGTATGAAGATCCTATTGTTTTTGCAGTTCCACACAGCGGCGGAGATATGGAAGCGCCCTTGCCTGATTGGGAGCAAGAGGTGCAATCGAACCGTCTGCTGACCCATAATCACCCGGGCTACTGGGAGGAGTTGCTGTTGCTTCTGCGTCAGAGGGGGCTTTCCTTGCGTACGATGGCCGTTTCGCAGGTAGACATTACAAAGCGATTCATCGAGGATGGGTTGGGTGTTTCCTTTTTGCCTCGGACGGCAGTTGATCGGGATCTGTTTGAAAACCGCTTTATTGAACTGCCCACACCAGGCCTTGTTTTGCCAAAGGTCGCTTCTTATTTGCTGGTACCTAAAGCAGGAATTAGCGAGCCAGCGCAGCATTTTATGGAAATCTTGCATTCCTTGTATCCACCGATGCCGCTTGTTCTGCCAGGGGGACGGACATAGAAGATAACAAGCCTGTAAGGTAGAGGTAAGGTGATTCGATAGTTCTGATGAGTATATGTATGCTACACTGAACCCTGCTTAAAGACAGCAGGAGGGAATGACGAATATGCAGGCGGAACCAATCACACAGAAGGATCGGATTTATTCTATTGATATTGTAAGGGGATTGGCATTGTTCGGGATTTTGCTGGTGAACTTGCCTAGCTTTATCATGTATTCGGAAGACGTTCGTATGCCAATAGAGGCAGGGATCGATGCATGGATTCGCTTGAGCTATGATTTATTCATTCAGACGAAATTTTTCGGGATCTTTTCGTTTCTGTTTGGCTTAGGTTTTTACATTTTCATGTCGCGGGCTGAACAACGTGGACAAAAAGTATTTCGTCTCTTCAGCAGACGGTTGTTCGCGATGTTTTTCATTGGTGTGATTCACGTCATTTTGTGGTTTGGAGATATTTTGACGGTGTACGCGCTTCTCGGCTTTTTACTGATGCCTTTTTATCGAAGAAAGTCTTCTACGATTCTAGCAGTGGCAGCCAGTTTGGGAGGAGTGTACATGCTCACTCAAGGCGTGGCACTGGTACAGACGATTAATGGTCAAGAAGTATATCCATTTGTAGCATCACTTCAGACGACACTGATACCGATCTTTGTGATGTTCCTGTTTGGTTTGTACGCGGGAAAACGCGGTTTGATTGCTCAAATTCGCGAGCATAAACCGTTGTTAAAACGAATCGCTACTACCACTCTGGCAATCAGTCTTCCAATCGCAGCAGGGATTGTGTGGGCGAGCGGTCTCATCTTTGGTTCAAAGCTTGAACAGGTGAATAAAATATTGGTTGATCTGAGCACGCTGCCTATGGCGCTGTGCTTGATAGCCAGCTTGTTTTTAATACTGGACCGAGAGTCGGCAAGGAAGGTTCTCCAGCCATTTGCCTACACAGGACAAATGGGGTTAACGACATATTTGGGTCAGACAGTCATCATGACCATTCTGATTTCTTTGTTCGATATTACGGCCATGCCGCTCTCTTCATGGTTTTTGCTCGCGCTGCCGATCTATGCGTTCCAATTACTCGCAAGCTGGCTGTGGCTGAAGCGTTTTAATCGAGGTCCGATGGAAAAGCTGTGGCGCTTCCTGACGTACGGACGTAAAAAGAAGGCAGTTCCAGCTCCTGCTAACTGATTGTAAAACGTGATCAAAAATCCGGTTTTCTTTTATTTCCCTTCACGATTATGAATCGATTATACTGAAGAGAAAAGAGACGAAAATGGAGTGGTGATGATGACAAAACAACATCCTTTGGCTATCGGCTTGGATGGTATCGCCGTAGCAGAAACAGACCTTAGTTTGGTGGATGGAATTAATGGACTGCTGGTGTACCGCGGTCATTGGGCACGTGATTTGGCTATTCACCACACATTTGAGGAAGTGGCACACCTGCTCTGGTTCGGGCATTTGCCGAGCGAGCAGGAGTTGATGGATTTAAAAGATAAGCTCAAAGCAAACCGTGAGCTGCCGGAGCATGTAAAAGGAATCCTGAAGCTGATCCCGGCTGACGTAGATATGATGAGTGTCCTGCGTACAGGTGTTTCGGCCCTGGGTAGTTCCTCGCACGGCTTCCCGCCAACCATCGATGAGGTGATTGCGCTGGCTGCCAAGATGCCAACAATTGTTGCGTATCGCTTCGCTTGTCTGGAGGGCCGCGAGCCGCTGGCACCGAATCCGGAGCTGGATCATACAGCGAACTATCTGTATATGCTCAAGGGTGTAAAGCCGAATGCGGCACATGTACGTGCACTCGATGCGTACCTGATTTTGACGCAGGAGCATGGCATGAATGCATCCACATTCTCCGGTCGTGTCGTGAGCTCGACTGAATCTGATCTGATTTCTTCCATTACGGCAGCTATCGGAACCCTGAAAGGGCCGTTGCACGGCGGAGCACCATCCGAAGTGACGGAGATGATCGAGGCAATCGGTACGAAGGAAAATGCGGAGCCGTGGCTGCGCAACAAGCTGGAGAGCGGCGGACGTTTGATGGGCTTCGGACACCGTGTCTATAAAACGATCGATCCGCGTGCAACTGCTCTGCGCGTCGTTGCATCCGAGCTGTCGTCCAACGATCCATGGTTCGATCTGGCGACACACGTAGAAAAAGTAGGCTTGCAGCTGCTGGAAGAGTACAAACCAGGCCGCAAGCTGAATACAAACGTAGAGTTTTTTGCCGCAGCTGTCATGCGCGCAGTTGGCTTGGATGACAATTTGTTTACACCGACATTTGCTGTGAGCCGTGTGGTCGGCTGGAGTGCGCACATTCTGGAGCAGGCAGGCAATAACCGCATTATTCGCCCGCAATCCAATTACATTGGCACGATGCCGGAATAAGAAAGACGTTAATTATAAAAGCTATCCGTTATGCGGATGGCTTTTTTTCGTGGTTTATAAATGTGGCCGCGGTGGAGAGAAGAATATTTCCAGTCTAGGCTCCAGGCTCCGTCCCGCTGAGGGCTGAGACTGTCCGCTCCGAAGGGATTCGCGGGGAAACGCAAAAGTGGTAGCCGCTTCGTCGCGCGGGCACGGTTGCGTTTCTTTTGCCCGCGAATCCCTTCTCCGCTCGGTCGGACTCCACAAGTCGCTACGTCTGGAAATATTCTTCTCTGTCGTAACAGATGACATCCTTACATTGCTTTTAAGTCTTTTTAAAACCCGTTTAAGCAGGAAAGCTCGTAGAGGAAACAGGAGAAATAAGCGAAGATCTTAGGGACACCGACCGAGACGCAATGCAAAAAGCGAAACACGCCCTTAAGCGTCCACCTCTGATACACATCCTTGAAGATACCACTTTGGACGCGGTTTCGCTTTTTGCATGGAGTCGTGCAGTCAATCCCCCAGGGGGTGGCCCTAGAATCTGAGCGTTTTCTCCTGTTTCCTCCCCACCACAATAGCCGGAAATATATCTGGTTTTCACAAAGTGCAATTTAGGATTGCAGAACATGCTTACTTTTGGCATGATAATAAAAAAAAGTAAGGAGTGGAGCAAATGGCGTTGTTGTCTACCCCGTTTCAGTTTAAAGGACTTAGCTTGAAAAATCGGATTGTCATGCCGCCGATGTGCCAATACTCCGTAGATGCACACGATGGAACACCAACGGACTGGCATTTTGTTCATTACGTTTCTCGTGCAGTAGGCGGAACAGGTCTGATCATCGTGGAAATGACCGATGTCGAGCCGGATGGCAGAATTTCCAACGGCGATTTGGGCTTGTGGTCTGACGAGCAGACTCCGGCGTATGCGCGGATCGTCTCCGAGGTTCATAAGTATGGGGCCAAAATTGGCATACAGATTGCTCATGCGGGCCGCAAAGCGGAAGACGCAGAAGTGCCTGTATCATCGTCCGCGATTGCTTTCCCAGGGGGGCGCTACAAAACGCCACGGGCGTTGACGACAGAAGAAGTCAAGCAAATGGTCGTCAAGTTCCAGGATTCAGCGAGACGTGCGGTGGAAGCAGGGTTTGATACCATTGAAATCCACGGTGCGCACGGATACTTGGTTCACCAGTTCCACTCTCCTTTGACAAATCAGCGAGACGATGAGTACGGACGGGATAAAGCGCTGTTTGGCGTAGAAATTATTCAGGCAATCAAAGAGGTCATTCCGGCTGACATGCCGCTGATCATGCGCGTCTCAGCTGTAGAGTACGTAGATGGTGGATATGGACTGGATTACAGCACAGAGCTTTGCCGCCGTTACAAGGAAGCAGGCGTGGATATTTTCCATATATCCAGCGGCGGGGAAGGACCGATTGGTTCAGCAGGTCGCCCAGGTATTCATCCTGGCTATCAAGTACCATTGGCACGTGCAATTAAGCAGGCATTGGATATCCCTGTCATTGCAGTCGGCAACCTCGATGATCCAAAAGTGGCGGAAGCGTCCATCGGCAATGGCGATACGGATTTGGTAGCAGTGGGTCGCGGCATGCTGCGTGATCCTTATTGGGCACTGCATGCAATTCATGAGCTGTCGGCGGATGAGCTGCAGCCACCGAAGCAATATTCAAGAGCGTTTTAATCAGGTAAAAGAGCGATGGGCTTTCCTTTCGACTGTATCGTCGGGGGAGAGCCTTTTTTGGGTTGCTGGGCTTCATTTCCATGGGGATCGTGTCGGCATATACAGCAAGCAATCTGGCGGCTAGCTGATTTTTTGTTCATTCAGGCTTAATATTATATGTAGTAGACTAAAACAAAAAAGGAAGGGGGTTCCTGTCCGGTGCGAGAGCTTTCGGCCATTCGTTTTACAGAGGGAGAGTCATTGTTCATCCAAATCTATCACTTTATCAAAGACGAAATATTGCGTAACGAAATTGCGTATGAAGAGTTTCTCCCCTCGATCAGAAGCTGTGCGCAATCGCTTGCTGTCAGCAAAAACACGGTGGAAGTTGCTTATCAGCTACTGGTATCGGAAGGGTACGTCACTAGCATTCCGAAAAAAGGATATCAGGTGACGTACAAGGCAGGACTTCCTTCCAGGCAGCATGGAACAGAACGAGAAGACTCTCGTATACCGCCGATTCGCTATGACTTTCGCTATGGCAACATCGAGTTGGGAACATTCCCTTTTCATCCGTGGAATAAGCTGCGCAACAAGCTCATTTCCAACCATCAGCGCACGTATATGGTGGAGGGGCTGGCTCAGGGGGAGTACGTCTTGCGAAAAGAACTCTCGAAATTGCTGCATGAAACAAGAGGAGTCCTCGCCACGCCGGAGCAGATCATTATTGGAGCCACCCCGCAACAGCTGGTGTCGATTGTCGTACAGCTCCTTGACAGAGAGAAGCATGTGATTGGCGTAGAAAATCCGGGCTATGATGGTGCGAGAAATACGTTTCTCAACGGTGGCTACCGGGTACACGGCATTTCCTTGGACGCAGATGGTGTATCGATCGAGGAGCTGAGGCAAAGCGGGGCAAGCGTCATGTACGTGAGTCCTTCCCAGCAATTCATCAACAAAATGACGATGCCTCTGGAGAAAAGAAACCAATTGACTCTGTGGGCGCAATCCTTATCGCATTCTTATTTGGTGGAGGATGACTACGAATGGGAGTTCAAATATCAAGAGAGCTACATCCCTTCGATCCAGAGTCTGTCTCCCCAAAAGGTTGTTTACATTGGGCGGCTCTCCAAAGCATTGCTGCCGCTCGTAAACGTCAGCTACGTCGTCCTTCCCTACGAGCTGTTATCGCGTTTTCACCAGCGCGTGCCTGAATACGATCAGCCTGTCTCCCGCTTGGACCAGTTGACGCTAGCGGCGTATTTGTCCGATGGCTATTGGCATAGACACTTGCAGCACATGCGAAAAAACTACGTGGAAAAGCGAGAGGTGTTTCTTCAAGCAGTCGCTCGTTACATGGACGGATGTGTGGAAATAGAAGGGAAGGATACGGGGCTGCATGTATTTTTGACCGTAAAAAGTCAGTGTACGGAAGCGGAACTCATGGAATGTGCCTATCAAAAAGGCGTAAAAGTCTACGGAACTGCCCGATACTGGCTCCATGATACAAGGGAGCAGCCGACGGTATTGCTAGGGTACGGAGCATTGACTCCCGACGATATTCAGGAGGGCATTCGCTTGTTGGCAAGCGCCTGGTTCGAGTAACAGATCAGTTTCTGTCCCACTCATCTTGAACGATCTGTCCCTTTGGCCACGAACGGCTATCCATTACGATGGACAGGACAGCAATTAGAAAGGGTGGGAAAAATGAAATTTATTTTTGATCTGGACGGGACGATCTGCTTCAAAGGTCAGCCGATTTCAACGAACATTTTGGATAGCCTGCTTGCACTCGAACAGGCGGGACATACTGTAGGATTCGCCTCCGCAAGACCGTGCCGTGACATACTGCCTGTCCTCGATGAGCGGTTTGCCAACCATCTCCTCATTGGCGCGAATGGAGCAATGACACATTACCGAGGGAGCTTGCAGGGCAGCATGCCAATCCCTGATCGTTTGGCACATGAGATCATCAGCATTCTCGATGATTATCGTGCGCAGTATTTCATCGATGACTCGTGGAATTACGCACATAATTGTGTGTCGGCACATCCTTTTTTGAGCTATATCGATCCCAATCGGACAGCCAGCCGCGTGGACGTGGATCAACTGAATGCCGTGCTAAAAATCCTGATTTTATCGTGTGACCGGTACGAAGAATTGGTGGCGAGAATCAAGGAACTCGACGTTACGCTGCATTACCATTCCGCAGAAGGCATTCTCGACCTTACTTATCGGGGAGTGAACAAATGGGCTGCCCTGAATCGGTTCGATGTGGCAGGGGAGCCGTTCATCTGCTTTGGCAATGACATGAATGATTTGCCGCTGTTTGAAAAAGCGCATCATTCCGTATTGATTGGCGAGTATGAACCGCTGCTTGCATTAGCGAATGAAAAAATCGCCATGGATGATCATGTGGAGCAATCTATTATCGCAAAATTGCGAGAGTTGGGCGAGAGGTATGAGTTAGCTCTTCCGTAAACGGAAAAGGAGGCTATTAAACGATGAATCCATTACTGGAGAAGAGACATCAGGCACTGCGGGAAGCAGAGACCAAAGCTGAGTTTTTATTTACCACCATCGAAGAAAAGGGCATCATTCGCAGCGGTGTGACGGAAAAAGAGATCAACAAGGAGATTTACGAGCTGGCCTTTCAATTGTTCGGGATCAAAAAATATTGGCATAAGCGGATTGTGCGAGCAGGCAGAAACACGCTGTATCCATACAGAGAAAACCCACCGAATTTGACTGTCGCTCCCGAAGATATTGTCTTTCTCGATTTCGGGCCCATTTTTGAGGACTGGGAAGCTGATCTTGGTCGGACGTATGTGCTTGGAAATGATCCGGTAAAACAAAAGCTGCGCGACGATATTGAAAAAGCGTGGGACGAGGGTAAGGCTTACTTTTTGTCCAAGCCGGATATTACGAGTAGCGAGCTGTTTGCCTACATGTACGAGCTCGCCAAAGCATACGGTTGGGAGTACGGCGGTCCACACGCAGGACATCTCATCGGCGAATTCCCGCATGAAAAAATTCAAGGGGATGATATCGTCAACTATATTCACCCTGACAATCACAAGCCGATGAGAGAGCCGGACCATAACGGGCACCCGCGCGATTGGATTTTGGAGGTTCATTTTGTTGATCGGGAACGGGAAATTGGGGGATTTGTGGAGAAGCTGTTGACGGTGGAGTAAGGAAAGCGCTCATAGCGTTGAGTCGATAAGCTGGTCGTTGGTTCGTCGGAAATCCGGCAACTCAGACATTCAAAAGTTCTGTTGATATCATGCTTGCATCTTGCCATGACGGATTGACCTCCAGCATGGCTGTTTTCATTTATTTATGCTTTCTTCACGTGGGAGCTTGATAAAAGAAGCGAGATGCTCCGTAAATAGAAAGAGAAAATCGAGGATACTGGGTAATGGTTGCGTATCACCGGACTGCGCACGTCTCAAAATGATGGAGAATGACTGATTTTGTGCGCCAATACATTCAAGTATTTCTTTTTGCATTTGTGTACCCCTTGTCGAGTCATATTTAGCTGCTTGGCCACCTCTTCTTCCGTAAGTCTGTCTATCACAATACTCTTAATGATGAATCGGGGTTTTTCGGGAATTTGCATGAGTAGCTCCTGCACGTATATGCTCGAGTCTATGGAATCTATTAAGTTATCGCCAAATACCTCCTCAATGATAACGGTTTCCCGATTAAATCGAGTTTTAGCAGCGTATTGCATTCTCCAAGCAATCCGCTTAAGGATTCTTCTACAACGCTCTTTCAGCATTTCATCTTCCACTAAAATCACCTGCCATAATGTATTTGTACTTTCAATTGAAACAGTCTTACATTCCCCTGAAATTTCTCGACCCTCATATACATAGGAAAATAACCAGTACAAAAAGAAACCATAAATTGAAAAAAATACTATTTTTCTTTATACTCGAGACTGTCATGAAGTTAGAGGGAGGGATTACATGTGAAAAACAACTTGATGATTCCGATTGTTTGTTTCGTGGGTTTAGTTGCAGGATGTTCACAGCCAAGTCAACTATCACAGGAGCCTGCTTCCCAGCAGCAACAAATGGTTAAGCAAGAAGTGCCTCAGGGCTTTATACCGTTGACATTGACAGAAGAAAATAAAACAAAAATAATGGCTGATGCAGAGAAATTTGGTATACAGAATATTTATGTCCCGCTATTTGTTAGAGAGGGTTTAACATTACAGGAGATTTCCGGTAGCGAGCAAACAAAACAGATTTCTCTCCGATTCGAAAATGAGCAAGGTGATCAAACATTAGAAATTAGTTTATCCCCTCAAGAAGTTTTACTTGGGGGTGCCGTTATACAACAGCAAGAAACCAAACTCGATAACGGTACTCCTGCAAAATGGATTTCCTTCTCGAATCATAAGGAAAATGTTGAGGCAGCCGTCGCAGAATTATATTTTCAATTGAATAGCACCTATGTAGCTTTAAGTAATGACTCCAGCCAATTTGAAAAGGAAGTCGAACAAATTGCTTCTGCTCTCCAGCTTCTAAAAAAATAATGTAAAAAAGTGGTTTCTATTTTTCCTGTTTTTTTTCCTAGATAGGTGAAGGCGACAACTAGTCGACCATTCGAAAATCTAAGGAGGAAGAACAGGCATGGCAAAAGGAATTGATTACGCAGGAAAAAACAATTCAACGAAGAGCAATTTAGAAGCGATCAAACGGGCAGGGTATTCGTACATTGGCCGTTACTACGGAGAATCGAATTGGAAGAAGCTCACCCGGGAAGAAGCAAAATTGATATCAAAAGCCGGATTGTACATCGTCGCGGTGTATCAAAATGGTGGTAGAGACAAAGGTGAATTTACCTATGCTAGCGGTAAGCAAGCTTGCGAGAGTGCTATTGAGCAAGCAGAGTCAGTGGGTCAACCGTACAACACCCCTATTTATTTTGCTGTTGATTTTGAAGCTGATTCCAAATCAGAGCTTGAAGCAGTTAAGGACTACTTCGGAGGGGTTAAATCCGCGATGGAAAGGTACGAGCGGATGAATGGAGATGCCTTTAAAGTCGGGTGTTATGGCAGCTACTATGTAGTGAAGCATATCGACGACGAAGTACCAGGAGTAAGCCATTTTTGGCAATGTAAGGCATGGAGTAAAGGCAAGGATTACAAATACCGCGACTTATATCAATATGACATCGACAAAGATTTGGAGTTAGATAATGGAAACACCATTCTGGTTGATTTCAACGAATCAGATAGTAGCGCTGGTGGGTTTCAGGTATAACGGAAAAACGGAGGTCACCTATTCTAAGGTGGCCTCTGTTTTGTTGTGGAGGAAACTTCTTAACTTTTTTGAAAAAACGGTTTCTATTTGCCTCTGTTTTTTTCCTAGATAGGTGAAGCGACATTGACCGGTCAAAAAGTCGTTGATCAACTATCAAAAAGGGGAAATGAAGCATGGCTAAGTATGAACCTATTCCTACAAAAAGAGTGAAGATTGACGGAATTGTAGACACATATGTTGGGGTCAATCCCAATAATAGAGGGAATGAAAAAATCCTTGCTTTTATTGATGCTTTTAAAGCAGTAGCAGGAAGGACCAGTGACGCTTGCTACGGTTTGCCTGTTGAATTAATCCTTGCAATGTGGGGCGGGGAATCGGGTTGGTCTCAGTATGATACACAAGTTGAGAACCAGAACTGGTCGAATATGATGTATGTAGACTCGACCTACCCTGAAGGGAATATCGGTGAAGGGATAAGAGGGTGGGCGGCTTTTCCTGGCCGTTCAACTCACGGTGAAGCGTTTGCAGACTTCTTACAAGGAAAGCGTTACTCCAAATTAATCGATTACTTGAAGGGCACAAATAATCCTAAGTCAGAAAAATGTGCACGTTATATTGCTGATGCAGGTTACGGCGGTACCAATCATGACAAATACTACGATGAAGTTATTGACTACCTGGAATCCGTTCGTAAGCGTCTCTAACCTGTTTTTCAAAAACAAGAAGCACCTCAAGACGGGTGCTTCTTGTTTTTTTACCGTATTTAGGTGGCTGGAGCGTTCAAAGGCCCTTACTTAAATTGAGTTCTAAATCAATTTGCTTTTTTAACCATACCCCATAATCCTCCACCTGATAAATTTTCCATTCTTTTAGTTTTTGCGGGTTTTGAACGCCAACATAGGCAGCATTAGGAGTGGTAGGTTCCAAGAAAAGCACGATGTCCTTTCTTGGAAATTCGTTGACTCCCACTTCTGGAATAAAGGGCTCTCTGACCAATCGAATATACGTATGGTCTTGTGTGCTTTCTCCCTCATCTAGACTTCCTTGGAGATAAGGTTGGCTCTCTTGTAAAAAAGGTAGCTCCTTCTCATCTTTTGTGCCTATCAGCTTGCCATCCCTCCGATAAGCAACGGTGTACAAATCCATCGAGCTTTCGAGAAGCCCATCGCAAATAGGGGAAACGTCCGATACAAATATTTCCTTTCCTCTCTGGATGATGATTTTGCTTACTTCTGGATGTTTTTTTGGAGCCGCCTCGGAATCAACAATCGGGGTGTTTTGCTGGTTTATTTCTTGACCTTGAGTGCTAACTCCGCATCCGGATAATAACCCAATACAAACAACACATAAAAATACTCGTTTCATAAGACCAGACCTCCGTCAAAACGATATTAAAGTGGGAATTTATATTCCCCCTACCGATTCCATAAATCATTATACTTTTTAAGACGGGAATTTCTGGAAAAGGTTTCGTTTGTTTGTAATTGAAAATTATTAGCTGGAAAAGTAAGAAACCGCTGAGAAGAAAGCTACTTCTAGCCGAATTACACCCTACAATCACCATTCCTTTTGAAGCAAAAGCACGACTCTAAGATCCTCTTCAGCTGGGTTTTCACCAGCACTTAATACATCACCATGTTCCCGGTCTTTTTCATATGCTTCTCCGCCAGCTTCAACAACACGACAGTCGCTGTCACCAGCAGGAACAATACAACGGCGAGAAGTCCCATACTCGGCAGCATTGCTTGTAATGTTGCCCCCTCCATCAGCAGCTCGCGAATCAACTGAAGCGCGTAGGTCAGTGGAAAGCAAAAGGAAATGACCTTGGCCCAAACCGGAAAGGCCATCGGGGGCAGACGGACGCCAGAAAAGATTAGCATCGGCTCATCTAGCACGGTGTACAGAAAGCTCGAATCGCGTGAAAACAGAAAGAGCACACAGAGAAAGCCGCCCCAGACGATGGCCGATACTAGCAAAATGAGGAAGGCGAGTGGAGGTGCCCACCAGCCGCTCAATTGAATGCCATCGACAAAAAACAAGGCTAACAGGACAAAGCAAAAGAACAGCCAGACTCCCTCGATCAGCGAGGAGAGCGAACGCCCATACAGAAACGCCAGTCGGTTGACCGGACTGATGAAGATCATTTCCATGGTTCCCGCTTGCCGTTCAAAGCTCATTTGCCAGGAAGACTGCACCAGGCACCAATAAAAGATGTAGCCTAGATAGCCAGTCAACAGGAACAACGGCAACTGCTCGTAGCTGATGAACCGGGCTAGAGGGGAATCCGCTCCCATACGGAACGGGGCAAACGAAAAATACGCGGTGACGAAATTAATGACAGGCCAGACCAAGAGCGAGAAGTAGATCATTTTGCTGTGAAACGAATGGCGATGCTCCTTGATGATTTCTGCCAAAAGCAGGCTACCCAGCTGTTTCATGCCCCCCTCCGATCTGCCATGTGCAGGATGACGTCCTCCAGCGACGGCTGTTGGGTGGAGAGATGCAAGACAGGAGATTGGTGAGCAGCCAAGAGGGAAAGCAGTGGAGTTGTCATATCCGTTTTTCCCCGTAAGGTCACTTCCCAGGTCTGCTCGTCTGTTTCTGCGATTTCACGCGAGCCGTCGTAATCTTGAGCCAGCTGGCGCAGATCGTAATCGAGCGAGTCGGAGAGAGAGGGGATCACTACCTGTAAGGCTGTATCCAGGTGGAGCGATTTGATCAGGTGCTCCGGTGTATCATGCGCCACGAGTCTTCCTTTATCGATGATGTATACCTCGTCGCAAAGCTCTTCTACCTCATGAATGTAGTGGCTGGTCAACAGAATGGCTTTTCCATGCTGAGAGGCGAGCTCACTCACATGCTTGCGAAGCTGCCGGGCGATGGGGGCGTCCAATCCGAGAGTTGGTTCGTCCAGGAACAGGTAACGCGGATCATTGATCAGGCCGCGGGCAATTTGCAGTCGTTGCTTCATGCCTTTGGAATAACGCTCGACAGGGGTGTTGGCAGCCTCATACAGGCCAACCTGCAAGAGCAATGAATCGATTCGGTTACGTAGTTCCTGCCCTTGCAAACTGTATAGACTTCCGAAATATTGCAGGTTTTCCCGCCCTGTCAGCCGCCAGTACAGCATTCGCTCGCCCCCTGCGATCATATTGACCTTGGCTTTGACGAACCGATCGTCTTTTACCGCGTCATATCCGTCTACCGTGATCGTGCCACTGGTTGGGGTGAGCAGTGTGGAGCACATCTTGATCGTTGTTGTTTTTCCTGCACCATTAATGCCTAACAATCCAATAATTTTGCCGGGTACCATGCGAAAAGACAGATCAGCAACTGCCTCGACCTCTGTCCATTGCTGGCGAAACCAGCCTTTCTTCTCCTTCACCCGGTATACCTTCCGTACATTTTCTGCGATCAGCATGATTATTGACCTCCTCGTTCGTTATCCAAAAATCGATTCCATGACGCGTTTTTCCATCCGACGTATGCCCCACACCCCAATAATGAGATAGACGAGGGACAAGGCTGCCATATGAAACAGCTGTGGGGAAACAGCATGCAGCGGCGCTCCTTGAATCACGCATTGCCGAAAAGCATCCAGCGCAGGCGCGAGCGGCATAATGAGACCGAGTGGTTGCACCCATTCAGGCAAATACGGAATCGGAAACGTCACCCCACTGACAAAGGCCATCACAGCAAACAGCGTGTTTTGCGTGATGTACGTATCGCGGAACCAAAGCATGAGACTGCCCAAAACGAGTGCCTGGCAAAAGAAAGCTCCTGTAGACAAAATCCAGACTAGGACGGCGCTCCATACGTTTGTTTGAGAGAGGGTGAGCCCAAACAACGCCCCTACCAGCACAATCACCGAAAATTCAAACAAAGTACGCATGAGCTGTTGGGCGACATTCCCCAAAAAGTACCCCCTGCGCAAGGAAGGGGTGAGCAAAACGGCCTCCAAGGTCCCTTCCCGAAGCTCCGTAATGAGTGAGCGGCTGAC
Source organism: Brevibacillus sp. HB1.3 (assembly GCF_013186635.1). Taxonomy (NCBI): domain Bacteria; kingdom Bacillati; phylum Bacillota; class Bacilli; order Caryophanales; family Paenibacillaceae; genus Brevibacillus; species Brevibacillus sp. HB1.3. The sequence goes on along the minus strand of NZ_JABMIT010000013.1, from coordinate 85,149 downwards.
ATTCATCAAGGTAGAGACGGCAAACGCATAAAAAGCTCCGCCAAGGATAGCGTACGACAAGTAATCAGACGAGCCAGTGAGATGTGCGAAATTTTCGTCCAACTGCCCGGCAAATACATAGTGGTAGGCGAAGAAGGCAAACAGGACCGTATACACCCCGGAAAAAATGTGGCCGATGACAAACGACCACGGATAGGCACGAAGCATTACGCGGGTATTGCGGATAAAGGTAGCTTTGGCGACATGAAACATGTTAATTCCTCCGTTCTGGGGGATGTGATGAAGCAGGTGGAGAGACAAGTCCGGGAACAGGCATATCGATGAACTCATGCAGATCGACGGCGAGCTGTTCCAGCCGTGATGCAATCGCGCGGTAAAACACATACCGTCCCCGCCGTTCGCTCCAGATAAAGCCTGTGTCTACCAATAGATTCAAGTGCTTGTTGACCGCAGGCTCACTGATGTTGTGCAGGTCAGCCAACTGCTGTGTGCAGTAAGGATGAGCCAATAATGATTTGAGAATCGCTGTCCGCGTCGGGTCACTGAACACCTTCATTTTGCTGATGAAGTCAGCGGGAATCACCGAGGTGGCTCTGGTGCCAGGAACGTCTACGGATAAGCAAACAGAGATATGGTCGTCGTAAATGCCGAGCAACAAATGCGGCGCGACAAAAGTAGAGACACGCAAATGGATACGGGCCAGCTCCGAATAACCAAATATGTACGTTTTTGCCTTATGAAATTGCAGGAAGTTCTCGTGCACCTTCAAGCGCGGGTGAACCTGTGACAAAAACGGAATCGGATCCAGCTTGATCTGCTCTTGTGCCTCATGTACGGCGCGGACGAGCCACGGTTCAATCCGCCGTTCTTCTGTCTGGAAAAAAGGCAGGTAGTCGTAGCAAAACTCCAGAAAGCTTCGCTTGGTCGAGAGCGGATGGCGCAAAAGCTCCCGATGCTCTGGTTTCAGCTCTTCAAAAATCTCGTCTGTACGTCCTTGCATCCAAGCGTGAAGTTGTCTGGGATGATAGACGGGACCAATCATGAGCTGGGCAAACTCGCCAGCATCCAGCGCCTGTACACGCTCCAATGCGGCCTCAACAGAATGCTCAAAGCACTCCTCCCAGGGCGCCAGGAAGTCCATGGCATCGAGAAACTGATTGGACATGGAGCTAAAATAGTGAAGCTTTTTCAAGAGCGGCGCAGGTAAAGCAGTGAGCAACTCTTCCGCCCAATGCAAGCGGGAGGTGTGATGCTCAGGCTTGGCAAGCACGTGGAGACTTAAGAAAAACTCATAGCCGGGTATGTATGCGACATGAAGATGCTTACGCAGCCAGTCAGGCAAATCTTGCACAGAGCATCCTCCTTCCTTGTTCAATTAACCATCTGGTGAATTTATTTTAGGAGCGGGCAAAATTGAAAGAATTATGCCGGAGGGGCTTCTCGATGTCAAGAGAAAAAGAAAACAACCACGGCAAACGCATAGCACGTGGTTGTGTAGAGGAGAGGTATTACGTCTCAGAGAAACGAGAGCCGAGCGTCTGCACGGCTTGCTGCATGGCTGTCAAATCCGCTTCGGGAAGCACCTTTTCCTGATAGCGATATTGCTGATAGTAACGGGTAATTCGAGCGACTGCATCCAGTTGACCTGCATCTAGCAAGGACTGTTCGCGCAGGCGATTGAAAAACTCTTGGGGCGTCTCATGCAGCTCGATTGGCACTCCTTGCTTCTCCATGAGGACAAGGAATTGATAGTAGGCGTATCGGGTGGGATCATCCTCTGGGCCGACTGGCTGTTTGAACCATTTGGCAGAGCCATTTTCTGCGCTTTCTTCACTAGAAGAGGGAGGGACAGTGGTCAATATGGTGTTTTGTGCAGCCGCCACTTCTTTTTCCAGCGTAATCGTCCCCTTGAAGCGCCTTTTCCATATATATCGGCCGAGAAGGATCACACAGACGAGGATGAAGGCAACGATTAAGTATGGCTGCAAAATAGAAAAGAGTGACTCTCCGAGCTGTATCTGTACCGCGGGATGATCTGCTTTTTGCCCGGTATTTTCCGTGAGTATCTGCATGTTTGCTTGTTTTTGGCTCGCCTTCTCGTACAACTGTTCAAACAATTTCACAATGAAAATAAGCACAGGCTCAAAGAGCGTATACAGCCCATCGCTGACAGGCCCTTTTATCCAACTCCAGATCCAATAGATGAGACCAAGTACGATAGAGCTGACAGCCAAATAGCCTGCGATTAAAAGAAAACGTGTGCCGAGCACTTGACTGCCGAGTAGCAAGCTGATGCGAGAAGGTAGCCTCGTAGAGAGTGATCCTTCCCGCAACACGAACGCCACAATCGCCACCAACATATAGCTGAGAGTGATGAAGACAAGCATGGAAAAAGAGGCTGCGAGTGTATAGGAATCTGGATCAACGATGGAGGTGTAGAGTACTGCTATCACGAGCTGCATGAGGCCAGCCATCAGCGCCAGAACAAATCTGCGTTGCAGACTGTCGTGTCGATACCCTTTCGATGCAGCGCTTTGTACTCTCCAAAAATAAACAGCAGCGAGTACAAGCGCGATGAGCCAAGAATCGTAGAGATAGAAGCTGCCCATTCCGATGAAAAACACAAGGGGATACAGCAACAGATGGAGCGTAAATCGACCGCCACCACCATAGTACAACCAGCCCCCCGCCATGAGCAGGGTCGCTGCGATTAGGCAAAACATGAGCAGTTGACCAAAGCCTGCTGTCATATACCCAAACAATACCAGGAAAACGCCCGTCAGCATGGCCTCCAGCCAAAATGCGAGCGTCCAGCGACCTATCAACGAGAGTGTCATCCCATCATCACGCTCCTTTTTTTCAAGCGAGCATGCTGGAAGCGCTGGATGATGACAGGGTCAAAAGAAACGTCCAGCACCGCAACCTGATGACCGCATTGAATAAGGCGCTCCGCAGAGGCTTGGACGGATGAATCCATTCGTGGTGTCACAATGAGAATGGCTTCCTTCCCATGTGCTCCCTCTAACCGGCGAAGAACAGGTGCCAGTGGCGTCGTCACAAAATGGTGCATTTGTGCCAGCTGGGTCATGACGTGCAAGTGGTGTATCTTGCCACTTCCCGCAGGCAAATGAAAATGCTCACGTCCTCGTTGCTTCACGGTGAGGTACAGCTCGTATCCGACCGATTTTCTCCTGCACAGGCCAGCCAAAGCCGCAAGACAGGAGATCGTCCGTTCATTGGTGATATCGTTATACTTTTGCATCATGGGTTCATAGGAGGGCAGGATATGCCCGACGATGCGCCAGTTTGGATGGGCTGTAAACTCGAAAAGACGCGTCTCGAGCGAGCCTGTTTTGGCGGTTGCCTTCCAATGGATGTGCTTGAAACGGTCGCCTGGCATGTACGATCGAACACCACGCTGAAAAGTGACATCATCCTGTTGGCGCTGACGAGAAAGCCGATTCCCGTCCGGCTCCGATTCAGCAAGTACGACGGGAGAAAGCGCAAGAGGCAGCGGATAGACCAGCAAGGAAAAGGAAACCGACAGTGTCATGGCGGTAGGCTCCTCGCCCAATAACGGCAATGTCTCGGACTGAACATCCGTCAGCCAGACTGTGCCTCGTTTGTTTGGGGTGAGAGTCAAGGTGCGTATGGCACTTTGCCGCATCGGTAGATCAAATCGCAGGCGAACGCTCGTCCGATGATTGAGGATGCGCACCTCGTCGGCACCTTCCACCGCGACATGTTCCGGCAGTGTGAAGCGAAGCCAGGTAGCAGGCAAAGGCAGCCACGAACGATTGTGCAGGCGAACTGTAATGTGCACGGGTGTCCCTGACAGGACGCGCGTTTGATCACTGGACCATTCGAGCGACACCGATTTGGACATAGACCTGGCCCACCAGTCTTGTGCAGCAGGGAGAAAAAAGAAAAAGCCCCCAAACAGAAAGAAAAACCAATGCCCGGAAAAAACGGCGAAGAGCAGTAAGACAAAACCGATTACGTGAAAGGTTTGTTTGGTGATCATCGCGCTACACGCTTTCTTCGACGGGAGCGGGGACGGTGGTCAAGATTTGCTCCACGACTTCCTGCTCCGTCACATGCAGCTCGGCTTCCATGGAGAGGCGGATGCGGTGAGTTGTCAAACTTGGGAACACCACTTTTACATCATCCGGCAAGACATAAGTACGTCCAGAAACGAACGCGTAAGCTTGGGCGGATCGCAACAGGGCGAGCATGGCGCGCGGACTGATGCCCACCTCAACCGAGCGATGCTGGCGAGTCGCTTCCGTCAGTTCGATGATATAATCTTCCACCGGTTGGCTGACGTGAACAGTCGTCACCTCGCGTTGCAGAGCCGCAATTTGGTCGACAGTGATGACCGGCTCGACCGCCTCTAATGGGGAGCCGCTGCGGAATCTCCGCAAAATTTCTTTGGCATCCTCTCGTGTACCGTAGCCAAGAGACAACTTGAAAAGGAAGCGGTCCAACTGTGCTTCCGGCAACGGATAGGTCCCTTCCGATTCAATCGGATTTTGGGTAGCGATGACCAGCATGGTCGATGGGAGTGGCAGGGTGACGCCTTCAATCGTAACCTGACGTTCCTCCATGCATTCCAGTAAACCGGATTGAGTCCTGGGAGTGGCCCGGTTGATTTCATCTGCAAGCAAGACATCCGCAAAAACAGGTCCCTTTCGTAGCTCGAATTCACTTGTTCGTTGATTGAATACGTGAAGACCGACGACATCGGATGGTAGTAGATCCGCAGTAAATTGCAGGCGGTTGTAAGAGCCGCCAATCGCTTGCGCCAATGTTTTGGCAAGCACAGTTTTTCCCATTCCAGGCAAGTCCTCCAGCAATACGTGACCACGGGCAAGCAAGGCCGTTACCAATAGGCGAATCTGACTTTCCTTGCCCACGATGACGCTGCTGATAGCATGCTGAAGGTTATCCAATGTCGGATGTATCATGAAAATTCTCCTTTTCTCATTCAAAATTGAGGAGTCATACGGTTTTTATTATATATGGAATATCCTGTTAGTTACAAATTTTCGAAATAATAATCCCGTAAGTGCGGCGACCACGATGACGGCCCCTACAGAGATGTAAAGAGGGCGAATCCCTACCTGATCGCTTAGCTGTCCGCCTAGCCAAATACCGACGGGCATCGTCGCACGCACGATGAGCAAACGGACAGACAGTACACGCCCCATTAGCTCGGAAGGAACGTGAAGCTGATACAGGCTTGTGCTGTGTACCTGGAAAAAGGGAGCAAACAGACCAGCCAGTAGTTCGATGGTGATTGCCAGCCAGATGTCATGGGTAAAGCCTATTGCAATAAAGCTCAAGCCACCTAGTACCAGTGACCCCAACATGATCAGGGGCTGTCCAAGACTGCTATGGAAGCGAGGCACGAGCAATGAGCCGAAGAAATATCCCAACGGATAGCCAGCCAAAAACATGCCTACATAAAACGAGGTGCCTTGCAGCTCGCCGGCTACAAAAGGCAGGTTTAGTACGAGTGTGACTCCGACAGCAAATTGGACGAGAGCCGAGTACAGACCGAGCCAGAATAGAAGGGGCTTCTGCCAAAAAACCGCAAGACCAGCCTTAAACATGACGAACCACGATTGCTTCATGTTGGCGGTATCCGCTGTGGCGAGTGGACAAAGAACAAGAAAGAAACCGCTGAGCGCATAGCTGATCGCGACCAATGCGAGTACGGACTCACCGCCGATACTCGCCACGAGAATCCCAGCCAATGGCGGACCGGTAATCATGGCAATGCGCAGGACACTATCCAAATAGGCGTTGGCTTGGAGGAGCTGCTCTCTTTTGACTAGAGCAGGGAGGAGCGACTGGCTTGCTGGCACATACAACGGTTGAACGAGACCGTTGATTAAGGCTGTAAAATACAGCGGCCAGAGCGATTCTGTCCCGGAAGTAATGACCGCAAAGGACAAACAAAAGGCAGCAGCTCGCGTCCATTGAGAAAAAAGCATGACACGCTTCTTGTCGAATCGGTCGATATACGGTCCGGCTACTAACTGAATGGCGAGCGACGGAACGAAATACAGCAGCCACATCTGTCCGACCGCACCTTGTGAGCCTGTTGCCTGATAGATTAACCAGCTATTGGCGAGGGTACCGAGTGAGGCGCCGAGTTCTGAAATGAGCTGACCGAAAACAATCCAACGATAGGAGCGCTGCTGCCAGACAGAGGCTTGTACAGCGGTTTGGCTCATGGGGTGCTCCTGTCCAGGAATTCATCCCACAATAGGGGAAGCTTGTCCAGCGTATGACGGCGGAGTCTGTAACGGGAGCCTGCTGTTTCAACGAGATGGGCAGACCGCAGCATGGATAGGTGATGGTGTACTGTCGATTTCGCCATAGAGAGTTGATCGGTTATCTCTTGCAGGCTCAGGTCCTTTTCCGCCAGCATTTTGACCATGCGCAGCCTATGCTCATCTCCGAGTGCTTTCAAGGCTTGTACCAGTGATGGGGGTGGCTGATAAGGATCTACAGCATCGTGCAAATTTTCGTCGGCAACAGGGTAATAAAAAATCTTCGTCCCAACAGCATCGGCCTGTACGGTCCACGGCCGATAAATCGCTTGCGGGATCAGCAGTACGCGTGTCACGGCAGGCTCTGGGAGGTAGCTCGATCCCGTCGCATACTCCACAAAGGCTTCGGGGTTGAGCTTTCCTATCTTGCTTTGTTTTTGCGACCAATCCCGTTCTAGCATGCGAACGATTTCTTCCTCACGGGGCTTGATGTGAGTGGTATACCAGCCTTCCATCAATCCGAGAATATGACTCCGCAGCACTTCTCCATCAACGGAAGTAATATGTCCGATATACGATTCAAAAAAGAGATGTGCGCTGCAGGCTTCCTGTAAAACGGCGCAATCATCCTTGCTTCCTTGTGCAGCCTTCCGCCGTGCCTCCTGCCTGTTTTCACCGAGATAAGGGAGGGCTTCGTATCGGAGCTGTTCGATTGAGAGCTCTCTGACATACGAGAGAAAGGAATCCAGATCAGCGAAAGGGCAAAGATCGAGCAGTTGCAAAAGCGTCTTCCACGTGTTGTGTTCCTTCGCATAGTCGACTTCTTGCCGCACAGAAGGTGATAGCTCGTCCAACAGTTGACGCCAGTAGGTAGGAGGGTGCTCCATCGTGTGATGCAATTGGTCGTAGGTAGCGGCAGCGATTCCCAAGGCAGCTTCGAATAAAGGAGAATACGAGAGTTCAACCCGATAGGTTGTTCGTTCACTGCCAATGTTCAAAATTTTCATGTGATCATCCTTCCAAAATTTGTACATGATTATGTATTTTATAAAATGCGAATTTTAAATTCAATATTTTTCGAACGAAATGAGAAAACGAAAAGAAGAATCACAAATCTCTAACGAAAGAGATCATGTGATTCTTCTGTCTGTAAAGGTATGGTTAACCGACCGTGGATAATTGCAACGCACGCTGTAGTGCTTGCTCCAGATCAGTGAGGATATCGTCGATCGCTTCTGTACCGACGGAGAGGCGAATAAGTCCAGGAGTCACTCCGGCTGCTGCCTGCTCTTCTTCTGTCATCTGCTGATGTGTTGTGCTCGCTGGATGAATGATGAGTGACTTGGAATCTCCGACATTTGCGAGATGGGAGAACAGCTTCACTGATTCGATCAATGTTTTTCCTGCCTCAACGCCACCGCGAATGCCAAAGGTCAGGATCGCGCCGGCCCCTTTTGGCAAATATTTTTGGGCCAATTCACGCTGGGAGTCTGACTCCAATCCCGGATAACTCACCCACTCTACGGCGGAGTGATTGGCGAGGAACTGGGCTACTGCCAAGGCGTTCTGGCTATGCCGCTCGATTCGCAGATGCAGAGTTTCTAATCCTTGCAGGAACAAGAAGGAGTTGATCGGAGCGACTGCTGCCCCGATATCGCGCTGGAGCTGGACACGTGCCTTGATAATATAGGCAAGCGGACCGACTGCTTCTGTATAGACGACGCCATGGTAGCTTGGATCTGGTGTAGTCAGACCTGGGAATTTTCCGTTGTTCCAGTCGAATTTTCCTGAGTCTACGATGATACCGCCAATTGCTGTTCCGTGGCCGCCGATGAATTTGGTGGTGGAGTGCACGACGATATCGGCCCCGTGCTCAAAAGGACGGCACAAAATCGGAGTCGCAAAGGTGTTATCCACGATCAACGGCACACCATTCTCGTGGGCAATATGGGCGATCGCCTCGATATCAGCGACATCAATGCGCGGGTTGCCGATTGTCTCGCAAAACACGGCTTTTGTCTTTTCATTGATATAGGCCCGGAAATTTTCCGGATTGGATTGATCTGCAAAATGAACCTTGATACCGAGGCGGGGAAGAGTGTGGGCGAACAGGTTGTAGGTACCGCCGTACAGGCTGCTGGAAGCGACGATCTCGTCACCCGCATGTGCAATATTTAAGATGGCGAATGTAATGGCAGCCTGCCCGGATGCGGTCGCGAGTGCACCAACCCCACCTTCGAGCAGGGCAACACGCTTCTCAAATACATCCTGTGTGGGATTCATGATGCGTGTATAGATGTTCCCAAACTCTTTTAGGCCAAATAGGTTGGCTGCATGCTCCGTATCGCGGAAAACATAGGAGGTCGTCTGATAGATCGGAACAGCTCGAGAGCCTGTTACAGGGTCAACCTCCTGCCCACCGTGTACCGCAAGTGTTTCTGGCTTCCATTGTTGTTGATCGGACATGTCCATCTCTCCTTTTACTATGGGAAATCGGCGAATAAAAAAACGGAGCATTCTCCTGAGAAGAAGAAGCTCCATCATGCACGGGCTTTTGTTCATCTCTCAGAATCACTGGATTCTGCAGGAATTGGCACCATGCAGCTAATCTGCTGGTTGCCGGGCTTCGTAGGGCCTGTCCCTCCACCGCTCTTGATGAAAATAATTGTTGTCGTAATTGTATGAAAATAAATCCTTGCTGTCAATGCGGAATATACAGTTATCAGGGAGGTTTTTGTGTATATATGAATGAAGGTGGTTTACTCATGCCATTAATTTGTAACGGTTTTGTCTCAAGCTGTTCACATCCCGTGTGGCTACTGCCGCAGCGAAATAGGAGATAATGGTAGAAAATAGGGAGTATCAATGCAGGGTGAAGCCAAGTGCTCTTCGCGTTAGAAAAGTAAAAAAGCGTATGATATCATGGAGGTGGTTACAACTGATCTGATCGTACATATAGGAGGATAAATAACAATGAGCCATGGAGTAAAGGAAATGACACCACAAGAGCTGTTGGAAAAGCTGGAAGCCAAAGAGGAACTGCAAGTCATTGATGTACGTGAAGTAGATGAGTGGAATGCAGGTCACATTAAAGAGGCAAAGCTGATCCCACTTGGCTTTTTGCCACATCGTATCGATGAGCTGGATAAGAACATTCCGATTGTGATGGTTTGCCGCAGTGGTGCCAGAAGCAATTCAGCTACCGAGTATTTGAGTGCACAAGGGTATGACGTGGCGAATATGGTTGGCGGCATGCTCGCATGGCCAGGTGAAGTGGAACAATAAGACGTGATAGAAACAGTGTGAATGCCTCCCGCGTGTAATCAGGAGGCATTCACGCATGGGACAAGCAGGGAGGAAGCAACCGATGAGTGAAGGAGCACAATTGCAGCAGGAATCTGCAATGAAGAAACATTGGTTTCCTGTGTTAGCTGGTATTATCATTTTAGCTATCGTCGGAGTATTTGGTTATAATTACATGACAAAAGAGAAGATCGAGGTGTTGAAGCCGATCGCGGACTTCACCTTGGACAATAGTGATGGAACAACCTATACATTTCATTCAAGTGCTGGCAAGGTACGACTGGTAGAGTTTATGTTCACCAAGTGTCCGGATATTTGTCCGGCGACTACGTTCAACATGGCCAAGCTGCAAGATCAGTTGAAGGAAAAGGGACTGTTCGGAGACAAAGTGGAGTTTGTTTCCATTTCCTTTGACCCTGATAACGATACACCGGAAGTCTTGCAGGAGTATGCAGCCAAGTTCAAGGCAGATCAGAGTGGCTGGAAGTTCCTGCGCGGGGATGCTCAGGCTGTAGAGAAAGTGACGAAGGATTTTGGTCTGATGGTCATTAAGGAGCCAGATGGTTCTTATTCCCACACGGCTCGCATGTTCCTTGTGGATGGAGAGGGAAACATGCGTCGCGCGTACGGGATGGCAGCCAACATGGAGCTGGAAGTCATGATGAAAGAGATGGTACAACTCGCTGACTAGCGTGTCTCCTCATAGAAGATGTTTACGACCTCTTCTGTTTGATTCACGAATTCAATATGAACGAGTAACGCCCACCTGCGATTGCTTTCTTGAAGCAAGAGCTTAAACGTCTCTTCTGACGTGGTGGGCGTTTTTTGTTTTCGTCCGACATGCAGGTAGTCCACAATTTGAGCGTTTGGATATCGCTTCATCGTTTCCTGCATCGCGAGCTTGCCCCATTTTGCATAGGGAGGCTGGGCATAGGTAGGGAACGGCTGAAAGATGAGCAGAAAAAGGACGGTGGAGAGAAGGGGCATCATGTTCCGATAGCGAAATAGGCGACGAACGGTTTGCACTTGCTATTCCCTCTCTTTTTCAAATGGTTTGCCATGTATTTTGAAGACTTTTCGGAATATCATTCGTAGAAAATAATGACAATGAAGTGCGGGGGGTACTCGATGCATTACTTGCTCATTCCCTTATTTGGCGTTCCTGTTTTGGTGGGCGTTCTTGCGGCGATTTTTCAAAAGCCTCCTTTCTGGAAAAAATGGGGGCTGACGATTGCTTCAGCCGTATTGATTTACGGAGGCAGCTTTGCCGCGAATGTATATTGGCAAGTGAAGTATGGCATTCCGGTGTTACCTACGGAGTCTGATTTGGAGGTCTTTTTCTATTTTTGTATCCTGTTAGTGTTTGTTTGTATTCTCCTGTACATTGGCTTTTTGGTCACGATGAGAAAACAGTTTTGGAAGATGAACCTCGTTTTTCTATGCACAGCTTTTGGTTTGTTTAGTTTTTTTGCCGCTGCCTTTTTAGGGATGGGTCCCTTTTTGAAGAAAGCGGAGTACGTGATCGTCGTACAAAAAGCAAAAGACCAGTGGAAAGAGGTCAAGATGGACAACGAGAAGCCTATTGATCTCGCCCTCGTATACAGCAGACAAGAGTGTACCAAAAATTGTGTTGGATATCCGTATTCAAGTCTCATCCTGGTACGAAATCAGTCGGACCAGCTGTTGGAGATCGATCTAAACCTGCGATTGAAAAACAAAAGCGGCAACGTATTAAAAGAGGTCGAGGCCATACCGTTACAGCTCTCTTCAGGAGAAATAACGGAGGTATGGACCGACGATTCTTATGCGAAGCACGATTTCTGGGCGAGAGCTAGTGCCGTTACCGATGAACGAGTTGCCGATTTGGAGTATCAGTATTCGATTATTGACCGAAGATGAATGTGTGGAATAGACAAGACTGGGTGAAACGAACGTCTTACGTTGTGATATAATAAGAATGGCATGCTTGGTTCGGATTCCCATAATCATGCACGAGAATGTTAGGAGGAAAGAGATTGAGCGACGTTAAGATTTTCGCGATGGGCGGCCTCGGCGAGATCGGAAAAAATATGTACTGCGTCGAGTATGAGGACGAAATCATCATCATTGACTGCGGGGTGAAATTCCCTGAGAATGAAATGTTCGGTATTGATCTGGTTATCCCGGATGTTTCCTATTTAGTGGACAACCAGCACAAGATCAAAGCACTTTTGTTAACGCACGGACATGAGGATCACATTGGTGCGATTCCTTATATTTTACGGCAAATTAAGGTGCCGATCTACGGTGGTCGTCTGACCCTGGGCTTGGTCAAGGCGAAGCTGGAAGAGCACCGTTTGCAAAATGAAGTGAAGCTGATTCCGATTTCGGAAGATACGGAAATTCCTTTTGCGAAGCTGAAGGCGACATTCTTCCGGACGAACCACAGTATTCCGGATTCTCTGGGAATTGTGCTCCATACACCAGAGGGAATGGTTATTCACACGGGTGACTTCAAGTTTGATATGACACCAGTCGGACAAACAACGGAGTACGGAAAAATTGCACGCTTTGGTGCGAGTGGCGACGTTTTGGCGCTTTTGTCTGATAGTACGAACAGTGAACGTCCTGGATTTACGATGTCAGAGAGATCGGTAGGGGAAGGAATTCTCGATGTGGTACGCAAAGCGCGTGGACGCATCATTCTGGCTACCTTCGCTTCCAACGTACATCGCCTGCAACAGGTGGTAGATGCTGCAGAGCAGTGCAATCGCAAAGTGGCCGTTATTGGCCGCAGTATGGAAAAGGTTTTCTTGATTGGACAAGAGCTGGGCTATATCCAGATGCCAGAGGGCATGCTGATTGATATTAAGCACATCGACAACTACGCGGACAACCAAGTGCTGATTATTTGCACAGGTAGTCAAGGTGAGCCGATGGCAGCGCTGACCCGGATTGCATCCGGTTCCCATCGCACGGTTTCTATTTATCCGGAAGATACGGTGATCATTTCTGCATCTCCGATTCCAGGAAATACGATCAACGTAAGCCGTACGATAGACAAGCTGTATCGCGCAGGTGCCAATGTGGTATTGAGTCACGAATTTGATATTCACGCATCGGGTCATGGCAGCAGCGAAGAGTTGAAGCTCATGCTCAACTTCATTCGTCCGAAATATTTCATCCCGATCCACGGGGAATACCGGATGCTCAAGACTCACTCCAAGCTGGCCCAACAGGTTGGGATCGAGGAGAGCAACATCTTTATTATGGACAACGGCGAAGTACTGAATTGCAACCGCGAAAAGGCGTGGCTCAGTAAAGTACAAGCAGGGATTGTCCTCATTGATGGCAGTGGCATCGGCGACGTCGGCAATATCGTTCTGCGCGACCGCAAGCATTTGGCTGAGGATGGCTTGATGGTTGTAGTTGTCAGCCTGGATATGAAGAACTTCAAAATTTTGACGGGCCCAGATATCGTGAGCCGCGGATTCGTATACGTACGCGGTTCAGAATCCTTGATTCAGGAAGCAACACAGCTCGTTCGTGGGCGTCTGCAAGAAGCATTGGATAAGAAAATCAAGGAATGGTCTGAGCTGAAGTCACAGATTAATGAAGTGATCAAGCCGTTCATTTATGAAAAAACAGGCCGTAACCCAATGATTCTTACCATTTTGATGGAAGTGTAGCTTCTGCTTTCTCGGGTAGACGCAGTCGGGGTATAATAATAAGTAAGTTGAACTTCGTGATAAAAAGGAGAGTTGCCCAATGATGTCTTATGAAGCATATATGAGCCAAGTAATTCAACCGATGCGCGATGAGTTGACTCGCAACGGTTTTCAAGAGCTTCGCACTGCTGAAGAAGTAGAGCAAGCACTGCCAAATGCAAAAGGCCTGACACTTGTTGTTGTAAACTCGGTTTGTGGCTGTGCAGCAGGACTCGCTCGTCCAGCAGTTGTACATTCCTTGAATCACGCTACAAAACCGGATAACATCTTCACAGTATTCGCAGGTCAAGACAAGGAAGCGACTGCAAAAGCTCGTGAGTATTTCGAAGGCTATGCACCGTCTTCCCCATCCTTCGCGATCATGAAAGACGGCAAAATCATGACCATGATCGAGCGTCATCAAATCGAGAACAACGAACTGGCAACAATCGCTGGCTTGTTGACCAACGCTTACGACACTTACAAATAAGAAAGTACGAAACATCACGAGGCGCCCGGTACCGGGCGTCTTTTTTGACGGACTTGAAATGGGGCTGTAGTGAAGAGAAGAATATTTCCAGTCTAGGCTCCAGGCTCCGTCCATCTGAGGGTTAAGACTGTCCGCTCCGAAGGGATTCGCGGGGAAACGCAAAAGTGGTAGCCGCTACGCCTGGAAATATTCTTCTCTGTCGTTACTGAGGACATTTCTTCATTCTTTTAAATTTTTAAAAGCCCGTTTAAACACGGAAAGCTCGTAGAGGAAACAGGAGAAAACAGCGAAGATCTTAGGGACACCGACCGAGACGCAATGCAAAAAGCGAAACACGCCTTTAAGCGGCCACCTCTGAAATGCATCCTGAAGAGACCACTTTGGACGCGGTTTCGCTTTTTGCATGGAGTCGTGCAGTCAATCCCCCAGTGGGTGGCCCTAGAAGCTGAGCGTTTTCTCCTGTTTCCTCCCCACCACTACAGCCCTGAAATTTATTGGGATTGATTCCCTTTTGTTATTATACTAAAATGTTTAATAAGTATAATAATAGAGGAGGAGAGAAAATGAACAAGCTGGTAGTAATTACAGGTGTGACACGTGGGTTGGGCAGGGAGATGGTCGAGCGTTTTCACGAAGCAGGCTGGACAGTTGCAGGCTGCGGTCGTTCGGAAAAAGAGGTGCAAGGATTGCGTCAGCTATTCGGAGAACAGCATCATTTTTCTGTTGTCGATGTTTCGATCATGGAGCAAGTGGAAAAGTGGACAGAGGAAGTCAGAGCCGAGGTGGGCATTCCCGATCTGTTGATTAATAATGCTTCTATTATAAACCGGAACAGTCCAGTCGTTGGTCTTGCGGCAAATGAGTTTTCGAGAGTGATGGACATCAATGTGAATGGTGCTTTCTATGTAATTCGCGCTTTTTTACCGTTTATGGTTCAGCGCGCAAATGGCGGAGTCGTCGTCAATATTAGCTCGTACTGGGGAAGACACGGGGAAGCGTTTTTATCGCCGTACTGCGCTTCGAAGTTCGCTATCGAAGGATTGACGCAATCATTGGCAGCTGAATTGCCTGAGGGAATGGCCGCCGTGACGCTTGATCCAGGAGGCAGTATCGATACTGCCATGCTCCGTTCATGCTCGCCAGAAGATGTGGACACTGCACCAAATCCGGTAGAGTGGAGCCGTGTAGCTGTACCGTACATCATCGGACTTGGGCCGCAAGACAATGGAAAGTCACTTACCTGCCCACCCGTGAGAAACAGAAACAACTAAATATCATTGCCATTGTTTCATTAGCTGTCGAGATGCCCTCGGCAGCTTTTTTGGTACCTGTCGATAGGAGACTTTATTCATCGATTATTTCGCTTCCATAAATATTTTCCAAAAAAGTTGCGATCTTTTTCCACCATTTTCCGTCGTATTAAGGTGTACAAGAAAAAAGGTGATAGCTGCGCAGCGTACCTTTTTGAACCTGTAGCCCTCGATACAGGTTTTGATATGGGGAGGAAGACAGATGCAGGACGACAGGCTGATCATTGAGGAGGTCCTCCAAGGGAACAAAGAGGCGTATTCTCAGATCATACAAAAATATAACAAAAGGGTCAGATTGCTCATTCGCAAGATGATCGGACAGCCGCATCTTGAGCAGGACATGGCTCAGGAGATCTTTATCAAGGTGTATTACCATTTGGGTGACTACAGCAAAAGCTATGAATTTGGTGCCTGGCTCTACAGGATTGCCACCAATTATTGCTTCGATGAACTGCGTAACCGGAAACGGACGCTTACGGTTATAGATGCAGAGATTGAACTGGCTACCAGTCATACACCTGAGCTCGAATACCTTGTGAAAGAGCAGAGAGTCTTTTTGCAAAATCGAATGATGACCCTGGAGTCCAAATACCGCGTCGTCCTGGAACTGCGTTACCTCCAATTTTTGAGCTACGAAGAAATTAGCGAGGAGCTGGATGTTCCCATTAGTACAGTGCGAACACGTCTTTCCAGAGGCAGGGCCAAGCTCAAAAATGCCATAACGAATTCGGGGAAAGGAGGGGACCTCTACCTATGACATGCTTGGATACATTCATGCTAAACGCGTATTTGGAAGACAAGCTTCCTTTGCGAATGAAACAAGAAATACAACGGCATCTGGATACATGCAGCGCGTGCCAGATCAAGTTTGAACAATATCTCGATGAGCTGGATAACTCCGATGATGAAGCCGGAGATGATTGGCAGACGGAGGCAACTGTTCAAAATGTCATGGACAAGCTCCCCGCTTACCCGATGAACGTACTCAAACCCATACAAAAAAAGCCAGTTCAAATAAATTGGAAAAAGCGGAGTGTGGATATTGTGAAGAAAACGACGATTGCAGTTGCAGGGTTGGCTATGGTAGTCACATTCGGAACAGCAGTTTCTCCTACGTTTGCGAGCTATATGAATGGGATCTATGCATCGATCAATCCGAGTGAGATAACGGTAACAAAAGGGCCTTACAATGCGAAACAAGTAGTTGACCTGTTTGATAAAAAGCATACGGACATTGGAGTGAAGAAAGCGGCAGAAAACGGCTTTGTACAGCCGCTTGACATGAAGGTGACAGACAAAGGTCTGACCATGGAAATTAGTGCAGTTGTAGCCGATCCCTTGCGTATCTTAGTTCTGGGCTCAGTGAAGGACTCGTCAGGCAAAAAGCTTCCTTCGTTCTGGAAGGATCAGTTCACGATCATTACAGGCGACACAGTGAATGAATTCAGGGAAGTTCGACTGAAAGATAAAAATGGCAAAGTAATCAAGGATTTAGATGATCAATCTGAATTGCTGAGATGGCTGCCCCTGCCGAACGGTGAAAACTTCGCTTACGAAGCACGAATGAGCGCATACTTTAATGAAGCGAATCCGATGCCGGACGAATTGATTTTGGAAATGCGCGTGAAGCGCCTGACAGATACGAAAGGCACGTGGAATTTCGATATACCGATTGATATGCGACCAGCAAAAGCAGCCATAAAAACAGTAGCGTTAAACAAGGAGTTAAAAACTCCAACAGGGGCAACAGTAGAGCTAAAAGAAGCGCGCTTTGCTCCCACTGCTACGCAGCTAGAGTTCTCAAACAGCAATCCGAATGAGAAAATAGTGGAGGGTTTTCGTTACGAGCTTGTCGATGAAAAGGGGACTGTAGTGGGCAAATGGGATGATATGATTGACTCCGATGAAAGGGATCATAATCTCAATATCATAAGCATGAGCCATGGCGCGTCGATTGACTTCACAGAGAAGTGGCAGCCAAGTGCGAGGTTTGTCCATACGTACATGCCGCTAGACCCTGCAAAAAGCTTGACAATGAAGCTCGATGCTGTCTATACAGGAGAGAAAGTTTCTTCTCAAACAAAGCTATCTCTTGCTGAACCGGAGAAAAATCCGAAAAAAGTGGATGTAGCTGGGAACCAAATCACATTTAAATCGATCGAAATGGAAGTTGATGAGGAGGGTACCTCATTCGATATTCCATTGGAAGCCATTCTGGCCAAAGATATTGTGGGACTTCCAGAGCGATGGACGGTAAAGGACCAAAACGGGAATGAGGCCAAACTAGTATGGTTAAGGGTTAACAAAAAAGAAAACCAAGATGGTACGCTAAAACTCGAAGGGAAGCTAGATGTGATTTTTGAGAAAAAAGATGTGAAGGAAATATCAGTTGTCTTCGATCATGTAATAAAAGAGAACAAGGTAGATTGGGAAGTGCAAATCAAGGAAGAAAAGAAGTAGTGTGATAACTAAGCCGCTCGGTCCTGTAAAGGATCGGGCGGCTTCTTTGCAGTTGAAATCAGTATTTAGCTTCAACCTCAGTTTGTTTTTCCCGATGAAAATAAGCGTGTAACAGACAGAGCAGGACCGAACCCGCAGAGACAAGCGTTGCCAAGAACAGAGTTGGATGGATGCCACCATGGTCATACATGAACCCCATAGCCAGCGGCCCCAAGAGCCTTCCACCGGTTGTAATCGCCCCTACGACTCCCAAATAAAAGGGTGCATTCTCTCCGGTTTTTTCCGATATAAAAGTAGGGATAGTCGGCGAGATGAGCATTTCTCCAAATGTAGTGATAACCATTCCGACAACAAATGCGTAATAACTACCGTGGTAGACAAGCATACACCCAAAACCGACAGCATACGCGATAGCACTGACGACGAGTTGAGCAGACAAGCTCTGATTCAACAGCCGCTTGATCCAGGAAGTGATAGGCTGCCCGGCAAAAATAATAATCCCGTTGATCGTCCACAGCCAGCTATACGAAGACAGCGGCATGCCTTGTTCGGTAATATAAGGAGCAACGCCTGTATTCCATACGGTATTGGAAAAGAAAATGAATGCTGCGCCCAATGCCATAAACAAGTACAATTGGTAGCGGAATAGCAGGGTAAAGTTGTTTTTTACGTGATGTTTTTGCTGTTCTTCCAGGTTTTCTCCGACCAGCTCCTGATGGGATATATTCTTCATAAAAAGGAAGAAGAACAAGGCAAACAATAAGGTGCTCGTGCTATTAAACCAAAAAGTAAGCTGGAAGGATAAAGTGGCAATGACGCCAGCCAACGCGGTTCCGATCGCCATCCCCAAATTATTGCCGACGTAGACGATGTTAAATAATTCGCGACGCTGTTCCTTCCAGCGAAAACCGATAAATGCTTGAATAGCCGGGAATGACAGGTTAAAGGTAAAACCAAGCCCCATCATGAGAATCAGGTAGGCAGGCCAACTCTGAACGAAAGGAATGGAAAATTGAATAAGACCTTGAATTATCAATGCGCCGACAATAAGACGCTTGGCACCTAGTCGATGAAACAACGATCCGCCGATGAATTGGCCGAAGATGCCAGCGAGAGATTGGATCATCAAGACGAATCCAGCTTCTGTCATCGAGCGTTGCAAAATGGTATGTACGTATAAGGTAGTAAGTGGCCACATAAAAGCACTCCCGGAGGAGTTAATAAAGCTGGCGATGAGGAAGAAAATGGCCTCACGTGGATAGCGATTGAGGAAAACGGACGGTGATATCACGCGAATGCACCCCTTATCAGTAAGGATAAGAATAGTATAGCGAATATTCTAAACTTTGTAAAATGAAATGTTTACAATGTCACAGGTACCCAAATAAAGGCTGCTCCACTTTCCGCAAATTCGAGTATACTAATCAAAGTGGAGAGATGACATCAACTGAGGATAGAGAGAATAAAGGTGGACTTTATGAAAATATGGAAACGAGTGTTGCTTCTTTTGCTTGTCGTGATAGCTACGACAGCTGGATATTACGGATACTCTTTTTATCAATTTGCTCAAAATATTCAAGAGCCCAATATTGCACCGCCTAGTGGTGGGAATTCCACCAAAGCCGCGGAAATACCAGAGTGGGATGGCAAGGAACGTGTCAATATTCTGCTGATGGGAGTAGACCGCAGAGGGATGAAAAATAACGGGCTGCCTCGTTCTGACTCCATGATGCTGGTCAGCATCGATCCTACGGGGAAACGTTATGACATGTTTTCAATCCTGCGTGATACGTATGTAGATATTCCCGGTAGAGGTAGCTCGCGGATCAACTCTGCGATTGTAGAAGGTGGACCTGAGCTGGCAATGGAAACGGTTAGTCAGTTCACTGGACTTCCAGTAGATCGTTACGTCATTACTGACTTTGAAGGCTTCAAGGCCTTGATTGATGCAGTAGGTGGAGTCCAAATCGATGTAGAAAAAAACATGTATTATCATGACCCGACAGACAAAGGTGTCTACGATATTAATCTGAAAAAAGGTCTGCAAAAGCTGGATGGAGACAAAGCTTTGCAATATGTTCGTTTCCGCCACGATGCGACCTCCGATTATACACGGACGGAGCGTCAGCGGAAATTAATGACGGCAGTCGTGGATCAGATGAAAAACGGTACGACGCTGATGCAGCTTCCTACCATTTTGAAGGAAGTAACACCGTATGTTCAAACCAATATTAGCTCGGTGGACATGCTGAAGCTGTCTGCACTCGGATTAAAATTGAATACGTTAGAACCAGGTAACTATCAATTGCCACCAATGGGTATGTTCCGTGAGTCCCACCGAGCAGGCTCAGTTCTGGTTCCGGATGTCGATCAGGTTCAGTCGTTCATCCAAGAAAAAATCGCACCTCCTACAGAAGCAACAGATCAACCCGTGGGAGAAAAGAAAAGCAGCACGCAAAACTAAGCGTGCTGTTTTTTTTGTATTTTTAGGAAAGACTAACCATGATTTTCTAAGTGCTGAGGTGACAGTGTCGATGGATCGGGAGAGTGCACGTAATTGGTTTACACATACAAGCGACTTGGTCACTGAACATATCGATGAACCTGAAGGCCGCGTGCGACTGTTCTATTTATCGACCATGGCAGATGCCAAGGTTGTTTACAGCGAGCTCATCCCGAAGCTGCGCGAGATTTGTTTGGAAGAAAGCGAAATTGCAGTGATTGCTCAGCATCTAGGAGTGTCTAGCAGCAACCGAGTCTTCGATGACGGGGAAGCCATTGAGCGTTTACTCAGCGGCCACATTGTGATTCAAGTAGAGGAATCGTCCTATGGCTTGGCGTTCCCCAGTGATGGCACAGTTGGCAGAAACATTCAAGCGCCGGAAATCGAAACAGTTGTACTCGGGCCACAGATCGCCTTTGTAGAAGAGCTGAATGTGAACATCTGCATCATTCGCAAATATATGTCTACCCCAAGACTGTTCCATGAACGATTGAGTGTGGGGAAAACCATACCGATGAATGTGTCGATGCTGTATTTGAGTGGGACGGCCGATGAGGAAAATGTGAATACGGTACGTCAACGGATCAATGATCTGGAATTAGATACCAGTCTCGATTCCACCATACTGGCTCAGCATATCGCGGACAATGAGAAATCATTATTTCCTACTCTTCAGCAAACAGAGCGTCCAGACCGTGCTATACATGGTTTGCGACAAGGGCAGATTGCCATACTCGTGGAGGGGAGCCCGTTTGCTCTGCTCGGGCCTACCACCCTGTTGCAATTTTTTCAGTCGCCAGATGACTATTACTTGCGTTGGAGTCTTGCTACCTTCAACAGGCTCATGCGCATTTTTGCCATGATTTTGTCCCTAATCCTCACGCCGATCTATGTGGCAGCCCTGACCTATCATTACGAGATGGTTCCAGCTGACCTTTTGCTTTCGCTCGCGCAATCACGCTCTCGGGTACCGTTCCCGCCGTTGTGGGAGGCCCTCTTGATGGAGCTGATCATTGAACTTTTGCGGGAAGCGGGAGCGAGACTGCCGACCAAGGTCGGTCAGACGATTGGGATTGTGGGCGGTATTGTTATCGGACAAGCTATCGTTCAGGCCGGATTCACAAGCAATATCTTGATTATTATCGTTGCCCTGGGGGCTTTGTCATCCTTTATCGCGCCTAGCTATATGATCGGTTCTACGATCCGGGTGGTTCGTTTTCCGATGATATTTCTGGCAGGTGCGCTGGGTGCATTAGGGATTGTAGTCGGATTTAGTTATTTAGCCAGTCACTTGCTTCGCCAGACCAGTCTGGGGCGTCCTTATATGTACCCGATTTATCCCGTGCGATTTTCAGATTGGAAGGATGGCTTTATACGCGCTCCCTTATCCTCCCTTTCGGAACGTCTCAAGTTTTTTAACCCAAAACGAATATCGCGCTTTGACAGGGGTAGAGCCAAAGAGAAGAAAGACATTGACGAGTAAGCGAGGCGGCTATGAAAATCAACATCGATGTAAGTAAGGGCAATACGATAACGGCGTTTCTCACAGGGGTTCTTGTGCATAGCACGCAGATAGGGATGGGCATTTTGGGCTTCCAACGAATCATTGCCAAGGAGGCGGGGCATGATGCTTGGATATCTGTCATACTCGCAGCCTTACTTACTCATCTTACAGTGATGACCATTTACAAGACCTTGCAAAAATACCCCTCAGCCGATATTTACGGAATTCAGGAAGATGTGTTTGGAAAGTGGCTGGGAACAGGCATAAGTATCATTTATTTGACCTATTTTTTTGTGTCGGCTGGAGTCATTTTACGTACCTACATTGAAGTTGTCCAAACCTGGATGTTCCCGAATTTACCAACGTGGGTTCTGTCAGGAATCATCCTGTTTCTAGCGTTTTACACAGTCGTAGGGGGGATAAGAGTCATAGCAGGCTTTGCGTTTTTTTCCTTTATGGTCACGATATGGATGATATTTGAGTTATATTTCCCCTTGAAATTTGCCAGGTGGGAGTATTTATTTCCTGTCATGGATACCAGCCTGGAGAACCTTTTCAATGGAATGATTGCCATGTCTTTGACCAGTGCCGGCTTTGAGATCCTCTACGTTGCCTATCCATATGTACAAAATAAAGAGAAGGTACACAAAAGTGTACAGTTGGGGGTGCTGGTGACGTATCTGATCTATTTGCTTGTCATGATTGTGGCGCTGGTCTTTTTTAGTCAGGGTCAGCTCATGAGAACGATCTGGGCGACACTCAATATGCAAAAGATGGTGTACCTCCCTATTCTGGAAAGGTTTGAACTGGTTGTCATTTCGTTATGGCTTCTCGTGATCTTGCCGAATATTATGCTGTATTTGTGGGCTTCTGCCCGAGGTCTCAAGCGCTTGTTCGGATTTAATCTACGTCATTCATTGTATTGGATTATACCCGTGATCTATGTAGCCTCCTTGTTGTTGCTTTCCAGACAGCAGATGAGTCGGATGACGACTATTTACTCGCATATAACTCTGTACATTATTTACGTGTACCCCTATTTTTTGTACCTGATGGTCTGGCTGAAGCAACGAAAGCAAAGGGTGAAACCAACCAGCAAAGGAGAGAGTGCCTGATGCTGCCCAAGCGTCTTTTGGCGTTGTGGTGTTCATGTGTCCTTGTCCTGGCAGGCTGTTCAGATCGGCAAATTTTTGATGAGACAGGACTTGCCACGGCTGTCGGCTATGATCTGTTAAAGGATGGGGACGTTCGGGGGACAGCAATCATGCCTTCCATTAATCCAGAGGCGAAAGAAAAGATACAGGTTTTTTCGGCCACCGGTGAAACCAGCAAGGGAATTCGGGATCGGATAAATTTACAATCAGATAAAAGAGTATTGGGTGGGCAAATTCGTGTCGCACTCTACAATGAAAAATTGGCAAAGCGTGGACTTGGTAGTATCGTTGACACGTTGTATCGGGATTCCTCTATTTCCAGCAGAGTTTATCTTTGCTTATTTGAAGGCGAAACATATGATATGTTAACGCATCGCTATTCGGAAGAAGGGAATATCGGAATCTATTTATACCGTATGATTGAGCAAAATATTGAGGGGGAAAAAATTCCGTCTTCCACTATGCATGAGTTTTTTCGGTCTTATTATGACAAAGGAATCGACCCGATCATGCCGTTCATTACAAAAAAAGGAAATGAGCTGCAAATCAAGGGGATCGCATTGTTTCAAGGGGATCGTTATGTAGGGTGGATCACACCTAAGGAAGCCTTTTTAATCAAGCTCATGCATGGAAAATTCAGGATTGGCAGCTACGATACTTCTGTCCCTGCTCATATTTTTGGCGAGGTACCCAAGAATCGCGGAAGTAAAAAAGACCGTGTGCAGCTTGTCTTTGATACGATTTCCAGCCATTCAAAAATCGAGCTGACCCAAGTATCTCCCCTGATCTTTGATATTCACATCCGATTAAATGCGCGGATTTTGGAATTAACCCTCCCGCTGAAGCTAGAGAATGCCAGGTTGATGAAAATCATGGAACATGCACTGGAAGAAGAGCTCGGAAAAGAACTGCAGAAAGTAGTCCACAAATTGCAGGACCTCAATGTCGATCCCGCTGGTTTCGGGATCGTGTATCGCTCAAATAGAAGGGGCAAGGCAAATATGACGCAGGCTGAATGGAGAAAGATGTTCAAAGACGCGACATTTCGCTTTCACATAAAGTCAACCATCATCCGCAACGGCGTCATGGATTAAAAAAACTTTTCCTGCTATTACTATTGACGTGATATTTTCAAAAAGGATATAATCCGTTTTGTATCATCAAGAAATAGAAAAAACGAACATAATATACGTAGATATCTTTCTTATCAAGAGAGGCGGAGGGACAGGCCCTATGAAGCCCGGCAGCCGGTTCATTTTCGAATGAACGTCGCGGTGCCAATTCCTACAGGATTTTTGGATCTTGTACAGATGAGAAGGGTGGATGCGAACGTATACATTGCGTTGCAGCCCCTTTTTCGTTTGTGAAAAAGGGGTTTTTATATTTTTATCAAGATTATGGTCGGGAGGTGGATGCGTTGATCCAACTGCGTCATTTGCATAAAAGCTATCAAGTACAGGGTAAAACCATCCCAGCGTTAACGGGGATCGACCTTTCCATAGAGCAAGGCGAAATATACGGGATTATCGGACACTCTGGTGCAGGGAAAAGTACGTTGATCCGGTGCATCAATTTGCTAGAGCGCCCAACTTCGGGGGAAGTTATTGTGGACGGCGTCGATTTGACGAAGCTGGATGAAGGGAAGCTGCAAGAAAAGCGCCGCTCAATCGGCATGATTTTTCAGCATTTCAACTTGCTGTCTTCTTCAACGGTCGGCGAAAATGTTGCTTTTCCGCTCAAGCTGGCAAAGCGTTCGAAGGCAGAGATTGATAAGAAAGTAAACGAGCTGCTGAAGCTGGTTGGCTTGGAGGCACATAAGGACAAATATCCGTCTCAGCTGTCTGGCGGACAGAAGCAGCGTGTCGGGATTGCCCGTGCGCTCGCGAATGATCCAAAAGTGCTGCTCTGCGACGAAGCGACATCAGCTCTCGATCCGCAAACGACGAACTCCATTCTGGCACTGCTCTTGGACATCAACCGCAAGCTGGGCTTGACCATTGTGTTGATTACCCACGAGATGCACGTCATTCGCTCCATTTGTGATCGTGTCGGCGTGATTGATGGAGGAAAAATCGTCGAGTCAGGTAACGTACTGGATGTATTCCTTCGTCCAAAGCATCCGACGACACAAGAATTCGTGGAGCAAGTAGCCGATTCTACAGAGCTGCGCGAAGCGGTCGAGCACGAAAAGGCTTCGGGGAACCGCACGATTGCTCGTGTCACCTTCCTCGGAGAAAAAACGTACCAGCCGATCCTTTTCCAAACGATGCAAGAGACTGGTACGGTGTTCAGTATTTTGCAGGGAACGATTTCTCGCATGAAAGATACGCCGTATGGTCAGTTAGTGATCGAGCTGGAAGGCGATGTCGCACAGAATCAAAAGACCATCGAGACGCTGCGCCAACGTGGCTTGGAAGTAGAGGTGATATAAATGGACTGGACATTCGAAAATGTGGATTGGGCTGAAATCGGCGAAGGTACGATGGACACGCTCACGATGCTTGGCTTCTCCACTCTGTTTACCGTCCTGATTGGTTTGCCGTTGGGCATCATTCTGTTTTTGACTTCTCGCGGACAGCTTTTGCAAAACCGCACTTTTTATACGATTGCATCATTCGTTGTCAACGTATTGCGCTCGGTACCATTTATCATTCTGATGATCTTGCTGATTCCAGTAACGAAAATGATCGTAGGGACTTCACTCGGGGTACTGGGTGCCATTCCGCCGCTCGTATTTGGTGCCGCTCCGTTTTTTGCACGTTTGGTGGAAACCTCCCTGCGTGAGATTGATAAGGGCGTGATTGAGGCTGCACAATCTATGGGTGCTTCCAATTGGCAGATTGTCTGGAATGTCCTTTTACCAGAGTCTAGATCCGGTCTGATCGCGGGTATTACGATCACGACGGTAACGCTGGTCTCCTACACGGCAATGTCCGGGGTAATTGGCGGTGGTGGTTTGGGTGACTTGGCGATCCGATACGGTTATCAGCGTTTCCAAACCGATGTTATGGTTGTGACTGTTGTTATTTTGCTGGTGATGGTACAGATCTTACAATCGCTGGGGGACCGTCTGGTTCTGAAATTCAGCCGTAAATAGGATCTTTCCATATAGATTGACAAAAAATAAAACGAAATACATGCAAGGGGGAAATCATTCATGAAAAAGCTAGTCGTATCTGTACTTTCTACTGTGTTGGCATTTTCTTTGGCAGCTTGCGGAGGCAAAACCGAAACAGCACCTGCTCCAGCTGAAGGCGGCGCACAAGGCGGAAAACAGGAAGTAACATTGAAGGTAGGCGCTTCTCCCGTTCCACATGCAGCAATCTTGAAGTTCATTCAACCAAAACTGAAAGAACAAGGCGTGAACTTGGAAGTTCAAGAGTTCACTGATTACGTACAACCTAACGTTCAAGTGAACGAGAAACAACTCGACGCAAACTTCTTCCAGCACAAGCCTTACCTGGAAGACTTCAATAAAGGACAAAACATGAACCTGGTGCCAGTAGTGGCTGTACACATCGAGCCATTCGGCGCTTACAGCAAAAAAATAAAATCTGTAGATGAATTAGCTGATGGCGCAACAATCGCGCTGCCAAACGACGCGACAAACAGCGGTCGTGCACTCGCACTCTTGGAGAAAAACGGTTTGATCAAGCTGAAAGAAGGCGCTGGCATCAGCGGTACAGTGAAAGATGTTGTTGAGAACAAGAAAAACCTGAAATTAAAAGAAGTAGAAGCAGCAATGCTGCCGCGTGTTCTGGAAGAAGTAGATTTGGCGCTGATCAACACGAACTACGCGCTGCAAGCAAAGCTTGTTCCAACCAAAGACGCTCTGTTTATTGAGGATAAAGATACGCCATACGCAAACTTCTTGGTAGCTCGTCCTGACAACAAGGATTCCGAAGCTATGCAAAAGCTGGCAAAAGAACTGAACTCACCTGAAGTGAAAAAGTTCATTGAAGATGAATACAAAGGTGCGATTATTCCAGCGTTCTAATGTAAGAAATTATTGATCGATCAACAAAAACCCAACTGGCCGAAAAGCTGGTTGGGTTTTACTTTTGTTTATAATATAGTGAATTTTCATAAAATTAAATTAAATCTATACTAACCCCGTTTTCAACCCAATTCCGGTCGCGTATATTGTGTTTGAAACAGAAAAATACAGATAAGGGGGAATTTTCTGATGAAACGAAATCTCAAGTTGTTTCTTGGTGCGATGCTGGTCGCTGGAAGCGTGTTAGCTGGATGCTCCACGAGTACGCCATCGACGACAACCCCTCCAGTAGAGGGAAATGCAGCACCCGCTGAAAATCCTGCAAATGCAAAGTCGCAGGTATTTCGGGCGAACATTGTGAGTGAGCCATCGACAGCGGACCCTGGTCTTGCGAAGGATGCCACTTCGGGAGCGATCATTCGTGCTACTTTTGATGGCTTGACGCGCTTCGATTCAAACGCAAAGCCAGTGAATTCAGTAGCATCTGATGTGAAGCTCTCAGATGACAAACTGGTGTATACGTTCACGCTCCGCGACTCCAAGTGGAGCAATGGAGACCCGGTAACTGCCCATGACTTCGTGTATGCATGGAAGCGTGCACTCGGCAAGACCTTTGGTGCCGAGTATGCTTATCAGCTGTACTACATTAAAAATGCGAAGCCGATTCACGAAGGCAAGGTGAACCCTGACGAACTCGGTGCGAGGGCAATCGATGACAAAACACTGGAAGTCACGCTTGAGAATCCAACGCCTTACTTCCTGGAGCTGACGGCTTTCTACACGTACTACCCGGTTAACCAAAAAGTAGTGGAGGCTAATCCAAAATGGGCAAACGAAGCGGCCACGCACGTAAGCAACGGTCCATTTA
Organism: Brevibacillus sp. HB1.3; assembly: GCF_013186635.1. Taxonomy (NCBI): domain Bacteria; kingdom Bacillati; phylum Bacillota; class Bacilli; order Caryophanales; family Paenibacillaceae; genus Brevibacillus; species Brevibacillus sp. HB1.3. The sequence goes on along the minus strand of NZ_JABMIT010000013.1, from coordinate 57,593 downwards.
AGATGACAGCGTGGGAGCACAAGAGCAAAATCGTGCTTGAAAAGAATGAGAACTACTGGGATAAAGACGTAGTAAAGCTCGATCGCATTGAGTTTGCGATGATCGAGGATGATAATACAGCACTGTCCATGTTCGAGAATGGTGAGCTGGATTGGGCAGGCCAGCCACTCGGTGGACTTCCCACAGATGCGATTCCGTCACTAAAAGACGGGGGAAAACTCGTTGTTCATCCAAAAGCGACGATGTACTGGTACAAGATGAATACCACAAAAGGGCCGCTCAGCAATGTGAAAATTCGTAAAGCATTGGCATACTCGGTAGATCGTCAAACCATCGTAGATAACATCACACAAGTCGGACAGGTGCCGACGATGGGGATGTTGCCGCAGTCCATGATTATCAAAAAAGACGGATACTTCAAGGATAATGATGTAGAAACAGCGAAAAAGCTGCTGGAAGAGGGCATGAGAGAGCTCAACGTGACAACGCTGCCTCCGATCACCTTGTCTTACAATCCAAGCGACAGACATAAGAAAATTGCCGAAGCGATTCAGGACCAATGGAAACAAAAGCTAGGCATTGATATAAAGATCATGGTAAAGGAGGCTGCCGTTCATTTGCAGGATATGCATGAACTCAATTACGAGATAGGCCGTATCGGTTGGAATGCAGACTTTAATGATCCGATGAATTACCTGGAAATGTTCCGAGATGGCAAAACAGGCAACAACGACACGGGCTGGGAAGATCCGCGCTATCAAGAGCTGCTGAAACAGTCATCGGTAGAAACTGATCCAGAGAAACGCAAGCAGCTGTTTGCAGAGGCTGAGCAAATCTTTATGGATGCCATGCCGTTGATTCCTCTGTTCACGGATGTGGATGTGTGGGTGCAAAGTGACAAGGTAAAAGGCGTTCAAGTAGATGGGCTCGGATTTATCGACCTCAAGTGGGCAGAAATGACGGAGTAACGAATAGAAAAAAATCCCGAGGCCAACGAAATTGCTGGTCTCGGGGTTCTTTTGTATTAGAAGCCAAAATCAAGTGTCTTGCCTGTCTCCGCATACGTCTTGATCGAAGAGAGCATCATCGGCCAATTGTTGCTGGCACTTGCGTGGGAGGGATGGTTTTCTGTCCATTGATCCTGAATCAGCGTCAGCTTGGTGCAGCCGCCAACCGGTTCTAAGGTAATGGTGACGCGAGTCTGCAATTCCGCATGATTCTCGTAATAGGCAGGACCAGGATGTTCAGTGTAACTGAAAATGTGATGAGGTTCGAACTGCAAAATTTCCCCGTAAACATGCACCGTGTCGTCACCAGCTTTTCCCGGACCAACGTAAGCCATCTCATCGCCTACTTGAAAAGTTGAGCGAATCGTACAGCCAAAGAAAGTACTCTTTACGCCTTCATCGGAAGTAAGGGCATGCCAGACCTGCTCTGGCGTAGCACCAATGTAGAAATCGAAGCGAAGATCCATCGTTTTACCCCCTCATTTTATCATTTGGGAATTGTAATCAAGTCTCCCAACTACTACTCTTACTATAAGAAGAAATAGGTAGCGTGTATTGTAAAAACACGACAGGAGGCGCATCTTGGAAAATCAGACTGCTAAGCTCCCAAAGGGTGTACTGCATGCCATGATTGGACAGAAGAAATTTTCACTAGCCAGATACGAGCCAGCAGCTGAAATCAGCTACTTCGTGCAGCATTACTGGGTCGTCCGCTGGGATTTGCGTACGGAACCACCTTACTTGCAAACTGTACTGGCTCATCCCAATGTGAATTTGGTGTTTGAAAAAGGAGCAACTGGTATTTTTGGTGTAGCCCGCACGACTTCCTCGCATCTTTTAAAGGGACAAGGTCAGGTGTTCGGAGTAAAATTCAGGCCCGGAGGTTTTTATCCGTTTCTGAATGCCCCGATATCAAAGCTGAGCGGCACTTCTACCAGTCTGGAAGCCGTGTTTGGGGTTGCTACTGACCAGCTTGAGAAAGAAGTGCTAGGCCTGCCAGATGATGAGCAAATGATGAAAAGGGTGGAAGCATTTCTATTCGAACATTTGCCGAAGCCTGACCCGAATGTTGCACGTATCAGTGAAATCGTCGGAATGATCCAGGCAGATCGATCCGTACTCAGGGTAGAGGATGCCGTACAGTTGACCGGTATGAGCATGAGGACCATGCAGCGCTTGTTTGACCGCTATGTAGGGGTTAGCCCGAAGTCGGTCATCCAACGATACAGATTGCATGAAGCAGCGGAGCAGATTGACCAAGGAACGGTCCAAGATTGGCTGGATCTGTCTACCTCTCTAGGCTACTACGATCACTCTCACTTCATTCGAGATTTTCGAGCAATTGTCGGTGTAGCGCCGAACGAGTATCGACGAGCCCAAATTTAATCATAGTGAACCCCTTCGCCTTCTGGCTGGAGGGGTTGTTTCTTGCTGTATAAATTTTTATGTACGAGGCATACTTCATCATGATGAAACTACCAATTTTATTTCCTTTAATAGAATTTGATGTTTGAATAAAACATAATTAATTTTACTTAAAATGTCTTCAATATTACTAAAAATGCAGTATATTTGTGGAGTAGCTTTCAAGGAATCTTTACCGATAGAAAAAGAGGGGGTCAACACCATGAAAAAAAGCGTTTTTGCAGCAATGAGTTCTATCCTGGTTCTTAGTGCGGCGCTGGCTGGTTGTGGCGGCGGTGGTGAGAAAGCAGGCGAGCAAGGCAGTGCTTCTAAGGAGCAAACAAGCGGTCCTAAAGAATTGAGAATGAACATGATGTCCGAGCCACCAACTGCTGACCCTGCATTGGCTGAGGATTCTACTTCCAGTGCGGTTCTGCGTGCAACATTTGATGGTCTCACTCGTATTGGCGAAGATGGCAAACCACATCCATCTGTAGCAGAAAAAATTGACGTATCCGAAGATGGCCTTACTTATACATTCACCCTGCGTGACAGCAAATGGAGCAATGGTGAGCCAGTTACTGCAAAGGATTTTGAATACGCTTGGAAGCGAGCGCTCAATCCGAAGACAGCAGCTAACTACTCCTACCAATTGTATTACCTGAAAAATGCAGAAGAATACAACAAGGGTAAAGCAAAAGCTGATGATGTTGGCGTAAAAGCAAAAGACGATAAAACACTCGTCGTGACTTTGAAGAACCCAACACCATTCTTCTTGGAGCTGACTGCGTTCTATACGTACTACCCAGTTAACCAAAAAGTAGTAGAAGGCAGCGATAAATGGGCAGGCGAAGCAAAAACTCACGTGGGTAACGGTCCATTCAAAATGGAAACATGGGAACATAAGAGCAAATTGGTTCTCGTGAAGAGCGATACCTACTGGGATAAAGACGCTGTAAAACTCGACAAGCTCAACTTCTCCATGGTTGAAGATGCAAATACAGAGCTGTCCATGTTCGACAATGACGATTTGGATTGGTCCGGAGCGCCTCTGAGCTCACTTCCTACCGATGCGATTCCTGCATTGAAAGAATCCGGTCAAATGCAAACACGCCCGATCGCGGGTACGTACTTGTACAAATTCAATACGGAAGTTCCGCCGTTCAACAACGCGAAAATCCGTAAGGCGTTTGCTTATGCTATCGATCGTAAATCGATCATCGACAACATCACGCAAGCAAACCAAGAGCCAGCTATGGGTCTGATCCCGCCAACAATGGCAGTGGCAACAAGCCCTTACTTCAAAGACGGCGATGTAGAAGCAGCGAAAAAGATGCTGGAAGAAGGTATGAAAGAAGAAGGCATTACCAAAATGCCTACGCTGACTCTTTCCTTCAACACGTCTGAAGGTCACAAGAAAATTGCTGAAGCTATCCAAGACCAATGGAAAAAAGCTCTCGGCGTAGACATTAAGCTGGAGAACAAGGAATGGAAAGTATTCTTGGAAGATGTGAACCAAGGTAAATTCCAAATCGCACGTTCCAGCTGGACTGGTGACTACAACGATCCATACACGTTCTTGGACCTGTTCAAGGACAAAGATGGTGGCAACAACGACACGAAATGGGAAAATCCGAAGTACAAAGAGCTGCTGAACCAATCTGCTCTGGAAAAGGACCCAGAAAAACGCAAACAAATCCTGGCACAAGCAGAAGCTATTTTCATGGACGAAATGCCAGCAGCTCCAATCTACTACTACACACATTCTTATGTGAAAAAAGACAAAGTAAAAGGTGTAGTACTCGACGGTCTCGGTTTCGCAGACTGGAAATGGGCAGACATTCAATAAGAAAAAGCGCATAGCTTGTTGTAATAAAAGAAGGGTGCTACGGCACTCTTCTTTTTTTTGTAAACCATTTTAAGAGAGAACAATGGAGCAGAGGATGAAAGGTGAGATTAGAAATTATAAAATTATAAATTGAATTACTATTGTCATTTTACTGATAGTGGATAAAATTGGGTGAACAGAAAAATATATAAATAAATGAGCGGTGAATCTTCAACTCTGAAAAAGCTTGATTTTATGCGGTTTTTCTTAGAAATATCGAAAGAGGGATGTTCTGGAAATTTTATTTACCGATCAATATGTTTTATAATTCATTAATTCTCTTTATAAATAAATAAAAATTTATTAAATCATTCTAAAACATATTTAAAAAATATATAAAACCATGTATATTGATAAAAGATTTAGAAAAGGGGGATTACTTGTATGAAAAAGAATGTTTTCGTGGCAATGAGTTCTATCCTCGTTCTTGGCGCGGCACTCGCAGGATGCGGTGGCGGAAACCAGGCGGCACCGGCAGATAGCAACGCTTCCGGAGCAAAGACAGAAAATTCTGCACCAGCTGGCTCTAAAGTACTGAAACTGAACCTGCACTCCGAGCCACCAACAGCTGACCCAGGTATCGCGGAAGATACAACTTCCAGCACCATCATCACCGCTACCTTCGAAGGTCTGACTCGCGTTGGTAAAGACGGTAAATACAATCCGGCAGCAGCAGAGAGCTACACTGTTTCTGAAGACGGTAAAAAATATACATTCAAAATTCGTGATAACAAATGGAGCAATGGCGATCCAGTATCCGCAAAAGATTTCGAATATGCTTGGAAACGCGCTCTTAATCCAAAAACAGCTTCCAACTATGCATACCAACTGTACTATGTGAAGGGCGCAGAAGCCTACAACAAGGGCAAAGGTAAAGTAGAAGACGTTGGCGTAAAAGCAATTGACGATAAAACACTCGAAGTAGAATTGGCGAACCCAACTCCATTCTTCCTGGAGCTGGTTGCATTCAAAACATACTTCCCAGTTAATCCAAAAGTAGTGGATAGCAACGAGAAATGGGCTACCGATGCGAAAACAGTTGTTGGTAACGGTCCATTCAAAATGGATTCTTGGGAGCACAAGAGCAAGCTCGTCGTTTCCAAAAACGATAACTATTGGGATAAAGACAACGTAAAATTGGACAAAATCGAATTCTCCATGGTAGAAGATGAGAATACAGAGCTGTCCATGTTTGAAAACGGTGAACTGCACTGGGCGGGATCTCCAACCTCTGCACTACCAACTGACGCGATTCCGGCTTTGAAAGATTCCGGCAAAATGACAACACAGCCAATCGCGGGTACTTACTTCTACCGTTTCAACACAGAAAAACCACCGTTTAACAATGCAAAAATCCGTAAAGCTTTTACGTACGCAATCGATCGTCAAAGCCTGATCGACAACATCCTGCAAGCTGGTCAATTGCCTGCAACAGGCTATGTACCACCAAGCATGGCGCTGACCAAAGACGGCTTCTACAAGGATAACGACATCGAAGCAGCGAAGAAAATGCTCGAGGAAGGTATGAAAGAAGAGGGCCTCACCAAATTCCCGGCACTTACTCTTTCCTTCAACACTTCCGAAGGTCACAAAAAGATTGCTGAGGCAATCCAAGACCAATGGAAGAAAAACCTCGGCGTAGACGTGAAGCTCGAGAACAAAGAGTGGAAAGTATACCTGGATGATGTACACCAAGGTAAATACCAAGTGGCTCGTGCAGGCTGGTTGGGTGACTTCAACGATCCAATCAACTTCTTGGAAATGTTCAAGGAAAAAGACGGCGGAAACAACGATACTCGTTGGGAAAATCCGAAGTACAAAGAACTCCTGAACCAATCCGCTCTGGAGCAAGACCCAGAAAAACGTAAAGCAATCCTGGCTCAGGCTGAACAAATCCTGATGGATGAAATGCCGATCATGCCAATCTACTACTATACGCAATCTTGGGTTAAGGACGACAGAGTACAAGATGTTATCATCGATGGTCTGGGTGCTGTAGACTACAAATACGCAGATTTCGTAGAAAAGAAATAATAGCTGTGCATGTAAAAGAAGAGAGGTGCAATACTCGCCTCTCTTCTTTTTTTATCTATTTAATACCCAAATATTACCTTTTTATTGTATACTATTTTTGGAAGATTCTATCAGAGTTTATTGGAGGGTATATGATGAAGAAGAGTGTTTTTATGGTATTGAGTTCGGCCCTCGTTTTGGGCGGAATGATGACAGGGTACGAAGGCGCTGTCCAAGCGGCTGAGCCGAAGGTATTAAGGATGAATCTGCAATCGGAGCCGCCTACAGCAGACCCAGGAATTGCGGAGGATACTACCTCTGGTACGATCATCACGGCTATATTCGAAGGTCTGACACGTCTCGGAAAAGACGGAGAGGTGCACCCGGCGGCGGCAGAGAGCTATACCGTTTCTAAGGATGGGAAGACTTATACATTCAAGATTCGTGAAGCAAAATGGAGCAACGGCGACCCAGTAACGGCATATGACTTCGAATATGCTTGGAAGCGCGTGCTCGATCCAAAGACAGCTTCCAACTACGCCTACCAGTTGTATTTTGTGACAGGTGCAGAAGACTTCAACAAAGGGATCGGTAAAGCGGGAGACGTTGGCGTAAAGGCGATTGACGATAAGACGCTGGAAGTGGAACTGACAAACCCGACACCATTTTTCCCGGAGCTGGTAGCTTTCAATACATTCTACCCGGTCAACAAGAAGGTAGTCGAAGGCAACAGAAAATGGGCTGACGAGGCAAAGACGGTTGTTGGCAATGGGCCATTCAAAATGGAAACATGGGAACACAAGAGCAAGCTGACTGTTGTAAAAAACGAGAAGTATTGGGATAAAGCCAATGTAAAATTGGATAAGATCGAATTCTCCATGATAGAGGATGAGAATACGGAATTGGCCATGTTTGATAACGACGAAATCGATTGGGCGGGTGCTCCAATGTCCGGGCTGCCACTCGACGCACTTCCGGTTTTGAGGGAAGCTGGCATCTTGAAGACACAGCCAATCGCCGGTGCCTACTTTTATCGTTTTAATACAGAGCAAGCACCGTTCACCAACGCAAAAATTCGTAAGGCGTTCGCCTATGCAATTAATCGTGAAAGTATCACCGCCGATGTCCTGCAAGCGGGTCAAGTACCGGCAACGGGCTATGTACCACCGAGTATGGCATTGAACAAAGACGGTTACTTCAAAGACAATGATCTTGAAGTGGCAAAGAAATTACTGGTAGAAGGTATGAAAGAAGAGGGTATCTCCAAACTCCCTCCAATTACACTCAGCTACAACACATCCGAAGGTCATAAAAAGATCGCAAAAGAAATACAGGCTCAATGGAAGAAAAACCTCGGCGTAGATATCAAGCTCAAAAATTCAGAGTGGAAAGTATACTTAGATGACGTACACCAAGGTAATTATCAAATCGCTCGTGGAGGCTGGCTGGGTGACTTCAATGATCCCATCAACTTCTTGGAAATGTTCCAGGAAAAAGACAGCGGAAACAACGATACACGTTGGGAAAATCCAAAGTACAAGGAGCTCCTGAACCAATCCGCTCTGGAGCAAGACCCAGAGAAGCGCAAAGCAATTCTCTTGGAGGCTGAGCAAATCCTGATGGATGAAATGCCAATCATGCCAATCTACTTCTACGTGAACTCTTGGGTGCAAAACGAAAATCTGAAGGATGTCGTAATCGATGGTCTGGGTGCTATTGATTTCAAATATGCGGATCTTACCAAAAAATAAAAATGCAGGAGAAGAGGGCTATTTTCGTGCCCTCTTCTTTTTTTCTGTCTCATGGACAAATGACCAATCCATTACGTCCTTGGCTACATAGAGTAAAAAGGAACTAACTGCAATTAGGGGGGATACTGATGGATATTGGGTCTTTGCTCAACATTGTGAAATCCATTCCTAAGGAAAAGCTGAGGACAGATGCGGGAATTAAGGAAGTCATTCGTGAAATGGCCAGAAAGTCAGGGAAAAAATTGACCGAGCAAGAGGTTAACAGTTATGCTGCACAGTTTCGTCAGATGCAGAAAACAGAAAATGTCGGAAGTTTGTTGAATAAGCTTTCGAAAAAAGGTGTCACTGCAAAGGATTTGGAAAATATAAAAAAACGTTTTAGATAAGGGGGATAGTGAGGAGGGAGGTGGGATTATCGTTGAGAAAATGAAAGCGAAAAAGAAGCAGGCTGTCCCCAAGAACCCTTTGCTAGAATCGATCAACAAACTTGCGGATGCGCAGCATGCAAACAATGCCCAAATGATGAAAGAAATGAGTCAGGTGCGACAGGAGCTACAGGATATGAAAAATACACTGGGGCGTCTCAAACAGGCACCTCCAAAAGGTACAGGAGAACGGCGAAGTCTGCTGTTTGGAGGACGACGGAATACCGCCCAAGTGGAAGCTGTACCCCCACCACAAAAGCCTGCCATTTCTATCGAAGATTTACTGCCGCTTTTACCGCATCTAGGCGACGCTATTCCCCAATTGAAAAACCCCAAGGTAGCCGATTCCATTAAGGTACTGTCGAATCCAGCTGTGATATCGCTGATCCAGCAATTTCTTGCTAACGGGGGCTTGAATATGATAAAAAAACCGGTTCAACAAGTAAGTAGGCAAGAGAGAAGGGGATTTTTTCGGTAACAAATGCTCAGTTACAAAGACTGTCTCGCGGGGCTTGCGGAGGCGGTCTTTTCATTTTGGTACCAAAAGACTATAAACTTTACAGATCATCTAGCGTCTAATAGAATGGTGAACGTTGCACATTGGCTGACGCCACATAACGAAGAATACAGACATCACGGAGGAGGTCAGGATGAAGAGACGATTTTACCCTCTGCTTTTTGCGTTGCTGGTCCTGCTGCTAATCCCCGGTTGGGCGGTTGCAGCAAGCAGTGCTTCAGAGGAAGCTGTCAATCTCGTGATTGGTGGACAAGCAGTAAATGCTGAAGTGCCGCCAGTCATCAAGAATGGGCGTACGTTGGTACCCGTTCGTGTCATCGCCGAAGGGCTAGGTGCAAATGTGGATTGGAATGAGGCTACTCGAACAGCTGTCATTACCAAAGGCACACAGCAGCTCTCCCTTACGCTTGACTCCCGTACAGCAGTGTTGAACGGCAAACAAGTGAAGCTCGATACGCCGCCTGTTATTACACAAAAGCGTATGCTGCTGCCACTGCGTTTTGTCGGGGAGTCACTTGGTGTTACAGTCGGGTGGGACAACAGCAAGCGTACTGTCATTGCGAACGAAACACCGCAGGTCAAGCTGAATGGCAAGGTACCAACCCAGCCGATCAAGTTGTATCAAGTGGAAGACACGATGTACGCGTCCGCACAGACCGTAGCTGAGCAAGTGGGACAAAAAGGCTTTACGTGGAAAAGACCTGAGCGCGGGATGACGATTGATGATCAGTTGGTCCTCCCTTTACGTCAATTGGAGGACGAGCTTGGAGGGTCATTTACGTGGGACAAGAAAAATAATCAGGTTGAGATTGATCGCCTCAATATTTTGAAAGGTGTATCTGAGAACGGCGACCGTGTTCGTATTGAAACGACCATACCTGTCATTCCGCAGTCCTTTGTGATGACAGGACCACACCGGATCGTCTTGGATCTCCCACAAACCGCATTGGATGATGATTTAATCGATGATCTAAAACGTCAAGACGAAAAAAATGATAGCGTAGGCGAATCCGAGGAAACAGCCTCCGCTGCTGATGAAGACCAAGGCACAGATTCAGATTCTGACGGACTGAATCAGGTTGAACAAGCAAAAGAAGAACCTCTCATCACTAACCTGCGTTACAGCCAATACAGTGCATCTCCTGACACGGTTCGCGTCGTTATTGAGCTGAACCAAAAGAGCACGTATGAGCTGGCTTACACGAAAGATGGTATCGAAGTAAAATTGGCGCCAAAACCGAAGAAAACAGGCTACCTGATCGTCGTTGATGCCGGTCATGGAGGAAAAGACCCTGGTACGAAGGGCTCCGCTGGCAACAATGAAAAAGATTACAACTTGGCTGTCTCCAATAAGATTGTGGCTTTGCTGAAGCAATACCCAGAGTTTCAAGTCGTTCCTGTCCGCACAACAGATGTGTTTTATGAACTGTCAGAGCGTGTCGCAGTTGCTAATGAGTTAGATGCCGACTTGTTCTTGTCTATTCACGCCAACGCATTCGAGAAACCGACGGCTGCAGGAACAGAAACTTTCTATTATAATGAAAACAGTAAAGACTTTGCCCAATTGGTACATAAATATTTGCGTGGGGCAACGCAGTTCCCGGATCGTGGCTTCAAGAAGAGCGGCTTTTATGTGATCAAAAACACGAAAATGCCTGCTGTATTGACCGAAACCGGCTTCCTCTCCAATCCACAGGAGAACGCGCAGCTGACGAATCCGGCATTCCAAGATAAAATCGCGAAAGCCATTGTTGCGGCTATTCGTGAATACTACGAGTCTTATCAGTAAGGGGGCTTTACACGATGAAAAAAAGTCGAGTGATCTGGATGGCAGCGTTAGTGATGCTGCTTTTGGCCGGATGTGGGCAAAACGCGACAGAAACACCACAGCCAACCACACCAGTAGAACAGCCATCTGGTTCAAACACTGATCCATCGACAACAGAGCCGACTCTGAAAAAGCAAATGGTCACCGTTTACTATTCGGATAATAATGTGATGGAGCTGCAAAAAGAAGAGCAAGAGATCACGTTTGCAGAAGATATCGAGAAGTACAAAAAGACACTTGCCCTGCTGGAGACGCCTGTAAAGCCAGACGTGCACGTTCCACTGTGGAGAGACTTTAAGTACCATTCCATTACAATCGATAAAGGCACCCTGACGATTGATGCAGATAGCAAAAATAAGTTCAACATGGGTTCGAGTGGCGAGACAATGGCTTTGGATGCGTTGAAGAATACTTTCTTTCAATTCTCGGAAGTAAAGGAGATTGTCTTCTTGGAGGATGGCAAGAAAGTAGAAACGCTGATGGGGCACGTAGATCTCTCCGAGCCACTGAAACGAGATAATTAATCATCACCAATAAAGCGGCACACCCTGTTCATCAGGATGTGCTGCTTTTTTTTATAATTACGTGGCTGTCGTGGAGAGAAGAATATTTCCAGTCTAGGCTCCAGGCTCCGTCCTGCTGGGGGCTTTGACTGTCCGCTCCGAAGCGATTAGCGGGGAAACGCAAAAGTGGTAGCCGCTTCGTAGCTCTAGCACGTTGCGTTTCTTTTGCCCGCTAATCGCTTCTCCGCTCGGTAGGACTCCACAAGTCGCTACGTCTGGAAATATTCTTCTCTGTCGTGACTGATTACATTCTTCATTCTTTTAAGGCTTTAAAAACCTTGAATGGCACGGAAAGCTCGTAGAGGAAACAGGAGAAATAAGCGAAGATCTTTGGTACACCGACCGAGGCGGAATGAAAAAAGAGAAACAAGCTTTTAGCGTCCACCTCTGAGACACCTCTTGAATGGACCACTTTGGACGCGGGTTTCGCTTTTTTCATGGAGACGGGCAGTGAATCTCTCAGCGGGTGGGACAAGAAGCTGAGCGTTTTCTCCTGTTTCCTCCTCGCCTCAACAGCCGGTCATCGTTTTTTCATGTTGTTCGAGTTTCTTCCCGCTCCGTGAATAGAAACTTGATGGCATATACCCCAAACAAGCCTACCAACGTATACACGATTCGACTTACGATAGATTCCGCTCCACCAAACAAGCTCGCGACTAAATCGAATTGAAATAACCCGATTAACCCCCAGTTCAGGGCTCCGATGATCACAAAAAGCAAGGCCAGACGTTCCACATGGACACCCCCACCAAAAGAATAGGGACATTATTCCCATGTTTGCGCCGTTTTACAACAGGAATCCCGGGATCTTTAAGAAAGCTTTACATTCACAACATAATACGACAACATTCCCGCTGTATAGTTTGTACTTGTAAGAGAGAAAAAAACAAACCGAACCTTTTAAGGAGGATTTTCATCCAATGAAAAAACTCAGCAAAATGTTTATTGCGCTGACATGTGTAGGGGCATTACTCGCGGGGTGCGGAAGCGGCAACACTGCGCAGACACAGACACCAGCACCGGCGCAAAAACCAGCCCAGGAGCAAAGCAACTCTGGTTCGACAACAAAAACTTCCGGTGAACCTGTCACAGCAGTGGGTTCTACCGCTTTACAACCTCTGGTCGAGCAAGCGGCCAAAGACTTTATGGCAAAAAATGCAGGCGCACAAATCCAAGTACAAGGCGGAGGAAGCGGCACAGGCTTGAGCCAAGTAGCAAGTGGTGCAGCAACGATTGGTAACTCCGATATTTTTGCAGAAGAGAAAAAAGGCATTCCAGCAAACGAACTGGTAGACCACAAAGTATCGGTTGTCGGAATGGCAGCAGCGGTAAGCCCACAAGTAAAAGTGGACAACTTGTCCAAGCAACAATTGATCGACATCTTCACTGGAAAAATCACGAACTGGAAAGAAGTTGGCGGCGATGATATGAAGATCACGCTGGTTAACCGTCCGAAATCTTCCGGAACTCGCGCGACATTCAGCAAATTCGCTTTGGATGGCAAAGAAGAAGCAGAAGGTATCACAGAGGATTCCTCCGGTACTGTTCGCAAAATCATTGCAGAAACACCAGGTGCAATTGGTTACTTGGCACTGTCCTACTTCAATGACACTGTAAAAGCTCTGAAATTGGATGGCGTGGAAGCAAACGCAGAAAACATTACAACGAACAAATATCCAGTATGGGCGTACGAGCATATGTACACCAAAGGTGAAGCAACTGGCGATGCAAAAGCATTCCTCGACTTCATCCTGACTGACGAAGTACAAAAGAAAACTGTTACAGAATTGGGCTTCTTGCCAATCACAGACATGAAAGTGGAACGTGATGCAGAAGGCAAAGTAACTCAAAAATAAGCGTTATCGTCAACAGCAAAATAGAGGGGTAGGGGGGCCTTCCCCTCATTTTGCTTGCGTACAGTCGTTTTCTTTCCAGGAGGGAGAACATGAGCCATCGTACTGAAGGGATAAATACAGAGCGTAAATCGATGATTGCGCAAAAAATGCTGACAACGAACAAGCGTCAAAAAACAGAGAATATTACCGGCAAAACCATCGCGATGATTTGTGCGGGTTTGCTCGTTATTGTAGTTTTATCGATCACCTATTTTATTGCTTCAAAAGGGCTGTCGACGTTCTTTGTCGATGGAGTAAGCTTCAAAGAATTTTTAACCCATGTTAAATGGGACCCAGAAGGCGAGCCATCCTCGTATGGTGTGTTGCCCTTTATCCTCGGTTCGTTTTTCGTAACGGCACTGGCTGCTTTGATTGCCGCGCCACTCGGAATCGGCGCCGCTATTTTTATGACAGAGATCTTTCCTGGCTTCGGGAAAAAAGTATTGAAGCCGGTTATCGAGCTGTTGGTTGGTATTCCATCGGTCGTTTACGGTTATGTTGGACTAACTTTACTTGTTCCCTTTATTCGCGAACAATTTGATGTGCTTGGCTTCAGCTTATTGGCAGGGGGACTTGTTCTTGCCCTGATGATTTTGCCAACCATTACGAGTGTGGCAGCAGATGCTATTGAGGCAGTTCCGCAAGATTTGCGCAATGCTTCGCTCGCACTGGGTGCTACTCGCTGGCAAACGATTTGGAATGTCGTGTTGCATTCCGCACTTCCTGGCTGTTTGACGGCCATTGTTTTGGGAATGTCTCGCGCTTTTGGAGAAGCTTTGGCTGTGCAGATGGTTATCGGTAACACAACGAAGCTGCCAAGCGGTTTGTTCGAACCAATCAGTACGCTTACTAGCGGTATTACATTGAACATGGGGAACACGATTCAAGGAACTCCGTATAACAATGCTCTCTGGTCAATGGCTTTGCTGCTCTTGGCGATGTCTTTCATCTTTATCGTGATTTTGCGCCTGTTGGGCAGAAAGAGGTTGGCAAAATAGATGAAAGCGAGACTGATGGACCGCGCTGCTACTGTTGTTTTGACACTGATTGCCGTACTGATTATCGGTACCTTGGTGGGATTATTGGGCTTCATTCTCTCACAAGGCTGGCATAAGCTGAATCTCGACTTTTTAACCTCTCCGCCGGATATTGTCAATGCGGGTGGCGGGATTGGACCACAGCTTTTCAACTCGTTGTACTTGCTGGTCCTGACTATGCTGATCGCGTTGCCGCTCGGGATCGGAGCAGGCATTTATATGGCTGAATATGCGCCGGATAACAAGATTACACAGTTTATCCGCATGAGTATAGAAGTTTTGTCTTCCCTTCCGTCTATCGTAGTTGGTTTGTTTGGATTGCTCGTGTTCGTAAATATGACAGGCTGGGGCTATACCCTGTTTGGTGGAGCACTTGCGCTGACGGTATTTAACCTGCCGCTCTTGGTTCGTGTAACAGAGGATGCACTGCGCAACGTACCACGCAGTCAAAAGGAAGCGAGTCTCGCGCTTGGTATTACCAAATGGCGTACCATCGTGTCTGTCATCCTTCCAGCAGCACTCCCAGGTATCCTTACGGGGGCCATTCTGGCTTCTGGCCGTGTATTTGGGGAAGCGGCTGCCTTGCTGTTTACAGCAGGGATGTCTTCACCGAATCTGGATTTCACCGACTTCTCGATGAACAGTACAACATCACCTCTGAATCCGTTCCGTCCTGCCGAGACCCTGGCCGTTCATATTTGGAAGGTAAACAGCGAGGGACTGACACCGGATGCACGTGATGTCGCAGATGGCGCGGCTGCTGTTCTGATTATTGCCGTCTTGCTCTTTAACCTTTCCGCTCGTTGGTTCGGGAATTGGGTTTACAAAAAGATGACGTCAGGATCAAACTAAGAAGAGGTAGGTGGCAGCCATGTCCGTACTGACCATGCAAGAAACGATCATTCATACGAATAACGTGAATGTATACTACGGAGAGAAGCACGCCGTAAAAAATATATCAATGGATATTGAAAAAAACTCCGTGACGGCCTTTATCGGCCCATCTGGATGCGGAAAATCGACGCTTCTGCGGAGCTTGAACCGGATGAATGATCTGGTTCCTTCTTGTCGGGTAGAGGGTTCCATTATTGTTGATGGTATCGACATTAACAGCTCGCAAGTAAACATCGAGAGCCTACGCCAAGTGGTAGGAATGGTGTTCCAACGAGCGAATCCATTTTTTAAATCAATCTATGAAAACATCGCTTTTGCACCGCGTTTCCACGGGATGACCAATAAACGTGATTTGGACGAATTGGTTGAGTCGAGCCTGCAAAAAGCAGCGCTTTGGGATGAGGTAAAGGATCGCCTTCGCGACTCAGCGCTCTCTCTTTCTGGTGGACAGCAGCAGAGGCTTTGTATCGCGCGTGCAATTGCGATGCAGCCAACCATTTTGCTGTTGGACGAACCGGCTTCCGCACTCGATCCGATCTCTACTATGAAAATCGAAGAGCTGGTCATGCAGCTAAAAGATGAATATACGATCGTGATCGTTACTCATAACCTCCATCAGGCAGCGCGAATTTCTGAGAAAACCGCCTTCTTCCTGATGGGTGAGCTGATCGAGATGGATGAGACAGGAAAAATTTTTACATCACCTGAAAGCGAAAAAACCGAAGATTATATTAGTGGACGTTTTGGATAAGTGAGAATAGAAAAGAACACGAAGCCCTCCCAAGCAAATCAGCTTGCAGGAGGGCTTCGTGTTCTTTGGGTTTCAAATTTTCCGTAGATATCGTGAATAAAAACCATATGACAATGCCGTAGTCTTCGCTGGAAGCTTCATAGTCTACAACAGCTCTTACACCATATTTGATAGCCATATAGATAAGGGAAAAAGCAAGTGGAAAACGTAGCTGTACCATTTGCTTTGATGTTGGCAAAGACAAAAAAGTGAATGGAACGCTTATCCAAGGACCAGACATCCCCTTTCGCAGGGACAGGTTTGTAAAGAGTTCACATTCACTTTATGTTATCAGGAATTTTTCAAAGAAAGGCTTGCTTCACCCGCTCGGAAAAATTTGATGGTTTGTTCGAGATCCTCTACGATTTCTGTCAGGCGCAGAGAGTCATCGAGAAATTGCTCCGATAAGGATAGACTTTCTTGATTGGCGGCTACAGCTTGCTGTGTGCCTGATACTACTTGTTGTGCAGAGGCAGACAGATTGTCTACCCGCTGTGAAATGGCTAGGCTCTGTGTCGAGATTGTTCCTGTGAGCATTCTGATCGATTCAAATTGGGCAGTCAACGCTTCGCTGAGCTGGATCGTATTGTGGAAGATAGAAGCGGCCTGGTGCAAGGTTTGAATGCCATTTACAGTAGCATGATCGGTCGTCTGCAAGCAAGCGGCTACGTGCTCCATTCGTTCTTCCCCTGATTCAATTACCTTTTGAATACGGGCAGATGCCTCTTCTGTCTGGTCGGACAGCAAGCGAATTTCGTCTGCTACGACGCTGAAGCCAACTCCGGCTTGTCCAGCTCTGGAAGCTTCGATTCGAGCATTGAAGGACAAAAGCTTGGTTCGCTTGGAGATAGCGGAAATCAGACCGAGCATTTCGTTGATGTCGCCCATGCTTTCTCTCATGGAGGACATGGCATGCATAGATGCCTTCATATCTTCCGAGATGCTGTGCATATTTTCTTTTAGTAAATCGATGGAGGTTGCTGCTTTTGCATTTTGCTGACGTGATTCCTGGCTTTGTACAATTGCTTTTTCCATGGAGTCTGTGATTCGAGACATTTCTTGTGTGATGCCGGCCATCGTGGCGTGAATATCATCGATCTGCTCCTGCTGGTTGTCCATTTCTTGGGCAAGCTGCTCTGTTACGGATACGACTTCTGACTGCATGGCGTGAGAATGGCGGGAGCCTTTTCCTACATGATCGGCTACTTGTTTGACGTCTGAGATGACATACTGGATTTTACCGATGATCGTCCGGATTTGTTCACTCATTCGATTGAAGCTGTCAGCTAGCTGGCGAATTTCATCATTGCTTTGTACGTGCATGGTTTGCAGCAGATCGCCCTCGCTAAAGGCGGACATTTTTTGTTGTGCTTCTTTAATCGGCTTGATAATTCGGCGAACGTACACATACAGCATCAGGGCTAGTGCAGTGAGTCCGACGAGTGAGACGGCCAAAATGGTTAGCTGAAGGCGACGAACCTCTTGCTTTACCTCGGATACCGACTGTACGACGATCACTCCCCATTTTAGCGAAGGGTCAAATTGATAGGCGACAAAAGAGTCCACCCCATTGATCCTGCTCGGCTCGTACCCAGATTGACCAGAGATGACGTTTTGCACGATCGCAAGCTCAGAGAGAAGAGGGCGCTGCAACGCGTAGGATTGATCGGGATGAGCGACCAGCTTGCCTTGTTGATCAACGATCATGGCATACCCGGTTTCCCCTAGTTTGATCTGGCCAATGGATTCGCTCAGCTTCGGAACAGAGACGAATGCCACGACGACGCCTACAGGCTCCTCGTCTTCATTGCGCAAAGGGAGTGAGACGGCTATCTTGGGAAACTCCGTCTTGGAAAACTGGAAGACATCTGAGACAAAAACCCCCTGCTGCGGTTGATTCAATGCTCCCTCATACCAGTCCATCTTTCGCGGATCGTAGGAACTGTCGAGGGGTGATCCCGGAAAGGTCAAATACTTTCCGTCTGTGGTGACGATCTGTAATTCGGAAATCGTAGGATTGCTGGTGGACAAATCAGTAAAAATGCCAAAGATCTGACTGTTAGTGATCTTGCTGTTTTTATAAGTGGAGGCAAATGATTGCAAGGCGGTTACGATGTCATAGACCCTGCTATGTACTTTCTGTAGAGCTGCACCTGATGCTTCGTGTAATTGCTGTTTTGTTTTTTCATTGAGTGTGGCTTCGGATTGATAGCTGATGAAGAAAGCGGCTATGGCCATCATACAGACAACCATTCCCATGATTCCTGCGAACAGTCTGGTGAAAATTGAACGATAATGAAACGACGAGCGACCCCACGGTTTTCTTATGTCTGGCATTAATTGTTCTCCCCTTATCAAAACGTTCAGCTTTATTGTAGGGGGTACCTAGAGGAGCGTATATGCTTTATCGACAAGATTTACCATAAATTAATGTAAGATGACCTATGTAAAAAGTCCTAAGACAAAATCTTTATCGAAACTTAATAAACTTCACACGGAAACCTAACAATGGTGCGCTATAGTGGGGAAGTAAAAGGACGTAACAACCACGAAGGAGCGAAGACCGTATGAGTGTTATTTCGGTGAGAGAGTTGAATCTCTTCTACGGTAATAAGCAAGCCCTCTATCATATAAATCTGGATGTAGAGTCTGATTCCATTACAGCTTTAATTGGTCCGTCAGGCTGCGGTAAGTCTACATTTTTACGGACCTTGAATCGAATGAACGACTCTGTACCGAACACCAAAATCACAGGAACAGTAAAAGTGTTCGACGAGGATATTTATAGCTCTCGTGTAGAAGTTGAGCGACTTCGCAAAAATATCGGCATGGTGTTTCAGCATCCGAATCCATTTCCGAAGAGCATCTATGACAACATCACGTACGGGCCGAGACTCCATGGCATGAACGATCGTAACAAACTGGACGAGCTGGTAGAGACAAGCCTCAAGGCAGCAGCCCTTTGGGATGAAGTGAAGGATGTACTGAAAAAGCCAGCAACAGGGCTTTCCGGTGGACAGCAGCAACGCCTCTGTATCGCAAGAGCACTCGCTGTTCAGCCACAGATTATTTTGATGGATGAGCCAACCTCTGCCTTGGATCCGATTTCGACAGCCAAAATCGAAGAGCTGTTGGAGGAGCTGAAGAACCGTTATACGATTGTAATCGTGACGCATAACATGCAGCAGGCGGCACGTATTTCCGATAAGACTGCGTTTTTCTTGAATGGCGAGCTAGTCGAGTTTGACAGTACCCCGACGATCTTCCAAAATCCTCGTGATAAAAGAACAGAGGATTACATTACCGGACGTTTCGGATAATTCAATAAGCATGATGGTAGGAGAGCGGACTTTTCGAGGTCCGCTCTTTTTTTGATTTTAAATGTTTATAAATGTAACCCAAATCTCTTTAATTCAATGAAAATACCTTCCAATCGTTTCCCTTTCTCCGTTAACGTATATTCCACGCGCGGAGGGACTTCCGGAAACACTTTCCTTTCCAATATGCCGTGCTCCTCCAATTCCTTTAGTCTGAGCGACAGTGTTTTTGGGCTAATCCCATCCATGGATTTCAGCAGGTCGCTAAAACGCAGCGTTCCTTCGATAAGCAGGTCCCGAATGATTAAAAAGGTCCATTTGGTCCCGATTACGTCAAGTGTCTTGGCAATGGGGCAAGGTTGGCCTGGGGTTCCTTTGTTCAGTTCGATTGGCTCAAGAACGTTCATCGGAATAACCTCCAAAAAATTAGTAAGGTTTTTGGCTATTATAACGCAATAGTATCTTTTCGGAAACTATATGAATTAAATATCACTACTTCCGTAAATGAAGTTAGTGTCATTACAATAGCAATGTAAACCGATACTTCCCCTCTAAATAAGGAGCTGATTAGAACGACATGATTCCACTTACCAAAAAAATGAGTTCGATAGCTGGTATTGCTGTCATCTTCGGGACGATGCTGTTCACGACAGCATGCGCTACTGATTCGAAAACGTCTGCCTATGATAAACAAACGGCTGTGTTGTCCGCCAAGACAGACGTCCAACTATTGAAGGATCTTCCTCAACCTGTGTCGATGACGATTGATTCCTCATTGGATTCAACGAAAGCTACCGAAATGGTACAGGCTGCACAACGTTTCTACGGATTCTGGAACACTGGGAATGAGGAGCTCATTGCACAAACCGTCTCCCAAAGTTTCATAGATAACACATTGCCGAAAGGAAGGCCTCAAGGCCCCGATGGCTTGTTATTCGCTTCCCGCAACTTCCGTAAAGCAGTTCCCGACTTGCAATGCAAGATTGAGGATTTATTGGTAGTGGGGGACAAGGTGACAGCTCGTCTTTCCTTTACGGGTACGAGCAAAGGCGAGTTTATGGGAAAACCTCTGGCCGGTAAGCCCATTCAATTTATGGCAATCGATGTTTTGCGCATCAAGGATGGGAAGCTCGTTGAAGACTGGCACCTGGAAGACAATTTAACTTTTATGCAACAAATTGGCGTTTTAGCGGAAAATTGAACGTCCTAACATAAAGGAGATGGAAAAAATGAAAAAAATCCTGATCATCAATGGTCATCAAAAATATGGCTCATCAGAGGGAAAACTGAACCAAACGTTGACGGATCATATGGTGGGTCTGCTCAAAAAAGAGAACCAAGTACGAACTACCATTATTCAAAACGGATACCAAATCGAAGAAGAGCACGAGAAATTTCTCTGGGCAGATATGGTCATTTATCAAACCCCCATCTACTGGTTCAGTGTCCCTGGGTTAATGAAAACATATATGGATGAAGTGTATGCCTACGGCTTGTTTTTTAAGGGGGCTAATCAGTACGGTAGAGGCGGTTTATTAACCGGCAAAAAATATATGTTTTCAACGACTTGGAATGCTCCAGAAAAAGCATTTAACGATCCGACCCAATTTTTTAATGGAGAGAGCCTGGAGGATGCAATCAGCCATTTGCACCGCGTACAGGAATTTTTAGGCATGCAACCTGTAAAGAGCTTTGCTTGCTATGATGTCATCAAAAATCCGCAGATCGACCGATTTGTATCCGAACTCGAGGCGCATCTCAAACAGGTATTGAGTTTCTAATAAAAACCTCATAATAATAGGGGAGAGATCTTATCATGTTGCACAATCAAAAGATAGTCATCATCGGCGGAAGCTCCGGAATTGGTTTGGAGACAGCCAAACAGGCAGTAACGCTTGGAGCAGAAGTGATCATTGCCAGCCGCTCCGAAGAGAAATTGCAAAAGGCAAAAGAGAGTCTGGGCTCCAAAGCCTCGGTGTATACGCTTGATATCACCGATGAAGAGCAGGTTCAGGCCTTTTTTGAAAAGGTAGGCACGTTTGATCATCTGGTCGTCAGCGCAGCGGAAACATCAGGTGGTTCATTTCTTCAAACAGATACAGCCCAAGCACGGAAGCTGTTTGATAATAAATTTTGGGGCCAATACTACGCGGCGAAGTACGGAGCGCAGAAGATTTCAACAAACGGTTCCATCACCTTATTCTCCGGGGTTGTCGCCTACAAAGCGATGATCGGTTCCTCTGCCCTTGGTGCAGTCAATGCGGCGGTTTCGAATCTGGGGCAAACCCTCGCCTTGGAACTGGCACCAATCCGAGTGAATATCGTTTCACCTGGCATTATTGATACGCCATCACGCAGCAAAATGCCTGAAGACATGCGCGAAAATTTCTATGCAACGTTGGCAGACAAGCTCCCAGTGAAGCGAGTTGGACAAGCAAAAGATGTGGCACAAAGCGTACTATACCTACTCCAAAATAGTTTTGTTACCGGAACAGTCCTTCATGTAGAAGGTGGCCACATTTTACTTTAACGGATTCCATTACTTGACGTTTCAGATCATTTCAATTTGTAGTATGGTAGGAGAGCGGACTTTTCGAGGTCCGCTCTTTTTGGTTTTTGGAAAGGAGATACTTGCAGTGGTTTGGATTTCATTCTTCCTTTTTCTGATCACGTTAACATTGGTTATCTGGCAACCGCGGGGGCTGTCGATTGGTTATCCGGCTGTCGGTGGTGCACTGTTGGCGCTAGCGATTGGGGTAGTCACGATCGGTGATGTTGCAGAGGTGACCGCCATTGTTTGGAATGCGACGCTGGCGCTAATCGGGATTATTATCATCTCGCTCGTATTGGACGAAATCGGCTTTTTTGAATGGGCTGCGCTCCATATGGCTCGTTTTGCCAAAGGGAATGGGCGGCTTATGTTCGTTTATGTGATCCTGCTTGGTTCACTCGTATCCGCTTTGTTTACGAATGATGGTGCTGCTTTGATCTTGACACCGATTGTGTTGGCACAGGTGAGGGCACTAAAGCTGGATGGGAAAACAGTTTTGGCATTTGTCATGGCGAGCGGGTTCATTGCAGATACGAGTTCTTTGCCCTTTGTGATTAGTAATCTGGTGAATATTGTTTCCGCTGACTATTTTGATATCGGCTTTGCTGCGTATGCGGCCAAAATGATCATTCCGACTTTGTTTTCGATTGGTGGAAGTTTGCTGGTTTTGTACCTATATTTTCGCAAAAGCATCCCAGCGCAGATTGACCTTTCCCATCTGAAAAATCCGGAGGAAGCGATTCGCGATCACAGAATGTTTCGCCTAGCGTGGCCGATTCTTTCGGTGTTGTTGATTGGCTTTTTTATTAGCGAGTCCATCCATACGCCCGTGTCTATCATCATTGCGGGGGCAGCCATCATTTTTTGCCTAGTTGCAAGAAAAAGTGAAGCGATCGCCATGCGGCGGATTATGAAAGAAGCGCCGTGGGTAGTCGTTGTTTTTTCGATTGGCATGTATGTCGTGGTGTGGGGGCTGCACAACGCGAAATTGACTGACTTGGTCAAGGACGCCTTGGATTGGTTCATGGCGCATGGTTTATTGGCAACGACCTTGGGAACAGGCTTTCTGGCTGCTGCTCTTTCCTCTGTTATGAACAACCTCCCGACAGTCATATTCAACGCGCTAGCAATTGCAGGGACTCAAGCAGACGGAGTGATGCGGGAAGCGATGATCTACGCGAATGTGATCGGGAGCGATTTGGGGCCGAAAATAACCCCGATTGGATCGCTTGCGACCTTGCTCTGGTTGCATGTCTTGGGACGCAAAGACGTGACGATTACGTGGGGACAGTACTTTCGGACGGGTGTTGTTTTGACCGTACCGACATTGGCGTTCACCTTGCTCGGTTTGTATCTGACGTTGATCTATTTTTCATAAGAAATGGAACGCCTGCTGGTAAATAGTCAGCAGGCGTTTTTCTTTGATCATGGGGCTTTGCATTGGAACAGGCAGAATAGGACAGGAGAAGGTAGGAAAAAATAGGCGCAACGTACGTAAAAAGGAGGATGTTTCCATGTGGCATGGCTGGCCGATCGAACGCGTACTGATACTTTTTACTGGATTGGCGTTTGCCCTGATTGCGGTTCAGGTCACACTTTTTCACTCTCGACAAAACTTCCGACATTGGGCAATGTGGATTCCCGTGCTTGAGCTCCCTGTATTTGCGGTTACTGCTATTGTTTTATCGTTTGTGAATGCGGGTTGGCTGCGCTGGGTGTTTGCCTTGATGATGGTCGTTGGCATGGTTGGTGGTTTGTACGGAGCCTATTTACATACGGTTGGCGTCGGGCAGCGTGTGGGGGGGTATTCACAAGGTCAAAATTTTCTCGTCGGTCCTCCTGTAATTCTTCCTTTACTGATCACGGCAATGTCAGCTTTAGGGCTTCTTGCGCTGTTTTGGTAAAAATCGTTTTCGAAGGGGTGAGAGGACATGGAAAAGCCTGGACGTTACCCATCCTATGATGTTTGGGACCAGCATACAGAGTGGGATGCTCACACCAGGAAAGTGGTAGGCGCCAGACGAATGCCCGCGATTGCCAATCAATTTTTTACGAAGCATGAATCCTTGCTTTTGCAGACAGTCGTAGGCGTATTGGTCAATGATCACCGTTTGGAGGTGCTGACCTTTGTAGTGGAGCATCTAGATAATACGACGGCTAGTCATATCGGAGAATCACAACGTAAGGTCGGAATTCCACCCAAAAAAGAGCTCTATCGCTCGGGCTTGAAAGGGATTGATGCGGAGAGTCATGCCGCTTATGGAACTGATTTTGTTGCGTTGAAGCTAGACCAGCAGGAAGCTGTTCTTCAGCACGTCGCGAATGGAGGCATCCAAAACCAGGAGGCGTGGAAA
Organism: Brevibacillus sp. HB1.3; assembly: GCF_013186635.1. Classification (NCBI taxonomy): domain Bacteria; kingdom Bacillati; phylum Bacillota; class Bacilli; order Caryophanales; family Paenibacillaceae; genus Brevibacillus; species Brevibacillus sp. HB1.3. Next base: position 33,359 of record NZ_JABMIT010000013.1, on the reverse strand, counting down.
GGCTTTACTCCCGCAGATTTTTTCAAGCGGTTGCTTCATGACACAGTCAGTGCTTACTATTCACATCCGTTAGTTTGGTCGGATATCGGCTATGGCGGACCCGCTTATCCGCGTGGCTATGTACGGGTGGAAAAAGGATTGACGGACCCATGGGAGGCGAAAACAAATGACGAGTCATGACCATCATACGATTACTCATCGCCCTACTCCTGTGGATCAAAGAAAATACGCCGATGACGCAGATGTGTGCATCGTAGGTGCCGGAGCGGCAGGAGGCGTACTGGCTTATGAGTTGGCAAAGGCCGGGTTGCGCGTAGTCATACTGGAAGCGGGGCCGTTTTGGGACCCGCAGCACGATTTCGCCAGTGATGAGCTGTCGATGCGGAGATTGGCCTGGCAGGAAACGAGGCTGGTAGCAGGCAAAGACCCGCTGCGTTTGGGACATAACAACTCAGGACGGGGAATTGGGGGAGGCACCGTACATTTTACGGGGGTGTTCCTGCGTTTCCACGAGAGTGATTTTAAGACGAAGACGGTAGACGGCGTAGGGGAAGACTGGCCGATTACGTATCAGGACCTTGCCCCGTACTACGACAAGATCGAACGGGAGATTGCGGTCTCCGGTCCTAATCATTTTCCGTGGGGTTCCTTTCAAGGACCATATCCGTACCCGGTTCGGGAGCCCATCAGCGCCAATGCGCAACTGTTCCGGGAAGGGTGCGAGAAGCTGGGAATCGAGAGTGTGGTCGCCCCGCTGGCGATTTTATCGGGTCCTTTTGATGGGCGTCCCCCCTGTATCAATCGTGGCTTTTGCAATCAAGGGTGCATGCCGAATGCCAAGTACAGCGGGTTGATTCATCATATTCCCAAAGCGATAGCGGAGGGGGCAGAGGTACTGTCCGACTGCATGGTGACGGAAATTTTGATGGCTGGCGACCGGGTCGGCGGTGTGTTGTTTAACCATAATGGTTTGACGCACAGGCAGATGGCTCGTGTGGTCATTTTGGCTGGTTTTGTGGTGGAGACTCCCCGATTGTTGCTTAGTTCGGCGAATGCTCAGTTTCCGCAAGGGTTGGCGAATTCGAGCGGATGGGTAGGAAAAGCAATTATGCCCCACTCCAGTCATGATGTATACGGACGACTACCGGAGGAAGTGCGGTTGTATAAAGGAACACCTGTCCTTGCTTTGACGCAGCATTTTTATGAGACGGACCGCGAACGAGGATTTGCCCGCGGATATACATTGAGTGCACACGGGTCACGTCCGGTCGGGATGGCGGCTGCCATTGCTGCCGAGAGGGAAGATGGTTCGTATTTATGGGGAAAACAGCTTCGAGAGACTATGCTGGATTACAATATGTATGCGCGGATCACCTTGGTAGGGGAAGTGCTGCCTCATCCTGATAACAGAGTGACGCTTTCAGGTGAAAAAGATGAATACGGAATGCCGATCCCTACGGTAACGTTCAGTTATCAGGAGAACGACAAACAGCTTTACAAGCATGCCATTGGGCAAATGAACCGGATTATTGAAGCGATGGGGGGACAGCCGGAGCATGTGGTGTCTGATACCGCTCATCTCATGGGGGGATGCCGAATGGGGAATGACAGGGAAACCTCTGTTGTGAATGAATACGGGCAATCACATGACATACCCAATCTTTTCATAGCAGGTGCTTCTACGTTTGTTACTTCAAGTGGTAGCAATCCGACAAATACAGTCATGGCGCTGGCTGCACGCACTGCAGACAAGATCATTGAGGCGATGAAAAAGCAAGATGTATAGGCCGGGTTCACATAACTTTTGTGTTCTATCTTCCCCATCATATAAGCCATATAGTATACTGATAAACAGATATGTAAGGCAAAGGTGGGTATCCTTATGGAAATGGATTTGATGCAGGTTCTGTTTTTGTCAGAGACTTATAAGCTACTTGGTGACAAGACGCGCTTGACGATCATGGCTCTCCTGCAAGTACAGTCCTTATGTGTCCGTGATCTCGTGGAAATTTTGCAAACTTCCCAGCCTTCTGTTTCTCAGCACCTGGCTAAGTTAAAAACGCATGGTTTGGTCAAAGAGCGCAGGAAAGGACCATGGGTTTATTACTCCGTTAATACGGAATGCAGTCCTGAAGTGAAGCAAATTTTGTCTAACTTGCCGGACATGTCGCCAGTCGTCAAACAAAAATCAGCTGCAAGTGAACCTTCATTTGGCTGATCAGTCGTAAAAAGCGTTGGATCAATTGAGATCCAACGCTTTTTTTAGTTCTTCCTTGTCAAATCCATGGATGACGATTTGCTCGCCGTTTTCCTTTTCAATGTAGGTTACAGGTGTCATGCTGGCGCCTAATTGAATGGCTTCCTGGAAAAAAGCATCGTTTTGACGGATGTCTCTGTCTTCGAAAGCAATGTTGTTTGAAGTCAGCCACATTTTTTCTTCCTGACAAGGGCCGCAAGTGACTTGGGTATAGATAATAACCTTGTGAGCCATACAGAATTGCTCCTTTCAAAAGCAGAGTAGAAGCCTTGCCCTTTTCAATATGAATGATCTGTCGAGACAAAGCAAGTAAACAACAGCATGATTTGGAAAAATGAGGATGGATACGCATGTAGGGGGCTGTACAAATTATATTCAGTGACGTCGAGGAGGTGAATGTTAACGATGCCTAAACAAAACAGAGGTATGGGCCAAGCGAACCAAGCTAGCCAAGCAGCAAACACTGCGACTGAATTCGCAAGTGAAACAAACGCAACAGAGGTTCGTCGTCAGAACCAACAATCCGCACAACGCGCTGCTTCCCAAGGCGCTGCGACTGAGTTCGCAAGTGAAACAAATGTTGCGGAAGTTCGCCGTCAGAACCAACAATCGGCTGCACAACAATCTTCTGGCCAAGTTACTGAGTAGGAGCCAGCGGACAAAAGCCCTCGCAATTTGCGGGGGTTTTATTTATTCCGTAAAGTCTATGCATGGAATGTGGTCTCTATCCTTGCACTTGCAAAAGCGTGGAAGTGGATGATACTGTGATTCGTAAATCAGCCCACTAGGAGGCAAGTGCTCATGATCATTGGAACAGGCGTAGACATTGTGGAAATAGAGCGAATCGCTACTATGATAAAAAGACAAGAGAGTGCAATCAAACGCTTTTTGACCACAGAAGAACAACAGCTCCTGCATGGAAAATCAGAGACGAGACAGGCGGAAATGGTTGCAGGCAGATTTGCTGCCAAGGAAGCGGGAGCAAAGGCACTTGGCACAGGTATTGGTGCTATACTCAGCTTTTTGGATATGGAAATCCTCCCGAATCATTTGGGCAAGCCGGTCATGACCATAAAGAACGAGGTGTACAGCAAACTTGATCTGGACCCCACTCGGGTTCATATTCATGTGAGCATTTCGCATAGCCAGTCGCATGCGATTGCGCAAGTCATTGTAGAAGAACGATAGATGTTTGAAAAAAACCGATAAACTTGTCTGCATATTGGGACGAGGATGGACATACATTTATATCGCGTAGATCAGGAGGGACTACCTGCTCTTACACAGGAAGGCTAAGTCTGTAGCCGATCCAAGCGATATGTCGCCAACTTCGTAACCATTTGCAACCATTGACACGATGTGCGCTGCATGGGCGAGAGACTGACAGATTTCCCAGGAAATAGACAGGGATGCCCTTCTTTGTCGAAAATATTGACAAGGAGGAGTTCATTGAATGAAACGGGTAGCTTTACCACTGGTGTTATTGTTGGTTTTCACCCTGTTCCTCGGCGGTTGTTTCGGTCAGAAAACACCAGAAGATGTGGTGAGCGACCTGAACGGTGCGTTGGGAAAAATGACTGGGTACAAGTCTCAGGCAGTTTTGACCATGCAGACAGGCTCTACCCCCATGGAGTACGATGTTCAGGTCTGGTATGAAAAGCCAACCAACTATCGGGTAGCTCTCACCTCGAAGCAGCGTGGCATTACACAAATCATCTTGCGAAACAATGAAGGAGTCTTTGTACTGACCCCGCATCTGAACAAGAGCTTCCGCTTCCAAAGTGGCTGGCCTGAGAACAACGGACCGTTATATCTATACGAAACGCTGGCCAAGAGCATTATTGATGACACAGAGCGCCAAATGAAGATGGAAGAAAAACAGTATGTATTCGAAGTGAAAGCGAACTACAGCGGCAATCGTTCTTTGACCAAGCAAAAAATTTGGCTGACAGAAGATTTCAAACCAACGCACGCCGAAATTATGGATGCTAGCATGAATCCGCTCGTACGAATTGATTTCACTGATTTTTCGTTCAACCCTATGTTTGACAAAGACGCCTTTGACAAAGAGCGCAATATGACAACAAGCTCGTTGACAACAATCCCAACAATGGCGCAAACAAATGGACAGGTCGTAAAACAACCGAACAGCCAATTCGGTGTTATCGTCCCTACGTATATGCCAGAAGGGGTTAAGCAAGGAGATATCGAGCCAGTCACCCGTGATGGAGAGAGAAAGGTTATCTTAACCTACAAAGGGACCTACAACTACAAGGTAATCGAGGGTCGCCCGACAGCAGCATCTGTATCGTATGAGCAAGGTATGCCTGTGAACCTCGGCTTTACGGTTGGTGTGCTTGCGCAGACAGGTGAAAATCAGCGACTTCTGACGTGGGAGCTCGACGGCATCGAATATACAATCGCGGGGGATCTTCCTGAGGAAGAAATGGTGAATGTCGCACAGTCGACATATGGCCTCAGCGCGAAATAAAAGCGTGGGAGAGGGGACGGTAAATGCCGTCCTCTTTTGTTTTCGCATTAGAAAGTGGCTGTAGTGGAGGGGAAGAAGCGCATTTCCAGTCTACGCTTCGGCCTACGCCCTGCAAGGGGTTAGACTGTCCGCTCCGGATTGAATGTCGGGAGCGCTTCAAACGTAGAAGTTTCGATGAAGTAGTTCATAAGTGAAGCTGAAATTCCCCGACATTCAATCCTACGCTTAGGTGGGCTCCAGAGGCGCTTGGACTGGAAATGCACTTCTTCCCAAGCGGCTTTGTTCTACTAATTAAGAAAAATCCCCCCAGTTGATACTCAATGGATGATCTTCCCAAGTTTTAAAGGGAGCGATGAATGAAAAAAGCTGGCGAAAAGAAAAAGCACAGGGCTCGCAGACCTTGACAACGCCTACCCAGTCGGAACTTCAAAAAGAGGACCACGCTTGTCGAACACTTCTTCCCTGAGAAACTTCCGCCCGTAGGGTGGCTTTGGCTCGACGGTCCTCTTTTTGAAGTGGAGACGGACAGTCCATCACCACCGTTGGCGTGTCAGAGTCGAAGAGAACTGTGCTTTTTCTTTTCCTCCACTATGTTGACATAGTTTTCTACGATTTTCCCTCAAGTTTTCCTTTTTTCTCAAACGGGAATCTAAAAATACCCATGTACACTTGGTCTTGTAACAAAGAACAAGCACACTACACGAGCATAGACGAAAGGGTTGAGTGTATATGTTTAGCAAAACGAAAATGGGAATGCTGATGGGTACGATGGCAGTAGTTTTGAGTCTGGGTAGCATGGGCGGAGCAATGGCAGCCGATTCAGCAAAACCATCTTCATTGAATAAACCCGTAGAAGTAAAATTCAAAACCGGCAAGATGGGCCACCACGGTGGGGTGGGCTTCAAAGAAAATAAAGAGCTGCTCTCGCTGTTAAAGCTGGATGCTGACAAGCTGAAAGAAGAGCTTGCGGCAGGGAAAACACTCGCAGCGATTGCACAAGCCCAAGGAGTTGACACCGCAGATGTCGTGGCACTTCTGGTTGACCAGCAAGAGGCCAAACTGAAGGAAGCAGTAACAGCAGGCAAGCTCACGCAGGAGCAGGCAGATAAGCTGTCTGAAAATCTGAGCGACCGCGTAAAAGAACAGGTAGAAAACTCGAAACCGGATAAAGGCTTCGGCAGAGGAGGCTTCATCGGTGGCTTTGAGAAAAACGAAGAACTGTTGTCTCTCTTGAAGCTGGATGCCGATAAACTCCAAGAAGAACTGAAAGCCGACAAATCGCTGGCTACAATCGCAGAGGCTCAAGGCGTATCTGTGGATGATCTGGTGGCTCTGTTGGTAAAACAACAGGAAACCAAGCTGAAAGAGGCAGTAGCGGCAGGCAAGCTCACTCAGGAGCAAGCCGACAAGATGAATGAAAAAGCGAGCGAACGAGTAAAAGAAATGGTGCAAAATACGCATCATGGCCGTGGACCAGGTAAAGGAATGGGTATCGAGAAAAATGAAGAACTGCTGTCCCTCCTCAAGCTGGACGCAGATAAGCTGAAAGAAGAGCAAAAAGCAGGAAAATCGTTGGCGACTATTGCCAAGGAGCAAGGCGTAGAAGTGGATGACGTTATCAAACTCTTGGCAGGTCAGCACGAAGCCAAGCTAAAAGAAGCAGTTAAGGCAGGCAAGCTCACACAGGAGCAAGCTGACAAGCGCAGCGAGGAATTGACTGCGATGGTGCAAAAAATGGTGGATGGCAGCTTTGAAAAAGTCGTTTTCCCAAGACATGAAAAAGAGAAAAAGGACCAGAAGGAAACCATGTAGAAAAGTCAGGCAGGTGGGAGTTACTCCCATCTGCTTTTCTATTTTCTCGGGATTGGTCGATGAGCGTCGATTTGTACATAAAAACCAACGTGCGAATGAGGTGAAAGGACAATCCGCGAATTGACACACAGCGGGAAAACACGATACATTCAGAGTAACTTATTGAATGAGGTGGCATGCTTTACATGAAGAAACCGTCTAACGAAGTTTTGTACCAGGAAGCATCGACCTACAAAGACATGCTCCTGCGAAAAAGCTGGAAAATGCGCATTAACGAGACTGTCATGTTTGTGCTGGGGATGATGATTCTCGCTCAATTTTTCCCGACCAATGACACGAGATTCAAGGTGCTTGTTTTCGCCATTGCCATTGCTGTTGTTGGATTGTCTCCGTTTATGTACAAATCGGTATTACGTCCGGTGTACAAGCTGACCAAGACCCACCTGATTATCTCCTTGTCAGGACAGGAAAAGAGCTACCCGCTGTCTGAAGTCGAGCAAATTTATGAAGGCCGTCATTTTTATCTCGTAGGCGGCAAAAAGGAATCCCTGATGGTTTCTAGGCAATTTCTCAGTCATTTGAATGAACGCTTGTTTTACTATAAAAAAGGGAACAAGAGGAGATAGGAATGAAATCGTTTTGTCGTGACACTTGGGTAGAGGTTGATTTGGATGCCATCCGGGCGAACCTCGAGACATTCAAACGCCATTTACCAAAAAAAACGGGTATTATGGCTGTTGTGAAAGCAGACGGGTATGGTCATGGTGCTGTCCATGTTGGAAAAGAAGCGTTGGCAAGCGGTGCAGATTCACTTGCAGTCGCATTGCTCGATGAAGCGCTTATTTTGCGGAGGGCAGGCATCACAGCACCGATTTTAGTGTTGGGATACACACCTGTCGAGTCCATTGTCACTGCAAGCGAGCTGGAAGTGGAGTTAACTGCTTACAGCGTCGAATGGATCACGGAAGCGAACGACATTCTTCAGAAAAACGATCACAAGCCTGTTGGGATTCATGTGAAGACCGATACGGGGATGGGACGTTTGGGCGTTCGGACAAAGGAAGATTTGCTTGCGGTTGTAGGTGCCCTTGAAGAATGCTCGAAGCTTAAGTGGACAGGCATTTTTACGCATTTTGCCTGCGCGGATGAACCAGATACAACCCATGTGCGACGACAACACGACTTGTTTCAATCCTTTTTGCAAGCACTGCGTGAAGCAGATAAAACATTGCCGACCGTACATTGCTGCAATACGGCTGCGGCTATCGCATTTCCCGATTGGGGGTATGATACGATTCGTTTAGGCATAGGTTTATACGGATTGTATCCTTCTTTGTACATGAAAGAACGTGCGGATGTTATTCTTGCCCCCGCGCTGTCGCTCAAGACTAGAATTGCCCACGTGAAGAAGGCAGATGAGCCATTTACGGTCAGCTATGGTGCTACGTATAGAGCACAGCCTGATGAGTGGATTGCAACGCTGCCGATCGGATACGCAGATGGCTATTCTCGCCTTTTGTCCAACCGCGGTGAGGTGTTGTACAATGGCACGCGCTACCCGATTGCAGGCAGAGTTTGCATGGACCAAATCATGGTCTGCCTGAATTCGACAGAAGCAGCGGTTAATGATGAGGTCGTCTTGTATGGGAAGCAGGGTGATGAGGAAATCGCCTTGGATGAAATTGCCGATTTGCTGGGAACAATCAATTACGAAGTTCCTTGTATGCTGAATTACCGAATTCCGCGCCTTTATTTGCGCGACCAGAAGGTAACGGACGTATTTCACCCATTGACGATGAAGCACTCGTCCCATGAAAATGTAAATATCTAGCAGGGAAAATCAGCAGGAATTTTCCCGTGGAACACGAATACTAGTTAAGCGAAAAAGCTGGCTTTTTTGGGTAAACGAAGTCTTCACCTGCACCTTTGGATTGTTTACACTCACGTTTTCCCACCGAAAAAGCGCACAGTAGGTATATTTTTGCAATGGATTCGACATAATGGTATTGTTCATATTGGCTGTTCTTTCTAGAACCAGCATAGCGGATGGAAGTTACGGTCATGGTTGGAGGTGGATTTGTCTTGTCGAAGTCAAACACGAAACGCATCATGATCAGCTTGCCACAACACTTGCTTCAGGAAGTGGATGGCGTTATTCAAAAGGAAAAATCCAATCGCAGCGAGTTTATTCGTCAAGCGATGCATTTGTATTTGAAAGAGCGAAAAAAACGCACAATCCGTGAGACCATGCAAAAAGGGTACATGGAGATGGCGAAGATCAATCTGAATATGGCATCGGAGGCTTTTGGCGCTGAACAAGAGGCTGACCATACTCTTGTCCGCTTAGTTAGCGGGGTGTGACTGGTGATTGTCAAACGTGGCGATGTGTTTTTCGCGGACCTGTCCCCGGTCGTTGGCTCTGAGCAAGGAGGCGTACGGCCTGTTTTAGTCATTCAAAACGACATTGGAAATCGATTTAGTCCGACGGTCATCGTCGCAGCCATTACAGCGCAGATTCAAAAGGCGAAGCTACCTACGCATGTGGAAATTGACGCAAAAACTTATGGATTTGATCGTGACTCCGTTATTCTGTTGGAACAAATACGAACCATTGACAAACAACGTCTAACTGATAAAATTACGCATCTCGATGACGAGATGATGGATCGGGTTAATGAATCCTTGCAAATCAGTTTAGGACTCATTGATTTTTAACGTGTGAAAAAAGATCAGATTATTTGATAGGAAAAGCCACTTGAGTGAAGCAAGTGGTTTTTTGCTGTCAAATTTGCAGGGATTTCGTGGGTGTACATCGAACTGTTCGAAAAGAGAATTTAAGACAAAATGTGACACAATATGATTTATTTTTCGAGGTAGAGAAAAAACTCATTTCTACCTACCAAGCGAGGCGGAAGGGGTTTTTTTGGTTGTGGCAGACTATTCTCCTGAGACAATCAATATAGAACAAGAATCAGACATCGTGACAGCGCGGCAAGTGGGGCGAAATATGTCGAAGCTGTTTGGCTTTGGCACGATCACGCAGTCCCGCATCGCCACGTCAATCTCTGAATTAGCTCGCAACATCTATTTGTATGCGGGTACGGGGACGATCACCATTTCGCCGATTGAGCGCGAAGGAATGATCGGCTTGCAAATAACAGCAAATGACAGCGGTCCAGGGATTCCTGATATTCGCCAGGCATTAGATGATGGCTATTCGACTTCGGGTGCCCTCGGGGCCGGATTGCCGGGTGTCAGGCGCATGATGGATGAATTCGAGATCCACAGTACCCTGGGGGAAGGGACACGTGTCGTTGTTGTGAAGTGGAGCGATCAAGCAAAGGAGGAATGAGATAGATGGTAACCCGGAGCTTCCAAGAAGAGTATGTAAAAATTCTTCGGGATTACCTGAGTGCTCAAGGGGAGGACCAGCTTTACGGAGCCCAGCAGTTGGGCAAATGGATGCTTTCTCAAGATATTTCACCAGAAGAAATAACTGATTTGCATGCGCAAGCGCTTGAGCAGCTCGGGGAAGTGCCAGAGTTTGTGCGCTCCTCCTTCTCCATTTTGACAGAGGTCATGATTGAATATGGGAACGAGCACCGATCCGTAAATAGCTGGCGCAATCGCCATCAGCAGATGGAATCAGAAATAGCCGTGGCAAAAGCAATGCAGCAATCACTTTTGCCAAGTGAGGTTCCAGTCTATTCAGAACTGGAGATTGGTGTAGTGAGTATTGCTGCGAAACAAATCTCGGGCGACTATTACGACTTCATTGAGCAAAGTGAAGGGCGTTTTGGTGTCGCCATAGCAGACATTACCGGAAAAGGAATGCCTGCTGCGATGTGTATGTCGATGGTGAAATATGCGATAGACAGCCTTGGACAAATGGAGCTGGGTCCCGATGAAATGCTGCACCATATAAACCGGATCGTGGGAAGAAATATTGATCCGAGCATGTTTGTGACGATGATGTTTGGCAGTTACGACGCGAAGGAACACTGTTTCCGTTATGCCATGGCAGGACACGAGCCAGGGTTTTTGTACCGGTCGGCTGAAGGAAAGTTTTACGATCTTGAAGGACAAGGGAATGCACTCGGTTTATGCCCAAACAGTGAATACGAGGTTCAGGAGATTCGTTTAGAAATGAATGATGTTCTGATTCTTCTGACGGATGGTGTAACAGAATGCAAAAATAACCGATATTATTTGCAAAGGGAAGAGCTTGTACACCATTTGCAAAAAGAGGTTGGCGAATCTGCCCAAAAGATGGCAAACGGCCTGTACAATAGACTGCTTCTGCTCTCCCAGTTTAACCTGTTGGATGATTACACCATGATTGTACTTCGAAGAACTTAAGCAACGTACGGGGGGAGACGCAGATGGACCTGCTAATTCAGACAACGAGCCTTGAAACTGAGCACCGAGTGGTCCTTGGTGGAGATATTGATGCTTTTACAGCACCGAAAGTAAAGGAAGCACTCATGTCACTCGTCACCAAGCCGGACATCAATCACATTACGGTTGATTTGGAAGCTGTAGAATACATGGACAGTACCGGAATCGGAATTTTCATCGGGATTATGAAAGAGTGCTTCCAAAGAAATAGAACATTTGAGGTGCACAAAATGTCTCCGCGTGTGGAAAGGCTATTTCGCATCACTGGCTTATACGATCATATTGCCATCCGCAAAGGAGAGAGCGAGTAATGGGTCCAAATCGACCTCAGGCAGACGTGATTCAATTGACTTTGCCAAGCAAGGCGGAGTATTTGGGAGTAGCACGTCTGACTGTATCCGGTATAGCCAACCGTATGGGCTTTTCTTATGAAGAGATTGAGGATATCAAGCTTGCCGTCGGAGAAGCATGCACGAATGTAGTAAGACATGCATACAAGGAAACAGAGAATCCTGGCTCCATTCATATCCAATGCCACGTTTATGAGGATCGGTTGATGATCGAGGTAAGCGATCAGGGCGTGGGATTTTCGAATGAGCTCATTGCTGAGCAACTGACGCCGATTTATGCAGGGAAAAGCCTTGAGGATTTGGATGAGGGCGGGCTCGGGCTCTATCTCATTCACACGCTTATGGATGAGGTGGAGACTCGCTCTGAATCAGGAGTAGTAGTCTCCATGACCAAGTATGTTCGGCAGGATGGGGTGGCTGGCAATGACTGGACAATCTCGGAAGCAGAAATATAGTCCAGAGGAGTTGAAGGAGCTCATCCACCTGTATGGTGAAACAAAAGATCCTACGATACAGGAACAACTGGTGAGGGCCTATACTCCTCTTGTGGAATCGTTAGCGAAGAAGTTTGTTCGCGGACAAGTCATGTATGAAGACCTCGTGCAAGTCGGATTAATCGGCCTGCTTGCTTCCTTTCGTCGGTTCGACCCTAGCTTTGAGCGGACATTTGAGAGCTTTGCGATTCCGACTATCGTGGGTGAGATTAAGCGCTATATTCGGGACAAGACCTGGAGTGTCTATGTTCCGCGCAGGGTAAAGGAACTGAGCCCCAAGATCAAACGAGTGGTCGACGAGCTCACGATCAAGCTGCAGCGTTCTCCCCAAATTGCGGACATTGCCAACAGCCTCGGCGTTTCAGAGGAAGCGATTCTAGAGACATTGGAGATGGGGCGCAGCTATCATTCTCTCTCTATGGACAGTGAGCTGGAAGCGGATCTGGACGGCAACACCATTTCCTTACTCGACCTAGTAGGGACGACGGAAGAAGGGTACGGAGCAGTCGAGCAGAATCTGATGCTGGAGCGAGCCCTGCAAATTTTGGATCACCGTGAAAAAGAAATCATTCAATTAACTTTTTATCAAAATTTGAGTCAGAAGCAAGCGGGGGACATCATGGGGATGTCGCAGATGCATATATCCCGCCTTCAGCGTAGGGCGTTGGGCAAGCTGAGAGAAGCATTGAGAGTGGAACAGCTGGAAACCGCGACGTAGAGGGGCCAAGTGGCTCCTCTTTTTTCTTTCCTTTTTCCAGTCCTTGTTAGCAAATGTGGTACAATAAACGACGAAGAATGAGCGCAGGAGGACAGGTATGGAGCTTACGTTGATGATCCAGACGATCGCCCAAGATACGGGTGTCAAACCTCACCAGGTGGAGCGCACGGTTGCCCTCCTGGATGAAGGAAACACGGTTCCTTTTATTGCCCGCTACCGCAAAGAAATGACGGGGCAGCTAGATGAAACACAAATTCGAGCGATTGAGGAACGCGTTCGCTATTTACGCAACCTGTCAGTGCGGAAGGAAGAAGTCGTTCGACTCATCGATGAGCAAGGCAAGCTGACGGACGAGCTGCGCGCAGCTATTGAGCGTGCGACAAAGCTGCAAGAGGTAGAGGACCTGTACCGCCCTTACCGCCAAAAACGCCGCACGCGTGCAACCATGGCTAAGGAGAAGGGACTAGAGCCACTTGCCAACTACCTCATGAGTTTACCGAAAACCGGGAATCCGGAAGAAGAAGCAAAACCGTATATCAACCCGGAAAAAGGCGTTGAGACGACTGAGCAAGCTCTGCAAGGAGCAATGGACATCGTGGCGGAAATTCTGTCTGATGACCCGGAAATTCGCCAGTGGGTTCGTCAACGCTCCGTGCAAAAAGGATTGCTTCTGACGGAGCAAAAAGCCGAAGAAGCAGACGAGAAAAATGTATACCAAATGTATTACGCATATAGTGAGCCTCTGAAAAAGGTCGTTCCCCATCGGGTACTGGCCATCAATCGGGGAGAAAACGAAGGCATTTTGAAGGTTTCGATTGAAGCGCCTGTCGCCGAGATTTTGGCTTGGATGCAAAAACGCACCATTCCGCGTGATACAGTTGCCCGCGAACTGCTGACATTGACAGTCGAGGACGCGTATAAGCGCCTGATCGCCCCTTCTATTGAACGAGAGGTGCGCGCCGAGCTGACAGAGGCAGCCGAGGAACGTGCTATTCACATCTTTGCAGAAAACCTGCGCAATTTACTGCTTCAACCACCTGTAAAAGGCAAAGTCGTCCTTGGGGTAGATCCGGCGTTTCGGACAGGCTGTAAGCTCGCTGTTGTAGACGAAACCGGAAAACTGCTCGAGGTTGCCGTCGTTTATCCGACTCCTCCGGCCAATAAAGTGGCAGAAGCCACAGTGAAAGTGAAGCAGATGATCGAAACCTATGGGGTTACGGTTGTCGCGATTGGGAACGGTACTGCTTCGCGCGAGACAGAACAGTTCATTGCCACGCTACTGAAAGAGCTGAAGCGAGAGGTAATGTACATCATCGTAAACGAGGCAGGAGCATCCGTGTATTCTGCATCGGCCTTGGCCAAGGAGGAATTCCCAGACCTAGATGTAGCAGAGCGAAGTGCGGCATCGATCGCGCGACGTTTGCAAGACCCGCTCGCTGAGTTGGTCAAAATCGATCCAAAGTCCGTCGGAGTTGGTCAGTACCAGCATGATGTTTCCCAATCGAGGCTGGCAGACAGTCTGCAGTTTGTGGTTGAGTCTGCCGTAAACCATGTCGGGGTAGATGTGAATACGGCTTCTCCTTCGCTTTTGCAGTATGTATCAGGGATCAGCCGTCAAGTGGCGGGGAATATCGTGAAAAAACGGGAAGAGATCGGGATGTTCACGGAGCGCTCTCAGCTAAAGGCGGTTCCTCGCTTGGGTGCCAAAACGTACGAGCAGTGTATCGGATTTCTGCGCGTGATGGATGGAGCGAATCCACTGGATAAAACACCGATTCACCCGGAATCGTACGAGGCGACTCACCAGCTACTGACGATGCTAGGCATTAGCGCTCAGGAGATCGGCAGTGAGAACTGCAAGGAACGCGTGCAGTCTTTGGATGTAAAAGAGACTGCGGCGAAGCTCGGGATTGGCGAGCCTACGCTGCAAGACATTGTAGACAGTCTCTTGCGTCCTGGTCGCGATCCACGAGACGAGTTGCCAAAACCACTCTTGCGAAGTGATGTCCTCCAGCTGTCCGATCTAAGTGTGGGCATGAAGCTGCAAGGTACTGTGCGCAACGTGGTCGACTTCGGAGCGTTTGTGGATATCGGTCTGAAAAATGACGGACTCGTACACATTTCCCGTTTGAAGAAGGGCTTTGTGAAGCATCCACTTGAAGTGGTGACTGTTGGCGATATCGTAGATGTATGGGTAGTAGAAATTGACGAAAAACGTCAACGTGTAGGGATGACCATGATCGCCCCAACAGAAGGATAAGAAAGAACTAAAAGGCGGCCTCCTGTCAGTCAGGGCGGCCGCCATTTTTTTCTAAATATAAAAACCAGCAACTGTTGAGCACACGGATTTGGCGAACGTCCTTCCCATTAAAGGCACGTTGCAACTGCCTGCGCATCCATTGTGGCATGAAAGTACCTCCTGGAGAGATTCGTCTATAGGCAATGTATGCGCCAAGACGAGCAGGAGGTGCCTAGAATTTTCATTTACTCTTCTTCTTCGTGTAAATACTCCAATTGGGCTTGCAAGGCACGAATCTCTGTTAATAAAGAGATGAGCGGATACTCGGTCTCTTGTAAGGCAGCGAAGCGGCGCTCCAGACCACTGACGTATGCCAAACCATCCACGATTGAAAGCTCGCTTCCTAACCGTTCCACATCTGCACAGTCTGCCAGAACAGTAGGCAATTCTGGACGCTCTGTGATCGTCAATTTGTCAATTTCCTTGTAAAGTCGTTTCAATAGAGCGATTAATTGGTACATATGCGTTTCGGGCAACGAGACAAACTGTAATCCGTCACTGGACTGCAACAACAAATAGCGCATGAGCTCCTCCACCATTCTGTCTACCGTGTATTTGTGAAAAACGTCTAGACGTTTTTCATTAAACAGGATATGACCGCATGCGGTCGGTAAATAAACGGTCACAACCGTTTATTTGCACTCAGTGTAGCCTATCTGTCTGGAACTTTTCAACTGGAACTGCTATGGTGAAAAGAAGGAAGCGGAGGAGATGAGATGACCGATACGGAACTGCAAATGCTGGTAGAGCAAATATCCAGCGAATTTTTTGCCAAGCCCTTTCGCCATCAGGCCCGCTTTAACAGCAGATTGCGCACGACTGGCGGAAGGTACTTGCTGCGCTCGCATGACATTGAATTGAACCCGAAGCATTTGCAGGAGCATGGGGTAGAGGAATTGATTGCGATCATTAAGCATGAGCTTTGCCATTATCATTTGCACATAGAAAAGAGAGGGTACCGTCACGCTGATCGGGATTTTCAACTGCTTCTGCGTCACGTGGGGGGAAGCCGATACTGCCAACAGGTAGGAAGTGGCCGGACGACACTGCCTTATCGCTACGAGTTGGTTTGCAAGGAATGTGGCATGAGCTACAAACGCAAACGAAAGATGAATCCGAGCCGCTATCGTTGCGGGCGTTGCAAAGGAAAGCTGCTGTTGCGTGAGCTAACGATGTGAATAGCCAGAGGCGTTGGCTTTCTTGCGCGTCTTTTGACAGCAGGGGTATAATGAACAGACGAAAAATGTTTTCCGCGAAGAAAAGGAGCGTTTGAAGTGGCACACGACGAATTTTCCCTGATCCGGCAATGGACGAGTCGTTCTGCGGGGCAGGAAGGGAACGGTTTGACCGTCGGGATAGGGGATGATGCCGCTGTCTTCTCCCCAGCGCCAGAAATGGAAGTCGTGGCCTGCTGCGATGCGATGGTGGAGACGGTTCATTTTTTGAAGAAAACGATGAATCCTCGTGATATCGGATATAAGGCTGTTATCAGCAATGTGAGCGATGTAGCAGCGATGGGCGGGGTTGCCCGGTATGCGCTTGTCAGTATCGCGGTAAGTCCGCAATGGACGCCTGACGAATGCCAGCAAATCTATGAAGGTATTTACGAGGCTTGTCAGGCATATGGAGTTCGTGTCATTGGTGGCGATACCGTTTCTGCGCCTGATGCCTTACACCTGAGTATTACCGTACTGGGTGAGGTAGAAAAAGGGCGTGCCATTCGCCGTTCACAAGCAAAGCCTGGACAGCTTGTTTTTGTAACAGGTCATGTCGGAACTTCCGCAGCAGGACTACATCTTCTTCTGCAAGGCGAGACTGCTGAAAGAGGCGTCTCTGCATCTTGGGAGACATTGATGGATGCCCATCAGCGTCCCGTTGCCCAAATAGAGGCGGGCAGACTGCTGCTGGAATCAGGGGCATGCAGTGCGCTGAATGATGTAAGTGATGGACTTGCCTCAGAGCTGTGGGAGATTGCTGAGGCCAGTGGCGTATCGATTTTGGTCGATGCTGCAACGGTACCGATCCATGACGAAGTTCGGGAGTATGCACGGCATGTAGAGAAAGATCCGCTGGAATGGGCTTTTTATGGTGGTGAAGATTATCAATTGGTCGGAACACTTGCGAAAAGTCACTACGAAGCCGTAAGCAAGCAATTTGCCGCTAGTGGTGTACCGTTTACTGTCATCGGTGAGGTGGTAGAAAAAAGGCATGAACCAGAATTGATGCTTCAGCGCGATGATCAACAGCTCCCGTTGCCCAAAGCGGGATTCAACCATTTTAGGAGTGGATGAAAGAGATGAGCTATACATGGAGGCTCACGGGAGCGCAGGAGACGCAGCGCTTTGCCGAGCAACTGGCAAGTCTGCTTGAACCAGGTGACTTCCTCGCGATGGAGGGGGATCTGGGAGCGGGCAAGACGACTTTTACCCAGGGGTTGGCCAAAGGACTAGGAGTCCGACAAGTAGTGAACAGTCCGACCTTTACTATCATAAAAGAATATCAGGGGCGCTTGCCGCTTTATCATATGGATGTCTACCGGGTAGGCGATGATCCAGACTCTCTTGGTCTGGACGATTACTTTTTTGGCGAAGGTGTCTGTGTCGTAGAGTGGGCCTCTTTAATCGAGGACGTTCTGCCAACAGATCGGATGACCGTCTTCCTGCGTAGAGAAGGAGAGGAACAGCGTGTGATTGAGCTGATTCCTCAAGGGAATCGTTATGTGAAATTGTGTGAGGAGTTTGATTTTGATGCGCGTACTGGCGATTGATACATCGAATCTGGTGCTAAGTGTAGCTGTGGTAGAGGAAGAGCGAGTCTTGGCCGAAATGACGACGAACCAGCAAAAAAACCATTCCGTGCGTCTGATGGATTGCGTCAGTGAACTGCTCGATGCAACAGGAACAGCGCCAGAGGAACTCAGCGGCTTCGGGGTGGCAAACGGTCCGGGCTCCTACACGGGCGTGAGAATCGGCGTAGCCTCTGCGAAAAGCATGGCTTGGTCACTGAATGTGCCAGTCATCGGTGTATCCAGTCTGGAGGTAATCGCCATGAATGCCACAGGCTTCTCTGGATTGATTGTACCGCTGTTCGATGCGCGTAGAGGTCAAGTGTATACCGGCTGTTACCGTTCCCGTGGCATGGAGGAAGTGCAAGCGCAGTCCACAGAACAAATCATCCTGCTGCGAGAATGGCTGCCACTGTTGCGAGACCTAGCGCAAGGAGAGCCGATCTTGTTCTTGGGTGAAGATGTAAGGCTGCATCGGGAGACGATTGTGCAAGAGCTCGGGGATCAAGCGCAATTTGCTTCTCCAGCGTTCAATCACCCGCGTGCTGCCCATATCGGCTATGTGGCACTACGCAAGCTTCAAGAAGGCGGAAATGCGCATGACCTAGTTCCGGAGTATTTGCAACTGGCAGAAGCAGAAGCGAAGTGGCTTGCCCAAAAGCAGGCGGGGGCCGTAAAGGAGTAAAAGCATGAGTCAACCAATCGATTTGGAATATCGTTATATGACGATGCAGGACGTTGGGGCTGTGGCAGAGCTGGAGCGCTTGGCTTTTACAACTCCATGGCCGCATGATGCATTTGTCAACGAGCTGACGAGAAATCCAAATGCACGCTATGTAGTCGTCGCTCACCAAAATAGAATTATCGCCTACTGCGGCATGTGGATCGTGATCGATGAGGCACATATTACAAATATCGCCGTCCATCCACTCTATCGTGGAAAAAAGGTTGGATTGGCGCTGATGATCAAAATGATGGGTGTTGCCAAGCTGCAGGGTGCCCATAGTATGACGCTGGAAGTTCGACCTTCGAACACAGTCGCGCGGAACATGTATATCAAGCTTGGCTTTAAAGAGCATGGGCGACGCAAGAGATATTATTCGGATAACAATGAGGACGCAATCATTATGTGGGTGACATTGTAATGAACAAGACGTATACGTCGCGCTACGAGAAGCGCATACAGCAAAAATACGAAGCACATAGGGAATCAGGTGCCCCTACTTATATTTTAGGAATTGAAACCAGCTGCGACGAGACATCTGCTGCTGTCATCCGTGATGGCCGAGAGGTTCTCTCGAACGTCATCGCTTCCCAAGCTGATATCCACAAAAGGTTTGGCGGAGTCGTGCCCGAGGTGGCTTCTCGCAGACATGTAGAGAATATTACGCTTACCATCGAAGAGGCTCTGACCGAGGCTGGGAAAACGTTGGATGACATCCAGGCAATTGCGGTGACGTACGGACCTGGGCTTGTCGGAGCCCTGTTAGTTGGCGTGGCAGCAGCAAAAGCCATTTCCATGGCCAGAGGCATCCCGTTAATTGGAGTCCATCATATTGCGGGCCATATTTACGCGAATCGTCTGGTGCAAGAAATGGAGTTTCCGCTGATCGCACTCGTCGTATCGGGCGGGCATACGGAGCTTGTCTGGATGAAGGAGCATGGTCAGTTCGAGATTTTGGGGGAAACGCGTGACGACGCTGCAGGGGAAGCCTACGACAAAGTAGCACGAGCGCTGAATATGCCATATCCAGGCGGACCTCATATTGATCGCCTCGCACATGAAGGGGAGGCAAATGTACCGCTCCCTCGTTCATGGCTTGAGCCAGATTCCTACGATTTCAGCTTCAGTGGCTTGAAATCAGCTGTGCTCAATACCTTGCACAATGCAGCACAGCGAGGAGAGACGATCGAACCGGCGAATCTGGCGGCGAGCTTCCAAGACTCTGTAACAGAAGTGCTCGTAGAAAAGACAATCCGGGCAGCCCGTTCGCATGGAGCGAAGCAGGTATTGCTGGCTGGGGGCGTTGCGGCCAATCGCGGATTGCGTGAGCGGTTGCAGGCAAGGTGCGAGGCAGAAGGAATACCGTTGGTGATCCCACCGTTCTCGCTATGCACAGACAACGCTGCGATGATTGCAGCAGCAGGCTTTATCAAGTACGAAAGAGGACAGTTTGAGGGGCTTGATTTGAACGGAGTCCCAAGCCTGTCGCTTTCTGAGCAATAGAGTGAATGGATGAAAAGCATCTCTGAGGTTGAGTCGGAGATGCTTTTTTATTTGTTTAAACGAGCGAATGTAAGTGGGGGGAAGAAGCGCATTTCCAGTCTGCGCTTCGGCCTATGCCCACAAGAATTTGACTGTCCGCCGATTTATCCACATCATAGGATAACTTTCTGGATTGTTCACATGTACTCCTGTGAATACTGGTGATAACACGAGAAAATGACCGGGAAAACCGCATATACTCTGTGGATTGTTCTGTGGAAAATGTGGATAAAAAAGTCGAGTTATCAACAGGAGGGAGACTCGTGAGAAAGAAACTCGCGCTGATTTGCTTGTCATTCCTGATATTGTTTCTAGCTACAAATATAGGAAAACCATTGATAGCAAAGGAAAAACAGCAGGTCATCATGCTGTTTGTGGAGGGGATGTCGTTTCATGATCTGGAGCAGCTCAAAAAGTTATCTACTGTGGATAAATGGTTGGATGGTGCAGGAGCTGGGGCTCTGTCCATAAGAACACCCGGATCACGCACGGCCGCAAACGGCTACCTGCTCATGGGGAGCGGCGGTCAAGCGCTTTACTCTGAAAGGAGCGGGACAGGCTATCATCCGTTTGAGGCGCTCTCGTCCAGGGAAACAGCCGGTGAAAGGGCGCAAGAGCTAGGCGGTGATGAAGCGCAGGAGGTGGCGCGCTCCTCGATCATTTTTCCGGGTATTTTCCGGCTTTTGGCAGATAATCGGGAGAAACCATATTCTGCGCAAATCGGGCTTCTTGGGACCGTGCTTGCTGCAAACAACATTCAGGTCGCTTTATACGGAAACGGTGACTTTGAGGATATCCGACAGAGACATGCCGTTCTGTTTGCGATGGATCAGCAAGGAAGGGTTCCGACAGGGGACATTTCGGCAAAAAGCATGGAGCTCCTTCGTGGCTATCCGTACGGGATCAAGACAAACTACACGTACCTGCTTGAGAAAATCCACAGCGAACATCAAGCGGGCTTGATTATTGCACAGCTCTCCGATTTAAACCGGTTATACCAGTTGAGTGCGGATATGGACCAAGGCCAGTTTACCCGGCAGTATCAGCGCGCTTTACGTGACTTGTCTTTTTTCCTTGAGCAGCTCCTTGAGAAACGTAAACCACATCAACGCATTGTATTGGCATCACCAGCCGTTAATCATGTGGCGACAAAAGAAAAGACTCTCTTAACTCCCGTGTTCATTTGGGGAGAGAAAGCGAGCGGAGTTTTGACATCCGCTACCACGAGGCAGTCGGGATTAGTCAGTGGACTCGATATGGTGCCAACGATACTGTCTTGGCTGGACGTACCCGTACCAAAAGGGTTGGCTGGTCATGTCATTCGTATCGAAAAAGGGAATGGTCTCACTGCCCTTCAGAATCAGGTAGGCAAGATTCATCATACATATGCGACAAGGCCAGCAGTGCTCTATACCTACGTCATGCTGCAGATTGTCATTGTAGGGTGTGCGGTTGTCCTTTGGTGGTTTGGGCGGAAGAGAGAAGGGTCAGGACTTTTGCGACTTCGTAGAGGAATACGACTTGCGCTGCTGGCTTTATTATGGTTTCCCGCATTGCTTTTGGCGGAGAGCCTGCTCGACTGGCAGGTTTCTGGCGCGGTTGTCTTGGGAGGGCTCATCATGACTGCCTTGATCGCGGCTTTTTGGCAGGAAACCCACGCTCTCCCGCGAATCGTGATGACAGTTAGCGGATTGACGACAGCCATTCTGCTGCTGGACGGATGGACTGGCGCTCATTTAATGCGGCAATCGTATCTCGGGTATGATCCGGTAATCGGAGCGAGGTTTTACGGGCTAGGAAATGAATACGAAGGGGTCCTGATCGGCAGCACGATCATGCTCGTGGCTTCGCTATACGAGAGAATGACCGGAGGACAAAAGGAGCTAGGTCGGGAACAGAAATGGTTACCTGCTGTCGCCACAGCCATATACGGTGTTGTGCTTTATTACATGGTGGCACCGAGCCTGGGAACGGACGCAGGCGGTTTTCTTGCGGGGCTGATCGGATTTGCCGTGGCATTGTCACGGCTTGAGGGCTGGCGAATCGGCAAAAAAGGCCTCCTGCTGTTGGCAGGCGGCCTGGTAATAGGTGTATGCGGTTTGATGGCGATCAGTCTCATGTCAGATCAACCCTTGACTCATGTCGGACGTCTTTCCCAGCAGATTGTACATGGGGAATGGTCCGAAGTAGGGCAGATGATTGAACGAAAGCTGGCGATGAATCTCCGCTTGATTCGTGTTTCCATTTGGAGCAAAGCATTTGTCGTCTCCCTGATTGCTCTAGGTGTTCTCACCTTGAAAAACGACCGCTTTTTGCACCATCTGGCGAAGGACACGCCATACTTGGTTAAAGGCTTTGCGGGTGTCATTGTGGGTGCACTGGCTGGGCTGTTTCTCAATGACTCGGGCATCGTCACAGCAGCTACCTGCATTACCTTTCTCGTGGTTCCTGCTCTCTATGCCGCCTTGGAGGAGCCTGCACAGCAGCGCTGTTCTACATGAAGACGGGACTACTCTTCTGATAGCGCGCTCCACTCGTCATACAACTGCTCCAATTCTTGTTTGGCAGCATAGATTTGATCGTTGCGTTCTTTTGCCTGTACATGATCACTATAAATTTCCGGGAGACAGAGCTCTTCTTCCCATTTGACAATGTCAGCCTCTCGTTTCTGGATCGAGACTTCAATCTCTTCCAATCGGCGCTGACGTTGACGCTCGCGACGTTTCGCTTCCTTATCTAGCTCATAAGAGGATTTCTCAGGCTGTGCCGCTGCGGTACCGCCTTGTTTTTTTGCGGGCAGCGCTGCTTGTTCGGCTGCGAGCTCTTCCAGCTCCTGCTTTTTCTCCACGAAGTAATCGTAGTTACCTAAATAGCTGGTCACGCCATCACCTGTCAGCTCTAGGACGCGGGTGGCAATCTTGTTTAAAAAGTAACGGTCATGGGAGACGAACAGGATCGTACCCGGATAATCGTAGAGAGCATTCTCGAGCACTTCCTTGCTGAAAATATCTAAGTGGTTCGTCGGCTCGTCGAAAATCAGGAAGTTTGCTTGCTTCAGCATGAGCTTTGCCAGAGAGACGCGTGCACGCTCTCCACCAGACAGGTCGCTGATCTTCTTTTGTACATCATCACCGCTAAACAAGAAGTTGCCGAGCAGGGTGCGGACTTCCTTTTCCAGCATGTTCGGGTACTCATCCCAAATTTCGCCGAGCACCGTATTCCGTTCGTTTAGGTTACGATGCTCCTGGTCGTAGTACCCGATCGTTACATTGCTCCCGAAATGAATATCGCCGCGCAGTATAGGCAACTGTTCCACGATCGTTTTTAACAGTGTCGATTTCCCGATACCATTGGGACCGACCAAGGCCACACGCTCTTCGCGCTCGATTTCAAACGTAAGACCCTGAGAAAGGACAGCGTCCGGGTAGCCAATCGCGACGTTGTTTGCTTTCATCACAATAGTGCCGCTCATTTTCGCTACATCAAAAGAGAAGTGGACGGATTTGTTGTTCATGATTGGCTTGTCCAAGCGGTCCATCTTTTCTAATGTCTTCCGTCGGCTTTGCGCTCGTTTGGTCGTCGTAGCTCGAGCAATGTTTCGCGCGATGAAATCCTCCAGCTTGGCGATCTCTTCCTGCTGCTTTTCGAATCGCTTCAAATCCTGTTCGAGACGAGCCGCCTTTTCATCGAGGAAGCGGCTGTAGTTACCGACATAGCGGGTAGCGCGTGTCCGTTCGATTTCATATACCACGGTCACGAGCTTGTCCAGGAAGTAACGGTCATGGGAAACTACGAGAATGGCACCCTGGTAGTTTTGCAAATACGTCTCCAGCCAAGTCAATGTCTCGATGTCCAGGTAGTTCGTCGGCTCATCGAGCAACAGAATGGTAGGGGATTGGAGCAGCAGCTTGGCTAGTGCCAGACGAGTCTTTTGTCCGCCGCTCAATGTGCGGATCGGCGTCGAGTAATCGAAGTCCGCAAAGCGCAGACCGTGCAAAACTCCACGAATCGCCCCCTCGTAGCTGTATCCGCCTTTTTCCTTAAAGGCCTCGGAGCGGTGGGAGTAATTTTCCAACAGTTGCTGGTAACGCTTCTCATCAGCGAGAATAGCGGGATCGCCCATTTTGGCTTCGAGCTCACGAAGCTCCAGCTCTTCTTTTTGTAGATGGGAAAAAACGCTCAACAACTCATCCCAAATCGATCGTTCTGATTCAAGGCCGCTGTTTTGTGCCAAATACCCAAGTGTAACATCCTTTGGAATGCGGATAATGCCTTTGTCGTAGCTTAGCTCGCCGGCGAGGATCTTCATTAGAGTCGATTTGCCTGCACCGTTTACGCCAACCAGACCAACCCTTTCCCCGGTTTGAATTTGCAGGGAGATGTCTTGTAGAATGGTTTCGATACCATATGTTTTTTCTATATGTTCAGCCTGTAGCAAAATCATCGGATTCACCTCTTTATATACTAATGCCAGTGTAGCCTAGAGAGAGCGCATGGGACAAGCCTCGTGGGAATGTCCCATGCACGATACGAAAGAGGGAAGAGGTTGTCATGGACCAAAAAACGAATAAAAAACAGCTGCGAAGCCATATTTTGGAGAGGCGCAAGTCCATGTCTGCAAAGGAACGGGAGCAGCTTTCCAGAGAGGTATGCGAGCATTTGCTGTCTCATGAAAGGCTGGCTGATGCCAAAGCAATCATGGCTTTCCATCCTTTTGGGGATGAGCTGGATATTCTGCCCTTTCTACATGAGGCAAAAAAGCGAGGCCAAGACATATGGCTGCCGCTCACAAACGTTGCCGAAAGACGTCTCATTCCCTATCGGTATACAGGAACGGACATGCTAAAGCAGGGAGTCTACGGGATTTGGGAGCCAGATCCTGCCCTGGCAGAGGAAGCGGACGTATCACACCTCGATGCGATCATTGTTCCCGGCGTTGCTTTTGACAGCAAGGGCGGACGTATGGGATATGGTGGTGGTTATTATGATCGCTTTCTGGCAACGCTGAAAAAGCTCCCGTTCTTGGTTGGAGTCGGCTTCTCTATTCAGGTTGTGGAGCATGTACCCCTAGAGTCCCATGATGTTTTGCTAGATGCAGTTGTCACCGAAAAAGGTCTTCTGCATTTTTGAATGTTTTGTGTCAGTAGCTTTTACATGCCTTCTTCTGTCGCGAATGGTGCTATCCGCCAAGGAAAAACGACGAGACGTTTTTTACAGAAAAGTGTACAATACTATCGAATGAGAAACCGGAGGAATGTATCGTGAGCAAATGGAAGGTAGGCGTTATTTCTGCAAGTGATTCGATTGCCAGAGGAGATCGTGTGGACGATCGTATGCCAATCGTTCGTCATCTGACAAGGGAATGGCTTCAAGTAGATGTCGCTGTATACCGTGCCGTTAGTGATGATATGGAAGATTTGCAAGAACATATGATTGAGCTCGTAGACCGCGAAAAATGCGATCTGTTGATAGTTACTGGAGGAACAGGGCTTAGCCCGCGTGACGTTACGCCAGAAGTGACAGCGTGGGTCATTGACAGACCAGTCCCAGGCTTGGCTGAAGAAATGCGCCGTGCTGGTTTGAAGCAATCCCGACGGGCGATGCTGACCCGTGCAGTTGCGGGAACGAGGGGGAATTCGTTGATTATCAATCTCCCTGGCAATCCGAAAGGCGTAGAAATCTGTTTCAATGCGATTGGCGATATGCTGTCCGACGCTTTGCACATTTTGCAAGGGACGGGAGAAGCAAACGAAGATTGGGGAGGATTGCATTGGTAGAAAAACCTCAGATGCGGGAAGTGCCAGTGCGTGAAGCGATCGGCATGATGCTTCCTCACGATATGACGCAAATTTTGCCTGGAGAATTCAAAGGACGCTTGTTCAAAAAAGGACATGTTGTCACCGAGGCTGATATTGAGCCACTGTTGTCCATTGGCAAAGAGCATATTTACGTGCTGGAGATGCCAGAAGGCTACATCCATGAGGAAGAAGCGGGCATTCGTATCGCGAAGGCTGTTTCCGGACCAGGCTTGACCTTGACGCCTCCTTATGAGGGTAAAGTATCGATGAAGGCCTCAAGAACAGGTTTAGCCAAAATCAACGAGGAAGCTGTTCATGCGTTGAACCAGCTCGAAGGAATTGCATTCTCCACGATTTACGGCGATCAGGTCGTGCATCCGGGACATACATTGGCGGCTACGAGAATCATCCCGTTAATTATGGAAGAGTCTCGAATCATCGAGCTGGAGCAACTGGCCAAACAGTTTGACGAACCGATTGTACAAGTAAAAACGTTTCAGGATAAAAGAGTGGGACTTGTTACGACAGGGGGAGAAGTTTTCTCTGGCAGGATCGCAGACAAGTTCGGTCCTGTGATTCGAAACAAGGTGGAAGCTCTTGGCTCTACTGTCGTAGACCAGCGTTTTGCGCCAGATGACAAGGAAGCGATCGAACAGCAGATTCATTCGTTCCTCGATGAAGGGGTCGATCTGATCCTGGTCACGGGGGGCATGTCTGTCGATCCAGATGACCGCACGCCGGGAGCGATTGCAGGAGTAGGAGCAGAAGTAGTGCGCTACGGTACGCCGATGCTGCCGGGCTCCATGCTGATGGTTGCTTACAAAGGTGAAGTACCGATTCTCGGATTGCCGGGAGCGGTCATGCATGAAACGTTTACTTCCTTTGATGTATTTTTGCCGCGCATTTTAGCTGGGGAGCGAATTGTAGCTTCCGATATGACAAGACTCGGATATGGTGGTTTACGAAAGTGTTAGCTGGTTAGACTGGCAAATAACGAAAAGCAAACGACTTCAAAAGAAAAAGGAGTGAACACGTATGAGCTCAATCGGGATTCCTGGATTAATCTTAATTTTAGTTTTAGCCTTGGTGCTTTTTGGTCCGAAAAAGCTTCCAGAATTGGGGCGTGCGGTAGGTCATACTTTGAAAGAATTCAAAAATGCTACCCGCAGTCTGACGAGCGACGATGAAGACGACGATGAGGAGAAAAAGCGCAAGGAGCTAGCTTCCAAAGAAGTGTCTCTTGCCAAAACAACGCCGGTTGTCGCTGACAAGGAAGCAGCGGAGCGGGAGAGAATTGAACGCGAAGTTCGTGAAAAAATGGAACGCGAGGTTCGTGAAAAAATAGAACGTGAACGTTTGGAAAAAGAAATCCGTGAAAAGCTGGAGCAAGAGCGCCTGCAAATGGAAAAAGAGCAGAAGAACGCGTAACAGGTAAGGTTGGTGGTTACCATGAAGGATCAGGAAATGACATTGGTAGAACACCTGACGGAACTTCGCAAGCGCATCATATGGGTGCTGGCCGTGTTTATTGTCGCATTGATCGTCGGTTTTTTCCTCGCCGGTCCACTTGTGGATTATTTAAAGCAAGAGCCGATTGCGGATGGCGTGCCCATTGTCTCGTTGCATCCGTCAGACGCACTTCGTGTTTACATGCAGGTTGCCTTCATAGTGGGCGCTGTCATCACACTGCCTGTAGCACTTTATCACGTTTGGCG
This sequence comes from Brevibacillus sp. HB1.3, assembly GCF_013186635.1. Lineage (NCBI taxonomy): Bacteria > Bacillati > Bacillota > Bacilli > Caryophanales > Paenibacillaceae > Brevibacillus > Brevibacillus sp. HB1.3. The sequence goes on along the minus strand of NZ_JABMIT010000013.1, from coordinate 5,976 downwards.
TTTTGTTTCGCCAGGGCTGGAAGAACAGGAAAAGCGCGGGACACTTTACTTCATCCCGGCGGCTTGTTTTTTGTTTATCATTGGTGTCTTGTTTGGCTACTACGTCGTTTTTCCGATGGTCATGCAGTTTATGACCGGGATTACAGAATCGATGGGCGCAGACCCGAACTACGGAATCGCGCAATACTTTGGCTTCATGTTTAATATGGTCATTCCGTTCGGGATACTGTTCCAGCTGCCGATTATCGTCATGTTCCTGACGAGACTGCGAATCCTCAATCCAATGAGGCTGGCAAAGGCACGACGCTACGCTTACTTTGCATTGGCTGTCGTTGGGATTACCTTGACGCCTCCAGAGATTGTCAGTGATATTCTCGTGACCATCCCTTTGCTGCTTTTGTACGAGCTGAGCATTTGGCTATCTAGGATTGTTTATCGCAAGCAATTAAAAGAACAAGAAGCGTGGGAACAAGAATACGGCAGTTTGGAAACAAACGAACCCGTTCAATAACGAGCATGAGAAAAGTCTTCTGTCCTGAGTGGCAGAGGGCTTTTTTGGTATTCCAGCAGAAATTGGGAAATACTACGGACGTTATGATCCGGGAGGTGCTGAATATGTGGCTAATCGTATGTTTGGCTTTGCTCTTTTCTGGGAGTACTGCAAATGCCGCTGGGCTGGGGGAGCCTATTGAACTTTTTGATACGGACAAGCAGCGCGTTGTGGCTAGCTTTGAAAATACAACTGGATTTCAGGAGGAAGCCAAGCAGATTTTGCAAAGTGTGAGCGGGCGGGTCTTGGAGTTTAATCCATCCTTGGATTCCGCCATGATCGTAAAAATTCCACTAGTCCCTCCAAAGCAGGTAAAGCTAAAATCAGCTAATCTCGATGCGATGATTGCAGAGATGTTTGTCATCATGCCCAAAAAAGGGGAGCGTCGTCCGTGGTTGATTCTGCATACGAAGGAATATGAAACGGTCGTTGTGGAGTTTATCGAAAAAGTTGACGACTTGAGGAAACAGGTGAAATTGCCGTGAAGTGGCGCTTGTTATTGCAAGAACAAGCCCGGTCGTCCATAAAAAGCGACGAGACCGGGCTTTTCGATTTATTTCTTGGGAGTGAGGAAGGTTTGGGTGAAGTAGTCTGTATATACGCCCACACCTAATTCGGTGAAGTCTTTTTCGAGTACGTTTTTGCGATGGCCTGGACTGTTCATCCAGCCCTCATGGACTTCGATGGCATCCGTATAGCCTGCTGCAATATTCTCTCCGGCCATGCGATAAGCGAGAGAGGCACTTTTCATGCGGTCAAATGGATTACTCCCAGTCGTCGCAGAGATGTGATCGAAGAAATTGTTACTCTCCATGTCCATGCTGTGTTTGCGTGCCACATCGGCAGCCTTTTCATTCCATTGAAGGGGCGGAAGCTTGTATCGGTAGCGGGAGACGTTGACCAGATCGAGGATTTGGCGCTCAGATGCAGCATTGACCTGTTCTCGTTCGCCAACTCGAAGCGGCGGGGGATCAAAATTAGGTGCCTGACCTTGATAGGTCCACTTCGTTTCGTAAAAACTGCCGCGCAACAGCATTTGCGTATCCATCATACGCACAGCGGTGACCTTGTTGCCATTTTGCTTGTCCAAGTAATAAATGTAGGGGGTGCCATCTTTCATGACGAGAGGGCGTTGCTGTTTTTGATTGGTTATTTGGATTTGTGCCCCCTGAAAAGAGAAAGAAACAATGTTTTGTACAGCCAATTGACGCTCAAGTGATTGCTGGCTGGTGCCGACTCCGATGTTTCCGAGCTTTGCTGTAGGAGCGAGCGAGTACACATCGACGACTTTGTCATTTGCGATGCCGACTTGAATGTATCGGGCAGGCTCGTGATTGTACACCCACCATTGATAGCCGAGACTGCTTGACTCTTTGCGGGCAGGCTCACCTAACCGTTTGTGTACTTCCTCAGTAGACATGCCGAGAGCGATGTCAAAAATCGTGTTAGGCTTCTCCTCTCGAACGAGTGGTGCAGGTGGTTTGACGGTTGCGGGCTTTTGGGGAATCGTCAGAGAGGCAGGGACTGCATCGGGTGTATTCTGTTTTTCAGGCTGTCCAACGGAGAATACGGGAGGTTGACCAACCCAAGCGCTTTGGGAAGCTTCATCCCACCCGATAGGCTTATTCAAGTGGCGACTGATCATGGACAGAGGTACATATAGCGCTCCTTTGTATTCGAGGGAAGCTGGTATTTCCTTGCCTTCCTCGATGTAGTACCCGGGCTTTTCGTTTGCGACGATTTCTCGGCCATCCCAATAGATAGAGGCTGGGTTAAGGTTGACCCGTATAAAGGAAGTAGTATCCGAAGTGAAGAGACGGCTGATTCCGAAGACTCCCAGGGCAATTAAGCCAATCCAGAGCCATTTTTGCATGGAACAATTCCCTCCTTGGTGAGCTTGCCTGATTCTATGTTTCATTTATATGAGCGTGTCCGAATACTAGAACCTTCTTGCTAGAGAATGCATTTTAATAGGCGGAAGAGTAGTCAAGCAGTTGCAAATGGAAAAAAGTGAGGGAAACTACTTGCAAAGTACATAGTGATTCATTATTATAGGAATTGGGTGTTAGCACTCATAACAGTCGAGTGCTAACAACAGAAATATTGTTTACCTACATTTTTTGAGGAGGGTGTTTTTAGTGCTTAAGCCATTGGGTGACCGTGTGGTAATCGAAGCTATCTCCAAAGACGAAACGACTGCAAGCGGTATCGTTTTGCCTGATTCTGCAAAGGAAAAACCGCAAGAAGGCCGCGTAATCGCAGTAGGTTCTGGCCGTGTTGCTGACAACGGTGAGCGCATCGCTTTGGAAGTAAAAGAAGGCGATAAAGTAATCTTCTCCAAATACGCTGGTACTGAAGTAAAGGTAGACAACAACGAATACCTCGTGCTGCGCGAATCCGATATCCTCGCGATCATCGGTTAAGGCTCTTAACATAGGAAGTCGAACGAATAAACACATAACAGGAGGTTGAGTTTAGATGGCTAAACAAGTCAAATTCTCTGAAGACGCTCGCCGCTCCATGCTGCGCGGTGTTGAAACTTTGGCAAATGCGGTTAAAGTAACCCTCGGTCCAAAAGGCCGTAACGTGGTTCTTGAGAAAAAATTCGGTTCTCCGTTGATCACCAACGACGGTGTAACCATCGCGAAAGAAATCGAGTTGGAAGACGCTTACGAAAACATGGGTGCGCAACTGGTTAAAGAAGTTGCTACTAAAACCAACGACATCGCTGGTGACGGTACAACAACTGCAACTGTACTTGCTGCAGCTATGATCCGTGAAGGTCTGAAAAACGTAACTGCTGGCGCTAACCCAATGGTTATCCGTCGCGGTATGGAAAAAGCTGTTCGTGCAGCTGTAGAAGAAATCAAATCCATCGCGAAGCCGGTTGAGAACAAATCCTCGATCGCGCAAGTAGCTGCTATTTCCGCTGACGATCCAGAAGTAGGTAACCTGATCGCTGAAGCAATGGAAAAAGTGGGCAAAGATGGCGTAATCACTGTTGAAGAATCCAAAGGATTCGTAACAGAGCTGGAAGTAGTAGAAGGTATGCAATTTGACCGTGGCTACGCTTCCCCTTACATGATCACTGATACTGACAAGATGGAAGCGGTTCTGAACAACCCTTACATCCTGATCACTGACAAAAAAATCTCCAACATCCAGGAAGTTCTGCCTGTACTCGAGCAAGTTGTACAAAGCGGCAAACCACTCCTGATCATCGCTGAAGATGTTGAAGGCGAAGCGCTCGCTACTCTCGTAGTGAACAAACTGCGTGGTACCTTCACAGCTGTAGCGGTTAAAGCTCCTGGCTTTGGCGACCGCCGCAAAGCTATGCTGCAAGACATCGCTGCTCTGACTGGCGGTGAAGTAATCACAGAAGAGCTGGGTCTGGACCTGAAATCCACTAAGCTGGAGCAACTGGGCCGCGCTGGCAAAATCGTGGTTACAAAAGAAAACACAACTGTTGTTGAAGGTGCTGGCGACAAGGCTTCCATCGAGAGCCGCGTAACCCAAATCCGTCAACAAATCGAAGATACTACTTCCGATTTCGATCGCGAAAAACTGCAAGAGCGTCTGGCTAAATTGGCTGGCGGTGTAGCAGTAATCAAAGTCGGTGCAGCTACTGAAACCGAACTGAAAGAGAAAAAACTCCGCATCGAGGACGCTCTGAACTCTACTCGCGCAGCAGTAGAAGAAGGTATCGTACCTGGTGGTGGTACTACTTTGATCAACGCAATCAAAGCGGTTGAAGCGATCAATGTAGGTGGCGAAGAGGCTGTAGGTGTACAAATCGTACTCCGTTCCCTGGAAGAGCCAGTTCGTCAAATCGCTGCGAACGCAGGACTCGAAGGTTCTGTAATCGTAGAGCGTCTGAAAAAAGAAGCAGTGGGCATCGGCTTCAACGCTGCAACTGAAGAGTATGTAAACATGCTCGAAGCTGGTATCGTTGACGCAGCGAAAGTTACTCGCTCTGCTCTGTCCAACGCTGCATCTGTAGCGGCTATGTTCCTGACTACAGAAGCAGTAATTGCTGACAAACCAGAAGAAAACAAAGCTCCTATGGGCATGCCAGATATGGGTGGCATGGGCGGTATGGGCATGATGTAAGAAAGCGGCTCGCCGTTTTCTTCAAAGAGAGGCAGACAAATCGTCTGTCTCTTTTTATTTACCTGCTGATCTTTTAAAGGAGCAAAAAATTTATCACCATTCCGTTAGGCGCGCTTACACTATTTGGGGAGTGCGACACGGAATGTTTGACTATTTCAATGCTTCCAAGCAATTTATCGGAGGACTGACGTCGGGGGTGATAAAATGAGCAAGCGCTGGATTAGCTTTGATCTGGATGGAACCTTGATGCAAAACCCGTTTGGAGCGTGGGTATTTCCGGAGATAGCGCGTGTGATCTCCAGTCAATTTGGGAGAGAGCATGACATTGTTTCTGAAATGGTAGCCGAGCATGAGCAGCGTATGTCCCAAAAACGCTATGTAGACGCGTATGATTGGGATGATATCCTCGCTAGTAGATGCGATGCATGGAGTATAGAAAAAATGATTGATATTGAATCGCTAGTTCGGAAACACTCTGTAATGCCCAAGGTTAAGTTGCTCGAGGATGGAATACTCCAGATGCTCGAGGAGATAAAGAAGCGGGGCTTTTCTTTAGCGGTGGTCACTAATGGTTTTTACAAGTTCCAGGCACCGGTAATGGAAGCATTAGGCTTGCTGAAATACTTTGATGAGATCATTACGCCAGAACGAGCTGGTACTGGCAAACCTGACCCAGCTATTTTACAAAAACTGCAGGGAGAAGTGATTGCTCATGTAGGAGATCGTTTGGATCATGACGTTCAACTTGCTAACCGCAGTCGTGTAACCTCTATTTTAATTGAGAGAAATTTGCCAGAGGAATTGCTGAAGCTCCAACCGCAGATGCGTGCAAATGATCACGGAATGCACTTGTTTTGCTTGGAGAAGTGGAGGAGGGAGTGCAAGAATCCATTATTATTAGAGCTTCCGGAGCTTTACATGCCGCGAATTATTATTTGTTCTATGGGAGAATTGTTGTCTGCTCTGGATGAACAGGGGATAGAATAAAATTCTAAGTAATAATGCTTGCGTTTTTGCTCCTGGCTTGGTAAGATAACTCTTGTCGCTTTTGAAGGGAATTTTAGAGAGAATGAAAAAAACTTCGAACTTCTAAAAATAACCCTTGATTTTCAAAAGAAGATCTGATATAGTTTAAAAGGTCGGCGCCACAAGCGCTAACGACGAAAGAAAAGAAACGATATGTTCTTTGAAAACTGAACAGCGAAAGCGTTAATGAGTCTATCATTAAATGATTTGCCAGCTTTGAACCAGCAACAAACTTTATTGGAGAGTTTGATCCTGGCTCAGGACGAACGCTGGCGGCGTGCCTAATACAT
>NZ_JABMIT010000012.1:0-190509 GCF_013186635.1 Brevibacillus sp. HB1.3 | reverse complement strand
TTCTTTACTACAAAAGTGAAGATAATAATTTGTCGGGAAGTAGCTCAGCTTGGTAGAGTACTTGGCTTGGGACCAAGGGGTCGCAGGTTCGAATCCTGTCTTCCCGACCATGATTTGCCCACGTTTTACAGGTTTGCCGGGGTGGCGGAATGGGCAGACGCAACAGACTTAAAATCTGTCGGGAGTTTCTCCCGTACCGGTTCAAGTCCGGTCCTCGGCACCAGCATTTATTTTGATGCGGGTGTAGTTCAATGGTAGAACTCCAGCCTTCCAAGCTGGTCGCGTGGGTTCGATTCCCATCACCCGCTCCATACATAAAGCAGAGAGCCAATAGGTTCTCTGTTTTTTTGCTTTTAGGAAAGCAGAACTATTTTTACTTGAGACAAAAGTATGAAGGCTTATCCAATAGCTGAATAGATAAGCCTTTGTTCAATATAGGTATAAATATTTGTCGAAAGCTGTCTGACGTTTTCTATGGTAGCAACATATGTTTTCGTGTACAGTAAAACTAAGGTCGCTTACCGATGAAATAATTGGTAACGGATCTCTTGCCTTGCCTCCTGCGTTGTCAGGGGGCTTTTTTGCGTGATACAAAAAGGAGCGACCTAGCGTGCTTCCATTCGCGGCCCAACTTCCTGGGCATTTGCAATCGGCAGAGAAACGATAAAGCGTGTGCGTTTTTCATTGGAATCACAATGGATCGTGCCTTGATGCTTTTCGATAATATTTTTACAGATGGACAAGCCAATACCCGTCCCATTTTGTTTAGTCGTAAAGAATGGTTGGAAGAGATTTTCCACGATCTCGGGTGAAATCCTTTCGCCGTTGTTTTCCACACTCAAATAGAGCCAACCATCTGAAGAGGTGGAGATGACATGAATATACTTGTCTGTACGATTTTGCACGGCGTCAATGGCATTGTTTAAGAGATTGACGACAACTTGTTTCAAGCCTTCTTCATAACATGCGAGTAAGCAGGGGTGGATTTGTTTTTCAAAACGTATGTTTTCTCCCACGAGGCGAGGGGTAATCAGCATCTCTACTTCTTCAAGCAGTTCTTCTACTTGAACGGTTTTAAAAATTTCATCGAGAATTGGTTTTTTGGAAAAGCTGAGGAATCCGGTCAGTTGCCGATGTAAATTCTCAAACTCATGCATGACGACTTGGATATACGTCTGAAGCTGGGCCTGTTCCTGTGTAGACTCGCCGATTAGCTTCAAGAACCCTTCAATGGCGCATAACGGATTGCGCAGCTCATGAGCCATATTAGCGGCAATTTTTCCGAGCATGGTCAGTTTGTCGTTATGCAAATAGGAGATCGTTTCTTCCTTCTGGACCAGTTCTTTATTTATCATTTGTTCAAAGTGATAAACAGCCCAGAAGACACTTTCATCCATGGCCTTGCCCAGTTGGCTTTCCAAATAGTGCATTTCTTGTGAGGAGAGGGACCATTTCTGTAATTCCGGTTGGAGAACCCGCCAGAATACATTCCGGTACAATTGATATGTGCGCAAAATGGAGGAGAAGGGGAATTCCTGAGAACGAAGCCACTCTCCCATATCTAATGCCCAAGTCTGCATGTCATGATCTACATCCTCAACCAGATAGCGAGCCAAGAGCACTGTTCGTTTTTCTGCAAAATCGCGAGGAATGGTCACGGGAATTTCCATGCTGCGAACAATTTCTTGCAGCCATATTGTGGTGATGCTTGGTGTTAAGTCTAAAATCTTCCTTGAAACATCATAAAGGTTTAGCGTCACGGTCTCCACCATCTCTTATCCACCCCACTAAAATCGTAAGGGAAAATGCCTAATTTAGACAAGGTATAATTAGCCTGATTTCGCAATGAAATGCATTTTTTTCGGAAGTTTTTATCTACAAAATCCGCTGAAAACCGCCTTTTTTCGGAAAAATATTCAATCATGAGTCCGATTCCAGTCGCATAAAGTAGAATGGACGAACTTTATTGGACCAGGGAGGCAGGGATGGGCGAGTATTTTTGGCTGGGTCTTGTACATATCTTCATGATCGATCTGGTATTAAGCAGTGACAATGCTGTGGTCATAGGTATGGCCTGCCGCGGACTCCCTCAACAGGAGAGAAGAAGGGCCATTTTATATGGAACATTGGGTGCAATCCTCCTGCGAATTGTTTTAACGGGAATGACTACCTGGATGCTGGATATTCCTCTCGTGAAGGCGATCGGGGGAATCTTATTGCTGTGGATCGCGTGTAAGCTGATGCTGGGTGAGAATGAAGAGCTCACAGACGTATCGCATAATCAGACAATTGGTCAGGCAGTCAGGACCATCATAGTAGCAGATTTTGTCATGAGTTTGGACAATGTTTTGGCAGTTGGTGGAGCAGCGCATGGCGATTTATGGTTAGTTTTGCTGGGGTTAGCGATGAGTATTCCGTTATTAATGTGGGGAAGTGTTTGGATCGCTCGCATGATGAATCGTTTTCCCAGTATGGTCATCATTGGCGGCGGAATTCTTACCTTTACAGCAGTGGATATGTGTCTGGAGGATCCGTATGTCTGGAAGTGGGTGAATCCTTTACTTCTCAACCATATGTGGTTGCCCGTATTTGCTGCCGTAGTGGTCATGTTTTGGGGGCGGATGAAAAGGACGTGAAAAGGTGAAGAGGATTGTGCATTCTTGGGCATACTACAACAAAGATCATGACCGTTTTGCGGAATGTAAGTGGTCACATCCAGCTGAATGAAAACATAGCGGGAAAGGAACTTTTTCCAAATGAATACAAGCCTCTTGATGCTATGGGGATACTGGGATGAAATCTATCAGCGCTGCACCAGACTTACTTATATTGAGAAAGGGAACAATATATTTCGGGTTGTTGTTTTACGCTATCGGGGAGAGCCACTCGTTACTACCGATAATTGCATCATTCATGACGGGGATTTGATTTTAAAGCTACATATACACAATTATTACTTTGCTACCCTGTGCAAAGGAGTGAAGGATGAGCTGCGCGTGGCTCTTCTGTTGCGAAGACATATCCTCCAATCATTGCCGAAGCTAGCCACATTCCTGGATTCGATGGAAAATAAAGATCAAATAAAAGGGATAGTGGGAACGACCATGCTGCATAAAGGGATAACACCTTTGGGCTTCTCGATTTCTGACGTGCCTATGACCTGGTTTTTTCGGTACAAGCGATGGTACTTGCGTCTCATGCTCAGAATCGTGCATCCCAATGGAAAGCGGCGATTGCAATCATGGAATTATGAAATGCCCTTAAAGCGTGTTTATATGTCCAAGGAATTTTTGCTCAATCGATATGCTGACGGCAAGCAGCCTCTAGGAGAGTCTTACTAATGGCAAAGCGGTTTCTGTTAGTGACAGAGGAATGGGCAGGGAGTGGTCACCGGATGGCTGCCGAGGCTCTGCAAGAAGTTTTACTGGAAAAGGAGGGGACACGATCAGCGCGAGTGGTGGGAGGACTGAAAACCGCCAGTCCAGGCTTACGTGTGCTCTCTCATTTTTTTTATCGCGGTATGTTGCGCTACGGTCAACCTGTGTGGCAACGCATCTATGAACAGGAAGAAATGCTGGGCAGTGCATTGACCAAAGCATTGGGATGGTGGCTATCCGCTAGATTAACCAATCAACTGTTGCAAGAAGAGAAGCCAGATGTCGTTATCGCTACGCATGCGTACTGCTTGTCCGCATTGGCAGAAGCGAAGAGGAGGGTGTCCAAGCCTTTCCAGCTCGTTTGTGTACCCACGGATTTCCATATTAATCGATTTTGGGTTCATCCAGAAATTGATGCGTATATGGTGGCACATGAGCAAATTGCGCAAATTCTAATCGATCGCTATGGGATTGCCCCTGAAAAAATCCATGTTTATGGCATTCCAGTTCGGCCTGCTTTTACTAAAGCGCTCCTTACCGATAAAGCGGCTTGGAAAAAACAGCTTGGACTTGTGCCAGATCAATTCACGGTACTGATTGGTGGGGGAGAAGGCGGTTATGGTGGAGTGGGGCAGGTTGTACGAGAGTTGATGTTGGAAGAGCAACCATTGCAGATCGTGGTCGTCACAGGGAAGAATGCAAGCCTGTACAGAAGACTGGCGAATCTGCTTAGGACGGAGAGCAATGGCCATCGCTTTCTATTGAAAGGGTTTGAGCCGCAAATGTGGCAGTGGATTGGAGCGGCTGACGCCTATATAACGAAGCCAGGTGGCATTACGTGCGCGGAGTCACTTGCTCTTAAGACACCGCTGATTTTGTTCCACCCATTGCCCGGACAAGAAAAGCATAATTGTTCCTTTTTACTTAAGCAACAAGCAGCGATCTTGGCGGAAACACCGGAAGAAATCAAAGAAACCATCAGGTCATGGCGTCAGCCTGAAAAAAGAGATGCTTTTGCAGGAAATTTGGACAAGCTGGGGAGACCAGACGCGGTTTACCAAATTGCACACACCCTTCTTCAATTAACAGACTAAAATTGGAAGAAAAAAAGGGCGCATGAACAAGCAAAACTTCACACATATTAAACTTACCAACGACGAGGAGGTGATATAGATGGCTAACAACAACAGATCCAGTAACAATCTGGTGGTTCCTCAAGCAAACCAAGCTCTGGACCAACTGAAATACGAAATCGCATCCGAATTCGGTGTTCAGCTTGGACCAGACACTACTTCCCGTCAAAACGGTTCAGTTGGAGGAGAGATTACAAAACGTCTTGTCTCCTTTGCTGAGCAACAATTGGCTGGACGTGGCTAATCTCATAAGCTGGATGAAGAGAGGCGCCTATGGTGTCTCTCTTTTTATTTTTTAAAAATTATTTTTCCAAGAAGAGGGGAATTATTGACAGATGAAAATAGAGCAGACCACCGCATAAATAATGGATGGAGGCGGATTCTATATGTGTTAGGAGGTGAGTGGATATGACAGTAGGAGCACAAGTGAAACAAACGCTTGCCAGCTTGAAAGGCGCACAAGCAGATTTTGAAACGTTTGCTCTTAGCACGCAAAACAAGAAAGCGAAGCAACTGTATTCGCAAGCAGCAGAGCAAACGCAATCCATCGTAGATAACCTCCAGCAGCGTGTAACGGAGCTGGAAAAGGAAGAACCACAGTTTAAGGGATTCTAGGAAGTATTGGGAAAGGGAGAGGGGCTTCCTCTCTCTTGGTTTTACTCTCTATAAAAATCACCTCAGGTGATGGAGGTGGCATATGCCTGATTGGTTAATCATCCTTTTGCGCTCAATAGGCGCTGTTGCTTACTTATTTCTATTGACAAAGATCATTGGGAAAAGGCAAATCAAGCAACTTACATATATCGAATATATCGTCGGTATCAGCATCGGTTCGATTGCGGCCTTTATGGCAACCGAAATGGATGGGCCGGTCTACCATAGTTTAATTGGCATGGGGGTATTTGCGCTTTTTCCTTATTTAATGGAGTGGCTTTCCCTCAAGAGCAAGTTTCTCCGCGATCTATTTGAAGGGAAATCAACGGTTCTCATCAAGGAAGGCAAGATTTTGGAAGACAATCTGAAAAAGGAACGTTTGACCGCGGAAGACTTGATGGAACAATTACGAATCAAAAACGTGTTCCGAGTAGCCGATGTGGAGTTTGCATTGATGGAAACAAGTGGGGAAGTCAGTGTCCTCTTAAAATCAGAGAGTCAGCCGGTAACGCCCAAACACCTTGAATTGACAGTGGCTCCTTCGGAAGAGAATCAAGTGGTCATTATGGATGGGATGATCATGGACGAGCCTCTAGCAACAGCAGGTCTAAATCGCAGATGGGTTCGCACGGAGCTGCAAAAAGCGGGGGTGGCTTTGGAAAATGTTTTCCTCGGCCAAGTAGACAAAGGGGGAGACCTCTATCTCGACCTCTATGACGATAAACTGATGGTTCCTGGGGCCCAAGCGATGAAGCTGGCTTTTGCTACATTGAAAAAATGTCAGGCAGATTTGGAGCTGTATGCACTCAATACAAAAAATGAACAGATGAAGCGTACCTACCAAACCGATTCGGAACAGCTCCAACAGATTATCGATCAAGTAAAACCGTTCATGATACGGTAAAAAGGAGTGAGTGAGACATGGCAGACCAAAAAAAGAAAAAGCTGACCCCCGTCCAGCAAGAATATCAGCAATTGGCAAAGACGCACGAGCCTCCGCGACCGCTATTGCGCAATTTTACCCGGGCATTCTTAGTGGGTGGCGGCATTTGTATGATCGGGCAAGGGATTCAAGAAATGTTCATTCACTACTTCGATTTTACGGAGAAAACCGCTGGGAATCCTACAGTAGCTGTCTTGATCCTTCTTTCTGCTCTGTTGACCGGTCTAGGACTATATGACCGGATTGCCCAATGGGCTGGGGCAGGTACGAGTGTGCCAGTTACAGGTTTTGCCAACTCGATAGCATCTGCGGCCATTGAGCATCGCAGCGAAGGATTTGTGCTGGGGGTCGGCGGTAATATGTTCAAGCTCGCGGGGTCAGTGATTGTGTTTGGAGTGGCGGCGGCATTTGTCATTGGCTTGATCAAAACATTGTTTACGATGGGAGGCTGACGGATGCGCCAAGGTCATCAGTCTTGGGTCTTTCCTTTAAAACCTGTCATTCTCGGGCACGCTGCGATTGGTGGGCCTTTTGAGGCTAAGGGACCGTTAGCCGAAGACTTTGATATCCTGCACGGTGACTTGATGATTGGACAAGACAGCTGGGAAAAAGCGGAGAAAGTCCTGCTGGAAGAAGCGTGCTCGAAAGCGGTGGAGAAAGCGGGTCTCACAAAAGAGCAAATAAACTTTATGCTTGCCGGGGATTTAATGAACCAGATCATATCTGCGAGCTTTTCGGCCCGGACGCTTTCGATACCGTTCCTGGGGATTTTCGGTGCGTGCTCAACAGCGATGGAAGGCTTGGCCCTGGCTGCTCTCATGGTAAATAGTCAAGCTGCTGATTACGTCTTGGCTGCTACCTCCAGTCACAATGGAGCTGCGGAAAAGCAATATCGTTATCCAACAGAGTACGGCTCTCAGAAGCCCCCTACGGCACAATGGACAGTGACGGGAGCAGGGGCTGCTGTTGTAGCCAGTCAAGGTAAGGGGCTGCGGATTGCGGGAGCTACCATCGGGCATGTAGTTGATATGGGATTGACAGACCCATTCAATATGGGAGCAGCGATGGCACCAGCCGCATTATCCACGATTGAGTCGCATTTCCGTGACTTTCAGCTCCCTCATGACCATTATGATTTGATCGTAACAGGCGATTTAGGACGAACGGGCCATGCCATATTATCTGAGCTGCTGCCCAAGCATCACATGCATATCCCACTAGAGCGTTATGTCGATTGCGGGAAACTCATTTATGGAGAAAATCCGAATGTGTGGTCGGGGGGGAGCGGATGTGGCTGTATCGCTACAGTGACCTACGGGCATCTTCTACGGCGGATGAAGCAAGGAGAATGGAAGCGGATCTTGCTGGTTGCCACGGGAGCCCTCTTATCTCCGTTGACCTTCCAGCAGGGAGAAAGCATTCCTTGCATCGCGCATGCCGTGGCTGTTGAGTCGGAGCAACTTGGAGAGTGATACCATGATGTTTTTGTGGGCGTTTCTCGTAGGAGGAACGATTTGCTTAATCGGTCAATTTCTTATGGATGTCGTCAAGCTCACACCTGCCCATACGATGTCCTCTCTCGTTGTCACAGGGGCTGTGCTAGACGGACTCGGTCTATACGAGCCACTGGTTAATTTTGCTGGAGCAGGAGCAACAGTACCAATCACGAGCTTTGGAAATGCACTCGTGCACGGGGCGATGGCGGAAGCGGAGAAGCATGGAGTCATTGGCATCATTACCGGCATTTTTGAAGTGACGAGTGCGGGTATTTCGGCTGCCATCGTCTTCGGATTTATCATGGCAGTCATGTTCCGACCTAAAGGATAAAGGTAGGTACATGTTTCCACTTGTGCCAAAATAATTGAATTGAACCTACTTTCGCCAACTTGTAGAATGGGTTGGGTAAAGGAGGGTACAATTTATGTGGTGGAGCAAGAAAGTAGTAACAACCTTGCTTGCTGCCTTTATGGCTGTAGCGTTTATTTTCCCGGCCGACTCCCTGGCAGCCACACAGATTCAGCGTGGTAGTGTGAACGGGGATGTATGGGATTTGCAGTATCGCTTGCAGATGCTGGGTTACTACGATGACAAATTGGATGGCATTTACGGAGCGAATACAACAAAGGCTGTCAGACAGTTTCAAAAAGCATACGGATTACAGATTGACGGTATCACTGGTCCAAATACATGGCGCGTTCTCAAGAAAGTGTCGGTAAATAAAGCGGAAATGCAGATGCTGGCGCAGCTGGTTTATTCGGAAGCACGCGGAGAACCTTATGAGGGTCAAGTAGCCGTAGCTGCGGTCGCGCTGAACCGTGTTCAGTCCAAAAACTTCCCCGATACGCTTGCGGGTGTCATCTTTGAGCCATTAGCGTTTACCGCTGTAGATGATGGACAATTCTGGATGACTCCTAACAAGACCGCTTATCAGGCAGCTTGGGATGCCGTGCGAGGATGGGACCCAACCAACCATTCTCTTTACTACTTTAACCCTGTTACAGCGACCTCCGATTGGATTTGGTCCCGTACACAAGTGAAGAAGATCGGCAAACACATTTTTGCCGTGTAACCATTGTTCATGCAGCCCTTGAAACAGTCTTTGTCATGATGCTGTTCGAGGGCTTTCCTTTTCATTGGAAACTATTGTTCATTGTTTTTGCAAAATAGTTCGATAAAATGATACGAAAGGATTCGCATATTTCCCCATGGAGGTTGATGATGAAGAAACGGATGATCCTTGCCTCGCTGGTAGCCTTTATGCTCATAGGTACACCAGTTGTCGAGGCAGAAACAACTCACTTGAACGAAACACCTTATGTAGACATTAGCGGCCATTGGGCAGAACAACAAATCAATCAACTATACATAGCCAACGTAATTGGTCAAAACGAATATTTTCGACCTGATGACAATGTGACATTGGGTGAACTACTTACGATGTTTGTGAATGCCAAAGGAATTGAACCTCTTGGTAATAAACAATCATCCTTTGCGGACGTACCGGCAAACAGCTGGCTGTCGTCCTATGCCGAGACAGCCTATCGACTGGGAATGGTCCATGGGCAAAAGCAGGGAAATCACCTGTACTTACATCCGGATGCCCCTGTAAAAAGAGCAGAGCTTGCCTCTATTCTGGTAAGAACGATGGGGGACAGCGGAGTAGTCAATAACTTGAAGTGGTCTACGACGATCCAGACATTGAATCAATACGCGGATGGGAGCAATGTAAACGAGAAAGAGCAACGCCCACTCGTTTACGCCATGCAAAACGGGTTAATGAGTGCCTATGTGGACGGTACATTAAAGCCGAACGAGTATATGACGAGAGCCGAAGCAGCCACATACGCGGCCCTTCACTTGCTTCCGAATAAGCCGAGAACATCAAAAGCCCTCGCAAACGGTACACCTTTCCGCCAAGAATTAACGGTACAGACGACTGCTTACAGCTATACGAACGACAAGATTCTGTCGTATCTGGAGTATCCACTGCGCGAAGGTGTTGTAGCTGTTGATCCAAATGTCATCCCGCTTGGTAAACACTTGTACATCGATGGCTACGGCTATGCAGTGGCAGCTGATATCGGTGGTGCGGTAAAGCAACGCCATGTGGATCTGTATCTTCCGACATTGAACGAAGCTGAAAATCATGGCTTGCAAAAAGGCGTCAAAGTATACGTGCTTGATTAATAAAAATGCTGAACATATTTCCTGCTCTTTCCACTCATACTAACGTGGAAGGGGTGGGATTTTTTCATGGTATGGGTGTTGTTAGGATTGCTTGGTTTATTTGTCCTACTAGTGATCACGCCAATACAATTGACGTGTTTTTACAGTCGCGAGGGCGAAGATGATCAATTGGAAATTACGATAGCAGCTTGGGGTATCATTCGCAGGAAATACGAAATACCCATTCTCCTTTTGAAAATGACAGAAGCTGGGCCTGAGCTTGTCGCAAAGGTGGAAACAATCCAGCATGGAAGCAAGCTTCGGGAAAAGGTCAAAGATTTTACGCGCAGGCAAGTGAAAAAATGGTACCGGAATTATCGGGATGTGCTGGAAAGAGTACGTGACCTGCTGCCTTTGCTAAAAGACCTGTTCAAACAAGTTCGTTGCACGAAATTAGAATGGCATACGTTATTAGGCACAGGTCAGGCGGCTGAAACAGGGGCGCTGACAGGACTGATCTGGGGAGTGAAAAGCCTGATTGTAGGAATCCTCTCCCACTCCATCTCCTTACAGACGATGCCAGCCATGAGTGTTCAGCCTGTCTGGAACCAAGCACTTCTACATACGAAAGTTCAAGCGGTGTTGCATTTTTATTTGGGGCAGTTCGTTTTCTACGCGTTGAAAGTTTTTCTGCGGATTCGAAAAAGTAAGCAGCGAAAATGGCAAGCTGCACCGACGCGTGCCTAAAAATAAATGTGGTACCAAACATATTTATTCCTTTGTACAGGGTACATGCTCCGGATTTGTTGGGGGAATGATAAAACATGAAACAGATAGGAAGGAGGAGCGACAAATATGGCAGACCACCCGATTCAAGGCCTCATGAGAACAGCGATGGAAAATCTCAAGCAAATGGTGGACGTGAATACAATCATTGGTGATCCTGTTGAGACACCTGATGGTAGTGTCATTCTTCCGATCTCCAAGGTAGGATTTGGTTTCGCGGCCGGGGGTAGTGAGTTCCAATACGATCACCATCATAATGGGCACCAACACACTCAACAGCATGAACATACTAGTAACCCATTTGGTGGGGGGAGTGGTGGCGGTGTTTCCATCACACCTGTAGCTTTCTTGGTCGTTGGCAAACAAGGAATTCGCTCGATTCCGCTTGAAAATACGACCCATCTCTACGACCGGATTTTGGATTCTGTTCCGCAAATCGTGGATAAAGTTCAGGGGATGTTTACCAAATCGGATGATACACCTGTTTATTCCAATACGACGATTATTGCCGGAGCAGAAGAACAAGATTTGGAAGACCTTATGGATCGAAAGTAAAACAAACACAAAACAGGTATGCTCCATAGAAGGGGCATACCTGTTTTTCAATAAGAGGCGTAAGGCATTACCAGCGTTCGTTTACATACAAACCTGTTTTCGCAGCATGTTGATAATGAAGGCTAGAGCTGGATGAGGCGATATAAGGATGGAGGGCCATCGCTTCTTCGTAGTAACGTGAAAAGGAGCCAAGGGGCTTACTTTGCAATCCCAATGTACCTGCTCTGAATGCTTGGGCTACACGCTCCATTGTATTTGTATAGTCCACATAGCTGCTCTGTACGGCCTCCAACCATTTCTCATCGTCCATTTCCAATTGTCCATCTGGTAACAGCTTGATTCCAAACGTTTGGAGTTTTTCCTCTTCGTCTTTTGTCACTTGAGCGAATGCATCCAGCTTTTGTGTCGTTAACGTATCTGCTTTTTCGGCAAGCAACAGCTGCAGACGATTGTATTTACTTAGTAGCGAGTGTGTGCGCTCCTGTAATCGTTCAATGTCAGTTCCAGCCTCGTCATCTTTTCCCGCAGCAATAAATTCGCGAGCACTCTTCTCCAAATCTGAGGAAAACCGGTACAGACGCGATAAGGAATCAGACAGCTCCGTTGTCCATTGCTGCTGACGAGTGTAATACGGCTGCAAATTAAAACTGAGAATCGGATTCACTGGCGTGCTTAATTTTGCATGAAGCATATGGGAATGATAGCGGCCTACCCGCTGCGTAAATGGAACATGGCTGACTCGATTCGTTTTCATGTCGGTCACCTCCTCACAAGCAAATGGAATGAATCCCCAGGGACAATTTACTATCTCCTATTATAGACGATGCCTACTCCATTTCAATGAGCAGATCGCCAGTTTGAATGGCTTCGCCTGCTTTCACATAGACGGCTTTAATTTTTCCGTCGAGTGGGGCCTGAATCGTCGTCTCCATTTTCATCGCTTCACTCACCAAGAGATGCTCGCCTTTACGCACCTTGTCACCTTCTGCTACAAGCACCTTGAGCACTTTTCCCGGCATAGAGGCACCGAGGTGGGCAGGGTTTTGCGCTTCTGCTTTTCGGCGGATCAGTTCAGAGACTTTTGCGGATTGGTCACGAATGAAAATTTCACGTGGCTGTCCATTCAATTCAAAATAGATGATGCGACGGCCATCTGGATGAAGCTCGCCGACTGCGACCAGCTTGATAATCAGTGTTTTACCGCGCTCGATCGTAATGGCAGTTTCCTCACCTGGGCGCAATCCGTAGAAAAACGTTCCTGTATTCAAAACGGACAGGTCTCCGTATTCCTTCAGGCGTTGTTCAAATTGCAAATAAACTTGCGGATACATGATATAGGACAGGATGTCTAAATGACTGGGCTCACGTCCGATTTTGGCTTCCAGCTCAGCAGCAACTTGCGTAAAGTCAATGGGTGCGAGCAATTCGCCAGGACGCGCAGTAAAGGCATCGCGGCCTTTTAGCACGAGCTCCTGTAACTCCTTCGGGAATCCGCCTGGCGGTTGGCCAAGATACCCTTGGAAAAATTGAATGACGGAATCCGGAAAGTCGAGGCGTGTTCCTTTCTCCCAAATGTTTTCTTCATTCAGGTTGTTTTGGACCATGAACAGCGCCATATCCCCGACGACCTTGGAAGAAGGGGTCACTTTTACAATGTCACCACACATTTGATTGACCACAGCATACATCTGCTTCACTTCGTCCCAACGACCTTCCAGACCAACGGCTTTGGCTTGCTGCTCCAGATTGGTGTATTGTCCGCCTGGCATTTCGTGAACGTATACCTCCGTGTTACTCGCCTTCATGCCGCTTTCAAAGCCTTGGTAGTATGGGCGTACATCTTCCCAGTAATCAGACAGCTTGTTGAACGATTCAAGAGATAAGCCCGTCTCACGCTCCGTGTGGGCAAGGGTTGCGATCAACCCGTTCAAGCTTGGCTGGGAAGTGAGTCCAGACATGGAGCTGACGCAAGCATCGACGATATCCACGCCTGCTTCGATCGCTTTTAGTAGCATGGCTCCAGCGTTCCCAGACGTATCGTGAGTGTGCAGATGGATCGGAATGCTGATTTCTTGTTTTAAGGCAGAGACGAGCGAATAAGCAGCATACGGCTTCAAAAGACCTGCCATATCCTTGATCGCGAGAATATGGGCACCTGCTTTTTCCAATTCTTTTGCCAGATTGACATAGTAGGCCAAGCTGTACTTGGTCTTGGTCGGGTCGAGAATATCTCCGGTGTAGCAAATCGCTGCTTCGGCTACCTTGCCAGATTCACGGACGGCTTCAATGGCTGTTTGCATCCCAGGAAGCCAGTTCAGGCTGTCAAAAATCCGGAAGACATCAATGCCATTTTCGGCAGAT
Organism: Brevibacillus sp. HB1.3; assembly: GCF_013186635.1. NCBI lineage: Bacteria > Bacillati > Bacillota > Bacilli > Caryophanales > Paenibacillaceae > Brevibacillus > Brevibacillus sp. HB1.3. Next base: position 177,034 of record NZ_JABMIT010000012.1, on the reverse strand, counting down.
GCTTTGACGAAGGCGTGAATCACATTATCCGGGTAGTTGGTGTAGCCTACGCCATTTGCTCCGCGCAAGAGCATTTGGAACAGGACATTCGGTATGCGCTGGCGGAGAATTTGTAGCCGCTCCCAGGGAGATTCCTGCAAAAAGCGCATGGTCGTGTCAAAAGTAGCACCGCCCCACATCTCCAGCGAGAAAAGGCCAGAACCGAGCTTGCCTGTCGCCTCTGCAATGGAGGCGAGATCGTAGGTGCGAACACGCGTAGCAAACAAAGACTGGTGGGCATCGCGGAATGTCGTGTCTGTGACGAGCACCTGTTTCTGCGCCTGAATCCAGCGGACCAGACCGTCGGCACCTTCTTTGTCCAGAATTTGCTTCGTGCCGTCCGGATATGGCTGGGTAAATGGTGTCCGCGGGATGCGAGGTGAGTCGAAGTGCGGCTTTTTCTCCGATTTCTGGAGACCAGGATATCCGTTGACAATCGTATCTCCGATATAAGATAGTAATTTGGTACCCCGGTCTTGACGGCCAGGGAAGATGAATAGCTCAGGCTTGGTGTCAATAAACGACGTATCGTAGTTGCCACTCAAAAAATCAGGATGTGTCACGACATTTTCCAAAAACGGCAGGTTCGTTTTCACGCCACGAATCCGGAACTCACGCAACGTTCGCAGCATTTTGCGAGCCGCTTGATCGAAGCTCGTGCCATACGTGGAGATTTTGACCAGTAGCGAATCATAGAACGGTGTAATGATCGCGCCTGGATAACCATTGCCTCCATCCAGCCTTACGCCGAAGCCTCCACCGGAACGCCAGGCGGACAAGCGACCGGCATCTGGCAGGAAGTTGTTTTCAGCGTCTTCTGTCGTGACGCGGCATTGAATGGCAAAACCACTCATGTGGATATCACTCTGGGATCGGATACCAATCTCCTCATCGGAGAGGGGATGGCCCTCGGCTACGCGGATCTGCGACTGAACAATATCGATTCCAGTGATGAGCTCCGTGATGGTATGCTCTACCTGAATGCGTGGGTTGACTTCTATAAAATAAAAACGCTTGTCCGGCGTTAACAAAAACTCGACAGTACCTGCGTTCGAATAACCGGCTTTTTTCATGAGAGTGAGAGCAGCCTGGCAAATATCTTCACGCAGCTTGTCATCCAACGATAGGCTAGGTGCTACTTCGACCACTTTTTGATGGCGCCGTTGAACAGAGCAATCGCGCTCGTACAGATGGACGATGTTTCCGTGATTGTCACCGAGAATTTGGACTTCGATGTGTTTGGGCTGTTCCAAGTATCGCTCCAAATACACCTTTGCATTGCCGAAGGAAGAGCGGGCCTCGGAGCGGGCACGATCTAACGAATCTTGTAATTCCTCCTGGCTGCGGACGATACGCATGCCACGGCCCCCGCCGCCAGATACGCCTTTAATAATGATGGGGTAGCCGTATTCTTTGGCAAAGAGAAGCGCCTCTTGGAGTGTTTCAATTGGCTCCGGAGTGCCTGGAATGACTGGGATTCCCGCTTCAATCGCAAGACGCCGGGCTTCTACCTTGTCTCCGAATTTGTCGATCAGCTCAGGGGATGGTCCAATGAAAATAATGCCTTCCTCTTGGCAACGCTTTGCAAAATCAGCATTTTCAGCAAGAAATCCGTAGCCGGGGTGAATGGCATCAATATCGTTGCGCTTGGCAATTTCGATGATACTTTCGATATCGAGGTAAGCCTCAATAGGCCCTTTTCCCGCTCCGACCAAGTAAGACTCGTCAGCCTTGAAGCGATGGATAGAAACGTTGTCCTGCTCGGAGTAGACGGCTACCGTACGTATGCCGAGCTCCGTTGCTGCACGAAAGATCCGAATGGCGATCTCACCGCGGTTTGCTACCAGTAGGCGATTGATTTTTCTCTTTTTCATTATTCTCTCCCCCTAACGTCTCGCAAAAAAAGACGTATGTAAAATTATATATAGAACAAATATACAAAATTTTCTCGACACAAGACACACTTTTTTCGATCACAGGAGGATGGATGAAGGTGAACAATGTAAACGACAAGCTGCCTATATTTGTGTACGGCACGCTTTTAGCGGGCTTTGGGAATTATAGGATTTACGTGAAACCGTATAAGCATGAGGCAACACCTGCGACGATTCAGGGTGAGATTTATCATTTGCCGGCAGGCTATCCGGGATTGCTGAAAGGAGAGCAGGAGGTCGTGGGGGAGATCGTCATGTTTGCCCCTGACGTGTACGAGCAAGCACTAGCTGGACTGGACGAGCTAGAGACGTATTATGGCGAGGGTGATCCGCGCAATGAATACGAACGGATCATCGTGCCAGCGACTATGGAAGGAACAGATCAGGTCGTAAACGTCTATGTTTATCGTTATTTGGATCAAGAGCTGGTCAAGCAAACAGGGGTGCACATTTCGCATGGGAATTGGCGACGCTACATGGAGGAGCTGACGAATAGCGAGTGCTAGTTTTGCCAAAACTGGTAGGGAAAAGGAGGGAGCCCTGCCATGGAATTACTCCATTGTGAACCTGCACAAATCTGGCGTTACCTGATTCCGCAAAATTACTGGATGTTTCCCGACGAAGTTCCAGAAGATGAACTGATCTTTCATTATCGTGACCATATTTATTTTGTAAACAATGACGGCTCAGTTTTGGCCATGCCACAGCCTGCTTGCTTCGAAACGCTAGATATGGGGACCTTGCTGGAGTATTTGGCAACATCGGACGACACCTTTGATTTTGATGATGAAGGTGAATTCGATTACGGCCATGTCTTAAAGCGTATGGGGTATATCGTGCCAGTTAGGGACAAGCGGGAAAAAGCCACGTATCAAATTGAGATTATCAATACGGCATTGCCGAAAGCACATGGAACACGGTACGAAATGAAGCAGGTTACCTTCGCCTTTGCTCTCTATCATGCGCTGATGCGCTGTCATGAGCTGAATGCGAAAACGGATTGGGAATATGAGCATGAAGTGAAGCGAATCGCCGTGGTACAAGCCAAGCGAAGTGGAAAAGTGCAAGTGAATCTGTAATTTCTACTATTGGCATAGTGAAAAAAAGTGAATGATAGGGTATGATAATTGAGGTACATACTGAAAGATTTGGTGAGGAGGAAGAAATCATGACAACTGCTGTTGAGCGTCAAGGCGCATTTGTATTCAAAGGTGGTCCTGTAACACTGCTCGGTCCTGAAATCAAAGTAGGAGATACTGCTCCTAACTTTTCTGTAGTAGGTGGCGATCTGTCCCCTGTAACTTTGGAAGACTCCAAGGGCACTGTTCGCATCATCTCCGTCATCCCTTCTATTGACACTGGCGTGTGCGATGCACAAACTCGTCGTTTCAACGAAGAGGCTGCGAAATTGGAAGGCGTTACTGTGCTGACTGTTTCCGTTGACCTGCCATTCGCGCAAAACCGCTGGTGCGGTGCTGCTGGCATCGACAAGGTGAAAACAGTATCTGACCACAAAGACCTGAGCTTCGGTACAGCTTATGGCGTAGCGATCAAAGAATTCCGTCTCTTGTCTCGCGCTGTATTCGTAATCGATGCAAATGACAAGGTTGTACACGCTGAGTATGTGGCTGCTGCTGGTGAGCATCCAAACTACGAAGCGGCGATTGCTGCTGCACAAGCTGCGAAGTAAGCATTTTTCATAAGGAAGCTCCCTTTTTGTCCAAGTGACGAGAAGGGGGCTTTTTTATTTGCAGCAAGTGGAAAAATAATCTTGACGGCTTTAGTAACCAGTGGTTATATTATAACCAACGGTTACTAACCAGTGGTTACTAAAGTTTTTCAAAAAGCAAGGAGCTGAATATCTCGCATGGCAAGCAAACAAGAAATACGCTCAGAAGAAACGAAACGGGCGATTTTGACGGCGGCAGCAGACCTTTTCGCTACCCGAGGCTTTGATATGGTATCCATCAGAGAAATCGCCAAAGCAGCCGGCTGTTCCCATACAACCCTCTATATTTATTTCAAGGACAAAGAAGCACTGCTTCATCATCTGTCCAAGGAACCTTTGCAAGGCTTGACTCTACAAATGGAAGAAACACTGTCCAAACAGGGAAGAACACCAGAAGAGAATTTGCGTGAAATCAGCAGTCAGTTCATCCACTTTTGCTTGCGCAATCGAACGATGTATACCTTGTTTTTCATGATCAAAGCCACTCGGATCGATGTAGCGGAACCGGAAAAAGAATTGCAAACGCTACGCAATCAATTGTTTGGTTTGTTGAGGCAGGCTGTAAGACGATGCTTGCCAAGTGACATCGAGGAAGAAAAAGCGCTTTCCTATGCACGAATTTACTTCTACACGCTGCATGGCATCGTCGGTACGTATACACATTCCGAAGAACCATTGGACAGCTTGATGGAAAGGCTAGCCCCTACATTCGCACTATCCGTAGATGTTTTTCTCGCAGGAAGTCAAAAAATAATGAACAGGGAGTGACGAAAGAATGATTAGAGTAGAGCAAATCTCAGCGAACATTTGGTGTATCAAAGCGTGGTTGTTGATTCCTTTGCGGGTCTGGATTGTCAGAGAGGAGGATGGTGTTACGCTGATCGATGCGGGAATGCCATTTATGACGAAACGGATTATGGCCTTTATCAAGCAGCTGAATGCAGGACCACTCAAACGAATTTTGCTGACGCATGGTCATTCGGATCATGTTGGAGCCGTAAAAAAAATCGTGGAAGCAGAATCCGTACCAGTCTATGCCCATCGAATCGAGATTCCGTATATGGAAGGAAAAGAGCTGTATCCACGTCGTAAAAAGCTGGAAGTAAACGTCCAGCCTGGCTTGGCTCAGCCTTTGCCAGAGGATGCCGAAGGGAATGTAGCTCCAATTGGTGGACTGCAACCTTATTTGACACCTGGTCATTCTCCGGGGCATGTGGTGTATTATCACGAACAGGATGGAGTGCTTTTGGCTGGAGATTTGTTTACTTCCAAACAAGGCAGATTGTATCGTCCCATGCCGATGTTTACGGCGGATATGGCTCAAGCACTTAAAAGCAGTTTGATCGTCCGCCAATTGCGCCCACGCCATTTGGAAGTATGCCATGGTAAACCGATCGAGAATCCGGCAGAACAGCTCGATAATTATTTAAAAGAGGTCTCTACTTCTTTTTCGATTCCAACGAGTGTTTGGCAATCATAGGGCAATGATTGACTAAGCCAAGTCGGATGAAACGAATCCCCTTTTTCTCGCGTCATAGGGTTGAGGTGATTGGATGAAAAAGGTAGGATTACTTGGTCAACTAATTCTAATAGCGACACTGTTACTGACGGGGTGTGGGAACGGATCGCCCATGCAAGGGGCGGAACCGCCACAGCCAGTCATTGAATGGAGCGGAAAAACAGCTGCGACGGTGCCCGCATCTTCCTGCTGGAGCTATAATAGCGAGTCGGTCTGTAAGGATACGGCAGCGCCCCCGGAACTCATCGCAGAGCATAAGCCTTCACCCATGCAAGTAAAGCCCGGGGCGACGCTAACCGTCACTTTTGCCCAGCAGCCAACTGCAAATACGCTCAAGGTAACACAGTGGAACGGTATCAATGAAGTTGAGCAAGCACTGGAAAACGGCAATCAGTGGAAGGCACCCGAACAGCCGGGCTGGTATTTGTTCGATGTTCGCGGTCAGTGGACGCAAGGCGACGCAGGTCATGCATTTGTTATCGAAGTGAAAGACAACATCCGATAGACACACCTACAACAAAGAAAACAACTTAACATAAAAAAAGAGGCATGGAAGCTACTGAACCATGTCTCTTTTTTGCATTCACGAGGCTGCCAGGTAATTGATTCGGCAGCCTTTCTGCGTTATATGAATAGTTATTCCAATATTTCAATTCCAACGTCAATCATTCTCTCGTCTCCTAGAAAGTCAATGACAATTTTGGCTCTTTTCTTTCGCCGATTCACTTTCTTTATGATTCCTTCTTTTCCGGCAAGGGGACCCTTCTTGACGGTAATTTTGGAGTCGATAATCATTAAGGTTGAATATCCGAGTACCCCGTCTGTGTCCAGCATTTTTAAAATCGGACGGATTTCTGCTTCTTCGATTTCGGACACTTGCAGTAAACCATCTGATCGTTGTCTTATCTGCTTATTATTATTGAGTAATCTGAAAGTTCTAGGGGTTTCTTTAAGGTCGTAGTATGTCTTCGTGTCCATATTCGTTTGGATGAGTAGATAACCCGGAAACATAATTTTTAAAGGGTGGGTAATAAGACCCTGTTTTCGTTCAGGAAGCCTTCTTTTCGGTACAACGGCCCTTAATTGGCGAGAAGAGAATTTATCTGAAAGAAATTTGGCGACTCGTTCTTCGTATCCGGTCTCTACATAAAGGGCATACCAATTCATCAATTCCCTCCTCAACAGTGCGACATAATTCTAGTAAAATTTACAGTATTCGACTTTTGTGGTACAATTAGATTATAATTCACTAAACTACCTTTGTACATAGTCCCAAACGGCACGAACTAATCGTTGTTGCGGCACGTTAGTTTGCTTTGGATTCAGAATATTTGGATGCGTTTTTTGCTGCTATATAGCCGCGAAATGCCTCGTCATGTCCATTTTTGGGTGGTGGTCATCTTTTGCAATGGCGTTCGTTCGAGAAAGGCATCGTGTTGAATAGGCCCGATCTAACCATGAACGCTGGGCTAAGCTTCGTTCATATTGGCGAGGATAAGGAACCTGGGATAGATCCGCTTATATTCGACCTCGACGAAATGGAAGAATGTCAAAAATTGGCATTTCATGTCGGGAAAAGGAATTATTTGTTAGGCAGAATAGCTGCCAAACGAGCGGCTTCGACAATGATGAGCCGGTCTGATTTAACAAAGATAAATATTAGCCGGGGAGTCTTCGGACAGCCAGTTCTTCATACCGGCAGCCCGGATAAATTAGCGGTCAGCATTTCTCACTGCCAATGCATGGGAGCTGCTATTGTTTTCCCAGAAGGGAGCCCAATGGGAATCGATGTGGAAGCCATCAATCCGTCAAGAAACGAAACGATGGCCAGTCAAATGACAGTGGCGGAGATGAAGAGCGGCGCAGCTGTTATTAGCAACAAAGAATTTTTATTAACGTTGTTGTGGTCCAGCAAAGAGGCGCTGTCAAAGGTGCTTCGTACGGGACTTACCATCCCGTTCGAATTGCTAGAGATCGAAACGATTCAGACTTACGACGGGTTTTATGTGAGTACGTTTACGCATTTTCCGCAGTACAGCACCAAAACATACCTGACTTGCGGCTACGTCTGGTCAATCGTAGCCCCTCGCAAAAGCGAGTGGCATTTAGATCCCTTGGAAATGCACAATCATTTTCTGGCATTCGATTGCGGCTGCCGTAAACAAAGTGCAACTTAAAAGAAAAACCGTGTTGATAGAAAAAATGATGCTTCGGAAGGATGAGCTCCACTTAGTGGGGCTTTTTGTTTTGGGTTTTGCTCCGAAGGGAGAGTTAGCTGCAATGAGCGAATCCTATCAGATCCATACCATTTCTACGAGCTATCTCAATGAATTGTCTAATTACAATTATGTAATCGTCGATAAAGCGACAAAGCTGGCTGCTCTTGTAGATCCTTCTTGGGAACTCGATCGAATTTTGACGGTGATCGAGGGGCTGGACGTTAAGCTACATGCCATTTTGTTAACGCATTCCCATTTTGATCACGTGAATCTTGTGGAATTGCTAAGTGTACGGTATGCGCCCAATGTGTACATATCAGCGAAGGAAGCGCGGTATTACGCCTTTTCTGCGCCCAATTTACATACGTTTAACGATCTAGATACCATTTCGCTGGGAAACACCACGATTACCTGTATGCTTACGCCGGGCCATACTGCCGGAAGCGCCTGTTATCTATTATCCGGTTGTTTGATAACAGGAGATACGTTATTTATCGAAGGCTGCGGCAGATGCGATACAACCGGCGGAAATCCGGATGATATGTTCGATAGCTTGCAAAAAATACGAGACACCGTGCCGATCTACGCTAGAGTCTATCCTGGACATTCATACGGGAAAGAGCCTGGATATCCGCTTTGGTATTTATTGGAGAACAACATCTATTTTCACCTTGTGAATCGCGCGCAATTCATTTCGTTCCGAATGCGTCATGCTCAAGGCTATCGCTCGGATGCGAGAGAGAGACGAAAGTAAAACGGAGGGGACAAATGGAGAAAAAAGTCGTGTTTATGTTCTCGGGTCAAGGCTCCCAACATTATCACATGGGTGAGACGCTCCTGACTGAGGGAGATGTATTCGAAAAATGGATGACCCGGCTGGATCAAATTGCAGAACCGTTAGTTGGCCGATCCATCATGCAGCTGCTCTATGACCCTGGACATTCGAAAGCAGAATCTTTCGATAGAACGCTTTTTACTCATCCGGCTCTTTTTATGGTGCAGTACGCCTTGGCACAAGAGATGATTCATCACGGGATCTTTCCTGATTATGTATTGGGCAGCAGTCTCGGGGAATTTGTTGCGGCCGCTGTCTCCAAAATTATAGATCCGGAGCAGGCCCTCATTGCTCTCATCAAACAGGCTCAAATCTTTGAGATGAGTTGTGAAAGCGGGGGGATGCTTGCTGTATTGGATGATCCCCGCACCTTTTGGGACAACCCGCTCTTATATAACAACACTGAGCTGGCAGGAGTTAACTACGATGGGCATTTCGTGATCGCTGGCCGTAATGTGGGCTTGGACGGCATTCATACGCATTTGAGGGATAAGGGCATTGCTTCCGTTCGGCTTCCTGTCTCCTACGCGTTTCATTCGAGGGAAATTGATCCAGCCGAAAACGCGTTTATGAGTCATCTTCGTACCTTATCGTTTCAGAAACCGGCCGTTCCTTTTTTGTCCGGCATGACTGGAGAATTGGTTGAAGCTTTGAGGCACGAATACTTCTGGGATGTGGTCAGGCAGCCGATGAGGTTTCGGGAAGCAGTAACTGCTATGGAGCGGGAACAGCCCGCCGTTTATTTGGATTTGAGCCCTTCAGGGGTGCTCGCAAATTTCACGAAACGTCTCTTTAAGGACGATTCAAGCTCTGAAAGCACCGGGCTTCTGACGGTATATGGTTTTGACTTTGAGAAAATGAATGAGCTCAAGCGAACGATCGCACGACCAAATGACTCGATTACGGGAGGGAAAGACGAAACCATGATCGCATATCTTTTTCCAGGACAAGGCTCGCAGCACGTTGGCATGGGGGAGGGACTTTTTGATGAATTTCCGGATATGACTGCAAAGGCGGATGCCATTCTTGGTTATTCGGTAAAGGAGCTATGCCTGAACGATCCGAAGCATCAGCTGAGCAACACCGCTTTTACCCAACCGCTTTTATATACCGTCAATGCTCTGATGTATATGAAGAAAAGAAAGGAAACAGGCAGACGTCCCGACTTTGTAGCCGGTCATAGCTTGGGCGAGTATAACGCCCTGTTTGCGGCAGAGGTTTTCGATTTCGAAACCGGACTGCGTCTCGTGAAGAAGCGGGGCGAGCTGATGGCCCTGGCTACAGGCGGAGGAATGGCGGCAGTAATCGGCATGCAAGCGCAAGCGGTTGAAGACATGATTCGCCGGAATGGACACTTGGAAATCGACGTTGCCAATTATAATTCGCCTGTGCAAACCGTCTTGTCGGGGCGTAAAGACCATATAATGGAGGCGCAGCGCATTTTTGAACAGGCAGGGGCAGGGATGTACATTCCGCTTAATGTCAGTGGCGCATTCCATTCCCGGTATATGAATGAAGCGAAGAAAGAATTCGAGCAATTTCTAAATAACTTTATCTTCAGGGAGCCTGTTATCCCTGTCATCGCAAACGTGTCTGCCCGTCCGTATCGGTTAAATGAAATCAAACGCAACTTGACTGAGCAAATCACAAGCTCCGTCAATTGGACGGACACCATTCGCTATTTAATGGGAAAAGAGGTAGAGCTGTTCGAGGAGGTTGGGCCGAAGGATGTGCTTACAAAACTGACGGAGAAGATTCGACAGTCGAGCTCTCCGTTATTCGTAGAGGAAGAAACGACGGAGGAGTCGAGCACAAACGAACAAATGGACGACCTGCCGATCGTTGACAGGGAATCGCTCTCCATGCCCAGCGTCCGGAAGACGATCACGGCAGCTTCGCTTGGCAGCCCGGCGTTCAAGGAAAGGTACGGTCTGAAATATGCCTATGTTTTGGGCGCGATGTACAAGGGGATTTCCTCGGCTGAAATGGTTGTAAAAGCCGGAAAGGCCGGCATGCTCTGTTTCTTTGGCTCCGGAGGACTAAAGATTACGCAAATCGAGGAAGCGATTCGGGACATTCAGCGTCAATTGCGCGGCAGCGAGCCCTATGGAATGAATTTTCTTCACCATCCGGATAACCAGGCTCTCGAGGAAGCGGTTGCCGATCTTTACTTGAAGTACGGCATAACCGTAATAGAGGCTTCCTCCTTCATTACGATGACTCCCGCGCTCATTAAATATCGGGCGAAGGGACTGACAAGAAGAGCGGACGGAACGGTGGAGGTTCGAAACAAAATTATCGCCAAGGTTTCTAGACCCGAGGTCGCATCCAACTTCCTAAGGCCGGCACCGGAGCGGATCATTGAGAAACTTGTTCAAGAAGGTAAAATCACGCAGGAAGAAGGCCGCTTGCTGCAAATGGTGCCAGTTGCCGACGATCTGTGCGTCGAAGCGGATTCGGGTGGACATACCGATCAAGGCAGCGCGTATGTGCTCATGCCGACATTGATCAGGCTGCGTGACGATATGGTACGCGAACATGGTTATACGAGCGAGATTTCCGTAGGTGCTGCTGGAGGGATCGGAACTCCTGAGGCTGCGGCTGCCGCGATATTGCTAGGTGCGGATTTCCTTGTGACCGGTTCGATTAACCAATGCACGGTGGAGGCTGCGACTAGTGATGCCGCTAAAGACCTTCTGCAGCAGGCGAATGTGCAGGATACCGATTATGCGCCGGCGGGCGATATGTTTGAAATCGGCGCCAAGATACAGGTTTTAAAGAAGGGCCTGTTTTTCCCTGCAAGAGCGAATAAATTGTATGATCTGTACCGGCATTTCAACGCCTTGGAAGAAATAGACGAGCCGACAAGGGAGCGTCTTCAGGATAAGTTTTTCCATCGCTCCTTTGAAGAAATCTATCAGGAAGTTATCGCATACAAATCTCCTGCCGAAATTGAGAAAGCGGAGCGTAATCCGAAGCATAAAATGGCCCTTATATTCAAGTGGTATTTCTCCTATTCGACGCGGTTGGCGATGACGGGCAGCAAGGAACATAAGGTAGATTACCAGATTCATTGCGGTCCTGCGCTCGGAGCATTCAACCAATGGGTGCTGGGCACGGAGCTGGAGCATTGGAGAAACCGTCATATCGATCAGATTGGAGAGATGCTGCTGAATGAAACGGCAGCCCTGTTGAACCACCGAATTTCCGAATTAGTTGGCAATTGACTGAGAAGGAGAACGTTATGGTTGATATAGCAATCATCGGAATGTCCTGCAGACTACCTGGGGCGCGGAATTATCATGAATACTGGTCCAATCTGATCGAGGGCCGTTCATCCATCCGGGAAATTCCCAAGGAGCGGTGGGACTGGCGAGATTATTGGGGAGATCCGAAAGTTGAATATACGAAGACCAACAGCAAATGGGGCGGCTTTATTGACGATGTAGACGCTTTTGATGCCGCGTTCTTCGGCATATCGGCCAGAGAGGCGGAGGTGATGGACCCGCAGCAGCGGATGATGCTTGAGCTTTCCTGGTCGTGTCTTGAAGATGCCGGGATCGTCCCGTCAGCGTTATCGGGCAGCAAGACAGGGGTCTATATCGGCGTGTTCAACTTGGATTACAAGGAACTGCAGGAGAGGCCCTCTAGCCTTATTGAAGCACATTATTCGACGGGAACCGCAGCAGCTGTTATCGCGAATCGAATCTCCCATTTTATGAATCTGAGAGGGCCCAGCGTTTCGGTGGATACCTCATGTTCAAGTTCGCTGCAAGCGATTCATTTAGCGGTCCAATCGCTGCAGACAGGTGAATGCAGCATGGCTTTGGCGGGTGGCGTCAGTCTGATCCTGACTCCGACCCGCCATATTTCATTTTCCAGAACAGGCATGCTGTCACCTACGGGCTCCTGTAAAACGTTTGATGATAATGCGGATGGCTATGTCCGCAGTGAAGGCGCCGGTCTTATTTTACTGAAGCCCTTGGCACTGGCGGAAAAAGACGGCGATTTAATCCATGGCGTCATTAAAGGAAGCGCTGTGAATCATGTCGGTAAGACACATACCTTAACTTATCCGAATCCACAGGCGCAGGCTGAAGTCATCGAGGAGGCGTTCCGCAAAGCGGGTCTAACACCGGATCAGGTGAATTATATGGAGGCACACGGCACAGGAACACCTAAAGGCGATCCGATTGAGTTTCAGGGCCTTACGCTTGCGTTTCAAAAACTTGAAGCAGAGATGGATAAGCCGCTTAGTCATCGTTATTGCGGCATCGGTTCAGCCAAAACAAATATCGGACATGCCGAATCCGCAGCAGGCATCGCGGGCGTCATTAAAGTGCTGCTTTCCATGAAGCACCGAACACTCCCCGGATTACAAAATTTCAAAACGTTGAACCATCGGGTTGAATTAACCGAGACTCCTTTCTATATGGTGGACCGGCCGCGGGAATGGGAGCCGCTTCTGGATCATAATCAACAGCCGCTTCCGAGAAGAGCCGGCGTAAGCTCGTTTGGCTTCGGAGGGACGAATGGGCATGTGCTGATTGAGGAAGCGCCGCAGAGGCCGTCTCACAAGATGGCGCAGCATGGATTGCCGTACCATCTATTTTGTTTTTCCGCAAAGTCTGAAAAATCGCTTCTTTTATCCCTAGAGACGTTCGTTGCATGGTTGGACAGCGAAGGAAGCGAGTGTGAAGCCGCGGACCTTAGTGCAGCCTTGCTACTGCACAAGCAGCATTTTGGCATTCGTACCGCTATCGCGGCTCAAAGTGTGGAGGAGCTTAAAGGTCGTTTAAAGGAGCTGTTGTCCGACCGGAAAGAGGCACAGCAATTTTTGAAGCAGGAAGCTTCCAAAATAGAAAAGACCAAAACTGCGCTTTTTCAAGAGCTGGCAGGCCTACTGATCCGGGAGCTCCGTGAATGTGTGAATGATACGCAAAAGTATCGGGAGAAAATATCGGCTTTGGCAGAGCTGTACGTAAAGGGCTATGACTTCGATGCATGGGTGCTCTTTGAAGGAATGGACCTGAACAGACTTCGACTGCCTACCTATGCTTTTACCAAAGAACGATACTGGATTACGGGCAATGCTCCGGAATCCGCCATTGTGCCGACGTCAGGCAGCGGAGGTGTAGGTGAGCTTCATCCTGTACTGCATCGGAACACATCGGACTTTGCCGGGGTTCGCTACAGCTCGGTTTTCACAGGAGAGGAATTTTTTCTCGCTCATCATGTCGTCGCCGGGAAGCGTGTATTGCCGGGTGTCGTTTACTTGGAAATGGTTCGCGAGGCGGCTGAACAGGCCGGCAGGAAATGGTTAGGCGAACGTAAGCGTATCGTGCTGAATCGGGTGGTGTGGTCGAAGCCTGTTATTGTGGCGGATAGCTCTGTTGAGGTTCATGTGTCGCTTTCGGTTCAAAATGACGATAGCTGCAGCTTTCAAGTGTACAGCGTATCCGGTGAATCAGAGCAAGAGCGTGTTCTTCATTGCGAAGGTCATGTCTCGTTTCGTTCGGCTGATTCGGCTTCCAGGAAGCTGCAAATTCAAGATTTCTTAAACTCCGGGCGAACCCCCGTCCCATCGCTCGTCTGTTATGAACGTATGCGGGGGATGGGTCTTCATTATGGTCCGGCTCATCAAGGAATTGAGCAACTAAATCAAATGGACGGCTTTATTGCCGCCAAGCTGTTGCTACCAGAACCTATTTCCGATACGCGAAATCACTTTATTCTTCATCCGAGCTTGATGGACGCCGCTCTGCAGACAGCGGTTTACGGTTATTCAAATGCCGGACAAACGGCGGTTGGTGAAAGCGGCAAGCCCTTGCTGCCTTTTACGCTGCGGGAGCTCGAAATTATACGTCCGTGCGCTTCTGCTGCTTGGGCGATTGTAAGCGAGGAAGAAGCGGAAGACAGCAAAATGACGAAACGTCTCCGTATTGATGTATGCGATGAGGACGGCAGTGTCTGTGTGAGTATCAAGGGCTTCGTCCTAAGGCCGCTGGAGGGCGGGTTCGCCGATGGCGTCTCAGATCCTGTAAAACCGGAAGCGTCAAAGGCGTATGCGGGATTAATGGTGCCACTATGGGACCCGATCACACCGGCAGCACGTAAAACGGATGCTCCGAACATACGAACCGTAATAGCCGGGGGTTCGGCAGCTAGCCGTGACAAGATATGGCGGGTGATTCCGAATGCGCAGGATGTACAGCTACAGGTGGAGGATGACCTGGAAGTATTGGCACGAAAGCTGGAGAAATGCGGCGAGATCGGCCATTTTGTTTGGGTTGCGCCTGACGATTCGATAGAGTCAGCGGAATCGGATGCGATGCTTGCGGCGCAGCATGAAGGTGTGCTTTTCCTATTTCGGATCATCAAAGTGCTTCTTATGCTTGGATATGGCGCAAAGCCGTTAAAGTGGAGCGTCATCACATTCCAAACGGTGCAGGTATTCCAGAAGGAAACGATTCGGCCGGCTCATGCAAGCCTGCATGGGCTTATCGGCTCGATGGCCAAAGAATATCCGAACTGGTCAGTTAGCTTTGCCGATTTGGAGCGGGAAGATGCTTGGCCGATTGAAGAGTTGATCGCATTGCCGCCTGATGAGCGGGGCGACGTATCGGCATACCGGTCCAAGGAGTGGTACCGGCAGAAAATGATCCCGGCGCAGATCCCCAAACCCGAAGGTACAGCCTATCGGAAGGGAGGGGTCTATGCGGTAATCGGCGGAACCGGCGGAATCGGAGAAGCATGGAGCGAATATATGATTCGCCGGTATCAGGCGAACATCGTCTGGATTGGCCGACGGGAGATTGATTCTGGTATTCAGGAGAAGATCGATCGGCTGTCAAAACTGGGGCCGTCTCCGTGCTATATCCAAGCAGACGCAAAGGACGGGAAGGAGCTGGAACTGGCGTACGAGAGTATAAAATCCAGCTACGGACAGATCCATGGCGTCATACACTCGGCAATTGTGCTTTTGGATCAAAGTTTGGCGAATATGTCGGAGGAACGGTTCGCAGCGGGATTGACGGCAAAGGTGGACGTGAGCGTAAGGATTGCACAGGTATTCGGAAGGGAACCATTGGATTTCGTCCTGTTCTTCTCTTCCATGAACTCTTTTGCAAAACCCGGAGGTCAGAGCAATTATGCGGCAGGGTGTACCTTCAAAGATGCATTCGCACAGCGTCTGGCGATGGAATGGCCATGCAAAGTGAAGGTCATAAACTGGGGCTACTGGGGAGGCACAGGAATCGTTTCCTCTGAGCATTACCGAAAGCGCATGGCACAAGCAGGGGTTGGCTCCATCGAGCCGGAAGAAGCGATGGACGCACTGGAGATGCTCCTTTCCGGGCCTTTTGACCAAATGATGCTAATTAAAACAACAAAGTCTTATCCGCTCATTGATATGAAAAATGATGAATGGATTTCAAACTATCCGGAACAGCTCTCGTCCAATATCCAACGGCTAATAACGGAGCGAAAGAGGCGCAGTGCTTCGGAGCAGGAGTATCCTGTAGCAGCTTCTTCGGTATCGGCCGATGAGACAGCCGATCCTGTGCTGACGTATTTATCTGGTTTAGCCGCAAAATGGCTTCAAGTGGATTTCGGTGAAATTGATGTGGATACTCGGCTGGAGGAATACGGGGTCGATGCGGTCGTTCTTAACGAAATGCTCTTGTCCGTAAATCAGCAGTATCATATCGATTTGCAGCCGGCCGAGCTGTCTGCTCAAGCATCGCTGCGTCAGATTAGTTCATGTGTGCGCGAGGCAACAAGAATCGGCGCTGACAAGAGCTAATACCCAATATACGAAGGCGATGCATAACAAAAGAAAGGATGGCCTGCTAATGTCGGGATTTAAGGTTGGAAGTCTGCAAATGAAGTGGAACGATCCGCTTCTTTGCCGGCTACTCTGGGGTCAACTGCAATCGATTGGCATGTTTAGGGAACGAAGTACGACAATGGATGCGCTAAAAGCAGCTGCCGGCTTGCGCGGGATATATGAGAGATGGCTGGAAGAAAGTGTCGCTGTACTTGCGCGGCACGGTTATCTCGAGGTTAGCGGCGGCAATATCGATGTTTACGATACATCGCTTGTCCAAATCGAGACCACCTGGGCAGAATGGGACCGACAAAAAACGGAGTGGCTCGCCGACCCGAATCTTAAAGCGCAGGTCGTCTTGGCAGAAGCCGCGCTTAAGGCGCTGCCGGAGATTATTACGGGCAAAATTCTTGCAACCGACGTTATATTCCCTCAAGCTTCCATGGCGCTGACTGAGGGGATTTACAAGAACAATCTGGCCGCGGATTACTTCAATGAAGTGATCGCAGACCTTGTGGTCGATTATGTACAAGAACGAAAGCGTCAGGACGCATCGGTGCGCATTCGGATTTTAGAAATCGGCGCCGGCACGGGCGGAACGAGCGCGATGGTCTTTCGCAAGCTGAAACCGTATCAGGCGAATATTGAGGAATACTGCTACACAGATCTGTCTCGTGCTTTTTTTATGCACGCCGAGAAAGAATACGGGCCTGACAATCCGTATTTAACCTGTCAAATATTCGATCTGGAGAAACCCCTTGCGGAGCAGCGCATAGAGCCAGGAGCCTATGAGCTGGTGATTGCGACGAATGTTCTCCATGCTACAAAGCAGATCAGGCAAACACTGCGCAATGCCAAAGCCGCGCTTAAAAAGAATGGGCTGCTTCTTCTCAATGAATTAAATGACAACTCCCTGTTCTCCCATCTTACCTTCGGATTTTTGGAAGGCTGGTGGAGGTATGAGGATGCAGAGCTCCGAATACCCGGATGTCCCGGATTGTATCCCGAGACATGGAAGCGGGTGCTGGAGGCGGAGGGTTTTCGGCACGTATTTTTCCCTGCTGAAGGCAGACATGAATGGGGGCAGCAAATTGTCATTGCAGAGAGCGATGGCATCGTTCGACAGCTTGAAAAACGTTCGGCCTCTACCGGTGCTGCAGAGCCTACGAGATCCCGGGCTTCGTCTTCAGAACGCTTGGATCGGATCGAAACGCAGCATGGTTACCCAGCGCCGCCTGCCGAAGTAGAGGCGGCGAGCGTTCAGGACATTGACCGACACGCGATATCGGAAATGATTCGAGTGGTTATTCGGGAGAAACTGGCCGAATCGTTGAAGGTGAGTGCCGATATTATCCAAGACGATGAATCGTTTGCCGATTACGGCGTCGACTCCATCCTTGGCATTCATCTGGTGCGTATATTGAATGAGGCGCTAAAGGTGGAGCTGGAAACAACGAGTCTATTCGACTACTCCTCCGTAAACGAATTGACTGCACATATCCAGTCGACTTATATGGACGTTTTTATACATAACAATGTGCTTGAACCAAAAGCAGAAGCAGAAGCAACTAATGTCGCAACTGGCAGCACCGTAATCGAAACTGCGGAGCAAGAAAAGGAGATTGCTTGTGATCCGATGACAGCGGAGGGCATTGCGATTATCGGGATGAGCGGACGGTTTGCCGGCTCGGAAACGACGGACGAGCTGTGGCAGCATATTGCAAGTGGCCATGATTTGGTAGGCCCGATCACCCGCTGGGATCTTTCTTCCCACCCGGCCTGGAGCGGCTCAGATGCTTGCCGCGAAGGCAGCTTTTTAGACCAGATCGACCGGTTTGATCCAATGTTCTTTAATATTTCGGGACTGGAAGCATCGTATATGGACCCTCAGCAAAGGCTGTTTCTCGAAGAAGCGTGGAAAACGCTTGAGGATGCGGGCTACGCGGGATCGGCGGCTTCAAGCCGGCAATGCGGGGTCTATGTCGGATGCTGTGGAAGCGATTACCATGAATTATTCGGTAATCAACCCCCGGCTCAATCGTTTTGGGGGAACGCCATATCCGTAATCCCATCCCGTATCGCGTACTTTCTTAATCTGCAGGGGCCAGCGGTTACGATTGACACGGCCTGTTCCAGCTCGCTGACGGCTATTCATTTGGCTTGCCAAGCGCTTTGGTCCAATGAGGTCGAAATGGCATTAGCAGGCGGTGTTTTCGTGCAAGCGACGACTCGATTTTATGAAAACGCCATTCGAGCCGGTATGCTCTCGCCGAGCGGCCGCTGCTATACGTTCGATGAACGGGCGGACGGCTTTGTACCCGGCGAAGGGGTTGGTGTCGTGATGCTGAAGCGGCTGAAGGACGCATTGGCAGACGGCGACCATATTTATGGTGTCATCCGGGGCTCCGGAATTAATCAGGATGGGACGACCAACGGCATTACAGCGCCAAGCGCCAAATCCCAGGAACGACTGGAGCGCCAAGTGTATGACCGCTTCCAGCTCGATCCGCAGGGGATCCAATTGATAGAGGCGCATGGAACGGGAACAAGACTGGGCGATCCGATCGAGTTTCAGGCCTTAACGCGTGCGTTCCGGCATTATACGGATAAGGAGCATTATTGCGCTCTAGGTTCGATCAAAACGAATATCGGCCATTCAGTCGGAGCTGCCGGAGTAGCCGGCGTTATGAAAATATTGCTTGCTTTGAAGCATAAGCAGCTGCCGCCGTCGCTGCACGCAGAGCGCATCAATTCGAATATCCGCCTGGAAGGCAGTCCGTTTTTCATCAACAAGTCCATTCGGGCTTGGGAGACGGAGCCCGGCACGCCGCGCCGCGCTGCTGTCAGCTCGTTTGGCTTCAGCGGAACGAACGCCCATGCCGTCATTGAGGAGGCGCCACCGCATATCGGACGGAGTAAGCGGCGGCTCTCTCTCTACTTGATTGTACTGTCGGCCCGGACAGGTGAGCAGCTACGCAGGCAAGCGGAACGGCTTGCTGCGTTTTGCAGGCGAGAGAACGGCAGTGTATTCATCGGGGATATGAGCTTAACGCTTCTTCTCGGACGGAGACATTTTGCCGACCGGCTCGCCTTCCTGGCCAGGGATACGGAGGAGCTTCTTCTCCGTCTTGAAACTTGGCTGATGAATGGAGAAGGTCCGGGTATCTATGCATCTGATGCCCTTACGAAAGAGCAACGGGAGAAGCCAGATCTGAAACAGTATGGCAATGAATGTATAGCCATTTGCGCAGCGGCCGACCAAGATGCCAAGTTTATCGAGAGTCTGACCGCCGTGGCAAACTTATACAGCCAAGGCTATTCCTTGAACTATGAACGATTGTTCGAGGGGTGCAGTTATAACAGAGTGTCTCTTCCGACCTACCCCTTTGCCGATGAGCGGTATTGGGTAAACGAGGGCGAGAGCAGTCCCCGTGCAGGAGCACAGGAAGCTTTGCAATCCTCGGAGGCTTTCCATCCGTTGCTGCATCGGAATGTCTCTACGTTCGCTGAACAACGGTTTACGTCGACCTTTACTGGCAAAGAGTTTTTCTTGGAAGACCATGTGGTGCACGGGCGGCGGGTGCTGCCGGGAGTTGCCTATTTAGAGATGGCAAGGGCAGCCGTTCAGTCGGCCGTAAGCGATGGGGAATACAGCGGGAAGAAGATCCGGCTCAAAAATGTGATATGGGCTAAGCCCATTACGGCAGGGGCTGCAGCCGTTTCGGCCGAAATTACGCTGACACCGTCAACCGACGGCGATATTGCTTTTCGGGTATACGGTCCGGCAGAAGCTGAAACCGTCTTATGCAGTGAGGGCTCCGTATGCCTGGAGGAGCCAGGTGAGCAGCCGCGCATTCTGATCGACCGGCTGCTGAAGGAATGCGCTACACGTTCAATCAGCCGGACGGAATGCTACGAGACATTTAATAGGATCGGTGTCAATTATGGTCCTTCTCATCAGGTCATGGACATTCTGCTCACCGGACAGGGCAAGGCGCTTGCGAAGCTGGTGCTTCCCGAATCCTTAGCTGCGTCTGTGCAGAGTTTTGCGCTGCATCCGAGCTTGCTGGACGGCGCGCTGCAGGCAGCTTCATGCCTGCTGCTCGGACTCGATACGGAAGTCGGCTACCAACCAGGTACCTCTCCGCCGCTTCCTTTTGCGCTACAGGAGATGGAACTGCTGAGTGAATGCTTGCCTGTTATGTGGGCTTTCGCCCGCTTCAGCAGCGGCAGCGGTCGACACAATCAGCTTCCAAGCCTTGACATCGATTTGCTGGACGAACAGGGGAATATTTGCGTACGAATGAAGGGGTATTGCGCCAGAGCGATGGAGGCGGGTGCTAGGCAAGAGGATGTCCTCTTTATGGTTCCGGAATGGAGGGACAAAGCTCCGCGGCCTGGAATTGCGAATTCGCCAGTAACCGAGCATACCGTGATCCTGTGCGAGCCCTCTCCCATGCTGCAAGCATCGGTGGAAAGCGCGTTTCCTGGTGTCCGTTGCTTGGTGCTAACGGCTGAAGAGGCCACCATGGAGCAGAGATTCAGCCACTTCGCGCAGAGGATCTTCGAAGAGACCCAGCGCTTACTGCGCCAAGTAACAGGGAGAGGCGTCATCCAGATCGTTTATACCCCCGGTAGCGGTCGCGAGCTGCTAGCGGGACTGCGCGGGCTGCTAAAAACGATGCGTCTGGAAAACCCGCATATGTCTGGGCAATTGATCGAAATTTCGCAAGACGAAATAGCGGACGCAATCGTGCAAAAGCTTCGGGATAATCTCGATCATCCGGAGGATACGCATATCGGCTATGAAGGCTCTCGTCGTATGGTGATGACACTCAAGAGAAGGGCTCCTGGAGAGGGAACAAACTCCCGGTTATGGAAGGACGATGGCGTTTATCTCATTACGGGCGGAGCAGGCGGACTGGGTATCATTTTTGCGAAGGAAATCGCCCGAGCCGTACGCAGAGCGACGATCATTCTGACCGGCCGAGCACAGTGCGATCCATATAAGCTGTACGAGATCAAAAATTCAGTTTCAGGAAACGCTGACATTGTATACAAGCAAGCCGATATGACACGGATGGAAGAGGTAAAGCGGCTGGTTCACGCTATTGAGACGGAATACGGCGGTTTGAACGGGGTCCTTCACAGCGCCGGCGTGCATGCGGATAATTATTTACTTCGCAAAAGCAAGGACGAATGGAATACCGTATTGGCTCCTAAGGTTTCGGGACTCGTCCACCTGGATGAAGGAACGAAGCACATCCCTTTGGATGTATTCGTCATGTTTTCATCTGTGGTTGCTTGGCTCGGTAATCCCGGGCAGGCGGACTATAGCACGGCGAACGCGTTTATGGACGCGTATGCCGCCTTCCGCAGCCGACTTGCCGCGGAGGGCCAAAGAAAAGGCCATACTTGTTCCATTAACTGGCCGTTATGGCAAGAAGGCGGCATGCGGGCAGGCGAGCATGCGGAGCGTGAGCTCGCCAAGGCGATCGGATTGATTCCGATGGCCACCGAAGCCGGAATCCGGGCCTTCGATCAGGCGATGTCAATCGGTTCGCCGAACGTGATTGTCGCGGCCGGAAGCGCTGATCGATTGGAGCAAGCTCTGACAGGGGATATCCAAGTATCGTCGGATGACGTGCAGCAGTACGAATCGGCAACGGACACCCTTTCGACCGAAGTGGAAGAACGTGTCCTCCTAAAAGTAAGGGAGATCGTTTCCTCCGTCATCCGGCTGCCTCTACATCGGGTGGAAGCGGATGCGCACATGATGACGTTCGGGCTGGATTCCATTATCGTCATGCAATTGACGGGACAGCTCGAGAGTCTATTCGGTTCCTTGCCGAAAACGCTGTTTTTTGAATATCAAAATCTGCGTGACTTGGCGAAGTTTTTCATACAGCGGCACGAATCACGGTGTGCGCAATTATTCGGCGATCGTCTTCAGCCGAAGGTGCTAGAGGAAGATGCGCGTATGCCGGAGCATTCTGCCACGCGGCAAACGGTACTTTTACCAGAGAAGGAAAGCGAGGATGCCGCCCCTAAGCAGCGTAGCCTTCCCGGCAGTGCTCCCCTTGATATCGCGATAATTGGTGTTGCTGGCAGATATCCGGGTGCGAGAAATATGGATGAGTTTTGGGAGCTGCTGCAAGAGGGCGTCGATTGCGTGACAGAAATTCCGAAGGAACGATGGGATCATACCCCTTATTTCCATCCTGCCAAAGGAACGTCCGGCAAAACAAATGGCAAGTGGGGCGGGTTTCTGGAGGGTGTCGATCAGTTTGACCCGTTGTTTTTTAATATTTCGCCGCGTGAAGCCGAGCTTATGGATCCTCAGGAGCGGCTTTTTTTGCAGTGTGTCTATGAAACAATCGAGGATGCTGGCTACACCCGGGACAGTCTTACCGGAAGAAAAGGGGACGGTGCCGGTTCCAGTGTAGGGGTATTCGCAGGTGTCATGTACGAGGAGTACCAGCTTTACGGAGTTCAGGAGACGATGAATGGTAATCCGGTCGCCCTGAGCGGAAGTCCGGCGTCGATTGCAAATCGGGTATCTTATGTTTGTAATTTTCACGGTCCGAGCGTTGCTGTTGATACGATGTGCTCGTCTTCACTGACGGCCATCCATTTTGCATGCCACAGCCTGCAAAGGGGAGAGTGCGATGCAGCCATCGCCGGTGGCGTAAACGTCTCGCTGCATCCGAACAAATATCTGTTGCTTGGCCAAGGCAATTTCCTGTCCACCAAAGGCCGGTGCGAAAGCTTTGGAGCCGGCGGAGACGGCTATGTCCCCGGGGAAGGCGTAGGAGCTGTCTTGTTGAAGCCGCTTGCGAAGGCCATCGCCGACGGTGACCAGATTTATGGCGTCATTAAGGGGACATCTATTAATCACGGCGGGAGAACGAACGGTTATTATGTTCCGAATCCGAATGCGCAGGCTTCCGCAATTGCGCGCGCGTTGAAGGAGTCGGGTATAGACGCGCGGTCAATCAGCTATATAGAGGCCCATGGTACGGGCACATCTCTTGGCGATCCGATTGAAATTGCCGGGCTTTCTAAAGCGTTTGAAGCTTATACCGAGGACAAGCAATATTGTGCGATCGGCTCTGTTAAATCGAATATCGGTCACTGTGAAAGTGCCGCAGGCATAGCGGGCCTGACCAAGGTGCTGCTGCAGCTCAAGCACCAGAAGCTGGTACCGTCGCTGCATGCCGACACGCCCAACCCATTTATCGATTTTGCTACTACGCCGTTTCAGGTTCAGCGTGAGCTAGGGGAGTGGGAGCGTCCGGTGATGGTGCTTGACGGGAAAATCGCGGAGCAGCCGAGAATGGCCGGCCTTTCCTCATTCGGAGCAGGCGGTGCGAACGCTCATCTCATCGTTGCCGAGTATATTCCGGATCGTAAGGGTGCCGTGCATGCGCCAAAAGCTCAGCGAGAATGCATGATCGTGCTCTCCGCCAGAAGTGAAGACCAATTAAAAGAACGGGCTCGTCGTCTGCTGCAGGCAGTTAATAAAGACCTCGAAAACGACGATTCTTTCCTGATTAACATGTCTTACACACTCCAGGTAGGCCGAGAGGCGATGGAAGAGCGTATGGCTATCGTCGTAAGAACAATCGAGGAGCTGCGGGCAAAGCTTATCCAATATGTGGATGGGCAGTTAGGAATTCCGGATTTGTACAGAGGATCGGTAAAACAGAACCGGGAAACTGTTGCGCTTATTGCGGCGGACGAAGATATGATGAAAGCGGTCGGGGCCTGGATGACCAAAGGTAAATACGCGAAGTTCCTGGATCTATGGGTAAAAGGGCTGGATATCGACTGGAGCAGTCTTTATGAAGAAGGCGATAAGCCGGAGAGGGTCAGTCTGCCTACCTATCCGTTCGCACAGGAGCGTTACTGGCTGCCGTCGGTATCGTCTACAGATGAACCAGGGGTGTTCCACTCTTTAGAACGACCTACTTCCGAGCCCGCTCTTGAGCCTGATGAGACGGCAAAGGTTATTTCCGCTGAGGAATTTAGATCTCCGCTTGCAAATAATGGATTGCTCGTGCCGGTGTGGGACCCTGCACCATCACCAGTAAGAAACGTGGCTGATCGGAAACCGTATGGCCGCACAGTTATTATTGGCGGTACGGCCGCAAGGGTAGCGGAGATCAGGCGGCATGTGGAGGATGCATCAGATGTGCAGGTTTATGCGGGACAGAACACGGCGGAATTGACACAGAAGCTGGAATTTTCCGGTCCAATCGGGCATTTGATCTGGATTGCTCCAGATGATTCGATAGAAATAGCACAATCGGAGGCCATGTTGGAAGCGCAGCGTGAAGGGGTACTGTTCCTGTTTCGGACCATAAAAGCCTTGTTGGCCCTTGGATATGGCATGAAGCCGTTACGGTGGAGCATCATCACGGTTCGAACCGTCCAGGTTTACCGCGGCGAAGCGATTAAGCCTGCCCATGCAAGCCTCCACGGGCTAATCGGCTCAATGGCCAAGGAATATCCGAACTGGTCCGTTTGTCTTGCGGACATGGAGACGGATAACGGCTGGCCGCTCGAGGAACTGTTCGCACTCCCGCCAGATGCGCGTGGCGATGGATGGGCGTATCGGTCAGGGGAATGGTACCGGCAGAGACTGATGCCGGTGCGCATGACCAAGACTACAGCTACCCTATACAAGAAGGGTGGCGTCTATGTAGTCATCGGCGGTACGGGCGGCATCGGAGAAGTGTGGAGCGAATATATGATTCAGCGTTATCAGGCGAACATCGTTTGGATCGGGCGACGAGTGAAGGATACCAGCATACAGGCCAAGATCGATCGGCTGGCGGAGCATGGACCAGCTCCACACTATATCCAAGCGGATGCGACTGACGGGAAGGCGATGGAGCGGGCATATGAGGAAATAAGAAACCGATACGGACGCATCCACGGACTGGTTCACTCGGCTATCGTACTGCTGGATCAAAGCCTGGCGAACATGGAAGAAGAGCGGTTCGTTGCGGGATTGCGCCCGAAAACAGATGTGAGCGTACGAATGGCACAAGTATTCGGTCATGAAAAGCTGGACTTTGTCCTGTTCTTTTCATCAATGAACGCGTTTCTAAAGCAGGAGGGGCAGAGCAACTATGCGGCAGGCTGCACGTTCAAGGATGCGTTCGCGCAGCGTCTGGCGAGGGAGTGGTCATGCGCCGTGAAGATCATAAACTGGGGCTATTGGGGCAGCGCGGGGGCAGTGTCGTCAGAACATTACCGCCGGAGAATGGCGCAAGCAGGCATTGTCTCTATTGAACCAGGCGAGGCGATGGACGCGCTGGAATCGCTGCTTGCCGGACCTTTCGATCAGCTTGCCCTGATGAAAACGGCGGAAGGTAATGAAATGTTTGGCCAGTCGATCGCCGATGAGCTGGAAGCTTATCTGGAAGAGGACAGCCTGTCTTTCGAGCATATCGTCAATCATCTTCGTTTGCCCGCTGTTCCGAAGGCTGAAGCTTCGGACTTGCTTAGAGAGGGAGAGTCTGCGGACCAGCTTGGAAATTCCCTGCTATGGGCGGCAGCGAGCATATTGAATGTGCAAGCGGAAGAAATCGAAGCGGACATCCCATTCTATGAGTATGGATTCGACCCTGTTAAGCTGGACGAATTTTCCAGGTGGATATCCGATCACTATCAGCTTGCTATGACAAGCGATACGCTCCTTCAACAGGCAACGCTTGGACAGTTGGAGGCCTTCCTTGCGGAGCAGATCGGGTAAACAAATAGATTCGGAAAAAATCGGAGATGGAGGCTTCTGTATGAGGGAAATGGAAGAACTGCTAAGCCGGCTGCTATGGCAGCAGCTTCGAACCATGGGGGAATTTGCGGAAGCCGGTTCTATTACGTCCGCATCAATGGCAGCAGCAGGAATAGACGGTAAATATGCGCGCTGGTTTGAGCACACCCTGGCCGTTCTGACAGAACACGGGTGGCTGAGGATGAAGGATACAGCTTATTTTGCTAACGATCGAAACACTGGGCTGGAAACCGCATGGAGCGAGTGGAATAACCGCAAACAGGCCTGGCTGGAAGATTCGAGCTTGCGCGCGCGGGTCACCTTGCTTGATGCGGTGCTTCATCGGCTACCGGACATCTTAACAGGCAAGGTGCCGGCTACAGATGTCCTTTTTCCTAACTCTTCCATGGAATTGGTTGAAGGTATTTATAAGGACAATGAGATTGCGGATTACTTTAATGAGGGAATGGCTAATGCGGTTGTTGCCTATATCGAAGCAAGCTTGAAACAAAATCCGCATGCGCGGTTTCGGTTGCTGGAAATCGGTGCGGGCACAGGCGGGACGAGCGCCATGGTGATCCGTAAGCTTACGCCCTATCAGGACCGGATAGCGGAATATAAGTATACGGACATTTCGCAGGGATTTCTTCGGCATGCCGAAGCCGTCTTTGGAACGAAGGCGCCATACTTGACCTGTCAGCTCTATCATGTCGAGAAGCCTTGCGCCGAGCAGCAAATTCAAACAGGCGTCTACGATCTTGTGCTTGCGTCAAATGTGCTTCACGCAACGGCTAATATTCGGTCAACTCTCAGAAACGCCAAGACGCTGCTGAAAAAAAACGGTCTGCTGCTCATCAATGAGATCAGCGGCAATTCGTTGTTTGCCCATCTGACATTCGGGCTGCTGCAAGGGTGGTGGCTATATGAGGATCATATGCTTCGGATCCCGGGCTGTCCTGGTCTCTACCCGGAAACCTGGAGAAGGGTTCTGAGTCAAGAGGGTTTTCAGCACGTGCTGTTCCCCGTTAAGGAAGCTCATGCGCTGGGGCAGCAGATCATTATTGCCCAAAGCGACGGTATCGTTCGCCAAGCGCGAATCAGCGAAGCTGATGCTGCATGGATGGAGGTAGCGACCGGTTCGGCTTCTATTACGGTGAAGAAGACGGAGAAAGACTCTGTCTCTGTCCATGAAGCAATGGATGAAGGACAAGTTAAACGCCGGATCCGGAGTATATTAATGGAAAACTTGTCCGTATCGCTAAAGCTCGACAAACAGCGCATCGATATGGATGAATCGTTCTCCGATTACGGTTTGGATTCCATTACCGGGGTTCAATTCGTTAAGCAGATCAACGACGTCTTGGGGACCGCCTTATCCACGACGATTTTGTTCGATTACAGCTCGATCCGAAAATTGATCGATTATTTGTGGAGTGCGTTCGGTCCGGTTATTACGGCTCAATGGGTAGAAACAGATGGCAACGTACCTTCCGTATCCTCTGATAAGGAAGCAGGCCAACGAAAGCCGCCCGTACAGCAAGAGAAGAAAACCGTTTCCTCCGATGGTACGGACCAGTTGGGAGAGGTCTTTTATAAAGAGCCGATCGCCATCATTGGCATGAGTGGTAAATTTGCCAAATCGGATACACTCGAGGAATTGTGGAACCACCTGGAAAATGGCGACGACCTCGTGGAGAAGGTAACACGTTGGGACTTGTCTTCTTATATGGAGAACGATTCTTTCTGCAATTTCGGCAGCTTCATCGAAGGCTTCGATCTTTTTGACCCGTTATTTTTTAACATCTCCCCAACGGAAGCTGCTTATATGGACCCGCAGCAAAGGCTTTTTCTGGAAGAGGCCTGGAAGGCGATGGAGCATGCCGGTTATGCCGGAAAGGGAATGGATGGACGAGCTTGCGGGATTTATGCCGGATTTAATATGAATTATTACGCCGAGCTGATTGAGGGCCGGCCTCCAGCACAAGCGATGTGGGGGAACGCAGGGTCTGTTATTCCCGCACGTCTATCGTACTATCTCAATCTGCAGGGACCTGCAGTAACGGTAGATACCGCGTGCTCCAGTTCGCTGGTGGCCATCCATTTGGCTTGTCAGAGCTTGTGGAGCCGGGAGACCGAGGCCGCCATTGCCGGAGGGGTGTTTCTTCAGCCAACGCCAGGCTTCTATATTAGCGCAACCCGGGCTGGAATGCTCTCCGCCGATGGACGATGCTATACATTCGACGACCGTGCCAACGGTTTCGTTCCGGGTGAGGGGGTAGGTGTCGTCGTGTTGAAACGGCTGCAGGATGCGCTGAAAGACGGCGATTCCATCTATGGCGTCATCCGCGGTAGCGGCACAAATCAAGACGGGACAACAAATGGGATAACGGCACCAAGCGCGAGGTCTCAGGAAATGCTGCTGCGCCAGGTGTATGATTCATTCGGTCTTAACCCGGCGGACATCCAATTGGTCGAGGCGCATGGGACCGGTACCCGGTTGGGCGATCCGATCGAGTACCAAGCGCTCAGCCGGGCATTCCGTCAGCATACGAGCAAAACCGGATATTGCGCATTGGGTTCGATCAAAACGAATATCGGACATACGACAGCGGCAGCAGGAATTGCAGGCTTGCTGAAAATTTTGCTGGCCATGAAGCATCGAAAGCTGCCTCCTTCGCTGCATTTTCAATCGATAAATGGAAACATAGAGGCATCTGATAGTCCATTTTACATCAATACGTCGCTGAAGAATTGGGAGGTTGAGGCAGGGGGGAAACGACGAGCTGCCATCAGCGCATTCGGATTTAGCGGAACGAACGCCCATATGGTAATCGAGGAAGCTCCGGATATGGCGCCGCCACCTACCCACAAGCCCGCCTATCTCATCGCACTGTCGGCGCGGACAGCCGGACAACTGCGCAGGCAAGCGGAACAAATGATGGCGTACGTCAAAGGCGAACCGAATGTCGATCTTGGACATGTAAGCTTTACGCTTCTTCTGGGCCGAAAGCACTTTCCGCACAGGCTCGCCTGCATCGTGCAGAACGCCGGACAATTGGCGGAGCGGTTGACCGCATGGCTAGAGAACGGGCAAGCCGTAGACCTGGTTCAATCCGATCCCGGAGCACAGCTGCCTCTAGAGGAGCTCCCGAGTGATCATTATGGCTATGCCTGTATGGATGCGTGTGCGCGGGAAACCGAGCGAATGAACTATTTGGAACGGATTGCGTCGATTTTGGAGCTGTATACGCAAGGCTATGAGATGTCATTCGACCGTTTATTTGCGGATGGCCGTTATATCAGGCTGGCGCTTCCTGTTTATCCGTTTGCGCGAGAACGTTATTGGGTGCCTGAATCCACCGCAAAGCCAGCTGTCCGGACAAAACCGCCGGAGGGCGCCGATCTGCATCCGCTGCTTCACCGTAAAATACCGGCGGTTGAAGGAACGGGCTTTCGCTCCACGTTCACTGGCCACGAGTTTTATCTGGCGGATCACGTCATTATGGGACGATCGTTATTACCGGGTGTAGCCTTTCTGGAGATGGCCAGAGCCGCTGTCGGGATGGCATTTGGATCAAGTGGCGGAGACTATGAAATCAGGCTGAAGGATCTGTTCTGGACCCGGCCCTATAGTGTGGACGGACCGCATACGGAGCTTGAAATTCATATGGAAACCGGAGATAACGGTACCATTGAGTATGGGATATACGCCACAGCAACTGACAAGGACGAAGCGGTACGCTGCCACCAAGGCAAAGCCGCGGTTGTACCGTTTTCTCGCGCGGAGAATGTAACCCTGGATGCAATCCGGCAGAAGTGCGGCTTGGCGATGCTGGATGCACAGCAGTGTTATACGGCTTTCAGGGAGATCGGCATGCATTACGGTCCGACCTTCCAATGCATCGAACGTCTATATATCGGCGAGGAACAATCGCTGGCCAAGCTTCGGCTGCCGGCTGCCGCCCAGGAAACGGCCAGTCATTACGGGCTTCATCCCGGCATGCTGGATGCAGCACTTCAAGCGGCGGGTGTCGTAGCTACGGCGGATCTCGCGGACAGAAGTAGCGTTCTTGACCGGATTAAATCGGTCATTCCTTTTGCCCTTAAGGAGCTTCGTGTTTATAAGAGCTGTACATCGGACATGTGGGCCCATATAAGACGGAGCGCGAATGCGTCGTTCGATGAACGGACTCGGCAGACCGACATTGATTTGTGCGATGAACAAGGGAACGTTTGTGCACGGCTTATTGGTCTAGCATTCCGAGAGCCCAAATTGGAAGACGTAGCAGCCGAACAAGGAAATGAAACACTCTTGTGGGAGCCAGTATGGGTAGAAAAGGAGGCCGTCCGTGAAGACGACTCCGAAACGACATCGCGGCATATCGTCTTCCTATGCGAACCGAATAAATCGATCGTCAACTTCGTACAATCGGAAGCTGACCGCATGACCCGATATGTGACGCTTAGCGCAGGCCGTGCAACGGAAATAGCGGAGCGTTACGAGACCTATGCCGTTCAATTGATGGAAGAACTCAAATCTATCCATTCGGAAGGCGTTTACGGGGAGACGCTGATCCAGATTGCTTCGTTCAGTTCGGAAAGCGATTGGCTGTTCCGGGGTCTGACCGGATTGCTTCGGACGGCATGTCTGGAGTATTCCGGTTTCATCGGGCAGTACATCGAGCTGGAACAAAATGTTCGAGCAGAGGACTTAATTTGGAAGCTTATCGAGAACAAGAGCTGCCCGGAAGACTTTATGATTCGTTATCGCAAGGGTGTTCGACAGGTTCAGCATTGGGTTGAACGAGAGGAGATCCCTTCGGCGGCTGACATTCCGTGGAAGCATGAAGGCGTTTATTTCATTACAGGCGGTGCCGGCGGTCTGGGCTATGCACTTGCCCAGGAGATCGCAGGGAAAGTCGCATCTCCGACGCTTGTGCTTGCCGGGAGAACGCCGGCCAGTGCAGCGATCCACGAGAAGCTTGCTGCGTTAGGAAGGTTAGGCGCACAAGCAGTATACATGCAGATGGACGTATCCGATAAGGAGCAGACCGTTGCCGTCATCCAAGCCGTCAGGTCCAAGTACGGTCGGCTGAATGGAATCATTCATGCCGCAGGCTTGCTGAGAGACAGTCTTCTAATTCATAAAACCAAGACTCAGGTTGCTGATGTCATGGGTGCAAAGGTAAAGGGAGTTGTCCATTTGGATGACGCAACCCGGGAGCTGGAAGTCGACTGGGTGCTTGTATTCTCCGCTGCAGCGGCTGTGCTCGGCAATTACGGACAAGCCGATTACGCTGCGGCGAACGGCTTTATGGATGCCTACGCAGCATATCGAAACGGACAATCATCCGCTGGCGGCCGTAAAGGCAGAATGCTCTCCATTAACTGGCCATTATGGCAGGATGGCGGGATGCGAGTTACCCGGGAAACCGAGCAGAGCCTAAGAGACAGGATCGGTATGGCTCCCATGAAGGCAATGGACGGTATGCAGGCTTTGTACCGGGCATTTGGCACCGACCAGGATCAACTGCTTTTCATGCATGGCGATCCGGAACGGTTAAGGGCCTACATCCGTTTGGTGAACCGTCCTGCCCGTCCAAAGAAACCGAAAGCTCATCATCATGGAGCGGTGCCCCAGGACGAATTAACGGTATGGGTTAAACAGCAGCTGGCCGGTATTATCGGAATATCTGCAGACGATATTCACTCCGATACGGCATTCGATAAATACGGCATGGATTCCATCATGCAGTTGGATCTGATCCGCGAGCTGGAGAAACTGACCGGAGAGTTGCCCAAAACGCTCCTTTTTGAACATAACACTGTTCGTGAGGCAGCTGCTTATTTGGCCGATCATTATGCGGAACAGATTCGAAAATCATGGCAGGTGAATGTTATGGAGCAGCCTCCAGCCCCGCATATTTCCGTAACGCCACCTTTAGGCCCGGTTTCTGTCCGTGAAGCGTTTGTCGAAACGCAACAGCAGGATGTGAATTCGAGTGCCTTGAAGCAGGATGGTATCGCCATAATCGGGGTAGCGGGTAGATACCCGAAAGCCAATCAATTGGAGGAGCTGTGGGAGCGGCTCAGGTCGGGAGAGAACTGCATCACGGAAGCGCCTGCTGACCGATGGTTCAAAACGTTGCTTCGGGGGTCGTCGGTCAAAGAAACCGAACAGAAGTCCCCGTATTACGGCGGGTTTTTGGATGCAGTCGATCGCTTCGACCATCGGTTGTTTGAAATGGATGCCGAAGAAGCCCGGGATCTTCCTCCGGAAGCACGGCTCTTCCTCGAGACGGTCTGGGAAACGTTCGAGAGCGCAGGTTATTCCAAATCGGCGATACAGCATTGGCAGAACCGGGAGCAGGCTGGTATCGGCGTGTTTGCTGGAACGATGTATAGCCAATATGGCTGGCAGATGCCGTCGTTGGAGCAGGCGGCGCTTCACTCGAATCGGACAGATTGGCAAATCGCAAACCGGACATCGCATTTCTTCAACCTGACAGGTCCTAGCTTAACAGTGAATACCGCCTGCAGTAGTTCGCTTACCGCGATACATCTCGCTTGCGAAAGCCTAAGGCAAAACGGGTGTTCCATGGCTGTTGCCGGCGGAGTTAACCTGACGCTTGACGTGTCCAAATACGAGGCGCTGGAGCAGGTCAATTTTCTCGCGACTGGCGGCAAGAGCAAATCGTTCGGCGACGGTGACGGTTATGTTCCCGGAGAAGGCGTCGGGGCAGTGCTGCTCAAGCCGCTTGCGCTGGCTGAACGTGACGGAGACCGGATCCTCGGAATCATCACGTACAGCGGCGTTAATCATGGCGGCGGACGGCAAAAATATAGCGTCCCCGATCCGAAGCAGCAGGCACAGCTTATGGAATCGGCAATCAAGCGTTCGGGGGTTGATCCCGAATCGATTACCTACGTAGAGTGCGCGGCTAACGGTTCGCCGCTGGGCGATTCCATCGAGGTCGCGGCGTTACGCAGCGCTTTCTCGCGATTTACCAGTAAGCAGCAATATTGTGCCATCGGCTCGGTCAAATCTAACATCGGGCATCTTGAAGCGGCTTCCGGCATCTCGCAGCTCAGTAAAGTGCTGTTGCAATTGAAATACTGCATGCTCGTTCCATCGATTCATGCTGACGTGCGCAATCCGAATCTTAAATTGGAAGGCACGCCGTTTTACTTGCAGGAGAAATTCGAGCCCTGGGAGCAGAAGGTTGACCCGTCAAATGGGAACCTGCTCCCACGCAGGAGTATGATCAATTCGTTCGGTGCTGGTGGTTCATATGCCGTGCTTATCGTTGAAGAGTATATCGGTCCGCACATCCGGACAGAAACTGGGGAGGATGCGGCTATTGACCCGCCGTCAGAGTATCTGGTCGTTTGGTCGGCCAAAACCGAATATAGCTTACGAAGCTATACGGATCGTATGCTACGACTGCTAAGAAAGGAACGCAATCTCTCGGCAGAAGCGCTTTCGGACTCGCTGATTCGGATTAACCACGATTTGGAATACCGTTTGGCTATCATTTATCGTTCAGTTGACGATCTTCGACTGAAGCTGGAAGCGCTGAGAGCAGGGGAAGAAGTGCGTGACCCGGATATATTCATCTCGCCAAATTGCAGGCCGGGTAAATCTGTACATGCGGTAAACACGAAACGGCAGGACCATGCTGGACAGCTGTACCGGATTGCTCTTCACTGGGTTCAAGGACGATCCGTGGATTTGGAAAGCCTAACGCATCACCCAGCAGCGGGAACAGTGAATCTTCCCCATTACGCATTCGATTATGGAACGGATGATGGCGAAGCCTCCGTCCATGGAAGCGAGGAAACCCAGCTGCGCGTTATATTGGAGAGAGTTTCGCGCGGCGAAATGTCCAAGAGCGAGGCTATGCAGTACTTTTTCGATATCGAGGTGTAAGGATGGACATGAAAAAGGAAGAATTGGAACGTCTTCTTGAACGGGTACAAAACGGCAATCTGGAGGTCGAGCAGGCGCTTCAGGAAGTCCGGGAAGCCCAGCGGCTTGCGAGCCAGATTCCGCAACGGCCTGCTTTCGAAGTGGCCAACCGCCGGTGGACGAGAACCTATCATTACGATGAGACGCTTCTACGTGACCACAAAGTCGGCGGCCAACCGGTTATCATAGGCGTCGCTCATGCTTCAATGGCCATGGAGGCTTATTTTGCCCTCTATGAGAGGGAACGCTGCGGCCGAATACGGAATCTTTCCTTCATCAGCCCTATAAAAGTCGATCCTGCGCAGCCGGTGATCGTCGAGATGAAGCTCGGGAAGGACAGCTATGAAGCCGCGGGCTTCGAGACCGTGTATGGGAACCTCTCCTCCGAGGACAGACAGCTCACCGCTAAAGGCGAGCTTGTTGTAGGGCAGGTAAGCAACCGGGTTTTGGATCTGGCCGAGCTACAGGCATCAGCCGAACTGTATGAGCAGTTGGATCGGATCTATGAGATCAATCGAACCGTTGAATTAGGGCCAAGCTTCAAAACCATTCAGCGTGTATACAAAGGACAGGACTATATTCTTGTCCGGGCTGAACTGACCGATGAATCGGCTTCCGAGGAATCTGAATCGAGTATTCATCCTCTGCATTTGAACAGTGCGTTTCTCTCGGTCGTCCCCCTTTTGAATAAGGCGACCGGTTGGGACGGTTATTTGCCGTTTGCAGTCAAGGATGTGCTCTTCCATAAAACCGAACGATTGCACCAATGCTGGATCCATATCCATCATTTAAAAGAATCAGACGAAATGATCGTCTTCGATGCAGAGCTGATTGAAAACTCCGGCATAGTGGCGGCGGAGCTGACGGAATGCTCGATCAAGCGCCTCCGTCTGTCAGCAATCCCACGTGAAGAGATTGCGACGCATGATTCCGCTGAAGGCGGAATCGAGGCTCTGGAAGAGTGCATCATCGGCTATTTAGTGCGTCAGGTGGAGACGGTCACCGATGGCCGGTTAAAGTCTTGCAGCATTACGGCGAATTTAATGGAGCTTGGTCTAAACTCCGCCCAGCTTATTGCACTTACCGGCGTTATTGGACAGGAAATCGGCTCCGAGCTCTATCCGACCTTGTTCTTCGAGTACCCAAGCATTGAGGAGCTTGCGTCCTATTTTGGCAAGGAGCATAGGGAGGCCTTTCAGAAGCTGCTGGGAACGACATCTGCACCGATTGCGGAAGCAAAGCCGAAGACTCATTCGTCGACCTCCGGCCAGATCGCAGGAAACGACGTCGACTATGAAGATATCGCAATCATTGGGATGGACGCATTATTTGCAGAATCGTCCGATATCGAAACGTTTTGGGAAAATATCGTATCCCGGAAGGATTTGATCAAAGAGATTCCGCCCGACCATTGGGATTTCCGGCCTTGGTTCGACGAAGACCGCCGGGCCAAGGATAAGACGTATTGCAAATGGGGCAGCTTTATCGATGACGTCGATAAGTTCGATGCGGAATTTTTTAACATATCGCCAAGAGAAGCCGAATGGATGGATCCACAAATCCGTCTGTTGCTGCAAAGCGTCTACGCAACCGCGGAGGATGCAGGCGTTGTGAAGCAATTAGCGGGAAGCAGCACGGGAGTATTTGTCGGGGTGTGTGTTCATGATTACGCGGACCGAATCGCGGAATTAAATCTCCCCGTCGATCCTCATATGGGGACAGGCAATGCGCAGACCGTCGTCGCTAATCGGGTATCGTTCATCTTTGATTTGAAAGGCCCGAGCATGGCAATAGATACAGCTTGCTCCTCGTCTTTATTCGCTTTACATACGGCTTGCCGTTCCTTGCAAAATGGGGAGTGTAAGATGGCCTTTGTCGGCGGCGTCAATCTGCTGTTGTCGTCCTGGCACTACCGGTATTTCAGTAGTATCGGCGCCTTATCTCCCACTGGCCGCTGCCATACGTTCGACGCAGCCGCCGACGGGTATGTACCAGGAGAGGCGATCGCCAGCATGCTGCTTAAACCGCTGTCGCAAGCGAAGAAAGACGGCAACCGTATCTACGGCGTCATAAAAGGTTCAGCTGCGCTGCATGGAGGACATACGCCGTCCCTCACGGCACCAAGTATCGAGGGCGAGGAACATGTCATTGCGAAAGCTTGGGAGGATGCGGGGATTGAGCCGGAATCGATCGGTTATATCGAAGCGCATGGCACCGGTACGGCACTCGGGGACCCGATCGAAATAAGCAGCTTGAAGAAAGCGTTTGAGCGTTTCACCGACAAGAAGCAGTTCTGCGCGGTCGGTTCCGTGAAGTCGAATATCGGCCACACGGAAGGTGCTGCGGGAATCGCTGGCGTCATCAAAGTCATCCAACAGATGAGGCATCGGCAAATACCGGCAATGCCAAAGCTTAATCAAATAAACTCTTACATTCAACTAGAAGACTCGGCGCTTTATATAAACCGGGAGAATCAATACTGGGACACAAGGGACGGACTTCCGAGACGGGCGGGTGTCAGCTCCTTCGGCTTTTCGGGCTCCTATGCCCATGTCGTCATCGAAGAATATGTGGAAGAAGCATCAGCCGCTCTGGAAATAGGAACTCCTTATGTGCTGATATGGTCGGCCAAAAATGAAGAACGGCTGCGTGAGCAGGTTCGCCAGTTCGTCGAGTGGATGAGCAAATCGAAAAATAGCGAAGCGGAATTGGCGCAGATTGCTTATACGCTGCAGACCGGCAGGGAAGAGCATGAAGAACGGTTGGCCGTTGCCGTTGAATCGGTGGAGGAGCTTCACTATAAGCTCTCCGCATATTTGGATGGCCGCGAAGGAATTCCACTGCTGTACAAGGGAAGTGTTGGGTCCGGTAGCAGGGGAAGCAAGCTCGAAATACTCGAGCACGAGGAAGTATCGAAGGTACTTGAACGGTGGGTTCAGGGCGGTGTCTATGATTGGAATCGCAGATACGATGCGCTAAAGCCTCGTCCGATCACGCTCCCGACGTATCCGTTCGCCAAGGAGAGATACTGGATCCCAGATATGAGAAGCACCGAAACGGCAGCAGGTGCTGATCCGCTTCATCCACTGCTGCACCGCAATACGTCGGATTTCACCGTACAGCGCTTCAGCTCGCGGTTTGAAGGAACTGAATTTTATTTGGAAGACCACCGGGTTGAAGGTAGGCGTATTCTTCCGGGAGTCGCTTATTTGGAGATGGCCCGAGCAGCGGTTGTCCTATCCATCGGTAAGTCGCTGCCGGAGGTATCCGTCCGATTGCAACAGGTAGTATGGGCGCAGCCGATCCATGTAGGCGATGAACCTGTACATGCGCACATCACCTTGAAGCCAAGCGACAACGGGACAATTGATTATCGGATTTATACCGGGGCACCGGAGGAACAAGCTGGGGAGAACGTGCACAGTCAAGGAACCGTGCTGGTTGTAGAAGCAGCTGAGCCGCCCGTTTTAGATTACCATGAGATTCGGAAGCAATGCTCGCGACGCCAGTTATCGAGTGGGCAATGCTACGAAGCGTTCGAGGGAATGGGCATTCATTACGGTCCCTCGCATCGCTCGGTATCCGTGATTTATATCGGCGACGGGCAGCTGCTTGCGCAGTTGTCGATGCCTTCATTGATTGTGGAAACAAGGGATGACTTTTTGCTGCACCCTAGCATGATGGATGGAGCCTTGCAAGCTTGCATCGGTTTGGCTGCAGTAGAATACGGGCAAGCACCGCTTGCGATGCCGTTTGCGTTGACGTCACTTGAGGTGTTCCGAGGATGCACGCCATCGATGTGGGCTTATATCCGGAGCGTCACGGAGGAAGGCAATGGTAAGGTCCGGGATCTCACATTCGATATCGACTTATGTGATGACCAAGGCCGCATCTGTATTCGGATAACAGGTCTTGTAACTCGGGCGTTGATCGCAAAACGAGAACTTGCGCTTCAAGCATGTTCCGCTGAAAGCCGTACGACCGTTCAGCTGCGGCCAGTTTTGATAAGAGCTGCGGCCTCCATTTTAGGCGTGAAAGAAGACGAGATTGATCCGGACGCCGAGATGGAGGAATACGGTATGGACCCGATCAAGCTGAATGAATGGGCTCATCAGCTGTTCGAAGCTTGTCAGCTTGAATTACGGCCATACGAATTGCCCGCGTTTAAGACGATGACAATCAATACAATAGCGGAGTATCTTAGCGGATCCGGAGGAGTATCGCGAATTTTGGGTGGCGATGAAGAGACGGCGCAGGATAAAGCCAACGTGTCGGAAGCAATCGATCGAATAAACGATATGAACCACACGCTGTGTCGGATGCTTTGGGCTTATTTTTGCGAAGCAGGATGGGTGGCCTCTTTATCAGCCTTCGGAGGTTACATACCCCCGGACACGGAATTGCTGAGCTCCTATCGGAGATGGTTTCAAGAAAGCGTCGCAATGCTGGTCCGCAGCGGCTATTTAATGCCGGAGGCAGGCGGCGTTTACGCCCCGGCTCAAGAGCCAGTAACTCTCGGGCAAGCCTGGGCGGAATGGGA
This sequence comes from Brevibacillus sp. HB1.3, assembly GCF_013186635.1. NCBI lineage: Bacteria > Bacillati > Bacillota > Bacilli > Caryophanales > Paenibacillaceae > Brevibacillus > Brevibacillus sp. HB1.3. Next base: position 138,641 of record NZ_JABMIT010000012.1, on the reverse strand, counting down.
AGCGAACAAGAACAAATGGCTGGATCATGACGATGTCTTTGCACAAGCTTCCCTTGTGCAGGCGACGATGCGCGCGCTTTCCGAGATTCTCTCCGATGGCGTTAGGCCGACGGATGTCATGTTCCCGGGTTCGTCCGCGGCGCTGGTGGAGGGCATTTATAAAAATAACCGCGTAGCCGACTTTTATAACGACCTGCTCGCGGATACGGCGGCGAATTACGTGCGTGAACGGATTGCGCTTGATCCGAATGCGAAAATACGGATTTTGGAAATTGGCGCCGGAAGCGGCGGAACGAGCGAGGCGGTGCTTCGGAGGTTGAAGCCTTATGAAGCGCATATCATCGATTTTAGCTACACGGATGTATCCAAATCATTCTTGCTCCATGCGGAACAGAAGTATGGCAAAGAATATCCGTACCTTTCCTTCCATTTATTCGATGTCGAACAAGCGTTGGAAGGGCAGGGAATTGCGAAGGGCAGCTTCGATATCGTGATTGCGGCCAATGTGCTTCATGCGACCCGCAATATAAAAAAGACGCTGTATCATGTCAAATCCGCACTGCGCGCAAACGGACTGCTTCTGTTAAACGAGCTTACCGGCAACACGGTGTTCAATCATGTGACATTCGGTCTGCTGGAGGGCTGGTGGCGTTATGAAGATCCGGAGCTTCGAATTCCGGGATGTCCGGGCCTGCATGTGCCGGTTTGGCAGTCCCTGCTTGCCCAGACAGGCTTTCACGGGATCATGATTCCTTCTGATGGTCGACTTTCATGGGACCAGCATATTATCGCCGCGTTGAGCGACGGCATATTAGATCAACCAGAGCGGCTTGCGACCGGAGAACGGCACGAGCGGCTTCATGACCTAACCAATACGGACCGAAGCGGTGAACATATGGAAGAACAGTGGATTGAAGATTATGTCAAGAAGACGATACGGGAATATGTCGCGCAAGCCTTGAAAATGGACGAGAAGCGTATTCAGGATGAGAAAAGCTTCTCCGAATACGGCGTAGATTCCATCGTGGCAGTCAGTCTCGTGAACAGCCTGAATCATCACTTCGGCCTTATTCTCAAGACAACGGTGCTGTTTGATTACAATAACGTGAAGCGGTTATGTGCGTTTTTGATCAAGGAGCATACGGATCAAATAACCGTTCTTCTCAAGCGGAGCGAACCAGCTGCCGACAGAGAGGAAGAGAGCGCACGAGCCCTGCAGGCATCGGCAAAGCAGCCCGTTCAAAGCAGCCTTAGCATGCCTGCGTTGAGCAATCGCTTTCTATCGCAACCGGCAGGATCGCCGGCGCCTGCAGTCAGTGAGCGTCAGAGTGCTCCCCTTTCTGCGGAAGAGCCGACGTATCACCATGTCGTGATCGAGCGCCCCGGGGGAATTGATTCGCTGCGGATTGCACAATCCGGCGTTCCGGAGATGAGATCCGATGAGGTTCGCATCGCCGTCCGTGCCTTTGCACTGAATTTCGGCGATCTTCTCTGCTTGAAGGGTCTATACCCAACCATGCCAGCATACCCGTTCACACCGGGCTTTGAAGCAAGTGGGGTTGTTATAGCCTCCGGTGCCGACGTTTCGACCGTTCGCACGGGCGATGAAGTAATTGTGGCGCTCGGTGCTTCTTTCGGCGGACATTCCACCATGATCACCTGCCGGGAAGACCAGCTGTTCAAGAAGCCGGATTACCTCACGTTTGAGCAGGCTTGCACCATTCCGGCTGCCGCCATGACGATGATCAATGCTTTCCGTAAAGCGGATCTCAAGAAAGGCGAGAAAATTCTCATCCATACCGCGGCAAGCGGAACAGGACTTATCGCGGTACAGCTTGCGCGTCATTATGGTGCGGAAATATATGTTACAGCTGGATCCAACCGTAAGCTTGAATTTTTGGAAACGTTCGGTGTGAACTATAGGATCAATTACAGGGAGACCGATTTCGAGAAAGAGATCGACAGGCTGACCGGCGGTAATGGAATTGATGTCATTATCAATACGCTTCCCGGGGACGCCATCCAGAAAGGAATCAACTGTCTGGCGCGAGGTGGCCGTTATATCGAGCTCGCGATGACGGCACTCAAAACCGCGAAGACGATCGATTTATCAGCGCTAGATGAGAATCAGACCTTTTATAGCATCAATTCAAGAAAGCTTGCTAACGAGAACCCAGCCGAGCTGCGCGGTTATGTCGAAGAGATGCTTGCGCTTGTCAAAGCAGGAACGATAAGCCCTGTCATTGATGGGATTATCCCGTTTGAGCGGGTGGCGGATGCTTACCGGTCTATTGAGGATCGGACGGCCATCGGAAAGCTCGTCGTTACGGTTACAGAGCCTTATCGATATCAAGAAACGGCGACTTTAGTCAAGCAATTGGACAATGCGGAACTGCCAAGAGCGCCGCACAGCGGGGAAAAAGGCCGGGATCCGGAGCCCATTGCCGTGATCGGGATGAGCGGCAGGTTTGCCAAGTCGGAAACGCTGGAGGAATTTTGGGCCAATCTGGCAAACGGGATCGATTTGATCGAGGAGGCAAGCCGCTGGGATCTTAGCCCATACAAGGCAGGGAAAAGTAGTTTCTGTTCAAAAGGTAGCTATGTCGATGCGATCGACCGTTTCGACCCAGTTTTCTTTAACATTTCGGGTTACGAAGCGAATTATATGGATCCTCAACAGCGTTTATTTCTAGAGGAAGCGTGGAAAGCGCTTGAAGATGCCGGTTATGCAGGAGCGGGAATGGATGGGCGAAAATGCGGCGTGTTTGTCGGCAGCAGCGGAAGCGACTATGCCCGACTGATGGGTAAGGAGGCGCCGGCACCTGCGTTTTGGGGCAATGCCAGTTCGGTCATTCCTGCACGAATCGCCTATTATCTTAACTTGCACGGACCGGCTGTAACCATCGACACCGCGTGCTCCAGCTCGCTTGTTGCTGTCCACATGGCCTGCCAGAGCTTAAGGTCCGGGGAAACGGAATTGGCACTGGCCGGCGGTGTTTTTATTCAGTCGACACCAAGCTTTTATGAGAGCGCTAATCAAGCGGGTATGCTGTCCGCGACGGGACGGTGCCACACTTTCGATGAACGGGCAGATGGCTTTGTACCCGGTGAAGGTGTGGGAACTGTCGTTCTGAAGCGGCTCCGTGACGCCCAGGCCGACGGTGATAACATCTACGGCGTCATCATAGGCTCAGGCATAAACCAGGATGGTACAACGAACGGGCTTACGGCTCCAAGTGCGTTATCCCAGGAGCGTCTCGAACGGGATGTTTACGATTCATTCGACATTGATCCAGAAAGTATACAGCTGGTCGAAGCACACGGAACCGGCACGAGATTGGGCGATCCGATCGAATATCAAGCACTGACGCATGCGTTTCGCCATTATACGGAGCGGCGAGAGTACTGCGCCATCGGCTCCGTCAAGACCAATATGGGCCATGCCGCAGCCGCTGCGGGTATTGCCGGCTTGCTCAAGGTACTGCTGGCGCTCAAATATAAGCAGCTGCCACCGTCCTTGCATTTTAGAAACGGCAACCCCGGCATTGACTTTAAAGAAAGTCCGTTTTATGTCAATACCGAGCTGAGGAGCTGGGAGGCAGAGGCAGAAAGCAGGCGCCGCGCAGCCGTCAGCTCGTTCGGGTTCAGCGGGACGAACGCGCATCTTGTTGTTGAAGAAGCCCCTGCAATCGAGCGTAAGTCCGTCAAACGACAGGGCTACCTGATCGTCTTGTCGGCTTGTACGCAGGATCAGCTTCGCCGACAAGCGGAACAGCTTCTGGATTACAGTTTAACCAATACTGGTGCAGATTGCGGCAGCATAAGCTTTACGCTGCTTACAGGGCGGAAACACTTCCATCACAGACTGGCGCTTGTCGTCCGTGATACCCGTGAATTAGCGTCCTTGCTGTCTTCGTGGATCGGCAGTGAGGCCACGCCGCGGATATTCCAGTCCGAGCTAGACGCCAATGGAGTGCGGCAGCAGCTTGCTTTGAAACGGTATGGAAACCAATGCATTCGCGAGCTGCAGCATGCGGACGGCGCAGCAGACTATATGGAACGTTTGTCATCGATAGCCGAACTTTACGTACAAGGTTATGAGCTTGATTATCACGAGCTATTCGCGAAGGGAAGGAATTTCAAAATTCCGCTGCCTACCTATCCTTTTGCCGATGAACGGTATTGGGTGCCGGAAGTCAAACCGCATGCGGATGCGCAGACGGAAAGTGATGCGACAAAGCAAGCCGTACTCCACCCATTGGTACAAAGAAATACATCAGATTTCCAGGGCATGAAATACAGCTCGACCTTTACAGGTGAGGAATTCTTCATCAGGGATCACGTCGTGAACGGCGAACCGGTTATGCCCGGTGTCGCCTATTTGGAGATGGCTCAAGCCGCGATTCGGATGATGGCGGGTGGCGAGCGGGAGAGCAGTTTCGGGATCCGTCTGAAACGAGTCGTTTGGGCACGGCCTATGATTGTGGCTGCCAAGCCTCTGGACGTTCGGATTGGGGTGAAGCAGGAACAAAACGGAGACGTCAGCTACCGGGTTACGAGCCAAATCGAGGAAGAGAGCGTTCTCCATTGTCAAGGGGCAGGAGAATTTTTCGAGATGCGGGAACGACCTGTGGTGTCGCTGGAATCGTTGAAAACTACGCTGACGCAGAAGCGGTCCGTTCAGAGCTGCTACGAGGCATTTGAACGAATGGGTATTCAATACGGTTCCGGCCAAAGTGGATTGGACGAGGTTTACACAGGGCCGGAGGGCGTACTCGCCAAGCTCTTGCTCCCCGCGAGCGTCCAAAGCACGAAGGATCGCTACACGATGCACCCAAGCATGATGGACTCCGCCCTGCAAGCGGCAGTTGTCTTTATGGACAGGACGGAAGAGAATAAGATGAAGCTCCCGTTTGCAATCGATGAGCTTGAGCTGTTTGACCGCTGCGCAACGGTTATGTGGGCTTGGCTGCGGCCAACAAGCGGCGAGGCTGCAGACGGTCACATTCATAAGCTTGATATCGATCTGTGTGATGAACAAGGGACCGTATGCGTGGCAATAAAGGGATTTTCGTCCCGATTGACGGATCGGAGCACGACGGATAACGCGATTTCGTCGAACACGGCTTATGCTTCCGGGAAGTCTGACCAGAACTTGTCGGATTTGCTGACTTACGTCTGGGACGAGGTGGAAGTAGAAACAAGCGGCGTCCAGCCGCCGAACCGGACCGTAATCATTGCGGAGGACGAAAGCGCGGCCGTTCGTGAAAATCAGCATGAGTGGCCGGCAGCGCCGAGCATCATCTTGAAGGCTTCAGATACGATCGAGGAGATGGCCCACAAGTTAAGGGCGTGCGGCGAATTCGAGCATCTGTTGTGGATTGCGGCACGGGAACCGGTCGGAGTTGCCGCTTCGGATGCTCCCATCGAAGAACAGGAAAAGGGCGTCCTTCATGTGTTTCGACTCGTCAAGGCCTTATTGGCGATGGGTTATGGGAGCAAGCGTATCGCCTTGAGCTTCATCACCCAGCAAGCCGTTTCGGTCCAACGCGATGACGCCGTGCGTTCTTCCGCTGCCAGCGTACACGGATTGGCCGGCGCGATCGCCAAGGAATATCCGCTATGGGCGATACGGGTTGTCGATTTGGAAGCAGGCGGCAGCCTTTCGTTTGATCAATGGTTCCGTCTGCCTGCAGACCCGGAAGGTCACGTATGGGCTTGTCGGGATAACCGATGGTATCGTCAACGAATGCTTCCGGTGGCCGCATCTATACCGAAGCAACGCCTTTACCGTCAAGGCGGCGTTTATGTCGTCATCGGCGGTGCTGGCGGGATCGGCGAGGCGTGGACTGAATATATGATCCGCCAATATAGAGGACGAGTTGTTTGGATTGGCCGCAAACCGCTGGATGAAACCATTCAGCATAAGATTGATCGATTGGGTGCGGCTTATGGGATAGAGCCGTGGTATATTTCGGCCGATGCCAAAGACAAACAGTCTTTACAGCGGTCTGTCGACGAAGTGAAGTCACGTTATGGCGCAATCCATGGCGTCATCCATTCCGCTATCGTCCTGCTGGATCAAAGCTTAGCAAACATGGATGAAGCACGCTTCCGCGCGGCGCTGTCAGCGAAAGTGGATATCAGCGCTCGGATGGCACAAGTATTTGCGACTGAGCAGCTTGATTTTATGCTGTTCTTTTCTTCCATTAATTCGTATACCAAGCCAGCCGGTCAAAGTAATTATGCTTCCGGCTGTACCTTCAAGGATGCTTTTGCCCACCGGCTTGGCAAGGAGCTACCCTTCCCGGTCAAGGTAATGAATTGGGGCTATTGGGGAAGCGTAGGCGTCGTTGCCTCGGAGGAGTATCGGAAGAAAATGGCCTCGCTTGGCGTCGCTTCTATTGAACCAGACGAGGCAATGGCAGCGTTGGAATTGCTGCTTGGAGGATCATTGGACCAACTGGTGATGCTGAAGATGACAAAGCCGGTGCCGCTTGCAGGATTGCTGCATGATGAGCGTCTAGTTATGCAGGCTGACCGCAGCTCACTGCTTCCGGGAATTCGAAACCGTATGCAGGATGCAGATGATTCGCGGCTTGAGCGTATACAATCCGATATGGGGCACCCCATGGCGTTGCTGGACGCTGCCATTTGCAAATTGATGTGGGCGATCTACAGAGAACGCGGCTGGCTTAGCAGTGTGGAAGACGGTACGTCCGGGATGCTGCCGGCCTACTACAGATGGCATCAAGAAACCATAGCCGCCTTCGAACGGGCCGGTTATGTTCGGCTCGAGAACGGCACGGTGCGCATATTAGACACACGCCCTCTGGACCTGGATGGCGAGTGGCATCAATGGTACCAGACGAGAAGCGAATGGAAGAGCAACGACAATATGAATACACAAGCCGAGTTGGCAGAAAAAACGTTGCACGCCCTCCAGCGCATTTTGGTCGGGGAATTACCGGCAACGGATGTTATTTTCCCGAACGGTTCCTTCGGATTGGTAGAGTCTGTTTACAAAAACAATCTGATGGCTGATTTTTTCAATGAAGCACTTGCGGATACGGCGGCGGCTTATGTGCAGGAACGCTTGGCGCTGGACAAGTCGTCTAAGATAAGGATCCTGGAGATCGGAGCAGGTACGGGAGGGACGAGTGCGGTTGTACTCAAACGGCTAGAACCGTATCAATCCCACATGGCCGACTACCTTTACACGGATTTATCCAAGGCGTTTCTGATTCACGGAAAGCAGACGTATGGGGCGCAGGCTCCTTACTTATCCTGCAAAATGGTCGATATTGAACGTCCGCTAGCCGAGCAAGGGATTGAAGAAGGAAGCTTCGATCTTGTCATAGCAACGAATGTGCTCCATGCCACTGCACGGATAAGCCGTACGTTGCGTCATGCAAAGGCAGCACTTCGCCCGGGCGGGTTATTGCTGATTAACGAGATCCATGCAAACCGCCTGTTCATGCACGTGACTTTCGGGTTATTGGAAGGCTGGTGGCTGCATGAGGATGCCGAAGTACGCATTCCCGGCAGTCCGGTGCTAACTACGGAAATGTGGCAGCGGCTTTTGGCGGAGGAAGGTTTCCGAAGCATCTTCTATCCGGCAAGGAAAGGTCATTTTCTCGGGGCCGCTGTCATTGCAGCGGAGAGCGACGGCGTGTACCGGCAGTACCTAAGCGGTTGCGCGAGCGTCCCTTCGGATTTCCAGGAGCAGGAGCCACTCCCGATGAGCCCGTCCACAAGCGGAACAAACGGCACAGACGGTGCCGGTGACGTTTCGGATCGGGCACTCGGTTCGTTTATCCAAACCGTTATTCGAACAGCGGTGGCGGATGCACTGCAAATCGATGCAGGCCGAATCCAGGACGATCGGAGCTTCTCAGATTACGGCGTCGATTCCATCATTGCGGTCAACCTCATTAACATCATGAATGAGCACTGCGGGACGCAGCTGCAGACGACGATCATTTTTGACTATAACAGCGTCGAGCGGCTATCCGATTGGCTGCTTCGCGAGCATCGGCAGGAACTGCTGAGCAAGTACCGGCAGTCGGATAAAAACGCTGTCCAATCCCCGCCGCAGGTTATGGCTGAAAAACGGGCCCCGGCGTCTGGGGAGTCGGAGGACGGGTATCGAGTCGCAGAAGATGTAGTTACCTTCGAACTTGCGGATAAGAGTCAGAAGCCGCGGGTACGCCATCATATAGTCGTTGAACGCCCCGGCGGTATCGACGAGCTTCAATTGAAACAATCGGCAGTGCCGTCGCTGACGGAGCATGATGTGCTGGTTGAGGTACGCGCCTTTTCATTGAACTTCGGCGATCTGCTTTGCGCCAAAGGTCTGTATCCAGTGATGCCGCCTTTTCCTTTTACGCCTGGCTTTGAGGCAAGTGGTGTTGTCATCGATACAGGGAGAGCGGTGACCTCCGTCCGGCGTGGTGATCAAGTGGTTGTGATCGGAGGGGAGAATATAGGCGGGCAATCGACCTACATCGTATGCCCGGAGCAGTCGCTTCTTCCAAAGCCTGACTTTCTGTCCTTCGAAGAAGCTTGTTCGCTGCCGGCAGTCGGTCTTACGATGATGGACGCCTTTCGCAAAACGGCAGTCAAACCCGGCGACAAGGTGCTTGTTCAGACGGCGGCGGGAGGAATCGGCTTGATGGCCGTACAGCTAGCCCGCCATTACGGCGCGGAAATTTACGCTACCGCAGGATCCAAGGAAAAATTGGACTATCTTGCAGGTATTGGTGTTTCAAAGCTCATTAATTACAGGGAAGACGATTTCGAGCAGGAGCTCAAGAGGCTTACGGACGGACAAGGAGTACAAATCGTTGTGAACACACTGTCCGGGGACGCGATGTCGAAAGGATTCCGGTGTTTGGCGCCGGGAGGCCGGTATATTGAGCTCGCCTTAACCGCGTTGAAGTCCGCGCGGAGCATCGACTTGTCGCTGTTGAACGAGAACAGAGCGTTCCATTCCGTTGACTTAAGAGCGTTGTCAGCCGAACAACCGGCTGCGATACAGGCTTATTGGGACGAGTTGACAGCTCTGATTAGGCAAGGAGTCATACGGCCGACAATCGGCGGCGTTTATGGTCTCTCTGATTTTAAAGAAGCCTATCGTCAGTTGGAGAACCGGAAAAATATCGGCAAGATTGTGGTGCGTATACCCGGCGGCGATTACCTGTCCGAACCCGAAGTCAGTTCTTCTGCTATAGAGAATGCAAGCATGCCACAGGTTCCAACGCGTTTAGAACCGGTGGCCATTGTCGGGATAAGCGGCCGTTTTGCTCGTTCGGATTCGGTGAAGGAGCTATGGTCACATCTTGAGGCAGGGACCGATCTGGTAGAAGAAGTGACGCGCTGGGAACTCCGTAGGAGCAGCTCGGATCCGGAAGGGGTCAAAAGCTGCCGCCATGGAAGCTTTCTAAGCTCAATTGATTGCTTCGATCCGCTTTTCTTTAACATCACTGGCGTGGAAGCCGATTACATGGATCCTCAGCAGCGCATCTTTCTCGAGGAATCGTGGAAAGCGCTGGAGGATGCTGGATATGCGGGACCGGGAGAGCATACGCGACGATGCGGTGTCTATGTCGGTAGCTGCGGCAGCGATTACGCGAGATTGTTTGGAGACGAAGCGCCGGCTCAAGCGTTCTGGGGCAATGCAGGATCCGTCATACCTGCACGCATCGCTTATTACCTGAACCTGCAGGGGCCTGCGGTAACGGTGGATACAGCCTGCTCCAGTTCGCTGGTTGCGATTCATCTGGCCTGTCAAAGCCTGTGGACAAGGGAAACGGACATGGCACTCGCGGGCGGCGTATTCATCCAATCAACGCCTGAATTTTATACGGTCTCCAATCGTGCCGGTATGCTTTCTCCTACCGGCCGATGCCATGCTTTTGACGAAAGGGCTGACGGCTTCGTGCCGGGAGAAGGCGCCGGTGCGGTTGTCCTCAAACGTTTGAAGGACGCGCTTGCCGATGGCGATCATATTTATGGCGTGATCCGCGGCAGCGGCATCAATCAGGACGGCACGACAAACGGCATTACGGCACCAAGTGCGAATTCACAGGAGCGCCTGCTGCGGCATGTGTATGATACCTTCAGCATCAATCCGCGCCATATTCAGTTGGTGGAGGCGCATGGAACGGGAACGAAGCTGGGAGATCCGATCGAGTTTCAGGCCTTGACCCGGGCGTTCCGACATTACACGGACGATAACCGCTATTGCGCGGTCGGTTCGATTAAATCGAATCTTGGCCATCCGGCTGCTGCCGCAGGCATTGCGGGCTTTTTGAAAGTTATTCTGTCATTGCGTCACAAAAAGCTGCCGCCTTCCCTCCATTTTGAAAAGGGCAACACAAGCATTGCTTTCGAAAATAGTCCCTTTTACATCAATACGGAGCTTAGGAATTGGACACTTGGCGAAGGAACGAAACGAATGGCGGCCATCAGCTCATTCGGATTTAGTGGAACGAATGCGCATCTTGTTCTTGAGGAAGCTCCTCAGCAGGTTCGCAGACGGGAGGCGAGATCCGCATACTTGTTCGTGCTGTCGGGACGGACCGCGGTACAGCTGCGCCAACAGGTTGAAAAACTTGCTGCGCACTGCAGAAACTCCCCCCAGTTGGACTGCGCCGCTGTCAGCTTTACGCTGCTGACAGGACGTAAGCAATTGAAGCACCGACTTGCATGCGTCGCCGCCTCCAGGCATGAGCTACTCGAACGGCTTGGCGAATGGTTGGATAATGGCCATGCGCAAGACGTTGTCCAAGCAGAGCTGCAGCCTGTCGGGGTGCGGGATGAAGAAGAGCGGCGAATCGACGAAGTTAATCAAAGCATTCAGGCATACCGAGATAATATCGACGGCCTGGCACGAGAGCATCTGCTGGCTTGTGCCGAGCTGTTTGTTCACGGTTATCCGCTGGACTTACGCAAGCTGTTCCTGGAAGGGGAGCAGCAGCGGATTCCATTGCCGACATACCCCTTTGCCAAAGAAAGCCATTGGGTAAAGAAAGCGGAGCAACGGGAAGAGGCAAAGACGGATGAAGACGGCTTCAGTGATCTTCTAGATCAGTTTCTCGACGAAACCATAACGTTGGAGACCGCCGTCCAGAAAGCGGAAGGAATCCTATCATCTTTGTCTTAGCAGGCTTCTAACCGGGAGGTCAATATGAGAGATTTCTTGCAAGATGTGTTGAGTGGAGTCAAAGAGGGCCGCCTGTCCAAGCCGGAGGCCCTTCGAATGTTGAACAAGTATAAGCAGAGCGCCCCATCTGAAGCAAATGATGATTACGGCGTGCTGCTTTTTCGGCCGTCCGAAGAGGAAATTGCAAAGTTTCCATCGGACTCCCCTGGGCTCAATCAGGACCGATTGATCATATTTGGCGAGTCGATCGAGGTCCGCGCAGATAAATTAAAATGCATGACAGGCAAAGCCGAATGGCTTGTTCTTGAATTCTCAGAGCAGCCGATCGAGCAGAGGTATGAGGCTTATACACTCCAAATCGTCGACCGCCTCCAGCGCCTTCTGCATAATCACACCGGCCGGGAAACGCTTGTGCAGCTTTTCATCGCAGATAAAGAGGAGTCGCCATGGCTTGTCGGATTATACAGCTTACTGTTAACCGCACGTGCAGAAAATCCGAAGCTCACGGTAGAATGTCTCGAATGGTCGAAAAATGGTAAGGGAGATATTGCCGGTGCGCTCGAGGCAGGTGCTTGGGGGGGCGGCAGCACAAGTGTTGTCCAATCCCGGCACGGTCGCTGCTACCGTTCCGCATGGAAGAAGGAGACGATCCTGCAGGAGCAGGTGCGAATGCCATGGAAAGACCGCGGCATCTATTTAATAACAGGCGGAGCGGGCGCACTCGGCCTGTTATTTGCTGAGGAAATCGCAAGGCAGGTGAGCCTGCCTGTTCTTATACTAATCGGAAGATCGGCAACGCTGAATGACGAAGCATCCGGCCGAATCGAACGGATAGCGGCTCTTGGCGCTAAGGTTGAATATAGGCAGGTTGATCTAAGCGAAGAACGTCAAGTTGCTGCATTGATCGATGCAATTCAACATCAATATGGCGGCTTGAATGGGATTTTACATGCGGCAGGTATCATCCGTGATGAATATTTGTACCGCAAAACGCGTGATCAGGTTATCGAGGTGCTACGTCCGAAGGTGAAGGGACTCGTCCATTTGGACAGGTCTAGCAAGGATATCAAGCTGGACGTGTTTGCCATCTTCTCGTCCGTAGCGGGTGTATATGGCAATGTCGGCCAAGCAGACTATGCGGCGGCGAATGGCTTTATGGATGCTTATACCGTATGGAGACAACAGACGGATCGCAACAGGTCAGGAATGATCGCAATCAACTGGCCGCTCTGGAGATCGAACGGGATGCAGCTCGAATCTGGAGCCGAGGAAGCATTGGAACGTGAGACCGGGATGGCGGCGATGCCGGGAACGATCGGCATCCGTGCATTTTACGCTTCGCTTGCAAGCGGAGGGAGCCGGGTCATGGTACTCTACGGTGCTGGTGATAAGCTAACCCGTTTTGTAGAAAATGACCGAAGCCGCTCTTCGGCCGAGATTGTCGAAGGCGTCAGGCTGGATCCAAACTTGGACAAGCGGACCCTGAAACGACTGATTCAGTTGTTCTCGGGCTATACGAGGCTCAATCCAGACAGCATTGATCCGGATGAACCGTTGGAAACGTATGGCATCGATTCGATTATGATTACCGAGTTGAACCGCAATCTCGCGAATGACTTCGGGGAGCTTTCCAAAACGCTCTTTTACGAATTCAGGACACTAAGAGGCGTAGCCGATTATTTGAGCGCAACGTATCCGCATCAATGTCTCAATTGGATTGGACTGGCCGAGAAAGATACACAGGAGAAAAATAACGCGGCGGCAGCCTCGTCTTCGGGTGTGACGGCCCGTTTGTCACCGATCGGTGAAAGTGATCAAGCGGTCAGCAGATCGGACGGCATTGCCAGCAAGAGCGGTCAGCCGACAGAGAAGGAGCCGATCGCGATTATCGGAATGAGCGGCAGATATCCGCAGGCCGAAGATTTGGACGCGTTCTGGCGAAATCTTGCCGCAGGCATGGACTGCATAACCGAAATTCCCGGGGGGCGTTGGCCGGTCGAAGGTTTCTATGAGCCCAATTCGGAGATTGCGGTCGCTGAGGGGAAAAGCTATAGCAAGTGGGGCGGATTTTTGGAGCATGCAACATGCTTTGATCCGCTCTTCTTTAAAATATCGCCGTTGGAGGCGTCCTGCATGGACCCTCAGGAACGGATCTTTCTCGAAAGCTGCTGGCATGCGCTTGAGGATGCGGGCTGCACGAGAGAGCATCTGGCTTCGCAGTACGGCGGCCGAGTTGGCGTTTTCGCCGGAATAACGAAAACAGGTTTTAATCTATACGGGCCTGTGTTCAAAAAACAGGGAGAGCGTATGCTTCCCTTTACGTCTTTTAGCTCCGTGGCCAATCGAGTTTCGTACTTGTTTGACTTCAATGGTCCGAGCATGCCAATCGATACGATGTGTTCCTCTTCGTTAACCGCTATTCATGAAGCTTGCGAACATATTTTGCGCGGGGAATGCGAATTGGCAATCGCCGGAGGTGTCAACTTATATCTTCATCCGTCTAATTATATCGAGCTTAGCGCCCATGGGATGCTGTCTACCGACGGCAAATGCAGAAGCTTCGGCAGCGGCGGCAGCGGCTTCGTTCCGGGAGAAGGGGTAGGTGTTTTGCTGCTGAAACGGCTGTCGCAAGCCATTGCGGACGGTGACCGAATTCATGCCGTAATCAGAGCCACCAGCGTGAATCATGGCGGCAAAACTAATGGCTACACCGTTCCAAATCCGAATGCCCAGGGACAGCTGATCCGGCAAGCGCTCGACAAAGCCGGCATTCACAGCAGAACGGTAAGCTATATCGAAGCGCACGGTACGGGCACCAAGCTGGGCGATCCGATCGAAATTACCGGGCTGACGCAAGCGTTCCGCCAAGATACGCAGGATAACCAATACTGCGCGATCGGTTCGGTTAAATCGAATATTGGTCATCTTGAGGCGGCGGCGGGTGTGGCCGGCGTAACGAAAATCGTGCTGCAAATGAAGCATCGGAAGCTCGTACCGAGCTTGCATGCCAGTACGCTAAACCCGAATATTCCGATGAAAAACACGCCTTTTATAGTCCAGCAGGAGTTGGCGGATTGGGATAGACCCGTCGTTCGCCTGAACGGCAGAGAGGAAGAGTATCCGAGAATTGCGGGCATTTCTTCTTTTGGCGCAGGCGGCGCCAATGCGCATATTGTTCTCGAGGAGTATATTCCGCCTGTGAGTGAAGCCCAAAAAGAAACATCCGCTAGTGAAGAGGTGCTTATTCTGCTGTCGGCCGCGAACGAGCAGCGGCTGCGTATTCAGGCGGAGAGACTGCTTTCGGCTTTGGACAGCGGATCATTGGCGGATGCGGAATTGGCGGAGATCGCTTATACACTTCAGATCGGCCGCGAGGCGATGGATGAAAGGCTTGCTTTTACAGCGGCATCGATGGAAGAGTTATCCCTTCGCTTACGAAGTTTTTTGAATAAGACGTCGGATGACGGATCGATATACCGCGGCCATGCGAAATCAGATAAGGATCAGTTGGCCTCGATCGGAGCGGATGACGATCTTGCAAGCCGTGTAAACCGGTGGATCGAGCTCCGGAATGTCGACAGGCTTGGGGCATTATGGGTGAAGGGTCTGAAGGTAGACTGGAACCGGATGTATGAGAACAAGCCAACTAGGCGAGTGAGTTTGCCGGGTTATCCTTTTGAACGCAAAACGTACTGGCTACCGGGCAGCGACAAGCGGAACGAAGCTGAAGCTAGTCCAGACTTGGCAGCTGAGAAGCAGCGTTTTATCCGCGATCCGGACAACCGTCCGGAAGCGTTTGAACATGTTTTGCTTACACCTGTTTGGGAGCCTGTGCCTGTTGAATCCGGGTCTGCGTACCCCGGAGCGAACAGCCGAAGCGTTGTGATCATCGGAGGAACGGCTGAAAGCCGGGATGCTCTCTTGGTTCATTATCCAAACGCCTTTACAGTCAACGTAGGCGAAGAAGATGATATCGAGCAAATCGCTATGGTGCTGGCACGATTCGGCGCCATCGATCATTTATTTTGGCTTGCGCCGCCTTCCGAATTTTTGCTTCATGACGATTCACTCCTTGCTAAGCAGGAGGTTGGTGTCCTTTTGCTATTCCGCTTGATCAAGGCGCTGCTACACGCCGGATATGGCGGGAAAAGGCTGAGTGTCGATGTCCTCACCTTCCAAACCCAGCGGGCATACACGGGAGACAGGATTAATCCTGTTCATGCGAGTGTGCATGGACTGATAGGTGCGCTTGCAAAAGAATATCCCAATTGGCAGGTTCGTTTACTAGATTTGGAGCCCGGTTGGGAGACTTCCATTGAAACGCTGTTGACGCTTCCTCCCGATACGGAAGGAAACACGTGGTGCTTAAGGGGAAGCGAATGGCTATGTCAAAGGCTGGCTCCCGTAAATATCGCCTCTGGCATACAGCACAACGGTTACCGGAAAGGCGGCGTCTATGTCGTTATTGGCGGGGCCGGAGGTATTGGTGAAGTCTGGACGGCGTACATGATCCGCCGCTATCAGGCCCAGATCGTCTGGCTTGGACGCCGCAGACAGGATGAGTCGATCAGCGCATCAATCGAACGGGTGTCCACTACGGAGCTAAAGCCATTCTATATAGAGGCGGACGCAACGGATGCCCAAGCACTGGATCATGCTTATCAGGTCATCAAAGCACGTTTCGGCGCCATTCATGGTGTCGTTCATGCTGCAATCGTCCTGCGTGACCAAAGCCTCGCTAATATGCAGGAGGACGACTTCCGGGCAGGGCTTGGAGCCAAGATTGACGTCAGTGTACGGCTCGCGCAAATATTCCGAAGAGAGCCGCTTGATTTTGTTTTGTTTTTCTCAGGCATGATGTCCTTCGCTAGAAGGGCCGGTCAAAGCAATTATGCAGCAGGCTGCACGTTTAAGGATGCCTTCGCGATCCGTTTGGCCTGTGACTGGCCGTGTGCGGTGAAGATAATGAATTGGGGCTACTGGGGAAGTGCGGGCATTGTCGCTTCGGACGAATACCAGGCAAGGATGGCGCATGACGGCATCGGTTCGATAACGCCTGCCGATGCGATGGAGGCGTTGGAGACGCTGCTTGCAAGTCCGATCGAGCAGATGGCATTTATTAAAGCTTCGAAGAGTGTCCTGGAAGCAGGCTTTGCTTCGGAGAGGCGAATAGACGTCATGTTCGACACCCCGGGCTTCAGTGGCGATTACAGGTCAATGGTGGAGCTGCCTGCACTTCCTGATCTCATTGCTGGTATGAACATAGAACGAGGCCAACCGGTTGGGCCGTCCGGTCAAGCCGAACTGATTTTGCATGAATTGATCGGGGAAGCGTCCCGTTTGCTGGAAGTCCATCCCGACGAAATCGACCCGAACGCTGAGTTTGCGGAATACGGATTGGATACGGTCCAGCTGGCCGAGCTTTTAAGCAAGCTTAACAGACGCTTCATGGTGGAAGCGGAAATGCAGGCTTTTACAGATTGGACGACGTTGAACCAGATGGCACAAGCTGTGTCCCGTTTTGTCGGACGATCGGAAATCACGTCATAAGAAAGGGGCCTGTTCGTCTTGGATCAATTAAACGCGTTAACCTATAAATTGCTGTGGGGGCAGCTGTGGGAACTCGGACAGTTTACACAGCATCCGTTTGACCTGGACGCTCTGAAGGCCAAGGTGCATTCGCGCTACGGAAGCTGGCTTGAAGAGAGTCTGACACAGCTAACCGAACAGGGGTATATCAGGCTGCCACAAGGACAGGGCCTTGCGAAAGCATCTCCTCCTGTTCATCTGAACGAGGTGTGGGAAGAGTGGGCGGTCGCCAAGAAGGAATGGCTGGGCAATCCTAATTTACATGCCCAAGTCAACCTGTTGGAAACGGCGCTTCGGGCGCTTCCAGCGATATTGACCGGCCGGACCGCCGCCACTGACGTTCTGTTTCCAAACGGCTCGATGAAGCTTGTCGAAGGCATCTATAAACATAATCCGGTATCGGATTATTTTAACGAGGTGTTGGCCAATACAGCGGCCGCATATGTAAAAAGTCTGGATCAAGGGCAACGGATGCGCATTCTTGAGCTGGGAGCGGGAACGGGCGGTACGAGCGAGATGGTCTTCCGCAAGCTGGAGCCTTATCGGGAACAGATAGCGGAGTACGTTTACAGCGACTTATCGAAAGCATTTCTTATTCATGCACAAGAACAATACGGACCGTCAGTTCCCTATTTAAGCTGCCGGATCGTCAACGTTGAAGAGCCCTTGGCGGAACAGGGGATTTCGCCCGGCACATTCGATATGGTCATCGCGTCAAATGTGTTGCACGCAACAAAAAATATTCGGCTTACGCTACGCAACGTTAAATCTGCACTGAAAAAAAATGGTTTATTGCTGCTAAATGAGATGAGCCACAACACACTCTTCGCTCACCTGACATTCGGTCTTCTGGATGGCTGGTGGCTCTATGAGGACGACTGGCTGCGCATTCCGGGTTCGCCCGCCTTAACTTCAGAGACTTGGACGAAAGTTTTGAAGCAGGAGGGGTACCAGTCGGTTTATTTCCCGGCGCAGGCAGCTCGGAGCTTGGGACAGCAGATTATCTCTTGCCAGAGCGATGGCGTTGTCCGAAAATCCGGTACATCATCAGCAAAACGAACCGGGTCGACTATGGATACCGCTGCGGCGATGATTGCCTCCACAACGGCAGATGATACCGGAAAAGTGGAACCGAAAGTGGATTGGACTCCTCAGGACAATGACAGATACATGCAAGCTGTCAAGCTCATGCTTAGAAATCACATCTCGACAGCACTTAAGGTTGACCGCGATCAGATCGCTCCGAACCATGCTTTTGCCGATTACGGGCTGGACTCCATTACGGGTGTTCACTTAATCCAATTGGTTAATGGGGAGCTTGGACTGGAGCTGCCGACGACCGTTCTGTTTACATACAGCTCGATTAATCAGTTTACAGGCTATTTGCTGGCTGAGCACGGCGAAGCCGTTTCCCGGGTCTTCGGAGCTGCGGACCGCATAACACCGCAGGCGGATGCTAGGTCGAACTCTGAGGGCGAAAGCTTACAGGAGGCAGACTGCGGAACGAACGAAATGGAAACGCCTCCTGCGTTTCAGAAAGCGGATGCACCAGTCCGGGGCCCGGCTCATAAGGAGCCGATTGCCATCATCGGCATGAGCGGAAGGTTTGCCAAATCCCGTAGCATGGAAGAATTATGGGAGCATTTGGCCAGTGGAACGGATTTGGTCGGGGAAATCACGCGATGGAAGCAGTCGGACTCCAATATCGTTCGCTTTGGTAGCTTACTTGACGATTATGACCAGTTCGACCCGTACTTTTTTCATATTTCTGGAACGGAAGCGGTTTACATGGACCCTCAGCAGCGGTTGTTTCTGGAGGAGTCCTGGAAAGCGCTGGAGGACGCCGGCTATGCCGGATCGGCAATGGAAGGCCGCCGGTGCGGCGTTTATGTGGGGTACAATATCGGCGATTATATGCAGCTGATCGGCGACAATCCCCCGGCGCAGGCGATGTGGGGAAATGCCGGTTCTATCGTAGCTGCTCGAATTTCGTATTATTTGAACCTGAAAGGACCGGCGATAGCAGTTGATACCGCCTGCTCCAGCTCACTCGTATCCGTTCATCTTGCATGTCAGGGACTATGGGCGCGGGAGACAGATATGAGCTTGGCCGGGGGTGTGTTCATTCAGTCTACCCCGGCTTTCCACGACAGTGCACAGCGAGCAGGCATGCTGTCTGCTTCCGGGCGCTGTTATACGTTTGATGAACGGGCAGATGGTTTTGTTCCAGGCGAGGGTGTCGGTGCGGTTGTTCTCAAACGATTAAGCGATGCAGTTGCGGACGGCGACCATATCTACGGTGTCATTGCCGGATCGGGCATGAACCAGGACGGCACGACCAACGGGATTACGGCACCGAGCGGCGCTGCACAGGAAGAGCTCGAGCGCGAAGTGTATGAACAATTCTGCATCGATCCCGGGCGCATTCAACTGGTAGAAGCACACGGCACCGGTACCAAGCTTGGCGACCCCATCGAGCATGAGGCGTTGACGCGCGCATTTAGACATTACACAGCCAAAACGGAATACTGTGCGATTGGATCTATCAAGACAACGATCGGCCATACGATCGCTGCTGCGGGCATTGCGGGGTTGATCAAGCTGATGTTGTCATTGAAACATAAAAAGCTTCCGCCATCCCTTCATTATCAGAAGGGCAATGCGAATATCCGAATGGAAGGAAGCCCCTTCTACGTTAACACCCAGCTCAAGGAATGGCCTGCTGAGCCGGGTGAAAGCCGATTCGCGGCGATCAGTTCATTCGGCTTCAGCGGAACGAATGTGCACATGGTCCTTCAGGAAGCGCCGTCGATCGATCGTCAGCCAAGGCCAACGCGCAGTCATTTGCTGGTGCTGTCGGCGCAGTCCGACGCGCAGCTGCGTCAGCAGGCGGAGCAGCTTATCGCTTACTGCGGCAAGCATCCCGAAGCGGATATTGGGGATATGAGTTATACGCTGCTGATCGGACGTAAGCATTTGCCGCATCGGCTGGCCTGTATCATTCAGGATGTTACTGCTCTTGTCGCAGTGCTGAACCGCTGGCTCCTTGAGGGGAGCGCGCCGGGCATCTTTGCGTCGGTCGTGCACGAATGGGAACGGCAGGAGAATGCGATCAGGAAGAACGAGGGTCTGGCGTACATCATGGAATGGCGTAATTCAGAGCGCGATAAGCGAGAGGTGTTAGAAAGGATTGCCGGCTTGTATCAGCAAGGCTATGAGCTGGAGTATGACAAGCTGTTTACTGCCAGTCAATACAGACGGATTTCATTGCCGGTGTATCCGTTTGCACGGGAGAGATTTTGGGTGCCGATTAGTGGAGTAAGTAAGTCGGTGAAGCGGTATGAACAGCAGCAATCGGAAGTTCTTCATCCGCTGGTGCACCGCAATACGTCGACGCTTACGGAGCAGCGGTACAGCTCCGTTTTCACGGGCGATGAGCCCTTCTTCACGGACCATGTGCTAAACGGCCAGAAGATTTTTCCCGGCTCCGCTTACTTGGAAATGGCTCATGCAGCTGTACGGCTTGCTACTGAATCGGCTGCTGACGACAGACGAATCCTGCAGCTGAAGCATGTTGGATGGGTACAACCCTTCATTGCACGGGATGAACCTGTTGTTCTTCACATTGCGCTCGCTTCCGGAGAGAATGAGGAAATTACGTTTGAGGTATACAGCTTGTCGGGGGATAAAGACAGGGAAGAAGCAGTTGTTCATTTTCAAGGTTCGGGAAGGTGGATGGCCGCCACGCTAGAGGAGCGACTGAATGTAAGGGAGGCGCAAGCGGCATGCCGCCATACGGTTTCGTCGGAAGCATGCTACGAGGCGTTTGCACAAATAGGCTTTCAATACGGCATCACCCACAAGGGCATCGAGCAGCTTCATATTGGAGAACAGACTGCGCTGGCAAAGCTGTCGATGCTTGCTGATCAAGGGAGCGAGGAGCTTTTTACGATGCATCCCGGTCTGCTGGATGCCGCACTTCAATCGATGGCTGGTCTTGTAGTCGGAGAAAATGACGTAAGCCCATTGGATGGCAGTCTTCGTTTAAGCCCGCTTCTGCCCTTCGCTATTGAAACGCTCGATATCGTACATGCCATGGATGCCGAGATGTGGGCGTATTTGCGATTCAGTCACGATTCGGGGCTGCGTGGCGGCATTAAGAAGATTGATATCGATTTGGTTGACGCTCAGGGCCGTTTATGCGTAAGGATCAAAGGGTATGCTGCCCGCCCGGTACAAGCAAACGCACACTCCGATGAGGGAGTGTTGTTGTTCGAGCCGATATGGGAAACGGCGGAGGACTCTATAGGTTCAAACGAAGCTGTGCACCGATATGAGCGCCGAATTGTCGTCGCTACTGAAGAATGTGCCTTCGCTATGAAGGAAATCGAAGGACAGGGGGATGACGTCCGGTGCATCGCCCTGCAGACCGAACATCGGGATAAGATCGACCTGCGTTACCAGGCTTATGCAGAACAGCTGCTCGGTATCGTACAGGAAGTGCTGCAGGATAACCGCTCCACTATGATACAGCTGCTTATCGGCTATACCGATCAACA
Organism: Brevibacillus sp. HB1.3; assembly: GCF_013186635.1. Taxonomy (NCBI): domain Bacteria; kingdom Bacillati; phylum Bacillota; class Bacilli; order Caryophanales; family Paenibacillaceae; genus Brevibacillus; species Brevibacillus sp. HB1.3. The sequence continues at coordinate 117,326 of NZ_JABMIT010000012.1, read as the reverse complement.
GCAATTGGCTGCGGGGTTGTCGGGGATGCTCAAAACAGCGGCCATGGAAGAGCCGAGAATAGCTGGCCAGCTGATCGAGCTTGAAACTCAGTCGAGTGAGCAGCACCTCGCCCAATTACTAGCGGCGTACGCAAAGCACCCAGAATGGCAGCACATCCGATTGAATAGGGAGCAGCAGAGCACTTTGCGCTGGCGTGAGATGCGTACGGTTCCCGAGCCGTCTGCAGTCGTTCCTTGGAAGGATGGCGGCGTTTACCTCATAACCGGGGGAACAGGCGGGCTTGGCGTGCTGTTTGCGGAAGAAATTGCGCGAAGGACCCGCGGCGCTGCCGTGATCCTTGCGGGACGATCAGCGCTGGACCAAAGCAAGCGTGAACGGATAGAGCAATTAATCAATCGAGGGCTGACGGTGGAATACAGGCAAACGGATGTCGGTAGCCTGGAGGCAGTGGAAACGCTGATCCAAGAGATTTGCCGCAAATACGGTACATTGAACGGGATCCTGCACGGCGCCGGTGTTATTCAAGATGCGTATATGAAGAAGAAGTCCGCTGTTGAACTTCAGCAGGTCCTTCGGCCAAAAGTATCCGGAACGGTCCATCTGGATGATGCGACTCGTCATATTCCGTTGGATTTCTTCCTGCTTTTCTCGGCTTTAGCAGGTGTAATAGGTAATCCCGCTCAGGCTGATTATGCGGCCGCCAACGCGTTTCTGAATCGTTTTGCTGCCTACCGAAACGAGTTAGCGGAAGCTGGACAACGGTATGGCCGCACATTGTCGATTTGTTGGCCGCTGTGGCAAGAAGGCGGCATGCAGGTTCATGCCGAGACGGCGAAGCTGTTGAAGCAAAAGAGCGGCATGCGGGCAATGGCAAGCAGCACGGGCATTCAAGCGTTTTACATGGCTTTGGCTGCCGGAAAATCGCAAATCACCGTGATCGACGGTGAGAAAGAAACGTTACGTTCCTTTATGCGGATGGCACAGAACGAAGGGAAGGCGCAGGCTTTCGAAAGCGGCATAAAAGAGCCGTCCGCTTGGGATCAAAGTGATGCGCTTCAGGAGAAAGCAGTCGCGTACTTGACGAATTTGATATCCTCCGTGGCGGGCACGCCCGCCAGCCGGATGGACCCGGAAGCTCCGATGGAAACGTACGGCCTCGATTCCGTCATGGTGATGCAAATCACTAGCCGACTGGAAGCAGTCTTCGGTTCTCTGTCGAAAACATTGTTTTTCGAATACCCGAACATCGGTCGACTGGCGGCTTTTTTCATCGAACATCATCGGTTCCGTTTGGCCGAGTTAGTTGGCGCTAAAATGACGGCGGAAGATTCCATGAGTCCTATTCCCGTATTACCGAAGCCAAAGGAAGCACGCCGCAAAGCTGCACGTCCGATATCCAAGCGGCCGACAGAAGCACGGGACGGAAGTCGTGTACACGATATTGCGATCATCGGCATAGCCGGCCGTTATCCGGGCGCTAAAAATGTTGAACAATTTTGGGAGAAGCTTCGTGACGGTCAGGACTGCATCAGCGAAATTCCGCCCGACCGCTGGGATCACAGCGTCTACTATGACCCGGATAAGAGTAAGCCGGGGAAAGTGTATACGAAGTGGGGCGGATTTGTGGAGGGCGTCGACCGCTTCGATCCGTTGTTCTTTCATATATCGCCACGTGAAGCCGAGATCATGGACCCGCAGGAAAGATTGTTTCTGCAATGCGTCTATGAAGCGATCGAAGACGCCGGATATACACGGGAAACGCTCGTTGCCGAGGGGCAAGGGAAGACGAAGCGGGTTGGTGTATTCGTTGGCGTCATGAACGAGGAATATCAGCTATATGGCGCGGAGTTGACTGCTCGAGGGAAGCCAATTGCACTATCCGGTAATCCCTCGTCTGTTGCAAACCGGGTCTCTTACTTCTGCGATTTCAAAGGACCAAGCATGGCGGTGGACACGATGTGTTCCTCGTCGCTGACAGCCATTCATCTGGCTTGCCAAAGCTTGCGGCAAGGGGAAAGTCGTGTTGCCGTGGCTGGCGGAGTCAACGTATCCGTCCACCCGAATAAATACATTTTCCTTTCCCAAGGTAAATTCGCTTCCAGCAAAGGCCGCTGTGAAAGCTTCGGGAAAGACGGCGACGGTTACGTACCCGGCGAAGGGGTAGGTGCGGTTGTGTTGAAACCGCTCGAGGATGCAATTGCAGACGGCGATCTCATTTATGGCATTATCAAGGGAACGGCCATCAACCACGGCGGCAAAACAAACGGCTATTCGGTACCCAGTCCGGCTGCGCAGGCCGATGTCATTGGCGAGGCAATCAAGGATGCCGGTATTGATCCGCGAACCATTAGCTATATCGAAGCACACGGCACGGGCACTTCGCTAGGCGATCCGATTGAAATCGCGGGTTTGAGCCAATCCTTCCGCGCCCATACGGCCGACGTTCGCTTTTGTGCGATCGGCTCGGCCAAATCGAACATCGGCCATTGCGAAAGCGCAGCAGGCATTGCTGGTTTGACGAAGGTATTGCTTCAGATGAAATACGGTCAACTGGCGCCGTCACTGCATGCGGAGGAGCTCAATCCGAACATCGATTTCGAACAATCACCTTTTGTGGTACAGCGGACGTTGGAGGCCTGGAACCGACCTGCTCTGACCATAGACGGGACCATAAGGGAACTTCCGAGAATTGCCGGACTCTCTTCCTTTGGGGCGGGAGGCTCCAACGGGCATCTCGTTATCGAAGAATATATTTCAGAAGAACATGTGACAGGCGAAAAGCAGACATACCATAGGCACGATCCGGCTATCATTGTACTTTCAGCGCGCGACGAAGAGCGTCTACAGCTCGTTGCGCAGCGTCTCTTGTCCTTCATACGCGATCAAGGCAGTGAACACATAAACCTGGAGAATCTTGCCTACACCCTCCAAGTGGGCCGGGAAGCGATGGAGGAACGGCTGGCGATGCTGGTCGGTTCGGTCGAGGAGCTGGAGAATAAGCTGCTTGCTTATGTAGCGGATCGCGAAGAACGGGACAACGTTTTCCGCGGTCACATCCAGACCAATGAACTGATGCAAATGTGGCGGACAGACGAGGATTTATCGGAGACGTTCAAGGCATGGATGAGAAAAGGGAAATTTGGGAAGATCCTCGGTCTGTGGGTGAAAGGGCTGAACATCGATTGGCGTCTGCTTTACGAAGATACAGTTCCACGCCGGATGAGTCTGCCAACGTATCCGTTTGCGGAGGAGAGGTACTGGATACCGGAAACCGACAGCCTATTTGCTCGGGAAGGAGAGGGCGGGAAGCCTCTTCATCCGTTGCTACACCGGAATACATCGGAAGTGTCGCAGCTGCGTTTCAGTTCGCTGTTTACCGGTAAGGAGCATTTCCTGAGCGATCATGTTGTGGATGGGAATAAGGTTATGCCGGGCGCCGCTTACCTCGAAATGATTCGCGCAGCCGCTGAGGCTGCAGCCGGCAAGCTGTTAAGTCCGGGAGGCACTCGTCTTCATCAGATCGTATGGAGAAAACCGTTTGTCATGAACAATGCATCCTCCGAGGTGCATATTCGGCTCCGTAAGGAAGGCGAAGAATTGGCATGCGAGGTCTTTACCAATCAGGACGAAGACGAGAATGAGACCTTGTATTGTACGGCAACGGTATCGCTTCAGGAGCCCGAAGAGAGCCCGATTATGGATATTGAAGTCATAACGGCACAATGCAGCGGGCCGAAGCTGTCAGCCGAGCAGTGCTATCAGGCATTCGAATCAGCCGGACTTTTGTATGGACCCGGCAACAGAGGGATCAGAAGTATCTATACCGGCAACGCTCAAGCATTGGCGAACGTGTTTGTTCCGGCGGAAGCAGCTGGCATGCCGCATGATTATGTGCTTCATCCGAGTTTGATTGATTCCGTCTTCCAGGCAACGATCGGCTTGTTTCCCCGTCAAGTTCTGGAAGCAACGGAGGGGCAGCCGCAATCCGTGAGCCCAATCGTTCCTTTTGCGCTGGAGGAATTGGACATCCTTGGCCCATGTTCAGGAGAGATGTGGGCATGGATCCGGTTCAGCAGCGATCTTCTACCGGAGAGCCCGATTCGCAAGCTGGATATCGAGCTTATCGACAGCACCGGAATCGTTCGTGTACGGATGAGAGGATTGACATCCAGACGGATTGACCGTGAAGAGGTTCGTGATCAACCTGTTGCAACCCCTAAGGAAACGCTTTTGTTCCAGCCGATATGGGAACGGAAGCCTTGCCATACGGGGAAGAACACGGTGACTTATACCAGGCGGATCGTCTTGCTGGGTGGATCGGACAGCTCGCTTGCGGATCAACTCATGCAACAGGGGGACGGGGCAGAGGTTCATCTATTAGGCGACGGCCTGGAAAATATGACGTTGGCGTCGTGTTATACGATTTATGCCAAACGGATGCTGAAACAGCTTCAATCCGCACTTCATGGTACGGAAGGCAGGACTCTGATTCAATTGGTGCTCCCGAATAACGACAATCAGCGTGTCATGGCTGGTTTAAGTGGAATGCTGAAGACCGCTGTTCTTGAACATCCGGGTGTCGTCGGGCAGACAATTTTACTGGGTAAGGATTCGGTAGGCCCTGTCATTGCCGGGATTATCGACGAGAATGGGTCTGAACCGGAGGATGACGTTATTCGTTATGAAGCCGGTAATCGTTATGTTCAAAGGCTTGTGGAAATGGAAGATAAAAAAGGGGTTCCGGTACCTTGGAAACATAACGGCACGTATCTGATCACAGGCGGCTGCGGCAAGCTTGGGATGATCGCTGCGCGAGATGCCGCCGCGCGAACTAGGGGTGCGAACCTGATCCTAACGGGGCGCTCCGCTCATGATGAACAAATACAGAAGCATCTTGACGAATTGAAAGCGGCGGGAGCCCATGCAGAGTACTGCAGCTTGGACATCAGCGACGCTTCCGCCATCCAAGAAACAATCGAACGGATAGAAGCTCGTTATGGCGGTTTGTCCGGCATCATTCATTGCGCAGGCACTCGAGCAGACAGCTTCATCTTGAAAAAAACGGAAATAGATATCGATCGGGTATTCGCCGCTAAAGTGGCCGGTCTTATTCATCTGGACCGTTCAACGAGGCATATGGATCTCGATTTTATGCTGCTTTATTCCTCTCTTGCCGGAACGCTGGGCAATTTCGGTCAAGCCGACTATGCAGCCGCCAATGGGTTTATGGACGCGTTCGCAGCGCATCGGAACGATCTTACGGCTTCAGGACATCGCAAGGGCAAAGCTTGCTCAATCGCATGGCCGCTCTGGGAGAAGGGTGGCATGCAGATCGATGAGGAAACGCTCTCCATGATGAACAGGCTGACCGGGATGTCTGTGCTCGAAACCGTCGGCGGGTTGCACGCTTTATATGCCGCAGCAGCATCATCAGCGGACCATGTCCTGACGATAGCGGGAGATCCTTCCCGCATACGGGCTACCTTGACGGCCGGGAGTCAGTCTCCGCCGCAGGCTCAAGCTCGACCGGCAGCTGTCGTGCAGCAGCCTGTAAAGACTGACGGCATTCCAGCCCTTCCGCAGGATGAGCTGGAGCAGAGAACCATCGCGTACTTGAAATCGCTTGTATCGGCGGTAATTAAGCTGCCTATTCAGCGGATGCATGAGGATACGCCGTTCGAGAAATATGGTGTCGATTCAGTGACCATCATGCAGTTGACAACGAGTCTGGAGCAATCATTCGGAACGTTGTCCAAATCGCTATTCTTTGAATATATGACGATCAGGGAGTTGGCCGGCTATTTGATGCGTGCTCACCTCGGCCGTCTGCCTGCTGTCTTGGGCTTGGAGGAAGGTTCTTCGTTCGTACCGGCAGCATCCATCCCTGAACGCGCCGGTCTTTCGCGTCATGACAGCCATGCTGTAGAGAAAGCAGAACCGCCTACCAGCAAAAACGATATTGAATCGGTAGGAGCTGGATCTACAACCGAATGGCGGCCGGAGGATATCGCGATTATCGGGGTGGCCGGACGTTATCCGGGAGCAAGAGATGTGGAGGCGTTTTGGCACAATATCCGGAACGGCGTCGACAGCATCACCGAAATCCCGGCAGACCGTTGGAATCATGAGGCGATCTTTGATGCAGAGCCTGATAAACAGGGGAAAACCTATTCCAAATGGGGAGGCTTCCTGGAAGGGGTGGATCGCTTCGATCCGCTGTTCTTTCACATTTCGCGCAAAGAAGCGGCGTTTATGGATCCTCAGGAGCGATTGTTTCTACAGTGCACGTACGAACTGTTGCAGGATGCCGGATACACGAGGCAGGACCTGCAGCAGCTCGATTCGTCCGGTCTTGGCGGTAATGTAGGCGTTTATGTCGGTGTCATGTACGAGGAATATCAGCTTTATGGTGCGGAAGAAACGGTTCGGGGCCGGCCGATGGCGCTGTCTGGCAGCGCTTCATCGATTGCGAACCGCGTATCGTATTTTTGCAATTTACATGGACCGAGTCTGGCTATCGATACGATGTGCTCATCTTCGCTCACCGCGATACATTTGGCCTGCCAAAGTCTGCGCGAGGGAGAATGCGATGCAGCTATAGCAGGGGGTATAAACCTTTCTATTCATCCGAATAAGTACTTGGCGCTTTCGCAAGGAAAATTCGCGTCGAGCAAAGGTCGGTGCGAGAGCTTCGGTGAGGGAGGCGACGGTTACGTGCCGGGCGAAGGCGTTGGCGCTGTTCTGTTAAAGCCGTTGTCACGAGCCATTGCCGATAAAGACCGCATCTACGGTGTCATTAAAGGCTCAGCCGTCAACCATGGCGGTAAGACGAACGGCTACTCGGTTCCGAATCCGAAAGCGCAGGCAAGTGTGATCGAGCGGGCGATCCGGAAGTCGGGCATTGATCCGGGCGCGATCAGCTATATCGAAGCGCATGGGACCGGTACGGCGCTTGGCGATCCCATCGAAATAAAGGGTTTAAGTGATGCATGGAAATCGGGTTCCCTTCCGACATCCGTTTGTGCGATCGGTTCCGTAAAATCCAACATCGGTCACTGCGAGAGCGCAGCGGGAATTGCGGGCTTAACGAAGGTTCTGATGCAGTTAAAATACGGAGAGCTGGCGCCATCGCTTCATTCCGAGAAGCTGAACCCGAATATCGTCTTCACGGATACACCGTTTAGGGTGCAGCAGGAGCTGGAGGAATGGAAGCGGCCCGTCGTCGAAGCAGGCGGAGAAAAGCGGGAAATGCCGCGCATAGCGGGCATTTCTTCATTCGGCGCGGGAGGATCCAATGCTCACTTAATCGTGGAAGAATACAATCCGACCGCAGCGGTACATTCGGCCGATCAGGCCGGGAGGACCGTTCCGATTGTTTTGTCCGCGCCGAACAAAGAGGGATTGAAACGATTGGCTTCTCGCTATTTGAATGCAATAGCGATGCGGCAGATTACGGATGATAACTTGTCTGATGCGGCTTATACCCTTCAGGTGGGTCGTGAGGCGATGGAAGAACGAGCGGCTATGGCCGTTTCTTCGGTTCTGGAGCTAAAACGCGGGTTGCAGGCGATTGCTGAGAACGGCCGAATGGAGAAGCTGCACCTCGGCAGGGCGAAGTCAGGCGCGGCACTGTCTGAGCTACAGGCCGGAGCGCCGGATGAATCAACCTGGCTGGGATGGTTTGCTTCTGAGAAGTTTGAGCCGCTTCTGTCTTTATGGGTGAGCGGCATTGATTTCGATTGGCGGCTTGTCTACGGCAAAACGGCACAGAGACGTATTAGCCTGCCTTCGTATCCGTTTGCTGAAGAAAAATGCTGGTATAACATTAGCGGCAATGGACAGCAATCCGCAGGAACATATGTAAGCGAACCTGCTCCAGTTCCAGCTCCAAACGTTCATATTCATGAGGCTCAAATGATGGACCGGGAAGCGTTGGAGACAATTACGTTAAGGCCGCTATCAAACATTCCCGATCAAATCGATCACGGAAGCGGACACTCGCTGCAGCTACCGCCGATTAAATTGAAGAAGATCGACGGGGTATCGAAGCAGCGCATATCGCTCGACGTGTTGACTGAGCAGCTGGCCGAGAGCTTGGCCGATACGATGTTTATGGAGCGGGACGAATTGGACCCAGAGAGAAAGTTTATCGAAATCGGCGTGGACTCGATTATCGGCGTGGAATGGATCAAAGCAGTGAATAAGAAGTATGACGTATCCATTACGGCGACCAAAATATACGATTACTCGACTTTAAGCGAATTTGCCGACTATTTGCACGGCGTAATCGCTGAGAAGGCTGCTTCGGTTGGGACCGAAGCGGAAGCAGAAGCAGAACACGATTACGATCACGTAAGTCAGTTGCCGAAGCAAACGGCGGCACTTACGGCAGCCGAACATGAGAGCCCTGCCGAAGAAAGGACGCCCCCTCCAAACAACGGTGTTTCCTTGGAGGTACTGGAAGAACAATTGGTCCAGAGCATGGCGGAGGCCATGTTTATGCAGCCTGACGAGATTGATCCTGAAATCAAATTCGTGGACATCGGGGTTGATTCGATTGTCGGCGTCGAATGGATCAAGGCGGTTAATAAGCAATACGGCACGAGCATCACGGCGACGAAAATATATGACTATTCGACGATCAGACAGTTCGCGGCGTACCTGAGTTCCGAGCTGAGCCGGGGGCAAGGCGCTTCCCCGGAACAAGAAACCGTACGTTCTCCGCTTCTGCTGGATGACATTTTACAGCAAGTGGAAAGCGGTAGGCTGGACATTCATGAGGCTAACGATTACGTCAGTCGTCTTATCCTTGAGGAGGAACGGAAATGAACAGACAAGAAATAACAGCCCTTATCATAAAAAATTTGTATGAGATCGTCCCCGAATTGGAGGGACGGGAACTGAGGCCGGAGGACCGGCTTTCGGATCTCGGATTGAACTCCATCGACCGCGCGGATCTAATTTCGATGGTGATGGAGGATTTGTCGCTTTTGCAGACTCAAAGATCGCAGTTTATTGGATTGTCAAGTATAGGGGAACTGGCCGATGGGTTCTTGGGCAAGCTGTAGGTCGGACGATATCGTCATCTCAGGCATCGGCATCACATCGGCCATTGGTCAAGGACAGGCGGCCTTCGCGGCAGCCCTCCTTGACGGCCGGCAAGCCTTTGCTGTGCTGAACCGTCCAGGTCGCCAAAAAGGCAGCTCTTCTTTCCTTGGAGCGGAGATCGAATCGCTGGTTATAACGGAACGTCTTTCTAAACGGCTGCTGCGAACGGCTTCCTTCTCCGGACAGGCTGCGATGGCAACGATGCATGAGGCTTGGGAGGATGCAGTTCTGGAACAGGTTGAGCCAGAGCGTATCGGTCTCATTATCGGCGGTTCCAACTTACAGCAGCGGGAGGCTCTCCAAGCCTATGCCTCGTATTCGGAACGTCCTTCGTTTCTGAGGCCTACTTATGCGATGACGTACATGGACAGTGATTTATGCGGACTTTGCACGGAGCAGTTTGGGATTCGCGGATTTGCGTTTACATTGGGAGGCGCATCCGCAAGCGGTCAGGCTGTTATCGCTCAAGCTGTTCAAGCTGTTAGCTCCGGGGAAGTCGATGCTTGCATCGCAGTCGGGGCATTGGCCGACCTTTCCTACATGGAGCTTGCCGCCTTTCGCAGTCTGGGCGCAATGGGCTCCGATCAATATGCCGACAGACCGGATCTGGCCTGTCGACCATTTGATCGCGGCCGAGACGGCTTTATCTACGGGGAAAACTGCGCTGCTGTCGTCATTGAGCGCGCGTCTTTTGCCAGTAAGAGAGGGGTTCGTCCTTATGCGGCCATTACCGCCACGGCGATCGCGATGGACGGCAACCGAAATCCGAATCCGTCCTACGAGGGAGAAATGCGCGTGATTCGCGAAGCTCTTCGCCGGGCCGGCATTTCAGCCGCCGACATCGACTACGTCAATCCGCATGGAACGGGCTCTCCGATCGGTGATGAAACGGAGCTGCGCGCACTTAAAGACAGCGGATTGTCGCATGCCTACATTAATGCGACTAAATCCATAACAGGCCATGGCCTCAGTGCGGCAGGAGCCGTGGAAATTGTTGCGGTATTGCTTCAGATGCGTAACTCCCGCCTTCATCCGACGCGAAATCTGGAGTTTCCGGTTGACGAGTCGTTCAATTGGGTGAAGGAACAATTCGTCACGCACTCCATTTCTCGTGCTTTATGCCTCAGCATGGGCTTTGGCGGCATGAATACAGCAGTCACACTGCAAAAGCTTTAAAACGAACGGAGAAGGAGAATGGCCTTGACTCAAGTTGGAATAGAAGCGATGAATGTTTTTGGCGGCACTGCTTTTCTGGATGTCCCGGAACTTGCAGCAAGACGCCAATTGGATAATGCCCGGTTCGAGAATCTGATGATGCTCGAGAAAACCGTTGCCTTGCCTTACGAGGACCCTATTACGTTCGGTGTCAATGCAGCGAAGCCGATCGTGGATTCGCTGTCTGAAGAAGAGCGGAACCGGATCGAACTGGTGATTACCTGCACGGAATCCGGTATCGATTTCGGTAAATCAATGAGCACGTATATTCATCATTATCTCGGCTTAAACCGCCGCTGCCGGATGTACGAAATCAAGCAGGCCTGCTATTCGGGAACAGCAGGCCTGCATGCTGCAGTTAATTTTATTCTCTCCGGCACATCCCCGGGAGCCAAGGCGCTGGTGATTGCTACGGACATATCCCGTTTTTTCGTGGCTGAGGGTGGGAGCTCACTGACCGAAGACTGGTCCTATGCAGAGCTAAGCGCGGGAGCTGGAGCTGTTGCCCTTTTGGTCAGCGATACACCGTATGTCTTCCAAATCGATACGGGGGCGAGCGGTTATTACGGTTATGAAGTGATGGATACGTGCCGCCCGATGCCGGACAGCGAAGCAGGCAACTCCGATTTGTCGCTGTCCACGTATTTGGATTGCTGCGAACAAACCTTTATGGCCTACAAATCGCGGGTGCCTGAAGCCGACTATAAGGATACGTTTCAATATTTGGCGTTTCATACTCCCTTCGGCGGTATGGTGAAGGGCGCGCATCGCACGATGATGCGAAGAATCGCGAAGGCCAAAGCGCCGGAGATCGACGCGGACTTTAATCAGCGTGTCCTTCCCGGCATTCGATTTTGCCAGCGTGTCGGCAATATCATGGGCGGCACCGTTTTCCTGTCACTGGCAGGCCTAATCGAGCATGGGACATTTGATACGCCCAAGCGGATCGGCTGTTATTCGTACGGCTCCGGCTGCTGCTCGGAATTTTACAGCGGTGTCGCCACAAGTCAAAGCCAGGTGGCACTGCGTAAATTCAAGCTGAGCGAACGTCTGCAGGAGCGCCGTCTGCTCGGCTTTGACGAATATGAAGCGATGCTGAGAAGCGGTCATGGCATCCGGTTTGGAACTCGTAACGCGAAGCTGGACTTGCAAGGGATTCCTGTATCTGTTCGGGGCGAGCAACGGCTCTACCTGGAAGAGATCCGGGACTTCCATCGGATTTACAGGTGGCTGTAATGGATTTTAAGACGCTACATGTTCGATATCAGGGAACCGTATGTTTTATCAGACTGCACCAGCCCGAAGCGGACAACGCAATCAATGACCAGCTTGTAGAGGAACTGGGCTACGTGCTGGATCAATGCGAGGAAGAAGTGACGGTTGTTGTGCTGGAAGGTTTGCCTCATGTATTCTGCACGGGCGCAGATTTCCAGGAGATTCACGCCCATATGGCAGAAGGCCGATCCATCCGAAGCAATCCAGAACCTCTGTATGCGTTATGGATGAGAATGCGCACCGGACCGTACATCGTTCTTTCCCACGTCAAGGGAAAGGCAAATGCCGGGGGGCTTGGCTTTATCGCCGCAAGCGATATCGTTCTGGCGGACGGGACGGCCCAATTCAGCCTGTCCGAGCTGCTGTTCGGCCTGTATCCCGCTTGTGTAATGCCGTTTCTTATTCAAAAAACGGGTATGCAGCGCGCGCATTATATGACGCTGATGACGCAGACCTTCGATGCGGAAACCGCACTCCGCTGGGGGTTGATCGATGCTTGGGAGCCGGATAGCGAGTCGCTACTGCGCCGTCATCTGCTGCGATTGAAGCGTCTGCCGAAAGCGGGGGTCGCGAAGTACAAACGCTATATGATTGAGCTGCAGCCCTTAATCCGGGAAGGCAGGGAACTGGCAATAACTGCGAATCAAACCATGTTTGCCGACCCGGATACGCTCGCAGTTATCTATAATTTTGTCAATAAAGGCCAATTTCCATGGGAAGGTTGATGTGTAATGCAACCGGTTGTAGAGCTGCGTGAAATCGAGCCGGGTATCGCACTGATTACCATGCAGGACCGCGTATACAAAAACACGTTCTCCGACGACCTAGTAAAGGGTTTGGCGCATGCTTTCCTAACTGTAAAGGAAACAGAGCGGTATAAAGCCGTTATTTTGACCGGGTATGATACTTATTTTGCTTCCGGCGGGACGCAAGAAGCTTTGCTTGCCATTTTCGAAGGGCAACTGAAATTTACGGACAGCAACATTTACAGTCTTGCATTGGAATGTCCGGTTCCCGTCATATCCGCTATGCAGGGTCATGCGATCGGAGGCGGGTTTGTGATAGGATTGTTTGCCGATTTTGTCGTCATGAGCCGTGAGAGTGTCTATACGGCCAATTTCATGAAATACGGCTTCACACCGGGAATGGGTGCAACGTATATCTTGCCGCGAAAGCTGGGATTGAGCCTGGGCAATGAAATGCTGCTAAGTGGCAGTAATTACCGCGGGGCGGATCTGGAGAAGAGAGGCGTGCCTTTCACGGTCCTTCCCCGGGACCAAGTGATGAGCCATGCACTGGAGCTGGCGCGGCAGCTCGCAGAAAAGCCACGCCTTTCGTTGGTTGCTTTGAAGGACCATCTGGTTGAGACGGCGCGAGCCGAGCTCCCGAATTATATTGCGAAAGAAGTCGCGATGCATGAGCTAACCTTCCATCAGACAGAAGTTCGGGACAAGATTCTGTCCTTATTTGGTAAATAGCGAACAGGCAGGGGGTGTAAGGGTGAATATTCAAGAGATACTTCGCGCTTTGCAAGCGGGAGAGGTTAGTTCTGAAGATGCCAAGCGTCGAATTATGGAGCTGAAGGCTACCGACGTGAGGAAAATCCCGTCTCCAGCAGACCATGCTGATTCCCGCAGTTCGGAACGGGAGACGGCGGGATTGAAAGTCGACAGCCGGCAGTCAGCGAAATCGGATTCTGCTGGCCTGGTTGTGTCGAACGTTCATCACATCAGCGAGGTTTCTTTGCGGCCATGGTCTGTGTCAGAGCCCGGCTTTGGTGAAATGACGATACAAGTCATGGCATCGGCAGTTAATTTTCCAGACCTCATGTGCGTAAACGGGCTATACCCGACGATGCCCGATTATCCATTCGTGCCGGGGTTTGAAGTAGCCGGAATCGTCACATGCATTGGCAAAGGCGTAGAGGAGTTCCAGATCGGCGATGAGGTCATCGCTCTTACAGGCAGGCAGCTGGGCGGCCATGCCAGCGAAGTGAATGTTGCCGCCGCTAATGCCGTCCGGAAGCCTGCCAACATAACGTTTGAAGAAGGGTGCAGTTTGCCTGTTGTTTTCTCCACAGTCTATCACGCTTTCGAGACAGGGAAGCTTGCGCAAGGCGAGCAGGTGCTCATTCAGACGGCGACAGGAGGCTGCGGCCTTATCGCCCTGCAGCTGGCGAATTTGAAAGGCTGCAAGATTTACGGCACGAGCAGCAAAGCCGATAAGCTCGCCCTGCTTGATAGGCTTGGCGTTGCTGCGGCGATCCATTACAACGCCTCGCCCTTTGATCGGGAAATCGCCTCTTTAACCAATGGTCGCGGGGTTGATGTTGTACTGAATATGCTGTCCGGGGATGCGATTCAGAAGGGCTTGAATTGTTTGGCCCCTTCAGGCCGCTACCTGGAGCTGGCCGTGCATGCGCTGAAGACGAGTGGAAATCTGGATCTTTCCGGACTTGTACATAACCAAACAATTCATAGCATTGATTTACGGCGGTTAAGTGCCCAAAAGGGATTTAACAAGGAATTGCTCCATGTGATGGTTGACCTGCTTCAAACACAGAAAATCGTACCCATTGTGTCAAGGGTTTACCCCTTTCAGCGAATTCAAGAGGCGCTTGAATATGTCAGCCGCGGACAGCATATTGGCAAAGTCGTCATAAGCCGTACGGCGGAGGACATGACGGACCAGACCGACGAGCTGATCGAGCGGATGCAAAGGCAGAAAAGTCAGAGGCAGGAATCCTTTGGATTGCACAGTGCACAAGTGGTCGTCCGTAGCCAGGAAGATATGCCCAAGGAGAAAAGTCGAAAATCGCCCGCTCTGGATGGCATTGCCATCATCGGGATGTCAGGCCAATTCCCCAAGGCCGCTACTATTGATGAATTATGGGACAACATTTGCAAAGGGGAAGATTGCGTATCCGAGATTCCTGCGGAACGCTGGTCTCTTGAGAGATACTACGATCCCGATCCAAAGAAGCCGGGCAAAACATATTCGAAATGGATGGGCGTCTTGGAGGATGCGGACAAATTTGATCCGTTATTTTTCCAAATATCGCCTGTGGAAGCGGAATACATGGATCCGCAGCAGCGGCTATTCCTGGCGAACAGCTGGTCATGCATCGAGAATGCCGGACTGCGTCCGTCCGACTTGTCCGGTAGCCGCTGCGGGGTCTTTGCCGGATGTGGCACCGGCGATTACGGACGTATGGAGAGTGGAGAAGAGCTCCATGCGCAAAATTTGATGGGGACCTCGGTTTCCATTTTAAGCGCACGCATCTCCTACCTGCTGAATTTGAAGGGTCCCTGCATGGCGATCGACACCGCTTGCTCCTCCTCGCTTGTCGCGATTTCGGAAGCCTGCAACAGTTTGCTCCTGGACAATTGCGACATGGCGTTGGCCGGCGGCGTTAATGTCATGAGCGGACCGGCTATGCATATTATGACGAGCAAATCCGGGATGCTGTCCAAGGATGGGCACTGCTATACGTTTGATAACAGGGCGAACGGATTCGTTCCGGGGGAAGGTACGGGCGTGCTGCTGCTTAAGAGGCTGTCCGACGCGGTCCGCGACAAAGATCCGATTCATGCCGTCATACGCGGCTGGGGTATTAATCAGGACGGGAAGACAAACGGAATTACAGCCCCCAGCGCTGCTTCACAGGAAGAGCTGGAGAAATCTGTCTTTGATAAATTCGGCATTAACCCGGAGACCATTTCGCTTGTCGAAGCACATGGTACAGGAACAAAGCTCGGCGATCCGATCGAGGTCGAAGCCCTTACGGCATCGTTCGCCGCATATACGGACAAGAAGGGCTACTGCGCACTCGGTTCCATTAAGAGCAATATCGGTCATTTGCTCGCGGCATCCGGCGTATCTGGCGTCATCAAGGTCGTACAGTCGCTGAAGCACCGTATGCTGCCGCCAACCATCCATTTCGATTCCTTGAATGAGCATATCCGTCTTGATGGAAGCCCCTTCTTTATAAACACATCATTGAAGAAGTGGGAGATCGAATCCGACATTCGACGGGCCTCCGTCAGTTCCTTCGGGTTTAGCGGAACCAACGCCTATATGGTCATTGAGGAATACAATCCGGAATCGCCCGGACATTCGGCTCCACCTATGGATCAACCGCTATTATTCCCGGTATCGGCCAAGACCGAAGATCAGCTGGACGACGCTGTCGCATCCCTTAAAGCCTTCCTTCTGCGGGAAACAGACATCTGTTTGTCAGATGTGGCGTTGACGCTGCAAGCGGGGAGGGAAGAAATGGATGTCCGTGCGGCGTTCACGGCAAACACGAGGAAGGAACTGCTGCAGGCATTGGAGGACCATTTGCTGCGGAGACCTTCTTCTTTTGTATGGACTGGGAAAGTAAACAGAAAGCAAATAAGGAATCCAATCGCATCAAGCGAAGAACTGCCATCGGAGCATGAGACCGGTTCCTCTCAAGAGGTAAAGCTTGCCGATACCGCAAAGAAGTGGGTGCAGGGCTTACAAGCGCTGCCTTTGGTGAACGAAGGGAAGCGCATCCACATGCCGACCTATCCGTTTGCGAAAGAGCGGTACTGGCTTGAAGCAAAGGCTTCGGACCAGGACCCGCTCCATACGAAAATTTTGACTGAGCGTCTTCATCCGCTTGTGCACAGAAATACGTCGGTGTTAGGGAAGACTCAGTTCAGCGCTTCTTTTACAAATGAGGAGACGCTGCTGAGAGACCATGTTGTCTTTGGACAGTCTATCATGCCAGGAATGGCCTTCCTTGAGATGGCCCGCGCTGCAGTCGAGCTTGCGACCGATTACGTGGATAAGGGAAAGGCCATTACGCTGGAAAATGTGGTATGGCTGCGGCCTTTTATTGCGAAAGCGACGGCCGAACACATTCATGTATCCTTAACGCAGGAAGGCGGCAACCAAGTTTCATTTTGTATGCTGGCAGAACCTTCGAAATCTGATGCGGATGAAGGCCCGATTTATAGCAAAGGGACAGCTATTATTCATGCGGCTTCTGCCCCTCCTCAGCTGGACGTGCATGCCATTCGCGCCCAATGCTCAGTCGCAATGCTGGATTCGGAAACGTGCTACGGTGCTTTCGAAAATATGGGAATTGCATATGGTCCAGGTTATAGAGCAGTAAAGACGATTGAAATCGGCGAAGATTGTGCGATCGCTAAGATTCATTTGCCGGCCGCCATGAGTGACGAGATGCAGCGGATTGGATGCAATCCGGTATTGCTCGACGCTGCCGCTCAGTCCACAATCGGCTTCGCCCTGCACAATCATGGACGCCAAATCGACGCTTGTGCAAATGGGCCCTATGTGCCATTTGCGATTCAGGAGCTTACTGTCTACCGTCCTTGTACTTCAGTGATGTGGGCGGTCACTCGCATAAGGAAAGCAGAAGCTTCAGGAGATTCGTTGCGCGTCTTCGATATCGATTTGTGTGACGAGGAAGGCCATGTTTGTGCAGCCATGCGGGGAATAGCAACCAAGAGTGCGGGGAAATCAGGGGCCTGGAGCTTTACCCCCCATCAAGCCGACACGGATGGTTCCCACCGATTACCTGATGGATTGCTGCTGCTTCCTACCTGGGAACTTGCCGCATTCAACGAAGCGCCAGCCCTACAGCATTTTCCGGATGCCGACATCGTGATCGGCGGAACGCCAGAGCAAATAAACCAAATCAACCACAGGTATCCCGCGGCTCAGCCGCTGTCGTTTGGAGCCGAAGCTTCGATTGAGGATATGGCTCAGAAGCTGAGCAACTATAACGATCTGAAGCATATTATATGGATTTCGCCAGTTCATCCGATTCAAACCGTGCGGGACGAAGGTATGATCAGTGAACAACAGGATGGGGTACTCCAGCTTTTTAGGCTCATAAAGTCACTGCTCGAAATCGGCTTCGGGTCGAGGCCCTTGCACTGGTCCATCATCACCGTGGAGGCTCAGCCGATTCTTGCAGGCGAAACATCTGGCTTTGCACATGCTGGTGTCCATGGGTTGGTCGGATCGATGGCGAAGGAATATCCGAGCTGGAGCGTGCGACTGTTAGACATAGGCATGAAGGATGAACTGCCGTTGGACGTTCTGCCATCGCTGCCAAGGGATGCCAAGGGAAACGCATGGGGCTACCGAAAAGGCGGTTGGTACAAGCAAATGCTGGTTCCTGTCAAAAGCTTGCCGATGAAGCGTACCGCTTACCGGCACGGTGGCGTTTATGTCGTCATCGGGGGAGCCGGAGGCATTGGTGAGGTATGGACCGAGTATATGATCCGTACCTATCAAGCACAAATCGTGTGGATTGGCCGCAGAGAGATGGATGAAGCCATTCGGGTTAAGATCGCAAGGTTAGGGGATCTTGGACCTGCGCCAGCCTATATCCAGGCCGATGCGGCAAATTTGGCATCGCTCCAGCAGGCCTATGAGACGATAAAGTCGCGGTATACGCGTATTCATGGCATTGTTCACTCCGCGATCGTCCTGCTCGATCAAAGTTTGGCAAAAATGGACGAGCAGCGGTTTGAAGCGGGGTATGCAGCCAAAAACGGCACAGCTGTAAGAACAGCTCAAGTATTTGATCGTGAGCAGTTGGACTTTGTTTTGTTCTTTTCATCTTTTAATTCGTTTCTGAAATCGCCTGGTCAGAGCAATTACACAGCTGGGTGTACATTTAGCGACGCTTTCGCAGCGAAGCTCGCCTCCGAATGGTCTTGTGCCGTCAAGACGATCAATTGGGGGTATTGGGGAAGTGTGGGGACGGTTTCATCCGATGCTCTCCGTGAGAAAATGGCACGGATCGGAATGGGGTCCATCGAGCCGGACGAAGCCATGGACGTCGTGGAAAGACTGCTTGCTGGGAAGGTGAATCAACTGTGCTTCGTTAAAACGACCAAGCCACTGCATATAGAGGAAACAGCTGCAGACCAGCATATAGCGGTTCTACCTGAACGCTTCGGATCAGTCCTCAGCAGGATCAGAAGTGTCTTCGCTCCGGCTCCCTTTCAAGCCCTCTCGTCTGCAGCAAGACCTTTAGAGGAAGAGACGGGAAGCATCCCGGATGCGAAGCAGCGGGCAGAGGTATTGTCTCTCGTGAGGGAAGCGGCAGCGATGTTCTTGAAGGTCGACGAACAGGACATAGAACCCGACGCGGAATTAGCGGAATACGGCCTTGATCCGGTTAAGATGAGTTTACTCACGGAAATGCTGAATCAACGGCTCGGATTAGATGTAACGCCGGAGTTGGTCATCCGGCACCGGAGTTTCCGGGAGCTGGCAGATAGGATCGCAGATATAAGATGGAAGCCGGGTATATAGCAATGGACGAAAGGAGCGGTCAGGTGAACGGTATAGAGGAGAGCATACGAGATGTAAAACGCCTGGAAGAAGAGGTTCTGGTCAAGCTTCTTTGGGTGCAGCTGCAAGCTGCCGGCTTCTTTAACCGAGAGCGGCAATCCAAGGAGGGGCTGGCCGGATTGCTTGGCCAATCTCGGCTTTACGACAGATGGTTGGAGACTAGTATCGATTATTTGCTTCGTTATGGTTTTATATCGGAGGGTGTCGGCGAATACGTCGTCGATCCGAATCGGAAAGAAGACCATGCAGACGTCTGGGCTCATTGGGATCGGCATTTGGAGCAGTGGAGGGATCACCCGGATTCCGGCGCGCAAATGATCCTTGTCGACGCTGCACTCCGAGCACTTCCACAGGTGCTGTGCGGAAATACGGCCGCTACGGATATTATTTTCCCGAACGGATCGATGACGCTTGTCGAGGGTGTCTACAAAAACAATCACATCGCGGATTACTTCAACAAGATCGTTTCGGATCTTACGCTTGCGTTTATGAAGGAACGGGTTCAAGAAGATCCTGCTGTCCGCTTGCGCATTTTGGAAATCGGTGCAGGAACGGGCGGAACAAGCGCACGGGTGCTGGCCGGACTTAAACCGCTGCAGGAGCATATTGCAGAATACTGCTATACGGATATTTCTCAAGCGTTTTTACTTCATGCCCAGCATGAGTACGGACCACATTACCCGTTTTTGACCTATCGTCTATATGATGCCCAGAAGCCAGCGGAGGTGCAGGGCTTCGAGGAAGGCGCATTCGATCTTGCGATTGCAACCAATGTGCTGCATGCAACTCGAAATATGAAGACAACGATCCGTAACGTCAAGACGATCCTGAAGCACAGCGGTCTGCTGCTCCTCAATGAAATGAGCAGCAGCAATCTTTTCATCCATCTGACGTTCGGTCTGCTTGAAGGCTGGTGGCTGTATGAGGATCAAGAGCTTCGAATGCCGGGATCACCGGGTTTGACACCCAATTCGTGGCGTTCGCTGTTGGAGGAGGAGGGCTTCCTCGATGTGTTTTTCCCTGCTGAGCATTCACACGGTCTTGGACAGCAGATTATAGCAGCCGAAAGCGACGGTGTAATCCGGATACGCAGTCAAGAGGATGCATCGGATAACGCTGCAGAAGAACAACCCGAGCAGAAGCCGATTGCTCCTACAACGCTGCCCGCCAAAAAGGATGAACAAAGCCAGGAGTTGCTCCGCGAGACGGGCAGAGAACGACTGAAGGCGCTCATCAGCGAAACGCTGAAAATTCCATACCAGCGCATGGAAACATACGTGTCACTAGAGACATACGGAATCGATTCGATTCTGGTCGTACAGCTTACGGAAGCACTCCGGCCTCATTTCGCCCAAATAAACAGTACGCTATTTTTCGAGCACTCAACGATTAATGCGCTAACCGATTATTTGCTGCAAGCCCATCCAGAGGAGATGCTTCGCTTCACGGGAATGGAGAGACAGGCAGTAGGCAGCTCCATTTTTGATACGCAAGAAGTGCCCGATAGCAATCTAGCGCCAGATCGTCATAGGGAACCGGCAGCCATTGAGCCGATCAACGAACAGCAACCGGTCATCGAAATGTCACAGAGCGAAGCGGCAGGCAAACAGGATGTCGCCATCATCGGCTTGTCCGGACGTTATCCGGGGGCACGGAATGTAGAACAGTTCTGGGAAAACCTTAAACACGGAGCAAATTGCATTACCGAAATCCCATCCGACCGGTGGGATTGGAGACTCTACTACGACGAAGAGCGGGGCAAGGAGGGCGCTGTCTATAGCAAATGGGGCGGATTCCTGGACGATATCGACAAATTCGACCCGCTATTCTTTCAGATCGCGCCGAAGGAAGCCGCACGAATGGATCCACAAGAGCGGATTTTTTTGGAAACCGCTTATGCGAGTATAGAGGATGCAGGTTATACCCCTGAACGTTTAAGCCGTTCCGGGAAGGTTGGTGTTTTTGTCGGGGTGATGAACGGCAATTATTCGACTGGGGCGAATTTCTGGTCCATTGCAAACCGGCTATCTTATCTTATGAATTTTCAGGGGCCGAGCCTGGCTGTCGATACGGCATGTTCCTCCTCGCTCACTGCGATCCACCTTGCGCTCGAGAGTATCTATTCCGGTACCAGCGAATGCGCGATTGCAGGCGGCGTTAATTTGATTGTAGATCCCGTCCACTACAAGAGGCTAACTTCGATGAACATGCTCTCCTCTGGTGATCAATGCAAATCCTTCGGTGCACAAGCCGACGGATTCGTCGATGGAGAGGGTGTAGGCGCGGTTGTCCTCAAGCCATTGCATGCGGCGATAGCGGACGGCGATCATATTTACGGCATCATAAAAGGAAGTATGCTGAATGCCGGCGGCCGGACGAACGGCTATACGGTACCCAGCGCTTCCGCTCAAGCGCAGCTGATCCAAGACGCATTAAAGCGGTCTGGCGTACATCCGGGTGCCGTGAGCTATATCGAAGCTCATGGTACTGGAACGGAGCTGGGTGACCCGATTGAAGTCGAGGGGCTGACGCGAGCATTCTCGCCGCTGGCCGGAGAACATGGCTATTGTTCGATTGGATCCGTTAAATCGAATATCGGCCACTGTGAAAGCGCGGCTGGTATAGCGGGATTGACCAAGGTGCTGATGCAAATGAAGCATGGGCAGCTTGCGCCGACTTTGCACGCGGACGAAGTGAACCCGAATATCGCCTTCGAGCGGACGCCTTTTGCGGTGCAGCAGCGGTTGACGGAATGGAAACGGCCCGTCGTCGTCTTGAACGGGGAAACAATCACGCATCCCCGTATCGCCGGCATATCCTCCTTCGGTGCCGGAGGAGCGAATGCCCATCTTGTCGTCCAAGAGTTCACAGAGAAGGCCGAAGACCGTCCGGATTTGGCACAGCACGCTTCCATCATCGTTTTTTCCGCGATGAATGAGGAGCGTCTGGAAGCAAACGTCCGCCAGTTCACTGAAGCCATCGGGGCAAGGACATGGCGGAATGAGGAGCTTGCAAATATTGCGTATACGCTTCAGATTGGTCGGCAGGCGATGGAGGAACGTTTAGCCTTCACCGCAGCGTCAATTGCGGAGCTAAAGGAAAAGTTGGAGCAGTACAGGATGTTTGGCGCCGGCCCCGGTATTTATCGCGGACAGGTTAAGCGGGGAAGAAATTCGTTTCAAGCACTGGCTGCGGACGATGATATGCAGACGGCGATTGATGCCTGGTTTGCCAAGGGAAAGTACGGCAAGCTGCTTGATCTTTGGACGAAAGGGCTCGAAATCGATTGGCAGAAGCTTTACGGCGGTAAACCTCCGCGCAGGGTGAGCCTGCCGACTTATCCGTTTGCTAAGGAACGCTATTGGCTCGCTGCTTCTGAACCGGATGCGGTTAAGGTCCCTTTTGAAGGGATGACGTTTCAAGAAACGTGGCAGCCGGCTGAATGGAAGGAAGTGCTGCGCGAACAGCCGCGGACGGTTGTTTGCTTCCTTTCGGATTCGCACCGTCAACTAGAGCTGACGGAAGCCGTTAACCACTTAAGTCCGAAGACGAAGTTGGTTTTTGTGTCACGGTACGAGGGCGAGGCGTTGAATACATGGCCGCATTCCATAGAGAAGTGGGATTCATCCGGCTTCGAACGGGTGCTGGCGGCCGTCAACCAGACAGTGGCGGTAGAAGCCATTCTGTTTTTATGGCCTTTGGAGACAGCGCCTTCAGCGCAAATGACGGACGAACTAACTGCGCTCATCCAAGGGATGCATGCCTCCGGTCTTACGTCGACCAGGCTGCTGGCCGCGGCGATGTGTTCCACGGATATCGAACGCTGCCATGCGGAGTCTTGGATCGGCTTTGAGCGCTCGATCGGCCCGCTTATGAAGGATGTGCGGATGTCTGTTCATCTCTTTACGGACGGTTTTCAGGCGGAACGTAGTTCGGGTCGCAATCTTTGGGAGTCGTTGTGGATGGAGCTTGGACAGGACAAGGTGCGAAGCTCTTTATATACAGGGGGAGAGCGGCATGTTTGTTCCGTGCGCGAAACCCGGCTTCTGCCGAAAGCGACCAAATTCCGCCGGGGCGGCATTTATCTCATAACAGGTGGCTTCGGCGGAATCGGCATGGTCGTTGCGGAGCATTTGGCCAAAACGTATCAGGCCAAGCTTATCCTGACAGGTCGGTCATCCATTGATGCTCACAAAAGATCGATGATGAAAAAGCTTGAAGCGGCAGGCGCCACTGTATTCGCGATCCAAGCGGACGTGTGTGACTATGACGCCATGAAGCAAGGACTAGCTGAAGCTCGGGCTGCTTTATCGGGAAGCATAAACGGCGTTATCCATGCAGCTGGTATGGAAAGCGGCCGTAGCATTCTGGAGAAGCAAATAGAGCAATTCCACGAAGTCATACAACCGAAGATTACCGGCACGCTCTTGCTTGATGAGCTGCTTCAAGAAGAACGCGAGCTTGATTTTGTTGCTTACTTCTCTTCGATATCTGCTGTACTGGGCGATTTTGGATCGTGCGATTACGCTGTCGGTAACCGGTTCATGACCGCCTACGCGGAGCGGTCTTCCCGCCTTCGCATGGGAGATCGACGACATGGCGGGTCGATTGTTTCTATTCAGTGGCCGCTGTGGAAGGATGGTGGCATGAGTGTCGGGGATCCGGCTATGACGGAAATGTATCTTCAAGCAAGCGGTCTACGTGCCTTGGAAGCCGAGCAGGGGATCGCGTTGCTTGAGCTTCTGTTAGCACAGGATGAGCCCACTCATCTTGTGATGGTTGGGAATCGGGAGAGCGTCCGCCGCTCTCTAGGTCTGGAGCCGGCAGCTGAACAGGAAAAGGTAAGGCCGGTGAAGGCAGCGCCGTTGGCAGCGCCGTTGGCATCAATCGCGAAGCGGGTAGAACGTGCCGAGCTGAATGTAGAGCAGCTGCTGGAGGAAGACCTGAAGGCACACATCAGTCGAATAGTCGCGATCCCGATTGACCGGATCGACAAGGAACAGTATTTTTCCGATTTCGGCTTCAATTCCATCAGCTTTGCCGAGCTGGCTTCATCGCTGACCAAGCATTACCGTATTGATCTTACGCCAGCCGTCTTCTTCTCCTATCCGACGGTGGAGAAGCTTATCCATTTTTACTTGCGGGAGCATCGTGACGACCTGACCGGGTTTTACAAGGACAGATATGAGGTTCGTCCTGACAGTGTATTGGGTGTTCATCAGGAAGCAGTTGCTCCGGAATCCGTTCATACGGAGCCATCTAAAGCGATTGAAGAACCCGCCGCTTCGGTTGAAACGCAAAGCCATCCATTTCCGGAGCCCATCGCGATTATCGGCATGAGTGGACGGTTTCCTGAGGCTCGTTCGGTTGAAGACATGTGGCGTATTCTCCGGGAAGGCCGCGATGTGGTTCAGCCGATGCCAGAAGAACGAAGCACTCTCATGAACAGGGAGAACTGGACGTGCGGATGGGTGCCAGGCGTCAGCGAGTTCGATCCTGCCTTCTTTGAAATCTCTCCGCGCGAGGCGGAGCTGATGGACCCAAGGCAGCGGCTGTTATTGCAGGAGTCGATGCGAGCGCTGGAGGATGCAGGATACGGGAGCAAGCAGCTGCGGGAAGGAAATATCGGCGTATTTGTCGGAGCCGAGGATGGCGATTACCAGTTTATCGCGAAAGGGGCAGGCAATGTGACCTCCACGAACAATGCGATTCTGGCATCCCGCCTGTCGTACTTCCTTAACCTGAGCGGACCTGTTATGTCAATCAATACCGCTTGTTCCTCCGGGCTGGTCGCCGCCCATCAAGCATGTGTCAGCCTTCGCAACCGTGAATGCGACACGGCTATCGCCGCCGGTGTTAACCTTATGTTGACGCCGTTGTATTTGAACGGGATGAGGGAAGCGGGCATGCTCTCACCGGACGGCAAATGCTATGCCTTTGACAACCGGGCGAACGGTATGGTACCGGGCGAGGCGGTCGTGGCCGTCGTGATGAAAAGATTATCTTTGGCAAAGAAAGATGGCGATCCGATTTATGCTGTCATCCGCGGTAGCGGCATCAATTATGATGGCAAAACGAACGGAATTACGGCGCCGAATGCGGCAGCACAGGCCCGCCTCATCCGTTCGGTGTACGAGCAGGCCGGCGTGAATCCGAAGCAGATTGAGTATATCGTTACGCATGGAACGGGTACAAAGCTGGGCGATCCTGTCGAAATCCACGCGCTTCAGGAAGCGTTTAAAGGGGCAGCGATGAACGAAAGTACATGCGCGTTAACCTCTCCCAAAACGAATTTTGGTCATAGCTTCGCAGCTTCAGGCCTGGTCAGCCTCGTTAATCTCGTCCAAGCGTTCCGACATGAGACGATACCGGCAAGTCTTCATATAGAGAAGGAAAACGATTATATTCGCTTTGAAGGAAGCCCGTTCTATGTGAACCGCGAGCCGAGGCCATGGCGTTCCAGCTCAGGCGCGCCGTTAACCGGTGCCGTAAGTGCGTTCGGCATGAGCGGTACAAATGCCCATTTCGTCCTTCAGAGCTACAACGAGAAGCGGCACAGCAGCTATTCCGGTCAAAAAGCGTATTATATGCTTCCCCTTTCAGCAAAGAGTGAGGATGCGCTTTTGCGGAGAATAGAAGATATGCGACATTACATGGCGAGCCAGCCTGCATTGGTGGAATTATCACAAATTTGCCGCACGCTTCTCGAAGGCAGACAGCCGTTTGCTTATCGCTGTGTAATCGTTGTCTCCAGCAAGGAGGAAGCGGTAGAAGCCTGGGTGGCTGCGGCTGAGAAGCGGTCTAGCCCGCACATTTTGTTCGGACAAGTAGAACGGATGTTTAAAGCCGACAATGCGAAGGAGCAGGAAAGGGCCGAATGGCTTCATAAAATCCAGTCTATGGACAAGGCTTCGAGTGAATACCGGGGAGCATTGATCGCGCTGGCCGAATTATACTGCCAAGGCTATAGCCTGGACGGGGATTTATTATTCGGGGATGAGAGGCAAAGTCGTATCCATTTGCCGGTATATCCGTTCGCTCGGGACCACTATTGGGTGCCAGACGCACCGCTTGAGGCCTCAAGCAGTGCTACCGCAGACTCCCTTAAGCCCGATACGACACGTTTGCTCTGCAAAGAATGGATAGAGGAGCAGGCATCGACCGACGGTGAGCCGCCAGGTAAAGTCGCTATCGTTATTGAGGATGGAACCCGCGAGCTTGCGATGGAACTTAAATCCCGGCTTCCCGGCGCTGTCGTCCTTCAGTCTCGCCAACTCGATGAGATGACAGCGGGAGAGATCGAGGAGATGGATTTCGATGCTTGCATCGACCTTTTAGGCTGCAGCAGCGAAGTGGATCGGAGCCTGGAAGGACTGCCTTGGCTCCAGCGACTAATAGACGTAAGACGAAGAAAAGGGATCAAATTGATCGGCGTAACGAAAGGTCTTGAGCGATTCCGCAGCGATGCTATGCGATTATCCGGAGCTTGTATAGCCGGACTATACCGTATGCTGCAAAGCGAATACGCCAATATTCATTCTAGGCATGTCGATCTGGATGCTTCGGATAATGGTAAAGACTGGGCGGAACAATTGATTGCGGAACTGAATTGTAACAGCGAGTGGCCGGAAATTTGTTACCGCAAATCTGTGCGTTACCGCGCATGCCTGCGGGAGCAAAAGACGGCACAGAGTGCCAAGCCGCTTTCGTGGCCGGAGGGGCAAGTGTTGTGGATTACCGGCGGAACGCGAGGAATAGGCGCATTGTGTGCACGCCATTACGTTGAAACCATGGGCGTGAAAAGGCTGGTCCTGCTTGGGAAAGAAGCGTTACCTCCCCGGGAAGAATGGGAATACGAGGCGGTCCAGACTTCACCAATGGCCAATAAGATCCGTTTGATCAAGGAATTGGAGGAGATAGGGGCTGACGTGCGAACGCTCGCCATCCCGCTAACGGATACCGGTTCACTAAAGCAGGCGCTTCTTGATATTCGAGAGGAATGGGGACCGGCAGGAGGCGTGATCCATTGCGCGGGCGTCGGCGATCGGGAGTATCCGGCTTTTGTTCACAAGCCAACCTCTGTTATACGGCAGGTATTGGAGCCGAAAGTGGAAGGCTTAATGTCCGTATGGGAATGTTTCAAGGATGAGCCGCTTGCCTTCTTTGCTCTATTCTCGTCCGTATCGGCGGCTGTTCCATCACTGGCTGCGGGACAAAGCGATTATGCGATGGCCAATTCGTTTATGGATTATTTCGCGCAGGCTCATGCGAATCAAGAGCCCATAATCAGCATTCAGTGGCCAAGCTGGAAAGAATCGGGTATGGGCGAGGTGCAAAGCGACGCCTTCCTTGCCACCGGTATGGACAGCCTGACCGATCGGGAAGGGCTGAGATTACTCGATTATATGATTGCAAATCTGCCGGGAGCGGTTGTTCTGCCTGCTGTCGTTCAACCTGACAAATGGCAGCCGGAGCGTCTGCTTATGCGGCGGCTTGAAAGTAGCCTCACCACGCAGGCTCCCGCTTCCGGTCCATCGGAAGTGCGCTTGGAGTCACAAGCATCGTTGCCGGGAGCCGTACGTTCATGGCTGTTGGATTTATTTGCAGCAGAATTGAAGCTTGAACGATCCAAACTGGAGCTTACCATACCGATTCAGGATTATGGTGCAGACTCGATCATATTGGCGCAATTAATTCGGACAATAAGCCGCACCGTAGGCAAGGATATCGATCCATCGGTGCTTTACGAGCATACGACCATTCAGTCGCTCGCAGATTGGCTGACTGCCTCATACGGCGAGCCGCTGACCCGGGCGTTGCTGTCTGAAAGCCAGGAGTGCCAGGAGCATGAACAGTCAATGCCAATTCATGATTTTAGCGATGCTCCTTCCATGCCTGTAGCGGAGCTCTCCCGTCAGCCCATTCATCAGGAACGAATCGGCGAGGAGGATATTGCTGTCGTCGGGATGTCCTGCCGATTTCCGGGAGCAATGGACTTGACCCATTATTGGTCGCTGCTTACGGAAGGCCGAAGCGCGATACGGCTGGTCCCGAAGGAACGATGGGGGAGCGCCGATCCTTATTATGCAGGGCTGCTGGATGAGCTTCGCCATGCCGATCCGTCGTTCTTTCATATTCCGGATGAGGATGCCAGAGCGATGGACCCGCAGGCGTTGCTCATCTTGGAGGAAAGTGTAAAAGCGCTTCATCACGCAGGATATAACCGTGCGGACGTAAAAGGAAAGGACGTTGGCGTTTATATCGGTGCCAGAACCCAGTATTGGCCGGGCGAGGAACTGCTCCTTCAAACGAGAAATCCGATCGTCGCGGTCGGCCAAAATTACTTGGCTGCTAATATATCCCGTTTCTTTGACCTAAGGGGTCCTAGCATGGTGATCGATACGGCCTGTTCCTCTGCCTTGACCGGGATGAGCATGGCCATTCAAAGCCTGCGGAGCGGGGATACGGTGTCCGCATTGGTGGGAGGGGTCAGCCTGCTGAACAGCGACTTCTCGCACAAACTATTCGGTCAGCGCGGCATTTTGAGCAAAAGCTCGACATTTCACGTCTTTGACGGCAGGGCTGATGGCGTTGTACTCAGTGAAGGCGCCGGCGTTGTCCTGTTAAAAACAGTGAAGCAGGCGCTGGCTGACGGAGACCGCATCTACGCCGTTATCAAGGGAATCGCCGTAAATAACGATGGGAGAACAGCGGGGCCGACGGCTCCAAATATGCAGGCGCAGAAGGACGTCATGCTCGCTGCCTTAAAGAAGAGCGGTAGAAAGCCGTCTGACGTCTCTTATATCGAAACGAACGGCTCAGGCTCGGAAGTAACCGATTTATTGGAGCTCAAGACGATTCAGCAGGTTTATGGCAACGGTGGAAATGACGCTATTGCATTGGGCTCCATCAAACCCAATATCGGTCATCCGTTAAGCGCCGAAGGGATTGCGAGCTTCATTAAGGTTGTGCTGATGCTCGATCATGACCAGTTTGTACCGTTTTTATCGGGCGAGCAGCCGATGCAGCATTTTGATTTGGAAGCGTCCCCGTTTTTCTTTCACCGAGAAACGAAGAACTGGAGTGAATCGGTTCGAACAGCGGCGATAAACTGTTTTGGCGACGGAGGCACCAATGTTCATGCAGTTTTAGAATCTTGGCAGGAAGAGCGCTCAGGCGACGCCATACGGAAGCCATTGCCTTGGCCGGTAGAATGGCAGGAAAACAAAAAACAGATCAGCGTATCATCGTCTGATTCCCAGAAGGTCAAGAACCGAACGAATATATGGAAAATGAAAGCGGAAGAGCGGAAGGTCAACAGTCCGAAATCATTCTGGGGCGGAACTAAACCCAAATAACCCCATCGGGCTTAGGGGTAGCGCATTCAAGGGGGATTATTTCATGAAAGAACAATTTTTATTAAGCGGCGATCATCCGATCCTGAGCAATCATAAAGTTTTTGGTCAGGAACTGCTGCCTGGTCCGGCTTATGTCGACCTGATCTACCAAGCATTTCGGGATAACGGGTACGATTGGAGAGAGTTGGAGCTTTGCCATGTATCGATCTATCATCCCTTGACGGTGGGTCACGATTACGAGGTGCTGATCGATATTGTTGTGGAAGAGAAGGAAGCGGGATGCTGGAGCATTGTTGTAGAAGGCCGCGAATCGCGGGATGGAGCAGTCAGCCCGGAGGCGAAACGATATGCCGATGCCCAAATGCGGAAGATTCAACCCGTTTCATTTGATAAGACGATCAATCTCGGGCAAGCCATAAATCAGGCGGAAGCTTCCGTCGATCTGGAGGAGGCCTATGCGCAGTTTCGTGCGCTGGGCCTCATCCATACCGGCATGATGAAAGCGGAAGGGCATACCTTCCAAACCTCAACTGGCGTGCTCATCGAGCTTGCATTGGATCACAATTCGCGCGAAAGCGCCGAAGACGTGCTGTTTCATCCCACCTTGTTAGATGCTAGCTGTGTAGGTGCCTCGCTATTGCTTCGAGCGCTTGTCGGGGAAGAGCAGCAATTGTTTCTGCCCTTATATTTTGAGTCCTTTCGTGCGGAGCAGCTCATTCAAGAGCGCTGCTATACACAGGTTCTCACTCCCAGTGTTCAACGAAAGAACGAATTGCTCAGCATGACGCTGGAGCTATTCGACAGCAAGGGCTGCAAAGTAGCAGAAATGAAAAACTATACGATGAAGCTGGTGAGGGCGGCATCTGGGATCGCTTCATCTGCCGTCTCCGGAGGTGGGGATGACCCGTCCGTCACAGAACCGGCGCCGGCTCCAGTCAAACAGGGGCATACTCTCAGCGGGGAGCGTACTCCTTCCGTTCAGGCGGCCACTTTTCTAGCTGGTATCTTGGCTGAGCGCTTGGATATGGCTGAAGCGGATCTCGATCAGAACGCGGGCTATTATGAGATGGGAATGGATTCCTCAGGCTTGCTGGAGATGGTTAAGAGAATTGAAGCGAAGGTAGGCGCAGCGCTTCCGCCTACGCTGCTTTTTGAATATACGACGATTGCAGATTTATCCGTTTACTTGGCCGAACAGTACGCTTCGGCATTTGCAGATGAAAGCTTCGCACCGGTACCGGACGATGGAATCAATGCCCCCCGATTGCAGCTTGATGAACATCCGGACAACAGGAAGAAACCTGCGGATTCCACCAACCGCTCAGAAGCATCAACATCGCAAGAAGAGGATATTGCAATCATCGGAATGTCAGGCCGTTTTCCAGGGGCAAGCGATCTCCGCGAATTTTGGCAAAATCTGAAGGATGGTAAAGACTGCATCAGCGGAATTCCCCCTTCACGATGGGATTGGAAACAGTTTGAAGACTTAAAGTCTCCTTCGGGCAAAGGGGTTTCCAGATGGGGCGGCTTCATTGATGACCCGGATTGCTTTGATGCGCCGTTCTTTCGCATATCGCCCCGCGAAGCGGAAATCATAGACCCGCAGGAGCGGATTTTTCTTGAAACCTGCTGGGAGGCCATTGAAGATGCTGGATACCGCCCGTCCAGCCTCGTAACGCCAAGAGGACCGAACAAACGGAACCTTGTCGGCGTGTTCGCCGGTGTTATGCATAAGGATTATGCACTTCTCGGGTCGGAGCTTATGGCGCAAGGCGTGCTATTCCCGCTTTCTTTGAGTCACTCGTACGTGGCGAACCGGGTTTCCTACTCGCTTAATTTCCATGGCCCCAGTCTGGCAGTCGATACGCTGTGCTCCGCATCTCTGACAGCTGTCCACATGGCGGTAGAGAGCATCCGGCGTGGAGAATGTGAAGCTGCAATTGCGGGCGGTGTCAACTTGACGCTTCATCCTGGCAAATATAAAACGTTCGGCATGGCCAACATGCATTCGAGCGACGGTTATTGCCGTACGTTCGGTAAAGACGGCGACGGGTTTACATCCGGAGAAGGGATTGGCGCGGTCGTACTAAAACCGCTAAGTGCCGCCGTCAAGGATGGTGATCAGATATATGCCGTTATCAAAGGCAGTTCAATCAACCATGTGGGTGCGGTTAGCGGCATTACGGTGCCTAGTCCGGTTGCACAAGCTGAATTGATTGAAGACTGCCTGAATAAGGTTAATATTCATCCGAGAACGATCAGCTATCTGGAAGCACACGGCACAGGCACGTCGCTCGGCGATCCCATCGAAATCCAAGGACTGGTGAAAGCATATTCCCGCTACACGGATGACCGTCAATATTGCGCCATCGGTTCAGTCAAATCTAACGTCGGTCACGGCGAGTCCGCTGCCGGGGTTTGCGGGTTGATTAAGGTTGCGCTGCAGATGCATCATAAAACGTTAGTGCCGTCGTTGCATTCCGCCGAAACGAATCCTTATATCGATTTTGAGCAATCGCCATTCTACATCCAGAGGCAGTTAGAGCAATGGAAGCAGCCTCGGGTGACTGAAGCAGGAAAGGAAACGGTATACCCGAGAAGGGCAGGGATCAGCTCCTTTGGCGCCTACGGCTCAAATGCGCATGTCATCTTGGAGGAATGGGTACCGCAGCCTTCCTCCGCGAGCGGCGAGTCGTCTGCCGTCATTGTGCCGTTATCGGCCAAAAATGAAGATCGCTTGAAAGCGTATGCGGATCGGTTAGCGCGGTTCCTTGCGGATGAGGCTGGATGCGTAGCTAGCGTTAAGGAAATGGAATCACAGAGCGGGCTGGCGGCCAATATTCTGCGAATGGTTTCAACTGTTCTGAAGGTGGATGAACAAGACATCGATTTCGATCAAGACTGGTCGGAATACGGCATGGAAACGGCACACCTGTCTGCTGTCCGGGAACAGCTGCTGCGGGAATATGAAATCGAGACTGACAGCATCGATTGGTATGAGATTCGATCGATCTCTGATGCCGCTGAATCGCTGCATCTGATTCTGAATCGGAATCGTCATGCGGAAGGCGGGGCATCTCAGGAGATGAGCTTGTCGTCCATTGCGTATACGCTTCAGACCGGACGCGAAGCAATGGAAGAACGGGTTGTCTTTCTAGTCAGCAGCATCCGGGAACTGGTCGAGAAATTGACAGCATATGCGGATGGTAAACCTTCCGTTCCGAACTGCTGGAAAGGTCAGCTGAAGAAAAAGTCCAGCGTGTCTGCGGATGTGGCGAAGGCTGACGACCGTTGGTTTACAGAAGGAAAGATGGCTGAAATCGCACAGTCTTGGGCTCAGGGCAGCGATATTGAATGGGGACGACTTTACCGTACCGATAAACCGAGAAAAATGCATCTTCCGGCCTATCCCTTTGCGAAAAACAGATACTGGCTGCCGGTTGCGCCGAAACCGCAGGACAGCCTGCCAACAGCGGTACAGCAAGCAGGAAGTACAGCTAAAGCGGCAAATCCGACCGCGCCTCAGGGAGAAAGCTTAGCCGTAATTCCGGCTTCGAACCGGAACGCGGAGAATGACGCTAACCAACGTATCGTGGAAGCTGACACAGGTGCTGGTTCGCAGGATATGCTGCGGCAGTTTACTCCGGTGTGGGATACGTTCGCCGTTGAGCCAGAAGGCGACTGTTTCCCTGCCGTAACGGAACGGATCGCTGTATTTGGTCTCTGCAACGAACGTTTCGCTCAAATCCAAGCCCTATATCCGGGTTCCGTACATTTTGGTAATGACGAAGACATGTCCGTAGCTGATATCAAGCGGAAGATTTCCGGCATTGAGGATATCGGACACTTTATATGGGGAGTTCGTGATCCTGCTGCTATAGACGGCGGTGTAGACGATGCGCTGATTACTGCTCACAATCAGACTACGCTTAGCAGCTTCCGGTTTATTCAAGCGTTGCTGCAATCTGGCTACGGTTCAAGGTCGGTCGGCCTCACGGTCATCACGACCCAGGCCCAAGCAGTATCCAAGAAAGACAGCATAAAACCGGCACAGGCAGGCGTTCACGGACTGATCGGTTCGCTTGCTAAAGAATATCCAAACTGGATGATTCGTCTCATCGACTTGGAGTCGGATTCGAAATGGCCGGTGTCCGAGATGTTCCGGATCCCTGCAGACCGGAGGGGCGGAGCTGTCGTATACAGAGGGCGTGAGTGGCACCGTATGCAGTTGATTCCAACTATTCTTCCCGCTCCGAAGGCGCCAGTGTACCGGAATGGAGGCGTATATGTCGTCATCGGCGGAGCTGGCGGGATCGGCATGGTATGGTCGGAGTATATGATTCGTACCTATCAAGCGCAAATCGTATGGATTGGTCGCAGCCCGATGAATGACGCTATTCAAACCAAAATTCACAGTCTTTCAGATCGTGGTCCCGAGATTTGTTATTGGAGTGCAGACGCATCGGACATCCATTCGTTCTCGCAGGCTTATGCCGAGATTAAGCAGCGCTTTGGCTCTGTAAACGGCGTCGTCCATTCGGCAATGGTATTAAACGAGTACAGCTTGGCTGAAATGGATGAGGTTGCTTTTCAAGCTGCGCTCTCCGCTAAAGTTGATGTGAGCGTCAGGATGGCGCAGGTATTTCGCGAGGAACGGCTAGATTTCGTACTGTTCTTCTCATCGCTCATTAGCCTCATTAAGAATCCGCAGCAGGCTCATTATGCGGCCGGTTGTGTCTTTAAGGATGCTTTCGCGCACTTGCTGGCACAGCAGTGGTCTTGCAGCGTGAAAGTGCTGAATTGGGGATTCTGGTCAAGCGACAAGGTCGAGGATACGGAAAAATACCGGCTGCTGCAGGAGCTTGGAATTGGGCTAATCGAGCCGAAGGAAGCGATGCAGGCGATTGAGAGAGTGCTTGCCCAGCCACAATTGCAGCTGGCTGTCATGAAAACGACGAAGCCGATCCCCGTCGAAAGCATGAATCCCAAAGAAGAAATGAAGGCTCTAGCTGCAGGACAGCGGTCAGCTGAAGCAGGCCGAAGTCTGCCTGCCGCCTCTGAGCGACCCGATATCGGACAGCTGAAGCGTGAGAACGCGGAGAAGACGGATGAGATGAATGGACTTCTTGGCAGGCTGTTGTTCGTGCAGCTTCGGCAAACGGGGTTATTCGCTTCCAGAACGTTCGATCTGAAACAGGCAATGGCTGCTGCTGGAATCGCCGAAGAAATGTATGCCGAATGGCTAAGTCAGAGCGTTACTATTCTCGTAGAGCAAGGGCTACTGTCCCGCAGCGGCCATCTTCTGTCGGTTACGGACACGGCAAAAACCGATCACGGGGCGGTATGGGAGCAGTGGGGGCAACAGACCGCTAAATGGCGGGAGGACGAGAAAACAAGAGCGCAAATCGTATTGGTGGAAACAACGCTGAAGTCCTTGCCGGCTGTCCTTACAGGAAAATCCGCAGCGACGGACGTGCTCTTTCCAAACTCGTCAATGGAACTTGTCGAGGGGATTTACAAGAGCAATCCGGTAGCCGATTATTTCAACGATGTAGTTGCCGAGGCAGCCCTGCATGTTGTCAGACAGTGTGTACAGGAAAATCCGCAGGCGCAAATTCGTATTCTGGAAATCGGCGCGGGTACAGGCGGTACGTCTGCGGGGGTGCTCGCCAAGCTAGCTCTCTATAAGACTCATATTGAGGAATACTGCTATACCGATCTATCCAAAATGTTCCTACTCCATGCGCAGAAGGAATACGGCCCTAGCTATCCGTTCCTGACGTACCGCACGTTCAACGTAGAGCAAGCTCTTGCGCAGCAAGGCGTTGATGCCGGTCAGTATGATCTGGTCATAGCCGCGAACGTCCTTCATGCTACGCGTAACATGCGGACGACGGTTCGCAACGCCAAAGCGGCGTTGAAGCCCGGAGGATGGCTGCTTTTAAATGAAATTAGCAACGGCGCCCTATTTACCCATCTTACGTTTGGGCTGCTGGAGGGCTGGTGGCTGTATGACGATCCCGGCATTCGGATCCCAGGCAGTCCGGCGCTTTCGCCCGAAAGCTGGCAGCAGCTACTCGAGAGGGAGGGCTTCGGTGCGATCGGCTTCCTGGCCCAGGATCATCACGATCTAGGACAGCAAATCGTTGCGGCGCAAAGCGATGGAATCATCAGACAGCCTAGATGGGAACAACGGAAAGGAATAAGCGCTCAGCAGTCTGCAAGTCAACCCGTTTCCACATTGACGAAAGAGCGGAATGAAGCAGCACATACGGATTCCAGAAGGGAAAGCGAAGACAGCTTATTTGCTTTGAATGAGCAGATGCTCCAGGATGAAATCAAATCGTTGATTGCCTCCCAGCTGGCAGAAACGCTGAAGCTGGATGCGTCATCGCTCGATATGGATGACTCTTTCGCAGACTACGGGCTTGATTCCATTTCCGGTGTGCATATCGTCAATACGCTTAACGAACGTTTGCAGATTGAGATGAAGACGACCATTCTTTTTGACTACAGTTCGATCAATCAACTGGCTGGTTATTTGCTGTCTGCGCATAAAGAGGCTGTCGTGTCCGCATTTAGCGACCGACTCGCTGTCGTTTACGAGCAAGATTCAATTCCTCTTGAAAGGGAGGAGCAAGCTGTCCATTTCGAATCCTTGCAAACGAAGGCGTCCGCACAGCCGGCCGAGGCCGCTGTATCCGTTCGGGCTGCGGAAGCAGCAGTGAAAGAGCCCATCGCCATAATCGGAATGAGCGGCCGCTTTGCCAAATCGAACACGCTGGATGAATTGTGGGACCATTTGGCTCAAGGTCATGATCTTGTTGAAGAAGTTACCCGGTGGGATCTGTCGAAGTATGCACCCAAAGGCAAGCCTTACTGCAATCACGGCAGCTTCTTGGATGAGATCGATAAGTTCGATCCGTCCTTCTTTAATATTTCCGGACTCGAGGCTACCTATATGGATCCGCAGCAGCGCATGTTCCTGGAGGAATCATGGAAGGCGCTGGAGGATTCGGGTTATGCGGGCCAGAGCGTAGAGGGTCGTGCCTGCGGTGTGTATGTCGGCTACAATATCGGCGACTATGTGCACCATATCGGAGACAACTCGCCTCCGCAAGCGATGTGGGGGAATGCTCCATCCATTATTCCTGCAAGAATCGCCTATTATTTAAATCTGCAGGGGCCTGCCGTTACGGTGGATACCGCCTGCTCCAGCTCGCTTGTATCCATCCATCTTGCCTGCCAAGGCTTATGGACCGGAGAGACCGAAATGGCACTGGCAGGGGGCGTGTTTGTCCAAACGACGCCAACGTTTTATATCAATTCCAACCGGGCCGGAATGCTGTCTCCTTCGGGCAAATGTCACACGTTCGATAATCGGGCAGACGGCTTTGTACCTGGCGAAGGGGTCGGTGTCGTCGTTCTGAAGCGGCTGAAGGATGCCATTGCCGACGGCGACCATATCCACGGGGTTATTAAAGGCTCGGGCATTAACCAGGACGGGACGACAAACGGTATTACCGCTCCAAGCGCCAATTCGCAGGAACGGCTGGAAAAGTCCGTCTATGATCGTTTCGCCATTCATCCGGAGCAGATTCAAATGGTGGAGGCGCATGGCACCGGAACCCGTCTCGGCGATCCGATTGAGTTCGAAGCATTGAACAGTGCCTTCAGCCATTACACGGATAAAAAGCAGTTCTGCGCGATTGGAACCATAAAAACAAATATTGGTCATACAACCGCAGCTGCAGGTGTCGCGAGCGTTTTCAAAATTTTACTATCGCTGCGAAACCAGCAAATCCCGCCTTCCTTGCATTATGAGACGGGCAATGCGCATATCAAGTTTTCCAGCAGCCCCTTCTATGTCAATACGGAGATCAAAAATTGGGCGGTTCCACCGGACTCAAGGCGGATTGCAGCCACCAGCTCCTTCGGCTTCAGCGGCACCAATGCGCATATGGTCATTGAGGAGGCTCCAGCTCCTTTGCGGATGCATGCATCGAGACCGTTTTACCTCATTACGCTGTCAGCCCGCAGTGGGGAACAGCTGAGGCAGCAAGCCGAGCGCTTGTTGGAGCATTGCGAGCGGGTACCTGGCATTGATGCGGGAAACATCAGCTATACACTGCTGGTTGGACGCCGTCACATGAATCACCGGTTGGCGTGTATCGTCAAAGACGCAGAAGAGCTTAAACAACTGCTCTCCAACTGGCTATCGCGCGGTAAAATGGCGCAAGTGTACGTATCCGAGTTAGCGGAAAATGATGTTCGCGAGCAGCAATCGTTAAAGCGGTTCGGCAATGCCGCGATCGAGAGCTGCCAGACGTGCACGAATCCAGGATTGTATCTGGAGCATCTGTCCACGGCAGCCGAATTGTATGTTCAAGGCTATGCGCTGAATTACAGTCAGCTGTTTGCCGGCGACTCCTATTCGCGTGTTCCGCTTCCGACGTATCCGTTTGCCAAAGAGCGTTACTGGGTTTCGAATACTGACTATCCGCCGCAGGATCCACAAAGACGCGAACCTATGAAAGCGTCTAGCGAATCTTTGCCTCTGAACCTTCAGCGCGCTTCGTTGAGGGACACTTCAGGCCTATTGTTTCAAACGGTTCTGACGGGGACGGAGTTTTTCTTGACGGATCATTCAGTTCGAGGTCGAAAGGTGCTGCCTGCCGTCACCTATCTGGAGATGGCGCGGGCGGCTGTGACGGCAGCATGCGAAAAAGGTTCAGGTTCGCCAACGTCCCCCGTCTTGCTGCGGCATATCGGATGGGCGCAGCCAATCGTCGTGGACGATCGTTCCGTCACGGTGAACATTCATCTGCAGCGTAATTCCGAAGCCGACTTCTTCTTCGAAATTTATACGGAAGCATCGGGTCATCCGGCGGGAAGAACGGTTCACTGTCAAGGAACAGCGGCATTAGACGAATCCGTTCAAGTGCCACCTCTCGAATTGCTTGAAGAACTTCAGGCTAGCTGTGACGTTGGACTGATCACCGGCGCCCAATGTTATGACATACTTGCCCGTCTGGACATGGATTACGGACCCGGCCATCGTGCGATTGACCGAATCCAGGTCGGTAAAGGCGAATTACTGGCCCGTTTGGAAATGGCGGCTTCCGCCTTGTCCACACTGGAGCAGTATGTGCTTCATCCGGGTATGATTGATTCGGCGCTGCAAGCATCAATCGGAATGGCCGCATTACCTATAGAGTCGGAAGAAGGAACTGGCTCGGAAGCAGCATTAAGGCCGGGACTTCCTTATGCACTGGACCGTTTGGTGATTTTGGGTCCAAGTACAGCGGTTATGTGGGCATGGATTCGAAGAAGCTCCGGAAGCACCGCAACAGGGGCGATTCAAAAGCTTGATATCGACATCTTTGATGAGCATGGAAAACACTGCGCGATGCTGCAAGGCCTCTCTTCGCGTCAATTGGAAGAGGAAGCGGAAATGGAAATGGCTATGGAAGAAGACGCTCCGCTTCTATGGAATCCGGCATGGGCAGAACGCAATGACGAAGACCGAAGTGAAGCGTGCACAATCACCCGGCGATATATGTATTTGCTGGAAGAAAACCAAAGCATGAACGCGCTGCTGACCCGAGCATTCCCTGAAGCGGAGTGCAAGGTGCTGAAAGCAGAAGGGCCGGTGATCGAAAAACGGTATGCCGGCTATGCGGAGCAGCTCTTGGTTGACATTCAGAAGATCCTAAGGGACAAGTTTGGTGGTCAGACACTGATCCAGCTGCTGATCCCCGCTTCCGGTGAGCAGCAGCTATACGCCGGCTTAGCCGGTATGTTGAAGACGGCGCATCTGGAGAATCCAAATGTATGGTGCCAGTTAATCGAAATCGATGGGGGCGTCTCATCCGAGCAGCTGCTTTCCTTTATACAGATTGACGGCCGTCATCCATCGGTCAGCCATATTCGTTATGAAGGAAGCCGACGGTATGAGGCGGTAATCGAAGGCCTGAATGTGGCGGACGTTGTGGTGGAAGCGCCGTGGAAGGACAGAGGCGTCTACCTCATAACGGGCGGTGCCGGGGGACTTGGATTGATCTTCGCGCAGGATATCGCTAGGAAGTCCCGTGAAGCGGCAATCATTCTAATCGGAAGGTCAGAGCTTGACCGTAACCGTCAGTCCCAATTGGAAACGATCCGCGAATTAGGCGCACATGTGGAGTATCATACCGCAGATGTCTGCAAGGAATCGGACATGGCGGCACTGATGAGTGGAATCGTAGCACGACATGGCCGATTGAACGGCATCCTTCATG
The DNA here is from genome assembly GCF_013186635.1 of Brevibacillus sp. HB1.3. NCBI lineage: Bacteria > Bacillati > Bacillota > Bacilli > Caryophanales > Paenibacillaceae > Brevibacillus > Brevibacillus sp. HB1.3. The sequence continues at coordinate 77,727 of NZ_JABMIT010000012.1, read as the reverse complement.
CTGCAGGTATGAAGAAGGATAGCTTCCTGATCCATAAAACAACAGACGATTTGATTGCTGTCTTGGGACCTAAAGTGGATGGGCCCATAGCATTAGACAAAGCAACAAGCGGAATGGAGCTCGATTTCTTTGTTTTGTTTTCCTCGCTTTCCGGATGCCTTGGAAACTATGGGCAGGCGGATTATGCGGCAGCAAACGGGTTTATGGATGCCTTCGCCGCTTATCGGAATGAGCTGGTAGCGGCCGGCCATCGGAAAGGACATACGCTTTCAGTGAATTGGCCGCTGTGGCAGGAAGGCGGCATGACCGTTGATCCCGCAACGGAAGCGATGATGGAGCAGCGCGCGGGAATGAAAGCGATGCAGAGCCAGCAGGGCATTCAAGCGCTTTACGCTGCGCTGGCAAGCGGGAAGCACCAAGTTGCGGTGACGAACATGGCTTTGAGCACAACGCCGCACATGGAAGAGGTGGCGGCAGCGCAGCAAGCTCCCGCAGCCGTTTGGCAATCAGATAGAGATAACCAGCTGTATGAGAGAACGATGCACTACTTAAGGGAGACCCTGTCATCCTATATACGCATTCCTCTACATCGCATGGATGCCAAGACCTCCTTCAGCAAGTTTGGCATTGACTCGATTATGGCGATGCAGCTTACGGCACAGCTTGAGAACGAATTAGGCTCGCTTCCGAAAACCTTGTTCTTCGAGTATGAAAATATACAAGCGCTGTGTGAATATCTTCTCGGTCATTATGAGTTTCAGCTCCGTCGGCTGCTTGCGCCCGAGCTTACGCAAGTGGTAACAAAGGCAGCTTCACCGGTCGTAGCGGCTGCTCATTTATCCGTTACGCCGGCTCCAACGGCGACAAAACCAGCGTTAAAGCAATCAACGCTGATCCGCGAGGAGATATCCGAGCGTCAACCTGCGTCCGATATCGCGATCATCGGATTGTCGGGACGCTATCCGGGAGCGGACGATTTAGACCAGTTCTGGGACAATCTGAAGAGCGGGAAGGATTGTATTGAAGAAATACCCGCTGTTCGTTGGCAAAGCGGCAAGTATTATGATCCTGAGAAAGGCAAGCCAGGCAAGAGCTACTGTCAATGGGGCGGGTTTCTAAAAGATATCGATCAATTCGATCCGATCTTCTTCCAGCTCTCACCCTTGGAAGCGTCTTATATAAGCCCGCAAGAACGGCTGTTTCTCGAGTCCGTATGGAACACGCTGGAGCAAGCGGGATATACAAGCCAGAAGCTTGAGTACGAGTATGGCAGCAAGGTCGGCGTGTATGCCGGCTGCATGTACAATCATTATCATTTGCTTAATAACGACCCGGCGAAGGAGCCGCTTTTTGCTCTGTCCTCGTATAGCTCCATCGCCAACCGGGTGTCCCATTTCTTTAATCTCAAAGGTCCGAGCATCGCTGTCGATACGATGTGCTCTTCTTCGGCGGTCGCGATCCATATGGCATGCGAAAGCTTGCGGAAGGGTGAATGCGAGCTGGCAATCGCCGGAGGCGTCAATCTTTCGCTTCATCCGCAAAAGTATGTCGGCTTAAGCATGTCGCGTTTGGCTGGCAGTCATCCTGGAAGCAGAAGCTTCGCGGACGGGGACGGTTATTTGCCATCGGAAGGAGTAGGTTCGGTCCTATTAAAACCGCTGGCCAAAGCCATCGAGGATGGTGATTCCATATTAGCCGTGATAAAATCAACCGCCGTGAATCATGGTGGACAGACAAACGGCTACGGATCGCCGAATCCGAATGCACAAGCCCAACTGATGGAAGAAAGCATGCGCCAGGCCGGCATCAAACCAGAGTCGATCAGCTATATCGAGTGTGCGGCTAACGGGTCATCCATCGGCGATGCAGTTGAAATGGCGGCGATGAACAAGGTGTACCGCAATCATTTCGGTACGAAGCGTGCTCTGCCGATTGGGTCCGTCAAATCCAACATCGGGCATGGGGAAGCTGCCTCGGGCATCGCCCAATTAACAAAAGTCGTTCTTCAGTTAAAGCATCGGCAGCTTGTTCCGACAATCGGCTCGGACACAGCATTGAATCCGAATTTACGCCTTGAAGAAACGAATTTCCGTATTCAGCGGCGTTTAGAGGACTGGCAGCAGACGGAAAATGAAGCGCCACATGGCGGGAAATTCCCGCTTCGCGCGGCAATCAGCTCCTTGGGTGCTGGCGGTACGAATGCTCATCTGATTGTCGAGGAATACGTGTCGCCTGCTGAAGAGCCGTCTGTACAGGAAACAGGAAATCAATTAGTGATCCTCTCGGCAAAAAGCCGGGAACGTCTGAAGGAAGCCGTGTACCATGTACGTCAGTATGTGAAGCGAAACGAGGAGCTTTCGTTGAACGATCTGGCCTATACGCTGCAGGTCGGTCGTGAATCTATGGACTTCCGCCTTGCCGTAACAGCGAGCAACAGGGAAGAATTGATTGCCGCGCTTTCGTCCTATCTGGATGATACCGGCAGTTCGGATATTCCGCTTTCCGGGAGCTTCGGGTTATACGAAGGAAATGCGGGAGGACCTTCGGATGATATGCTCAGGCTCCTTTCTGGTAAGAATGGCCAGATGTATTTGAAGCATTTGATGGATGAACTTGATGTCGAGAAGCTTGCCATCTACTGGTCAAAGGGCGGCGATATGGACTGGAGGGAATTGTATCGCAGCCGAAGAAAGGGGAGAATCGTACCATTGCTCACTTACCCGTTCGTCAAGCAGCGCTGTTGGCTTGAAATCCAACCGGAAGCGGGTTTAGAGCGGACGGAAGCTGAGATGAGCAAGAACGATGAGATGAGCGTACAAAAGGCTCAGCTTGGCATGAAAGGGAATGATGCAAAGACAATCGTCTTAAACAGCGTCGCTCTACTTCTTGGCATGATGCCGACAGAGATTCAACCCCACAAACGATTGACGTATTACGGATTGAGTTCGCTTCATCTCGCGCAATTGCTTGCAGGCCTACAGAAAGTGGCTGCTCCGTCGATGGAGCTCCCCGATCTGTTGACTTGCGAAACGATTCAAGACTTGATAGACAAGGTGCAAGCGAACTTCCCGCCGGAAATCAATGATCTTCATGTTGACGGCTCTTTTTTGGAGGAGAACTTCAATCAGCAGATCATTCGGCTCAATTCGATTACGGATGGAAGGCCGGTATTTTGGATTCATGGCGCATCCGGAGGCGTGGAAGTATATCGTTCTTTGGCGGCGCATGCGGAAAGACCGTTCTACGGTATCCAATCGTTCAGCGGTACCGACGATGAAGCACCTGAGGGCGTAGTGGCTATTTCTTCCAACTATGTCCGACTCATCCAATCGATTCAGCCGGAGGGTCCTTATGATCTTGGCGGATATTCACTCGGCGGCATGTTGGCCTACGAAATGACGCGTCAGCTGCAGGAAGCGGGTGAGACCGTCTCGTCTTTGGTCATGCTGGACACGATGTTTAGCCCAGAGGTCCAGAGGACGACCCTCGATCAGAATTCTATAGCCCTGCAAACCGTTAACATGGCATTGGCAGCCGTCCATGGCATTGCCTCGACTGATGAGAAAGGTAATCTCATCCATAGGGATGAGATTGACTGCGAAAACGGATTCGATGTATTCTTTGAACGCCTAACCGAGCTAGCCGAGCATAGAGGACTGGATATTCCTAAGCGGCTGCTGGAGAAGCAATTTGAGCGTCAGTTTTCCATGCAGCAGCGCTACAGGTTGATAGACTATAAGCTCCTGCCTCTACCTCGGCCTGATGAGGTGACCTGCTATTACTTCCGAAACCAGAGTGGGGTGTTCATGGGACCATGGGAACCTTATTTAACGGCTAAAGAAGGAACTGTTCCATTCGACCATCTGCCTTACTGGGAGGAATGGGTTCGACAGATCCCGCAGGCGTACATGATGGACGTTGAAGCCTCGACACATATGACAATGCTCGAAGACGAAGCCTCAAGGCAAACGATTTATGCGTTCTGCGAGAAACTTTATGACAAGCAGCCGCTTGAGGCACGGTTTTTTCAATCTTTCTATAAGCAGCACGCCATGCTCGTATAATACACTGACAAAAGCGAGGTACGCAGATGCGTATCTCGCTTTTTTTGTTGTACGCAACCAAGAGCAGGGGTGTCCATCGTGAGGTGGAAGCTGGAGGAAGCCAGATACGCATTACGCTAACGGGCAGTTTAGAACAATGAACTAAAAGAGGACAATATTTACACCAGCTTATATTTCGATTAATTACCGTATTAATGGAATTAATCACAGTGCTATACTGAGGAGGAGCGAAGACTTAAAGGAGAGACAACATGCTGGAAGAATTAATTAGCTTCACGGTTGATGAGGCAGATGCAGGACAAACCGTGCGAGAAGTTCTGCAAAAGCGGTATGGTGTATCGCGGCGTTTGCTCATTCGTGCCAAGTTTAAAGGCTCCATTACACGGAATGGCGTTCTCGTATTTGTAAACGAAAAATTGCAAGCCGGTGATCAAATAGCAGTCATGGTTGAAGAAGAAGCAGAAGAGACTGTTGCTCCAGAGGACATGCCGCTCTCCATTCGTTACGAGGACGAGGATTTGATGGTCATCGCAAAGCCAGCGGGATTGGTCGTTCATCCGACAGGAAATCATCCCAGTGGCACTTTGGCAAACGGAATGATTGCTTATTGGAAAAAGCGTGGCGAGAACAGAAAGTTCCGGGCGGTGAACCGTTTGGATAAGGATACATCAGGCTTGATGATCGTAGCGAAAAATCAATGGGCGCATGAACAATTCAGCCGCATGCAGCAGATCAGGACGTTGCAGCGGACTTATCGGGCTATTGTCCAAGGAATCGTGGAGTCAGACGAAGGTACAATTCATGCGCCGATTGGCCTTGCGGAAAATTCGTTTATCACCAGACAGGTAAGGCCAGATGGGCAGAATGCTGTTACCCATTATCGTGTGCTTGCCCGAGGGGAAGGAATGAGTTTTGTCGAGGTGAAGCTAGAGACGGGGCGTACGCATCAGATTCGCGTACATATGAGCAATGAAGGGCACCCACTTGCCGGAGATGATCTGTACGGAGGAGAACGGGAGCATATCGGCAGACAAGCTTTGCACGCATGGGGGCTATCCTTTGTCCACCCGCGTAGCGGTTTTGCGATGAGCTGGGAGGAGCCTCTGCCAAATGATATGGAGCAGCTAGCCCAGCAATTTTTTCCTGATTATCTGTGCAAGGAAATGACTTAGGCGAAAAATTTCGTCATTTCCCTCTGGAAAGCTGTAAGCGTTTTCGATATGATAGAAGAAATTCGTTACAAACGTTGGAAACATAACAGTGAATAGCTGGCTGTCTGCGGGGGAAAATCCCGAAAAGATTTTTTTCAGTAGCAGACTAGACCCAGCTTGCGCCTGATGCCTGTTTCGGATCGTTTTGACAAAGAGGGCTTCCCTTTTTATTTGTCATGCACCGGAATTGCTTTGGGGGTGAGCTGGGTTTTCTTATCATATCGGAAAGCATAAACCTCTTCGGGTTTCTTTCCGATATTACGTAAAACATTCGGCTAATACGTGGTCGCTCATCCTTGAGCAAGCATCGATATAGGTTTTCTTATTGCCCAAGAGAAGGAGAGGGTTTCATGAAGCTGGTTTCCTATCGAGAAAGGGAAAGGGATGCTTGGCGAGCGGGGCTCTTGCACGAAGGAAAAGTCAAAGATATTGCACATGCATGTCCGGGGGCGCCAAGTACAGTGCTAGGTTTGCTGGAGGATTGGGCGGACTGGTTACCTGTTCTCCAAGCAGCATACGAGGCACAGGATGGCTGGGATTTGGAACAGGTCGAGCTAGGTTCGCCACTACCACGTCCTGCCAGCTTTCGTGACTTTTACGCCTTCGAGGCCCATGTGATGACAGCGCGAGCCAAACGCGGACTTCCAATGATTCCCGAATGGTATCACTTTCCCGTCTTTTATTTTTCGAATGCAGCAGCTTTTACAGGGACGCAAGCGAATATTCGCAGACCCAAAGCAACCGAGTGGCTGGACTATGAGCTGGAAATTGCCTGCGTGATTGGAAAAGCAGGAGTAAACATTTCAGTTGAACGAGCGGAAGAGCACATCGCAGGATATTGTATTTTAAACGACTGGAGTGCCCGGGATATACAACGGGAGGAGGTCAAGGTCGGTTTAGGACCTGCTAAGGGTAAAGACTTCGCAACGTCCATGGGACCGTGGCTGGTTACACCCGAGGAGCTGGCAGATGTACGCCTCACAGGTGAAAAGGGCAGCCGCTACAATCTAGAGATGGTGGCACGCATTAATGGTAGGGAGTATTCAAAAGGAAACTTCAAAGACATTCACTATACATTTGCTGAAATGATTGCCCGTGCCTCGGAGGATTGCTCCTTGTATCCTGGAGATGTTATTGGGTCGGGGACAGTAGGGACTGGCTGCATTTTGGAGCTGGGGACAGAGCAGTATGCTTGGCTTGCGCCAGGTGATGTAGTGGAGCTAGAGGTGGAACGCCTCGGTGTGCTTCGCAATACGATTTGTGAATAGGGATGAAAAAAGGAGGAAGGAACGTATGGCTTTTTATCATCGAATGGGGGAAGTTCCACAAAAGCGGCATACGACGTTTTACAAGCCGGATGGGGGACTGTACCGCGAGCAAGTAATGGGAACCAAAGGGTTTTCTGGGATTCAATCGATTCTGTATCACCACAATCCGCCTACCCAAGTGAGGGAGACGCGCAAATACGCAGACGTCCGTTTGGAATATGTGGAGCAGGCTAATTTAGCGCATCAGCATTTTAAAACATTTGATGTTAAGCCGGGTGGGGACCCGATTTTTGGACGTCGCTACATGCTGGGGAATAACGATGTCGTCATGGCAGTCTGCGCACCGACAGTGCCGATGGATTACTTTTATCGCAATGCGGATGGGGATGAAGTCGTCTTTGTCCATCAGGGCGAGGGAGAGCTGCAAACGATTTTCGGCACACTCACTTACAAGCCGGGTGACTACCTCGTCATTCCGATCGGCACGACCTATCGGATTGTACCTTCAGAACAGAGCCGCTTCCTCGTCATCGAGTCCCAGAATGAGATCGTGCCACCAAAGCGTTATCGCAACGAACACGGTCAATTATTGGAACATTCACCGTTTTGCGAACGTGATATTCGTTTGCCAGAAAAATTGGAGACGCATGTGGAAAGCGGAGACTTCGAGGTGCGCGTCAAACGCCAATCCGTGGTCTACAGCTACTTCTTTGACTTCCATCCGTTTGATGTCGTGGGCTGGGACGGTTATTTGTATCCCTATGCACTGAGTGTTCATGATTTTGAACCAATTACTGGGCGCATTCATCAACCGCCACCTGTCCATCAAACTTTTGCTGGTCAAAACTTTGTCATCTGCTCGTTCGTTCCGCGGATGTACGACTATCACCCGCAAGCGATCCCTGCGCCTTACTACCACAGTAATGTAGAAAGTGACGAGGTGTTATACTACGTAGATGGTAATTTTATGAGCAGAAAAGGTATTTACGAGGGTTCGATCACCTTACATCCAATGGGGATTCCACACGGGCCGCATCCAGGCAAGGTAGAGGCGAGCATTGGGAAAAAAGAAACGCAGGAGCTGGCTGTCATGCTGGACACATTCAACCCGCTTCACGTTACAAAGCAAGCGTTGGAAATTGAAGATGAGGCATACATGTCAAGCTGGTTGCCACCGAAGGAATAGGAAGAGGTGCAAAAACGCAATGGAAATCGCTATACACGAGATTGAACGGCAGGAGAAATACAAGCTCTTGATCGGATGCATCGTCCCGAGGCCGATCGCTTGGGTCACCTCGTTAGGGGAGGGAATGATCGTCAATGCCGCACCTTTCAGCTATTTTAATGTCGCCAGCATTGAACCGATGATGGTTTCGGTTGCCGTCATGCGCAAGCCGGGAAGTGTCCCAAAAGATACGGCACGAAACATCATCCAAACGGGAGAATTTGTGGTCAATATGGTAGACGTACACAATGTGGATGCGGTCAATCAGACTTCTGCCGATTATCCGCCAGAGATCAGTGAAGTAGAGGCAGTGGGGCTGGAAATCGCACCATCCGTTCATGTCCAGGTGCCAAGACTTCGTGCATCCCGCATTCATTTTGAGTGCAAGCTGCATCAGATTGTGGAATTAGGTAGTCCGACGACTTCGGATTTGATTATCGGGGAAGTGGTGCATGTACATGTAGCGGATGAGCTGTATCATGCAGGACGGATTGATGCTACAGCATATGCACCCGTTAGCAGATTAGCGGGCCATACGTATGCGACTCTGGGTGAACAGTTTGATCGTCCCCGCCCCGTTTATGAGCCACCTGTCAAATGATTGATCTCCGTCCAGCGACGGAGGACAAATCCCTCTACGGACCATTTTACCGCAATCGCCTATCGGGTATCCTGTAGATACAAGGCAAGCGGATACTGTAGAGAGGGTGGAAAGCAATGATGGAAAGACGACTATACCGTTCGCATCATGATAAACGGTTATTTGGAGTTTGTGGTGGGATTGCGCAATTTTTGCGCATTGACTCTACGTTGGTACGTATAGGAGTTGTCGTTCTTACTGTTTTTACAGGAGTACCGATTTTGCTTTACTTGCTGATGGCGATGATCATGCCAAAAGAACCGCATTGGTCATACGCTTCTGACGGTTTCCCGATGCATGATGGGCCATATAGTGGACATGCACGCATGAACGATTTGGATCAGGAAATTGACCGTCTGGAGAAGCGTGCTTTGGTACAGGAAGTGTATCGCCTGCGCGAAGAATTGGGCAAATACAAAGGACTTTAAAGCAAATAAGAGACTTCCAGGGCAGAAGGGTGACCCGTTAGGTGGATGCTTTGAACAAAGTGACCGTCTAACGGGTTTTTGCGTTTTCATCATCATGAATTGTTCCTACTCAGTAGAAGAGAAAAAGAAATACTTCGGTTAATTGGACAGGGATATCTGAAGGAGAAATTTAATGATTCTTAAAAAAAGACTAATAGGAATTCTGGGTATAGTGTTACTTTTTTCAGGAGTAGTTGTTCCATTGGGCATTGCTCCAAAAGAAGCGTGGTACTACACATCTCTACCAGGTTTAATTCTGCTTTTGGTGTCAAGCTTCATAAAAAAGTAGTACCATTTATTAAATGTTTGATTAATGTATAAGATGAACGGTGCCCCGCTAGACAGATACCTTGAAAAAAGTGACTGTCTATCGGGTTTTTGTGTTTCGATTTATTAACGAGAAATAAGTGAGGTTAGTGAAAATGAGTCGAAACAGAAAAAACTGACGAACATAAAAAAGATGACCCCTGATAAATTCAGGAATCATCTCATAGCTGCACGCTGATTATTGGCCAATCAAATCGGGTTGGCTGACGTACCATGCTTTTGATCGGCTTGCTCGGTCTCGCCGCTTCCACGTTATTATTTGCTTTCTCTGAAATAATGGCCTTATTGATTACCGAGCGTTTCGTTCAGGTAAAAGCCACAAGAAGTCTCTTTCCGGTTTGCCTAATTTTGATCCCACAAAAAAATGGTCAGCAACTTCTGGCGATCGCTGCATAACATGTAAGGTGGAAAACCTACATAGGGAGGGAAAAGCAGTGTATCTCGGCGTGTTCGATTTGAATCAGCGTTTGGAGCAAACCCGCAAAATCCTGCGGGAAAAGCAACATCTGAAAAAACTGATTGAAGAAGACATCCATGACTTGGAACAAGACGTCAAAGAATTAGAAGCAATGACGTCTAAACAAGACAAGTATGCGACCAGCGTTCAGCGCTAAAACAGCTGTATGATCGAAAAAAAGAGGAAGTGGCAACTGCCAGAAGAAGGCAGGGAGCCACTTTTTTAATTGGGAAGCGCTTGGTCCAAAACTTTTTCTACGATGGCAGGAACCATGCGGATCGCTGAACTATCGGTTCCGTACGTCTGGCTATCCGCGTAAGTACCTTCCATCAACAAGATAAGCGTATAGGCCAGCTCGCACGGATGAGCAGCGCCAAGGGCTGTCGTGCGTTCCAAAAAAGCGTCGCGGATACGTTTCTGATGAGAGCAAACCAACTCGCGAACGGGATGAACCGGATCAGGAAACTCGACAGCTACATTGATAAAGCAACAGCCGCGAAATTGCTCGTTGGACGCGCGCGCAGCCAGATCAGCAAAAAACTGAATGAGTTGCTCTCGTGGCTGATTGGGATGTTTGGCGATGCTCTCTTCCCACTCTTGCCAAAAAACGTCTTGCTTGCGCTTCATGTAGGCGAGAATCAGGTCTGTTTTCGAGGAAAACTGCCGATAGACGCTCATCTTATTCATTCCAGCACGCTCGACAATAGCGTCTACACTGACGGCATGGATCCCTTCTTGATAAAACAATTCCTCAGCAGCGTTCAGGATGATCTCTTGTGCTTTTTCACGAGGAACGCGAGGCCGTTTTGCTTCCGTCATATACCATCCTCCATTTAGGACTTCCAGACGTCGGCGACAATTTCAAAAGAGCGCACACGATCGGCATGGTGGTACATTTGCGTCGTAATCATGAGCTCATCTGCTCCTGTAGCATCGAGCAACTCTTGTAGTTTGCTTTTCACAGTGGCAGGGCTACCAATAATGGAGGAACGCAGCTGTGCTTGGACAGACAGTTTTTCGAATTCGCTCCAGAGCTCATCCATATTGTCCACAGGTGGTTGGATTGGCTTGAGATCACCGCGGACGAGATTTAAGAATGCCTGGTAATGGGAGGTAGCCAGTCGATTCGCGAGCTCATCCGTATCGGCTGCCATCACGTTGACGCCAACCATGGCATATGGCTGAGCCAGCACTTCCGATGGGCGGAAACAATGGCGATACGTCTGTAAGGCAGGCAAGGTGAAGTTCGGTGAAAAATGCCCCGCAAAAGCAAACGGCAATCCGAGCATACCTGCTAGTCGCGCTGAGAAATCGCTGGAGCCGAGCAACCAGATCGGGATGTTCAGACCTTCGCCAGGGATAGCACGGATAGCAGATGCCGATTCGCTTGTTCGTGGACGAAGATATTCACGCAACTCCTCCAATAACTCCGGGAAATCCTCTCCACCAATCCGCAAATCGCGGCGCAGCGCACGTGCTGTTCGTTGATCCGCCCCGGGTGCGCGTCCTAGACCTAAGTCGATCCGGCCTGGATAGAGGGACTCCAGTGTCCCGAATTGCTCGGCGATCACGAGTGGAGCATGGTTGGGCAGCATAATGCCGCCTGAACCTACACGGATTTTGCTAGTGCCGCCGGCAATGTAACCAATGAGAACGGAAGTAGCAGAGCTGGCAACGCTGGGCATTGCGTGGTGTTCGGCGAGCCAATAACGTGTAAAGCCCCATTTCTCCACCTGTTGCGCCAGATTGAGACTGTTTTTATACGATTCAGCAGCAGTGCTACCCTCCGTAATGGGTGCTAAATCGAGAACGGACAATGGAATCTCTCGAAGTGGCTTAGAAGAGATTGTATCGGACATGGGTTGGAACCCTCCTTGTGCTTAGCGGTTGCTGGTCGGATAATTTTGTTACTGGGTAGTAACAAAACGTACTTGCATCATACGGAGCGGCAGAAGGGATGTCAACACTTGGATGTGCGACCGAGCACATTGGGAGAAAAAGAAAAAGCCCTGACAATGCAAGGGCTCTTCGTACTTCCTTATTGTTTTGTTAAGATAACAGGTCCATTCGCGGTAATAGCGAGTGTGTGCTCGTATTGAGCGGACAGCTTCCCATCTCGTGTACGTGCTGTCCAACCATCTTCATCGACCTTCGCATGGTACGTCCCGATGTTCAGCATGGGCTCAATGGTAATGACCATGCCTTCTTTGAGGCGTTGTCCTCTGCCAGGAGGGCCAAAGTGAGGAACGAACGGCTCCTCATGCATTTCCTGACCGATACCATGTCCGGTAAAATCGCGCACGACAGAGTAGCCTTCTGCTTGCGCATACGTTTGGATAGCATGGGAAATGTCACCGATCCGATTGCCTACGACAGCTTGCTCAATACCGAGATACAGCGATTTTTCAGTGACTTCCAGCAGTCTTTTCGCTTCCGGGGACACAGTTCCCACTTCATAAGACCAAGCGGAGTCAGCCAGCCAACCATTTTTTCGAACAACCATGTCGATTGTGACGATATCGCCATCACGCAGAGGCTCTTTTTTGGGGAAGCCATGGCAGATGACATCATTGACTGAACCACATGTGGCATAGGGATATCCATGAAACCCTTTTTGCTCAGGGGTCGCGCCATTTTTAGCCAAAAATTCTTCTACGAATTGATCAATCTCCCAGGTAGAAATGCCTGGACGAATCATTTTGGCAATCTCACGATGACAAGCAGCCAAAACTTTGCCTGCTGCATGCATGAGTTCAATTTCTTCAGGTGTCTTGAGGATAATCATCGACTCTCTCCTTCTCCTCGTTAGTCAAGATCTCTCTATAGTATATAGTGTAGTGCCGTTCTGCGCCAATTGCCACACCGAAAACGGCATGGTAGGATGAGGAAGAAATAATCAACCCTGGGGGTAGGTAGCGTGGACAAGTTTCAAGAACATCTGGCGAACTACCAGATTCATGTAAAAGAAGACGTGGAAAAACGTATTGCCTTTATTCGTGAGCAAATTGATGGAAATGGCCTCGGCGGTGCAGTCGTCGGTATTTCTGGTGGAATTGACAGTGCCGTTACAGCAGCGCTGTGTGTGCGTGCCTTAGGCTCTGAACGCGTCATTGGCGTTTGGTTGCCTGCATACTCGCAAACCGTTCATGAAACAGATTCCAAGCAACTTGCTGAAGCGATTGGAATGAATTTGCACACGGTAGATGTAGGGGCAGCCTACGATGCTTTGGTTCCTGCTATCGAAGGTGTACTTGGGCTTGATGACAAAACAAAGGGAAATACAAAGGCTCGCTTGCGCATGACAGTGCTGTACGCCATCGCTAACCAAAAAGGATACTTGGTAGCGGATACGTGCAACCGCAGCGAGATTCATGTTGGCTATATGACAAAAGGTGGAGACGGTCTTGCTGACTTTAACCCAGTAGCTAGCCTGACGAAGCATGAGATGCGAATTCTTGCTGCTGAGCTCGGGGTGCCTGGAGAGATCATTACGAAGCCGCCTTCTGCTGATTTGTGGGAAGGGCAGACGGATGAACAGGAGATGGGCTTCACTTATGAGGATCTGGATCGTTTGCTGATTACAGGGGAAACTCGACCGGAAGCCAAAGAACGTATTGATTACCTGCATCGAATCTCTGAGCATAAGCGCAACATTATGCCAGGTATTTAAAATATGGCAGAGATCTACAGGTTGTTTACAAGTTGTCTGTGGCAAACGACAAGTGCAGTAGTCTCAACCGAGCAACGTATTTACTTGTTTGATCCGGCGTATTTTCCCCATGAGGTAGAGGCGATTTCTGACTATGTGCAGAGTGAGAGGAATGGAAGGGAGCTCGTTCTCGTCCTAACTCACGGAGATTGGGATCATGTTGTCGGAGTCGGCAAATTTCCGGATGCTACAGTCATTGCACAAAAGGAAATTCTGACCGATGGACGGATCGAGGCTAAGCTGAACAAGGCCAAAAAGTTTGACGGGTCGTATTACGTGGTCAGATCGTATGAAGTAGGAATGCCGAAATTCACGAAGCTTGTGGAGGATGCACAAGAGTGGGAGGAAGTCTTTTTCCTGCCTGTGCCAGGACATACACCCGATCAGATGGCGACCTTGTTCCGGGAGCAGAAGCTGCTTGTTGTCGGAGACATGCTATCCAATTTGGAGTTCCCGTTTATCGATGACAGCAGTGCCTATTTGGACAGTCTGGAAAAAATCGAACGGTTGGTTCTTCAAGGAGAAGTAGAAGAAATCATTCCTGGACACGGCGTACCTGCAAAAGGACGCGAGGAAATCCTGCATCGAATTGAACGGGATCGTCAGTACTTATTGGATGCACGTGCCGTTGTTTTTGAGGGTATCGCTAATAACGTAGGGGAAGACATACTGGGAGAAAAGTTTTCCCAATTGACGTATGATGGTGTTTCGATTGATGAACATCTCCGTTCAGCCCATGACCAAAACCGGGATCAACTATGCAAGGAAGCTATTTTGCGGAAAGGTTGATTATTCCACGGTTTTATAAGATAATAGGGGTTACGCAAATCTTTCTAGGAAAGAGGTGGAACAGATGTCTACAACTGAATTGATGCTGAGAACAAGTCTGGAAGGACGTGTGAAGCGTACGTTGCAAACGTACTTCCGTCGCCCTAACGACGTGTTGATCAAGGAAAGCCTCGGAGCGAACGGTTTGTCCCCAGAGCAAGTGGAAGTAACCGTGAAGCTCTTGAATGAAGACAAAACTGTTGCCGAAATCATGGAGCATCTGCACGATCAAGGCTACTTTGCATAACATTGCGAGCAAAAAAGACCGGACTGACAGCGAATGTCGGACCGGTCTTTTTCGTTCGAGCAATTAAGGGGGAGGACTTTCCTCAGGTAATGAGCGCCGTAATTTCTTGCGACGATATAATTGAAGGCCAGTTAAAACGAGAAAGTAGCTCGCGAACGCGACAATCAGCCCCATGATGGCACTTCCTGTAAAATAGACAAGTCCTTTTTCTTTCACCCAGACAAGCCATGGCATCCCAGACTCGTGATGATTCAAATGTCCTTGTAACGGTTTGCCAATCAGCACGTATCCAATATTGTAATTGAAAAGAATGAAAAGCGGTAAGATGAGCTTTCCTATGACAAACGCAACCAAACCAGCGGGAAAACTGGCGCGAAACAGCTTGCAGAGTGGGAAAAGCAATAGGAACGCGAGGCCGAAAGTAGGTAGTGTAATAAACTCGATGAAGATTCCGAGCGAAAATCCGCGGGCGACGAAAGCTGGAGCCCCTTTCATCCTCAGTACCTTGTAGTATTCGAATTTTAGCTTTCGATATGCTTTTTTCCACAACGTGCTTCCCTCGTTTGTTCCAAGTCATTTGTCCGTAAAATCCCCTAAGGGTATGGCGAATGGTGAGGCTGGATTCGTTTTTGTGTTGATGTTGTAGAGTATCTCCAAGTTGGCAAAAATTAATAGTTGTCATATGAGCTCTTATTTGTGAATGCGCCTTTCTTTTGGCATAATGGAAGAGGGTAGCTTGCTGGAAAAGTGGTGACATTTGTGGAAGGTGTAATGGGAACCTTCGGTGATTATATTGCGCAATATGGGTATGGCGCCTTGTTTGGATTGTTCTTTCTAGGAATTTTGGGGATGCCCTTGCCAGAAGAAACGCTGCTTGTTTTTTCAGGATTCCTTGTTTCAACGGGAAAATTGGAATATTGGCCTACCTTTTTTGTCTGCTTTCTCGGTTCCGTTACAGCGATGACGGCAGCATACTGGATCGGCAGAACGCTAGGCTACGCTTTTCTCGAGCGATATGGGAAACAATTGGGGATGGGCTATACCGTTTACAAAAAAACAGAAGAGTGGTTTAATCGCGTCGGAAAATGGGCGCTTCCGCTTGGCTATTTCATCCCTGGTGTCCGTCAGTTTACGGCCTATTTTGCCGGGATCACGCGATTGCCATTTCCGACTTTCATGCTCTATACCTATTTGGGTGGGCTGTTTTGGAGCTTGCTTTTTGTGACGCTTGGCTGGCAATTAGGAGAACGTTGGGATGAGCTGTTTGATTTGATTGCCCGTAACCTGGCGATCTTCTTTATCGCTTTGCTGGCATTGATCGCAGCTTGGTCGTATTTCAGACACAAGGCGAATGTAAAAAAGCAATTACGGAGGGATCAGAATGAGTGAAGAAAACCGCAACGAAAATCTACTGCCTGTGGTTCGCAAGCCAACGGAACTGGTTCCTGTCGTATTACCGGAAAAACATCAGCGTTTTTATGATAAATTGCGTGAGAAAATCGAAACGTTCATTAGAGACAAGGGAATCAATGATTCTGTAGCCAACTTTATATTGCTTGCACCAGATTTGTTTGTTCTCTTGGCTCGTCTTATGCTAGACAAGCGCGTAGGAGTTCAATCAAAAGCGTTAGCGGGTGTAGCGGTTGCCTACTTCATTACCCCGATTGATTTTATTCCAGAGGCATTAGTTGGCGGATTCGGATTAGTGGATGACGTTATTTTGGCTGTGTATGCTTTGCGCAAGATTTTGGTGGATATCGATGAATCGATTGTACGTGAGCATTGGAATGGCGAAGAAGACCTTTTGGCTGTCATTACGAAGGTGGTTCGATCAGCGGATGATTTAGTTGGCAAGAAAATAGTGAAAAAGCTGGAAGAAACCCTGTTCCGAAAAAAATAAGCTAGGATGGGACATATAGATGAAATATTTATTGGATTATCAAGAGGGAGAGCGTGTTGTCGCTTTTTGCCTGATAAAAAGCAAGGAAGCGGGCGTAGCGAGTAATCAGAGTGAATACTTGAATCTGGAGCTGGGAGATCGCTCCGGTACGATCATGGCAAAGCTGTGGGATGTCAATGCGGAAATGAAGGAATGGATTAACGTCAAATCTGTTGTGAAGATTGATGCTGCTGTCCAAATGTACCGTGGCAAAAAGCAACTGGTGATTCAACGAATCAGACCGGCTGCGGCATCAGACGAAGTTCAGATGGAATCGCTCATTCCGATCTCGCCAGTTCCAGTAGATGAACTGTGGACAAAGCTGACCCATGCGGTTGACAGCATGCAGAGTGCCACACTCAAGGCCATTATTCAAGAGGCGCTGGCAACAGAGGAGATTCACGAACGCCTTCGCCATTATCCGGCTGGCGTTCGTATGCACCATAACTATTATCACGGTTTGCTCGAGCATATTGTCTCTTTGTTGACGGCGGCGCAGAGTCTCTTGCCACTGTATCCACAAGTAGACAGGGATGTACTCATTGCGACTTGTATCTTGCACGATATCGGAAAACTGTACGAGCTATCTGACCCCATCGCTCCGGATTACACCACACCAGGTCAGTTAATTGGTCACTTGGTCATGGGAGTCGAGATGGTAAGCGGCATTTGCCGTAAGCTAGATATTTCTTTAGGGGACGCAGAGGTTCTGCACTTAAAGCATTGCATTTTGAGTCATCATGGAGAGGTAGAGAACGGCTGGGGCAGTGCTGTATCTGGAAAAACGCCTACAGCTGTCATGTTCCATTACCTGGACCAAATCGACAGCAAAATGAACGCTTTGAGCCAAACACTAGCGGACATGCCGGAAGAAGAGGAATGGGCGTACGCTGGCGTGCTTAGACGAAAAGTCTGGCGCGGGTATTAATCGATGGAACAAAAAGCCAACTGCTAAGCAAAACGAAGCAGTTGGCTTTTTTTAGATAAATCAGAAACGTTTTTGCAGGATGCTCGTCTTACCAGTAATGTCTTGTAAGGAGGAGGTATTCCTGTGAAAAAGCGAAACAGAGCTGCCATGTTTGTGTTGGCAGTCAGCATGGTCACGACACCAGTGGCACTTCTGCATCCGTTGTCTTCTTATGCGTATGATGGCAAAGCGAGTCTGGAGCCTATTCAGTTGCCAGAAGACATTGTCCACTTGTTAACAGAATTGAAAGAGGACTACGTGCCTCTCATGAAAGGCCTTCATGTGGACTCTTACGGAGGGACAAGCAATTCGGGGTATGTCATTCATCTTTCGGATCGAAAGAGTGTTATTACCACGAATACGACGCTCACTATCTCCACAAATGCAAAGGGAGATTTGACCAGTTTTGTCCTGCATGATGTGAATCGGGACAAAACAACCAAAATCAATCAAAAGGAAGCCTATCAAAAGGCTGTGGACTTTATTCGGAATTACATAGCAGTTGACCATGTTATTTCCCCGCAAGCGATGCTTTCTTACGATCGTGCATCTGAGCTGGATCATCTGGCGGTTGTCAGTGTCTACCCACAGTTGAACAACACATGGGTGGACAAAGAGACAGCACGGGTCATGGTTGACGCAAAGGGGCAGGTTGTCCATTTTCAGCAAGAAAAGCGAAAGCTTCCTACCGCAAAAGAAGTAGCGGACCCAAGCAAGGCTGTACCGCTTGAAAAGGCAATGAAGGAGTGGCAAGACAAGGTATCCTTGGAATTGGTCTACGATGAGTCAGCAGGCAAGCTTGTTTACGTGCCTGACCAATTGCCAACGATAGATGCTCTGACTGGTGAAGAAGTTTCGTCTGTGTATCAAACAACGAATGAGACGATGAAAATCAAAGGAACAGCAGACATGGGCGTCTGGCGAGAGACGAAAAAAATGGAGCAGATGCTCGAAAAGGATTTTGGCTTGAGGCTGAATCAACGCACGTACAAAAATGTAAAAGAAGACAAAAAGTACAAAAACAGCGACATCGATCGTCATGAATGGAATGCGAATTCGTATCAAAGCGCGTGGATTACGCTCGACCGTAAAACAAAATCACCCATTGAATTCAAGCTGGATGGTCCCGTAGAAAAGGAGCCTGAGAAGCCGCTCACGCATGATGAGGCAAAAGACATCGCCGTACAATTTGTGAAAAAATACTTATTGTCCAAAGAACAAACCTTCTTCGTAAAGGAGACGAGTCTTGTAGAAAATCTGCCGGGTTGGGCAGATCAAAATCTGGTACGGCCAATTAGCAGCTTTGCCTTTCATCCTGAGATTGACGGTATCCCTACCAAGAGGCCATTGTTCTATCTGGAAGTGGACGGGAAGAAGGGCAATGTAGTCCTTGCACAAGTAAATGAACTGCCGTCCATACCAGCTACCATCAGTAAAGACGGTATTGTCAAGGATGAGAAAGCAAAGAATGCGTATGTCAAAGAAGCAAATCTACGCTTGGCATACTGGTATCCGAAGGTAGGGACGCATTCAGCGAAACTGCCGCAGCTGGCTTATTTACCAACAACGAATACCAAGTCTTTGCAGATCGATGCTGCAACGGGTGCGGTGGAGGAAACTTGGCTGGAATGGAAAGCTACCCAATAACCGATACCCGATATGGTGTAGAAGCCATGTCGGGTTTTCCTTTTCATCATTATCGGAATTCATAAACACTTCAAGGCAGGTAGGATTTTTTTTCTTTTTGTAGAATAACTTCTTGATTCCCATTTGATTTGGCATACAATGCCGATCACGAGAAGGAGAAAGTGCAATGAAACGGCCAACTTATACCCTACCAAGTATTGTAAAAAAGGTATTCCGGCCCGGTGAGCGCTCCCTTCCACGTACGGAGATCTGCTCCCGGATGGAAGCGAATGAGCTGAATGCTTTTTTGGAGCTGGACTGCGAGACAGTACTGGATAAAGTGTTGAAAATGGAGCAGTCTCCAGTGCGCGTTGGAAGCTCAGAGGCGATCGTAGAGGTCACTCACCAGCCACATCAAGTGTACGACTTGGCTCATCGCTATTTGCGCGATAGCCAAACACCAAAAAAGCTTGAGCAAATCGTCGCAGAGCTGCGTCGACAAACGCAGTTTGGCTGGAATCAGATTCTTCGTATGCTGCAATTGGAACGCGATCCTCGCTTTGTGCAATATCAAGGCGACAGCAGATGGTTTTTGGCAGAGTGGACTTTGGGCAATGACCAAGTGTATGCGTTTTGTCGCGACAATGGTATTACACAGGTAGCTGCTCGCACATTAGTCCATTTTCTGGAGCAGGAGGTTGGAATTGCTTCAGATGCTGCTTTTCTCCCTGCGCAAGATGACCGCTTCCGCATTGACGGTGATACCATGTACATCATTGCTCGTAGCGAAGATTCCAAGGAAGAGCAGGCGGCCCTCGAGGTTGCTGTTGCTGCCCCTTCTGTATCGATAGGAAACAGCGAGTCCGTCTCAGAAGAAATTGCATCGGAAGAACCAGCGAATCCCTTACACCAGGTGGAACCACAACAAGAACAACTATTTACCAAGGAGGAAGCTACTATGTCTACCATTACCAACCAGCAAGTTCTCGAGGAAGTACAAAAACTGATGCAAGAAGCTATCAGCCGCTTGGAGACAAGAAACCAAGAAATGTCCCAAGAAGTTGTCGCTCATTTTCAACAAAGCAATATGCAAGCTATAGAAGTGCTGATGAAAGAGAAACATAAGCATGAGCAGATCGTACTTGGCATTCAACAGGTACTAGCGACCAGTGAACAACAATGAGTCAACTTGAGGCTACGATCCGGTTAGAGCAGAGATTTGCCATCCTGCGCGATGTTATCGCGGGCTATCGGATTCGCCTTCAAGAAATGGAGAAGGAAGTAGTGGAGCTTTTTGCCACGAACCAACTCTCTGCTATTTCAGCATGCATGGGCGAGAAGCAGCGCATCGTCAGGTTGATGAATCGACTGGAACAATTTATTGTCCAATGGGAAACCAACAACACGGATGTGGGTATCGCACATGAACCAAAGCGAGAACACTTGAACACATGACGAATAATGCGGTAAAATAGGGGGATTGTGCATGATTCCCCGCGCATGCCGCGTGGGATGGAAAGGAGATCCAAACCCTCTATGTCGGTAGGAAGAAACGAACTGTGCCCTTGTGGGAGCGGAAAAAAATACAAAAAATGCTGTGGGGTAGTCACTCCTATTACGGAGCTGCGTAGCCGCCACGAGCAAAAGCTGCAAAAAGAATACGCTGGCTGGGTCGAAAGACTGAACCATTTTGTCGGCGCAAATGTAACCAGCGAGACGATTCAAGAAGCGCGGAATCGGTTTGCGGAAGAAGTCGGCTTGACCCAAGAGAGTGTCTCACGTCCTGAATGGGCAGCGCATTTCTTCAACTGGTGTGTATTGGACGTCAAAACAGGTGGAAGCACGCTGCTTGAGAACTATATCAAACAGCATGGACGTCGGATGGAGCCTGATCTTCGCCGTGCGTTTGCTGGACTGCACCTGAATGTTTATGAAATCGTGGAAGTGGATCGTGATGTCATCACGGTTCAACAACCGATTTCGGAAGAAAAACACTATCTGCTTCGTGCCAATACGTTGAATGTTGTCCCTGGACAATTGATCGTAGGGCGCCTGCTGAATCTCGGTCTGCGTGATATGCTCTTCTCTGGCAGTATCATCTTGCAGCCACATGTCAAGGAAAGTCTGCTCGAGTGGTTACACCAGCATCCAGAAGTAGAAGCAGCAAAGACAGATACGAGCAAGAGAAGCTATACGACAGAGCTGTATCACTTCATCGTTCAATTTGGTGAAGCGGCAAGCGAGTCAGAAGCACCGAAGCAAGATTCGCTTCTCCGTCGTACTTATGCGATGCCAGATCGTAAACAGCTGTTGAAAGTAATCGAGTCGAACCCTGCATTTGAGCTGAAAAAGCGGGATGGTGCCCGTGAGACATGGGTATATGCGACACGCAAGGAAGAGCATTTGTTCCCGAATTTAAAGGATGCCTTGCTGGAGCTATACGAAGTACAGGCAGAAGTGATTTTGCAGGATAACAGTCTGATTCTGGAAGGGTTCGCACCGCAGTTGGACGAAGTCGCTGAGACTTTACTGCTGCTTGCATTTGAGAACGAAGAGGAGATTCGCGTTCTTACTTCAACGGGCTCTCGTTTGTCCAAAGGAACTCTGTTTATCACGAGTCAGCCTACTTTGCCACCAAAAGTATTGCAGTGGGCAGTCCAAACCTATTTTGCTGAAAAATGGCTGGTTACTTCCCATGAACAGCTCGATGATTTGGCTCCACTTCTGGTTGCTGCTACTGAAAACGAGGCGCTGCATGATAAACTCCACAAGCTGATGGAGCAAATGGAACAGGATCATAAAATCGGACAAGGCTTGGCTCGCTTTATCCGAATGGACATGCTTCGTCCGCGCCTCTCGTTGTCAAATGACAGCCTGCATGTGCATAACCTGTTGCGCCGTCCGTTGATCGAGGGATTGCCGGAGAGTGTGTACACCGTACATCCTGACAGACTTGCGGACATCAATCGCTTCGTACAAGAGATGACTGATGGCAAGTCGGAAGCAACCGTCAAAAAGTACGATGAGGTCATGAACAATTTCCGTTCATTCGTCAGAGGAGCGTTTGGCCCATCTTTCACATGGGAGCAGTTGCGCAGAGAGGACCTGGTATACTTCCTCGTCCACGACATTTTCACACGCACGGACGCAACGACCAAAACGTTGGCAACCAATCTGATGTCTGTTTTGACGGCGTTCTTCAAGTGGCTGGATAAGCAAGGACCATACGCGCTTTATCCTGTCATGCAGCCATTGTTTGCCGAGTTGAAGGAAACATTGCCGGAATCCTATCGCTTGCGTGGTGTGCTGGAAAAAGAAGCGACTCAAAATCTTTACAGCAACCCGATGACGATTAAGGATATCACGGAAGAATCCATGCTCGTGCAAGAGATCACTTCATCTGGTTGTACGGCAAAACGTGCGAATGGCGAGACAATCAAGCTGTCTATTGGTGCTGAATTGGGTGCGATGCTGGCAGCAGATTGGTTGATCCATGGCGTATTCGGTCAAGGTGAGGACGGTACTTGGAGACTGTATGGTACGCCTGAGGTGTATCCGCCAGTCATTGCCCAAGTGCTGGGCGCACCAACAGGTGTATTGGTTTAGATCCTTTTAACATGAAGAAAACCCGAGGAGTCGTGTCCTCGGGTTTTTTGTTTTGATTTTTCATTGGTATGATTAGTGAGCCCATTCGCGAAGTGTCTTGTCTTTCGGCAGAAAAAAGCCCATAAATCCGATCAACGGGAGGAACGAGCATAACAGAATGACAAAGCTCAGACTGTAGAGATCGGCGAGATAGCCGAATACGAGAGCGCCCATGCCGCCCATTCCAAAGGCAAGCCCGATAATCAGTCCGGATACGGTACCGATTTTGCCAGGCAATAGCTCCTGCGCGTATACGACTGTGACGGAGAAGCTGGAAAGCATGATAAAGCCGCTGATCACGAGCAATGGAAAGGCCCAAAATCCGGAGACGTAAGGCGTCAGTAATGTCAGTGGAAGTGAACCGAGTGTGGAAATGATGAGCAAGTTCCTTTTTCCGAATCGGTCAGACAGCGGTCCGCCAAAAAATGTCCCAACCGCTCCTGCGAAAAGAAAACCAAAAATGACGAGCTGGGCATTGGCGTACTCCATATCTTTCACATACATCAAGTAAAACTGGTAAAAGCTTTGGTAGCCAGCATTCATCCAGGAACGCACACTGACGATGACAATCAGGAGGGCTAAGGCAATCAGCCGCTTGTTCAGATTCGTATACGTGACAGGTGCGGCAGTAGCCTTTTTCAAACGCTGTTGCCCACGATACCAGAGAGCAACATAGAGCAAGATGCCGCTAGCTAATAGCGCGGGCAGCAGAAACCAGGCGGCTCCTGGCTGTCCCAGGTTCGCAAAGACCAGGATGGTCATCAAGGGAGCGAGTGCTTGCCCGGCATTTCCCCCCACCTGAAAAATGGATTGCCCCAGCCCTCTGCGAGGACCTGATGCCAAGTGGGCGAAGCGTGAGGCTTCTGGGTGGAAGATGGCTGAACCAATCCCGACACAGGCAACTGCTGCGAGAACAAAATAGTAATTACCGGAGAAAGCGAGTGCCAGCATCCCCAATCCCGATACGATCAAAGCCAGTGGTGGCAATAAAGGGATCGATTTGCGATCAGAGTAGTAACCGACAAATGGTTGCAAAACAGATGAAGTAAGATTCATAACGAGCAAAATCATTCCGACTTGTGTAAACGTCAATGCTAGATTCTTCTCCACTATAGGGAGCAGAGCAGGGATGACCGCTTGCAAGCTGTCGTTTAACAGATGCGCAATGCTAATGGCAAATAGCATGCGATAGACAGTCGGTGCCGCAGTCCCTGCGGGTGTTGAGTGAATGGGTGTCGACGAGGCACTCATGTCAGTTCATCCCCAACCTTTCTTTCGTAACTTACTTTTTTGTTTTTTCAATGTAGCACGGATTCTACAGAACGTCATCCATGAATGCTGGGAATATGATGGTCGAAAATAAAGGATTTGATCTGTCAGGAAGTTTTTAAAAAGGTAGGTAAAAAGGGAGACGCTGTCGAAAAAAGAGAAAAGCACAATGGACTAGACCATGAGCAGAACGCTAGGGGGAATGCTGGAATGCTGGAAGGTATAACAGAATACTGGCTATGCGTGGGAGGAGCCAATGTTGACGTGCAGGGAGTCACCTCTGCTAGACTGTTGCCTGGAACAAGTAATCCGGGTGAAGTGCATCAAGAGGCAGGTGGCGTAGCTCGAAACGTGGCGGAAAATCTGGGATGGCTAGGAGAAGAAGTGCAGCTGTTTGCTCTGGTAGGAGAAGACGCAGACGGCGAGTGGCTAAGACAGGTCACTGCAAATAGTGGAGTAGCTACTCATGGCATGTTGCGAATCGCAGGGAAATCGACTGGGCGCTACTTGGCTATTCGTGACCGTGACGGTGAATTGTACACGGCTGTTGCAGATATGGAACTAAATGAAGAGTGGCCAGCCGAGATTATCCAGCAAGGTCTCAAATGCTTGCCACAGGCGGCAGGCTTGTTTCTGGATGCCAATCTTCCGGTTGAGGTTATGCGGGCATTCTTGACGGAAGCCAGGAGACTCGACAAAAAGATCGTCGTAGACCCTGTTTCTGTGAAAAAAGCAGAAAAATGGAAAGGGTTGCTTGAAGGCGTTCATATACTTGTCACGAGTATTGATGAACTGGAAGTGTTAGGTGGCCAATCCCTTCATTCTTATAATGATGTGGAAGAATGCGCGAAAAAATTAGTGGCAGAAGGTATTCATCAGGTCATGGTCATTTGTGGGGAAGCAGGGCTGTGGCTGTGCACCGCACAGGAGGAAAAATGGCTTGCTGCACCAATTATGCCGATCCGAGAGTCCGCGGGGGATGCGTTTGCTGCGGGTATCATTTATGCGCAAAACAAAGCGTTGTCCCTTGTAGAACAAGCTGCTTTCGGCGTTGCTCTGGCCGAGATGAGAACGAAGGGAAACGGACGATATGATATCGATGTCCTTTTGGCACGGAAAGATTACTATGCCGCAAAAGAAAGACAGATCCTCGGCAGAGAATGAAAATACATAGCTTGACGTACACTACCCGTTAGTTACAGAGGAGGAGTGTATGTCATGGAAAAGAAATCGAATGATGTGAACGGAAAACAAGAGAGCCATGTTCGGCAGGGCGGAGATTCACACCGCTCCAAAAACAAGCGTCCTGAGGGTCCTGTACAAGGATTTAGTCAGGCACCACGCGGCTTGCAATAAGCCAAAAATGATATATGCAACTAAAGTCCCCTTATCGACAAAAAGATGGGGGACTTTTCGTTTAAAGGAACATTTTTCTACAAATGCAGACAACGATATGGTACAATACCTGAATCAGAGTATTGCCAACTGAAGAAAATAGTGGTGCATATTGTCGAGTGGCACAATTCAAAATCGTGCCTCCCTTTACTTTGTCAAAAAGCGTGCGCGAACAAGGAGACTGATTCATATGCCAGATACTGTTGTGAAAACACGCGCTTCAGCTTCTCGAAAGAAACAGCCGAGCCGTAATCGAAAAATACGTAAACTCGTGATATCCATCACATTGATGACCTTGCTGCTGGTTGGCGGTGTGGCTGGAGCGATTTATTGGAAAATTGAAGACACTCTGACGGAAGTAACGAACCCTGCAAACAGCGGATTTACTTCGCCAGTATCCCAAAATGTCGATCCTGTTTATTACTCGGATAAGCCTATGTCATTCGTATTGCTTGGTTCTGATTCCCGTCCTGAAACAGGTTCCATGAATACAGACGTAATGATCGTGGCAGTTGCCAACCCGAAGACGAAGAAGGTTACCATGGTATCGATTCCGCGGGACACACGCGTCAAGATCCCGGGCTATCGCGACTACCATAAGATCAATTCTGTCTATGCCAATGGCGAAGCAGAACGCAGGCAAGCTGAGCGCAATAAACAGACGGTTACGGAAGACGGTATTTCCTTAACGAAGAAAACGTTGAATGAAATACTGGGTATTCCAATTGAGCATTTTGTAGCCATTGATTTCGATGGTTTCAAAGCAGTCATTGACGAATTAGGTGGTGTGGAAGTCAATGTGGATCGCAGACTGGTATACGATGATCCAACTGACGATACACACATCAATCTCCAGCCAGGTCTTCAAAAATTGAATGGCGAGCAAGCACTTGGTTATGTACGACATCGTCACGACAACCGTGGAACGAAGTACTATTCCAGTGACTTCGACCGAAACCGTCGCCAACAAGAAGTCATCAAGGCAGTCGTAGACAAAACGGCCTCTCTTGAAGGCTTGACAAAGATATTCAATGTCATGGATGTAGGCGCCAAGAATATACATACCGATCTTTCCAAGGATCAGATCAAAGGCTTGGCCTACGATTTCAAAGGATTTAATTCCTCTACGGTCACTGCATTGGATAATGGGGCCTATTGGAGCGGAGGATATACGTATCTCGAAAAAGAAAAGCTCGAGACTGTTCGTAGTTCCTTGCAATCAGAGATGGGAGTGACAGGGAGCGTCGTAGCGTCGCTCAACAATTCCCCGATACTTGGTACTGGTGAAGCGGTTGCGACTAGCAACAAAAAGAGCGTCAAGAAGAAAACGACAGAATCAGCAGCGTCAACGAAGCATAAAACGGAGGCTCCGAAAGAACAAGAGCCGACGAATCCAACCGACGGTCAAGATGGTATGGCAAATGAAGGCGCAATGCCGCCACCTGATGTCGTAAACACAGAGGGGCAAGGTCAGTCGGCAGATCAAGGTCAGGGAGCACAGAAGCCTGCGACTGATGCAACACAAACTGTACCAGGTAATAACTCTACTCCACCGCCGGATATCATCCCGCCGACCAATCAGGATGCCGGTCCTTCAACTACAGATGGTTCAAGCACGAACTCCTAACGAGTACGAAAAACACCCGTTCATCACGAGCGGGTGTTTTTTATTTGTCGATTCATCATAAATTTTTAAAAATTCGTTTATGGAAAAGGTTTAGAAAACACCAATTTCGTGGTACAATAATAATATGCTGATAAGACAGATTAATCAGATAATTATTACTGACTGGAGGGATTTCTATGACGATTTTCTTGGTGAACCTGTTCTTGGTGATTGCTTTTGTGTACCTGATCAGCCGCCAACAAAATGAAGAGTTTGTGTACGATGAAGATTTTTTCCTCCAGAACCCTTCAGCTTTGGAAGAATATCAGCAGATGCCGATTGATTTCCAGCACGCCTTTTTCCGCAAGCATAAAGAGTGGATTAAGGAAAAATATATGCGCGGAGAAAGTTACATTTTAGGCTACTGTCCAAACAAAGAAGTACGTCGTGCGTGGCTTTCCGAATTCATGAATCAAAAAAATATCAACAATACACCGACCCCTTCCTCGTGAAGGGGTTTTTCGCATCTGTAGGACTCGTGCTATACTGCTACGAGAGAATATGGTGAAACAGGAGGAAAAAGTACGTGCTACAATTTATGGTGGAGAAACTAAATCAACAGTTACATACGCATGGAATGATTTCGGATATCGTCTTGCGCTCGGATCATTCGTTACTGGAAGAGTCGGAAGGGCAAGAGGTTCTGATCACGTTTTCCGAGGCGGAGGACGAGAAGCAACCAACGGCTACCATCCATCTGTTTACACTTGCGGAAGAGGACAGCTGTGAAATTGAAGTGGAAATTGACTATCCTTATAGTTTGCAAGATGAGGAGATTCAACAGCTATGGACGCAAGCAAAAAGCTTGGTAGCGGAGTGCTCGTTGACAGAAAAGCGCCGCTTTGTGGAGTCTGGCAAGCAGACAGGAGCAAATGTCGTGCTGGATTATCACTTTGTCGTGGAAATGCCGCGAACAGAAGCGGAGGAATTGGCATTTACAGAAACCATCGCAAAATTTTCCGCGGATTTGGGGATACTCGTCAAACTCGGCACATAAAAAACGGTTGTCCATGCAAAAAGCTCAGGCTTAATCTTATCAAGACCTAAATTGAAAAAAGACAATAAATGGCGGACATCTATTATACATGTATAGTATGTGTCCGCCATTCTTGTCATTCAACTATCGTTTCCAAGCGACTTTCGATACAGATTCCAACCGCAATTATAAGCGTTCATTAATTCTAATCAACAATTCCTTCAAGGTTTGCTTTTCTTTTTCGGTAAGGACTTGAGTGATTTCGTCCTCCACCTTTTGGAAGGAGTCATTAAAGTCTTCAATCTCACGAAATACTAGGATTGGAACTATGTCCCTTGGCTGTCGTCTATATAAACGAAGGCAAAAATGAACACAAACTAATTTGACGAAGAGGTGTTTTGAAATGGCATTAACGTCCGCATTCACGAGCTTCAACCTGCCTGTAAAAAACGTAGAACAATCGAAAGCGTTCTTCACCGGACTCGGATTCGAGCTCAACCCGCAATTCCCCGAGAACGAGAATTCGGTAGCCATCGTGATCGGCGACAACCTGCAGGTCATGCTGATCAATCAAGCATTCTTTAATACGCTCACGGAGAAGGAATCCGTCGATACGAGCAAGTATGCGCAGATGACGATCGCATTGGCCTTCGAGAGCCGGGAAAAGGTCGATGAAATCGTGAATACTGCGGTCTCCTTGGGTGGGAAATTGCACGCTGAACCTGAAGATCATGGGTTCATGTATCATTGGGGCTTCGTGGACTTGGACGGTCATCTGTGGGCCATTAACTACATGAACATGGATGCGGCACAAGGTTAAGGCTAATGGAGAGCACGCTCGTACTAGGGTTCAAAAAGAAAGACGTCGGGCATCTTCCCCGGCGTCTTCTTCGCGATGATTAGTTTTGTTCGGTATAGGCTTTGAAATTGTCCATGATCGCTTGCCAGCCAACTTGCTGGAACTCGACGGGATTGGAGCTTTCCGCGTCGAACGTTTCAATGACCGTCGTCTCATTCCCTTGATTTGACGAAAGCAATTGATTTAGCACTGCAAGAAACTGATTAAATAAACAATGTCAGTCTAAAACTTTATTATGTTTGTACAGTAGAGTGCCCT
Source organism: Brevibacillus sp. HB1.3 (assembly GCF_013186635.1). Lineage (NCBI taxonomy): Bacteria > Bacillati > Bacillota > Bacilli > Caryophanales > Paenibacillaceae > Brevibacillus > Brevibacillus sp. HB1.3. The sequence continues at coordinate 48,684 of NZ_JABMIT010000012.1, read as the reverse complement.
GCTGTTCGTCTTTGTAATGAAAACTCCTACTCCGCCCGTTACTTCCAAGAGCTCCCAAGTTATTTTCGTTCTGACGACTCCCGCTTTTATAGGGAGGAAGAAGGAATATAAAGAGAAGAGAGAGAATCGTATAGATAATAAAAATGAATGAGCATTCACTCGTTAGGGGGCGTTTAACGTGGAACTTTCAAAAGTATGGGAACCGATCCAAATTGGGTCGATGACGTTGCCAAATCGGATTATGATGGGGTCCATGCACGTTGGATTTGAAAAGCTGCAGAATGGTGTAGCGCGGCTTGCTACTTTTTACGCAGAGCGTGCGAATGGAGAGGCTGGTCTGATCGTGACAGGAGGGGCTGCCGTACATCCAGAAGGCGGCATGGGCGACGAGTATTGCAATGTATACCAAGACGAGGATATCGAGAAATTGCGCCTGATCACGAAAGAGGTTCATCAAGCCAATGGGAAAATTGCGTTGCAGCTGTTCCATGCCGGGCGTTATGCGTACAAGGAAGCGACAGGATTAGACCCGGTAGCACCATCGCCATTGCAGGCGCCGATTAACCGTTGGAAGCCGAGAGAGTTACGCGCTGACGAAATCGAAGCGACGATCCAATGCTTTGCTGATGGAGCCGTACGCGCCAAAAAAGCTGGCTTTGACGCTGTAGAAATTATGGGTTCGGAAGGATACTTGATCAATCAATTTTTGTCCCCTGTGACCAATAAGCGAGAAGATGAGTGGGGTGGGGACTTTTTACGCAGAGCGCGTTTCGGCATCGAGGTGGCTAAGCGTGTCCGCCAAGCAGTGGGACCGGATTATCCGATCATCTACCGGATGTCGGGATTGGACTTGATGCCAGATAGTACGACGATGGAAGAGACATTGCAGTTTGCCAAAATGCTGGAGGAGGCAGGGGTGGATGCTCTCAATGTCGGAATTGGCTGGCATGAATCACAAGTACCGACGATTGGCATGATGGTGCCGCGTGGAGCATATGTATGGGTGGCGCAGCAAGTTAAGCAGGTTGTGAACATCCCGGTTATCGCCAGCAATCGAATCAACGACATGCGTCAGGCTGAAACGATTTTGTACGAAGAATGCAGTGATATGGTTTCCATGGCCCGACCATTTTTAGCGGACCCGTATATCGTTCAAAAAAGTAAAGAAGGACGTTTTGATGAAGTAAACACATGTATTGCATGCAATCAAGCCTGTCTCGACCATATTTTTGATGGGAAGGTAGCCTCCTGTCTGGTCAATCCACTTGTAGGCAGGGAAGCAGAGTGGCGGTTGGTTCCGGCGGAAAACTGCAAGAAGGTAGCTGTAATCGGTGCGGGGCCTGCTGGCTTGGAGGCAGCTCGCGTGCTGGCAGAGCGAGGGCATCAGGTGGTTATCATGGAGGCCAAAAAACAGATCGGTGGACAATTAAACTACGCCAGACAGGTGCCAGGTAAAGAGGAGTTTAATGAAACGCTTCGCTATTATCAGACAGAGCTCGCGCGTCTTGGTGTCGAAATCAGGCTGGGAACACTGGCAGAGGCAGAGGCACTCATAGAAGAAGGTTTTGCAGAAGTTGTCGTGGCAACGGGAGTCATTCCGCGGCGTCCAGAGATTCCAGGTGTGGAGCTCGGACATGTGAAGGGATATGATGCGGTATTTGAAAAGCGCGCCAAGGTAGGTAGACAAGTGGTTATCGTCGGTGCGGGAGGAATCGCGTGTGATTTGTCCCATTTGCTGATGCACGACGAAACGATCTCACCGAAGGCAGCGGAGTACTTGCAGGAGTATCGGATTCTGGATGGAAGAGCTGTACAGCAGCTGCAACAAAGAAAACGAAAAATCAGCATGCTGCGGCGTGGGAAGCATGTCGGATCGGGCTTGGGTAAAACGACGCGCTGGGCAGTTCTCGCCAACCTGAAGCGACGTGGCGTAGAGATGCTGACACAAGTTGAATACAGCCGGATTGCAGAAGAAGGGGTATATTTCATTCAGGACGGGGAGGAACGCATGATACCTGCTGATACGGTCATTGTAGCGGCTGGAGCGACCCCCAACAATTCGCTATACCACGCATTGCTTAATCGGCTGCCTGTGCACCTTATAGGTGGGGCTAAAGAAGCGGGAGAGCTCGATGCCAAGCGAGCTATTTTGGAGGGTGCGACTGTCGGAAGAGCAATTTAAGGTGCTGAAAAGATTTTCTATTTCGAAAACAAGAGGAATCGGCTATGATTAAGAAAAGTATGTCGTCTTTTTAGAAGTTTTGTCGAATCGCTTTTCAACCTCCGCTAATTTTTGCAAAATGAAGTTATACTGTTCAAATTCATTTGATTGGGGGCTCTCGCCTTGATGAACCATAATGGCATTCTCTTAGGGAAACGTTACTTCCTGTACTCGTTAGCACCGCTAGTAGAGGTGGAGGGATGGACGTTTACGATAGCCCCGGGGTTTAAGTTGATCGCGGGCGGGAGTGCCAATCCGTTACAGACATTAATCAGCGTTTACCGAGAGAATGAAAAGGTGGCGCAACTCGTGCTTCATCATAGACGTAGTGATTCAGATGTCACTGTGCAGGCTGTATCGAGTGATCTCCTGTTAGAAATCGCCCCGGCGACTAGAACTGTAAGTGTAGCAGAAAAGCTGTAGGCACCCTGAACGGGGTGCTTTTCGCTTTCGAACTTCAATCATCATTCCGAGCAATCGAGGAGGCGTCAGGATCATGGTAGGGAACGAATGGCAGGTAGGTCAGTTTCAATTGTCTTGGCTGAGAGGTGGACTCACGAAGCTGGATGGGGGCGCAATGTTTGGAGTGGTGCCCAAGCCGCTTTGGAGCAAAAGATACCCATCGAATGATCTCAATCAAATCCCTTTGCGTGCTGACCCGATCCTGGTACAAGCTCATGGCAAGCGTATTTTGATTGAATCGGGTATGGGAAATGATCGGCTAACGGAAAAACAGAAGCGCAATTTTGGCTTGGAGGAAGAGTCTCGAGTGGTGGACTCCCTCGCTGCGAAAGGGCTGACTCCTGCAGATATTGATATTGTCATCATGACACATATGCACTATGATCATGCCAACGGACTTGTCTCTATACGTGATGGACAACTTGTTTCGACATTTCCACAAGCCGTCATCTACGTGCAGGAGCAGGAGTGGGCGGAGATGAGAGAGCCGAATGTTCGCTCGAAGAATACATATTGGGAAGAAAACTGGCGTCCGATTGAGAAGCAGGTGAAGACATACGGTGCTTCGCACGAAGTTGTGCCGGGAATCACGCTTCATCATACAGGAGGGCACAGCCAGGGACATGCGATCGTCCGGATGGAGACAGAGGGGCAGTTGCTTTTGCATCTGGCGGACATCATGCCTACACATGCTCACCAAAATCCATTATGGGTGATGGCCTACGACGACTACCCGATGACCTCCATCTATGCAAAAGAAGAATGGATCATCAACGGGATCAAGCAAGGCGCTTGGTTCACGTTTTACCACGATAGCGTTTACCGCGCGGTGAAATGGAACGAACAGGGAGAAATGATTGATCGTATAGAAGTGATTTTGTAAAAAGGATTGGCAAAGACCGTCAGCGTTTTCTGGCGGTCTTTTGCGTTGTCTACGAGAAATGTGTCCAACCCTATCGAAATTTTGATTACTCTCATAGAAAAGTTTCATAATCAAAAAATTTTGAATGCTCATTGACGAACGACCATTGCCTCTCTACAATGGGAACATCACAGAGCATCTGTTCTGGCAGAGGTGGGAGTGCATAACAGTGGTGGGGAGAGAGAGAAAATGAGCTGGATCAAGATGCGTTTACAGGAGTTTCACCCGATCGTCTGGTCATTAGTCGTCGGGACCGTGTTCGTTCGGGCCGCCAGCTCGATGAGCATGCCGTTTTTGTTTTTATACTTGTCCAATCAAACAGATATGAGCTTGGCAATGATCGGATTGACGATTGGAGCAGGACCGCTCGCGGGTACCATCGGAGGCTTCTTTGCGGGAGCATGGTCGGACAGAATAGGGCGCAGGCGAGTCATGCTAGGTGCGTTGTACGTGTGGACGCTTGTGTTTGTCGGGTTTGCGCTTAGTAAAGATCCTTGGGTTCTCCTATTTCTCAATATAGCAGGTGGACTCTGTCGATCCTTCTACGAACCGGTCTCACAGGCGTTGATGGCAGATGTAACGCCTCAAGAGAAGAGGCTTCGTGTATTCGGTATTCGCTACATGGCGATTAATGTTGGGGTAGCGGTAGGGCCTATCGCAGGGGTAGTACTCGCCAAAAGCTCTGTCGCACTACCTTTTCTGGTGACTGCACTGATTTATCTGATTTATGTGATTAGCCTGCAAGGATTATTGAACAAGTTCGGCATTAAACAAATTGAAGGTCAAAAGAAAGAAGTCGTTACATTCAGCCGTGCATTCCATGTAGTCGTGAATGACAAAGCGTTTCGCTTGTACATGCTCGCTGGTGTTTTAGGAGCGATTGGCTACTCGCAGATGTCTTCTACGCTGGCCAAATTCGCAGAAATGACGGTCGTGAATGGAACAGAGCTGTTTGCCATCCTGATGACCGTCAATGCGATTGTCGTTGTCGTGATGCAGCTTCCGTTGACGACTTGGGCAGAAAAAAAGACGCCTCTCACCGCAATATTGGTGGGAAACGTCATGTATGCGGTTGGTGACGTGGGTTATGCCTTTGCCAATTCGTGGCTGATTTTCATTGTGGCGATGGTATTTTTCACGATTGGCGAAATCCTTACGTTTACCGCAGGGGACGTCCTGATCGACCGAATGGCCCCAGAGAATATGCGGGGCAGCTATTACGGTGCGAAAAGCTTCAGCAACCTCGGCCAGTTCATCGGTCCGTGGATGGGTGGATTGCTGTTAGCACATTACGGAGGTACGACGTTGTTCCTGGTGGTAGCAGCGACTTCGATGATGAGCAGTGCCTTCCAATGGGCGGGTGCTCGCGCCTTTGAGGCAACCCGTGGCAAATCCTTTAATGAAGCGAGGAGTGAATCACTCTAACGCTTGCAAGATACGATCCGCCATCCGTTTATAGCCATCAGCATTCGGGTGGAAGTGATCTGTATACAAGTAGTTTTGTTCCTTACGCAAGAACAAGTCGTAGGTCGGCACCACGAAAACTTGTGGGTACCGTGAGGCGATTTGGGATGCATGATTGTTCCAGTCGAGCACAGGTCCGATGGTGTCGACGGCTGCTTCGGTATTGCCAAAAGGATTGTACAGGGAAGTGTAAACGATCGTCGCCGTCTTGTTGACGCTGCGAATCTGTTTGAGAATCTCTTCATAGTTGACCGCGAGCTTATTAAGAGCCGTGGTCACTTTTTCTTTTTCAATGGTATACAGCCCGCCTGTCTGCCTGAACAAGTCGTTGCCGCCGATGGTAAAAAGAATCAGATCGGCTTCAGCGAGCAGCTTCTTCACTTGCTCCTGAGACATTTGCTTAAGCAGCTCAGATGATTCCTGTCCATTAATCGCGAGGTTTGTGAACGTAATCGAATGGCCCGATTTTTTCTCCAATGCTTGGCGAACGAGTCCGACATAGCCCTGGCCGTTTGCGTCTCCGGCACCGCGCGTGAGAGAATCCCCTAGTGCGACTACTTTGTGGACACCCTTTTCTGGTAAAGGTGAGGGTGGCTGCTCTTTTTGCACAGGTGGGCTTGCTGTGGACGGTGCCAACTGCTGTGGATTCATCGCGAGGACAAACCCTGTCGCAAATAAGAGAAAGGAGAGTAAAGACAAGAGACCTGCCGTGCGCCAAAGGAATTGGCCGGATGTGCGCATCAGGTATCCTCCTATTCGTTGTAAAGTGTATGGTCATGGTATAATGTGGATGGACATCTTATGACAGTGTATCATAAACACAACGCCATCGTCAGTTGACGAGGGGAGACTCAGATAGGAGGGCGTACATTGGCCGAAACGGTCCTCTCAGTAAAAGGATTGCAAAAAGCGATTGGCAAAAAGCCGATCATTCATGATATTACGTTTGACGTTTTCGCCGGAGAGGTATTTGGATTTCTCGGGCCGAATGGTGCAGGCAAAACCACCACAATCCGTATGCTCGTTGGATTGGCAAAAGCCGATGGGGGAGATATTCGCATCGGAGGCATCTCCCTTCAAGAACAGTTTCCACAAGCGATTGCGCAGGTTGGTTGTATCGTCGAAAACCCGGAGCTGTATAAGTTTTTGACGGGCAGAGAGAATCTCGAGCAGTTTGCGAGAATGAGTGGCGGTATAACGCCTGAGCGTATTGAGGAAATCGTCCGCTTCGTTGATTTGGAGCGGGCAATTGATGATAAGGTAAAAACGTACTCACTCGGAATGAGACAGCGTCTGGGGATCGCGCAGGCACTTTTGCACCGGCCGAAAATATTGATCCTGGACGAACCAACGAACGGCTTGGACCCAGCGGGGATCCGTGAGTTGCGCCAGTTTATTCGCAAGCTTGCCGAGGAAGAAGGGCTCGCGGTTTTCATTTCGAGTCATCTTCTCAGTGAAATCGAGATGATGTGCGACCGGGTGGCGATTATCAGCCTAGGGAAGGTCATTTCTGTTGGATTAGTCAAAGAACTAATGGAGCAGTTTGCTGATCAGGTGGATTGGACAATCCCGTCTTCCCATATACAAAAGGCAGAGCAAATCCTGCGAACTCTATCAGCAGTGACAGAGGTGTGGGTGGTCAGTGAAGAGCGCCTGAAATCACGCATGGATGTAGAAAAAGTGAGCGAGGCTAACCTAGCTTTGGTCAATGGCGGCATACCTGTGATGGGAATAGCGACGAAGACGGTTACACTGGAAGACCTGTTCCTTACATTGACGGGAGGAGGGGGAAGTCATGGAGCAAAACATGGTGGGGCTCGTACAGAATGAAACCATAAAATTGCTGCGGAGGCGCCGTTTTCTCGTCGTCGTGCTGATCTTGGCGATTCTGATCCCGATTTTTACATACGCACAATACCGTTCGGTTGTTACTGCACAAGAGCGAATGGGGACAACCGACTGGCGTCCGCTATTAACCCAACAAATCGTCGATATGCAAAACAGGCTGGCATCAAGCCGTCTTCCCGAGGAGTGGCGGGATTTTATCAAGGTCAGGATCGCGCAACAGCAATACTATTTGGATCATGACATTAACCCGATGGCACCGGGGGGGCCTACTTTCGCCCGTGGCTTTATGGACCAGGCCATTTCAATGTTTTTGCCGATGATTATCGTCGTGCTCGCGGTTGACCTTGTATCTTCTGAGTTTAGCGAGGGGACGGTCAAGCTACTATTAACGCGACCCGTAAGGCGGTGGAAGGTACTGACCAGCAAATACATCACCCTGCTTCTGTTTACCTCTCTCACGGTTCTTACGACACTGATTCTTGCTTATTTGCTCTCTGGGGTCGTGTTTGGCTATTCCGGTTGGGATCTTCCTATTTTGACTGGCTTTGAAGTATCGGGAGGAGAGCTCGAGACATCCGGGGCTTTCATGCTGCCACAATGGCAATTTTTGCTGATGCAGTATGGTCTAGGCTGGTTCGTCTGCATCGTGGTTGCTACGGTAACGCTTATGGTCTCTGTTTTGGTCCGGAGTGCGGCTGCGGGGATGGGAATTATGATGGCAGCGTTAATTAGCGGAACCATCCTGACGCAGATGGCATCCTCCTGGGAATCGTCCAAATACTTGTTCGTAGTAAATTTGCAGCTGACGGATTATCTCAATGGAACACTGCCTCCGATTAAGGGGATGACGTTGCCGTTCTCGTTGACCGTGTTGAGTGTATGGGCGATCGCTGCACTGATCATTGCGTACGCGACCTTTATCCGTAGAGATGTCACATCCTAATTTGACTTTTTTCGTTACTTTTATCCAAGTCTGCTCGTCTTTACCATGACGAAAGAAAAAGACAGCGAGAGGGGAAAGGCGAAACAGAATGGATGTATTATGGAAAGCAGGCTCGGTGACACTATCTGGCATGTTTGAGCTGTGGGCAGCAATCCCTGTAGGCTTTATGTTGCAGCTACCACCGGTTCTGATCGGAATCTTTAGTGCGGTGGGTGCGATTATCAGCGCGGGTGCTGTTATTTTTGTGGGAGGTTCATTGCGCAATTGGCTTTTAAAGCGTGTAGAGAATCGGAGCAAACGTCAAGGGCGCATGTGGCAGATTTGGGATAAATACGGAGTGGTCGGCCTTGGCCTCGCTTCGCCGCTTTTAACGGGTGCCCCACTGGGAGCTGCTATTGGTATCTCGCTGGGAGCCCCTACGAAAAAGCTCATGCTGTGGATGTCGGTGGGCATTATTATCTGGAGTGCGCTATTGACGGCAGGAGTGGCTTTTGGTCTTTTGCAATTCATGGTACCAGAAACAAAATAGCTATATGCATGAAAACCGCCAATTCTGGCGGTTTTTGTTCATAATGAGAGTCTGTAAACAATCTCTCCATCGTATACGTCGCCAGTTTCTTCAAAACCGGATTGACTGTATAAATGTCTTGCACCTGTATTGTCCGGACATACGGTCAAGTTCACAAATCGGCTTTGCGGGAAACGGTTCCGTACTGTATCTACGATCGCTGAGAGAGCCGCTCTGCCATATCCTTTGCCTTGGTACTCGTGATCAATCAAAAAACCATTGAACCAATAACACCAATCTGTGGAGGCGTCATAAGCAATCATGACAAACCCAACCATTTCATCAGCGTCATACAAACAGAATGGTTCATAGGCGCAGTTGTCACCGTCAGGACGGATATGAACCTTCGCCAACGAAACGGCAACAGAGGGGACAAAGCGCTGCTGCTCGTCCTGCACCTGCAAGCGTAATGCATCCTGCCAGTTATCTCTGGTTGTCGGAACTAAACGAATAGTCATATCTTTGATAAGTCTTCACCTCGTTCATCTTGATAGCTTAAGCGTAACCGATCTCACCTGAAAAATCTTCCTTTTCCGCGTGGGCGTTTTTTCGTAAAATAAACCAAGGATACAAATAGAAGAGTTCCCGAAAGTGAGGTAACTGGCATGGACGAGAAAAAAGAAGCGTTGGTCCCTGAACTGGAGGATCTAGTTCGTAAATTTACAGAGCTGTTGACAGGAGAAGCGACTCCTGAGCGCGTAGAAATGGTAAAAGTATGGTGCCTGTACACGACAATGGCAAAAGCGATGCCGCCGCTGATTCAGCATTGGGGAAGCGAACCTGAGCATATGGAAGCACGCAATCAAATTCGGGAAATCATCGAGCAAATCAAGCAGTGGAATCAGGAGAAAAACCAAAAGCACTAAAGATAAGAAAAACGCTGTCTCTTGTTGAAAGAGAGCAGCGTTTTTTTACTTCAATCAAAAGGCTAACCAGCGTGGAGGCATCCATTCTCCTTGGTCAGTTTTACGGATTCCACGTGATGTGCTTGGCAGCATCCATTAATTCATTTAAGGTGACACCGTGTGCCGTCATTACGACATACAACGATTGATTGTCGGATTTAGCGTTAAAATGAGCCGCGTGCTGGGCAGTTGATGCTTTTGAATCCGTTTGATCAAATGAAACAGCGATGGCTTGCTCTCCGTTGACCGCGAACAACTGAGTAGCTGAGAAAGTACCTGGGATAGAGAGGCTACGCTTGCCTTCTGTATTACGCACAACATCTATGCGAATCCAGTCGTTGTTCCGCTTGTAATCTGAAGTTAAGCGAGTCACCTTCTGGCTGGTTTCGGATTCATATTGGACCGATACTGTACTCATCGAGAACCCATTCGGTGCTTGCGACAGGGCAGGTACGGGCATATCTGATGCTTGTACAGCGGTGTTCAAATCAGTGAAGGAGGATAGTGTAATGGGCTGCTTCGCTAGCGCTGGCAACGCTGGACCCACTAATGCGTTCTCAGTTGTAGCGCCATCAGCCGTGTCTTGTTCTCCTTGGGAAGCCATCCCAAAGGTCATAGGATTCTCAGCAGCAGCGCCATTGGCTTCCTTTGCGGCTATATGGTTACCAGTATTTGCTGACTCCGCTGGAACTTCTGATTTCGCTTTAGCCGCTTGATCAACTGAGTTCCCCTGTAATCCCCGAGATGCCACGCTGTTCTGCCCGTCTTTATTTACCGTATGTGGCACTGGTGTGGCTACTTTTTCCTCTGGTTTCACCATCGCAATCGCATTGTTCGATTGGGGAGGTGATGCAGGAGGTGTATCTTTTTCAGATGCAGCCGGAGGGACCTGCGATTGTGTAGCAGCAGACTCAGGATTGCTCTCTGCCTTTTTCATCGTAGGGCTGTCAGCAGCTGCTGGTTGAGAAGCGATTGCAGGTGCTGGAGCTTGTGTTGCCGATTTTGATTCCACTTCGTCGAATGCAACTATGTTCCGGTTGATCTGATTGTCTTGTATCCCGTTTTCTTGTATGGCAGCCATTTGATTACTACTCGGTGCCAGTTGTTGGTAGCCGACGAAACCAACTGCGAGCAAGACAGCCGCTGCGCTAACCCAGGCGTATGAAGGGAAGCCTTTGGTCCAACGCTTGTTTGGTTTTGAAATCACTGTGTTCGTTTGTTGCTCTGAAGATGCAGTAGCGGCGTGAGGGGGTACACCTTTTCCGGCGGTCTGGTAGATTGCTTGCATGATTCTGTCTTCCAGGTTCGCTTGAGGTAGTGGAACCTCCTTCAAGAACTGCACCTCCTCTTCTGTTGTCATTTGCGTTTCTATCCAAGCGATGCATTCGTCACAGGTTTCAATATGTGAGTGCGAATCGCTATCTGTGTCATCTAGCCATGCCTTTCTAAATGCCTGGCAGTTCATGTACGAGCCCCCCTTCCTTGCGGGATAACAATTTTGCGAGTTCCTGACGAGCACGCAAGTAACGGACGCGAGCTGTAGATTCGGCGATGCCGAGAAGTGTAGCTATCTTTTCAAACGGATATTCGTGCGTACAGCGAAGGACGATCACTTCTCGATAGGAATCTGACAGTAAGGCAAAGGCTTCCTGAATTTCTCGCCGTTGCTCTTTTGTCATGAGCGATTCCTGAGGGGATTCATCCCGTGTATTGGACGGCACATAGGCCAATTGTTCATCCGAGTCATGATACTTTCGGCGACGCAAGAAGTCGATGCTCTTATTTCGGGCGAGCGTATGTAACCAAGAAGAAAACTGGCTGTCTCCACGGAATGTCGACAATTTTTCATACGCTTTTACAAATACTTCTTGAGTAAGATCCTCTGCATCAGAGCGATTGTTTACCATTTTGTAAATGAAAACATAGATCATATGCTGATATCGCTGGATGAGGTCGCGATACGCTTCGATGTCGCCTTGAAGAATCCGCTGAATGATTTCGGCGTCGGATTGCATTGAATCTTTGGCCTCCCTTCCCTCTATGAGACGCTGGTTATTCGTAAACGTTTCAGACCAGCGTTTCGATTTCTATAATATCGTATGGATAGCCCTGTTCGACCAGAAAAAGCTGGCGATGGAGCGAAAACTCCTGCTCTCTCGTGTCTCGTGTTACCAATGTATAAAAATGGGCAGTGTTGTCGTCTGTTTTGGGCCTTAAGATACGTCCCAGGCGCTGTGCCTCTTCTTGTCTGGAGCCATACGTCCCGGAGATTTGGATCGCGACGTTGGCATCCGGCAAATCAACCGCAAAGTTGGCTACCTTGGATACGATCAGGCGTGTAATTTCCCCTTTTTTAAACTGCGTGTACAAAAGCTCACGTTCTTTGTCCGGTACTTTTCCTGTAATGAGTGGCAGTTGGAGGGCCGTTGCCATCTGCTCAAGCTGATCGATATATTGCCCGATGATCAAAACGCGATCGTGGGCGTGCCTCTCCAATAGCTCGCGGACGACCTCCAGTTTTTTTGGATTTTCCGCTGCAATGCGAAACTTTTGGCGAGCGGTTGCATGTGCGTAAGCCTCCCGCCACTTCGGCTCAAAGGGGAGTCGAATTTCTCGGCAATGCGCCTCTGCGATCCAGCCTTGCTCTTCCATGACTTTCCACGGAACCTCGTACTTTTTTGGACCAATCAGAGTGAAAACATCTTCCTCCCGCCCGTCTTCCCGAACAAGAGTAGCAGTCAGCCCAAGTCTGCGAGTGGCTTGAATCCCAGAAGTTACACGAAAGATGGGTGCAGGCAACAAATGCACCTCATCGTAAATAATAAGCCCCCAGTCGCGCTCTGAAAAGAGTTTCAGATGAGGAAAATCATCTTCGGCGGTGGGGCGGTATGTAAGAATTTGATAAGTTGCCACAGTTATTGGCTTGACTTCTTTGTTGTCACCAGTGTATTCCCCGACCATATTTGGATCAAGTCCTGTTTTGTCCAAGAGCTCAGCGATCCACTGGCGAACCGATGTCGTATTCGTGGTCAATATGAGAGTGGCTGTTTGCAACTGGCAAATGGCACCGAGACCAATAACTGTTTTTCCAGCACCACAGGGGAGGACGAGAACGCCGCTGCCCCCAGTCACAGCGCCTCCGGAATAGAAAGCATCGACAGCTTCTTTTTGATAGGAACGCAAAGAGAATGCTCTGCCTCGGGATGTCGTTTCCCGTAAGCTCACTGCACAGGATTCGCCTTCTGTATAGCCCGCCAAATCTTGAACAGGAAACCCGAGCTTGATCAGCTCTTGTTTGATCAGTCCGCGCGCATAGCTTTTGATGACGAATTCATTCTCAAAAAGAGCAGCGATTGATTTATAACTGGTTACCTCTGTTAAAAGAAGTGGGTCTTCACTCATTAATACGAGTTGATCACCAATGCGTTCCAAACGAAACAAGCCGTATTTTCGCATCGTATCTTCAATTTCTTTAACGATGGTTGGCGGGACACCGTACTTGCTGTAGTTGCCAAGCACGTCTGTTACCTCTTGTGATGTCAGACCGGATGCAGCTGCATTCCAAAGCGATAAAGGGGTGATCCGATAGGTATGGATGTATTCTGGGTTCTTGATTAGCTCAGTAAAACCACTGATAGCTTGTCTGGCCTCGTGAAAGAAAGGATGCTGTGTTTCCAACAATATCGTCCGATCGCTTTGAACGATCAAGGGCAGGTCTGGACGGTAGGACAATAGACTCACCTCGTTGCAAAAGGCATAGGAATCAGCACTATGGTATCACAATCTCAAAAAGAAAGAAAAACGAACAGGTAACATTTTGGCTATGATGGGAAACAATATCCCAAAGCATGGACGGAAAGGATGGCGGGGAGCATGGCAATTTGGGGAAGCTTGTTTAATTTGATCTTGGTCATGATCCTCGTACTCCTAAACGGGTTCTTTGTTGCGACTGAATTCGCGATCGTAAAGGTAAGGGAATCGCGCATTGCACAGCTCGCAGCAGAAGGAAACAAGCGCGCTGTTGACGTCGAGAGAGTTCTGCACAATTTGGATGCCTACCTCTCCGCGTGCCAACTTGGGATTACGCTGGCCTCATTAGGACTCGGTTGGTTGGGAGAGCCTGCTGTCGCGCATCTCGTGCATCCAGTTTTTCGTTACTTCCATTTAAATGAAACGGTTGTTACCAGTATTTCCTTTATTATCGCTTTTTCGTTGATTACGTTTTTGCATATCGTGCTGGGAGAGCTGGCTCCGAAGACATTGGCGATTCAATACTCCGAAAAGGTGGTACTGGCAGTAGCCAAGCCGATCCAACTCTTTTACAAAATCATGTATCCCTTTATTCAAATGCTGAACTGGTCCGCGAGTCATTTTTTAGGGCTTTTTCATATATCATTGGAGCCGCATCAGGAAGCACATACAGAAGAAGAGATACGCATTCTTGTCAATGAAAGCCATAAAAGCGGCTTGATTGATCAAACCGAGCTGATGCTGGTGGATAATATTTTTGATTTCTCGGAGACGATGGCGAGAGAGATCATGGTTCCGCGTACAGATATGGTTGTCTTGAACCTGCGCGATCCTTTTGACGAGAACGTCAAGCATGTCCAAAACGGACGATTTACCCGCTATCCAGTAGTGGATGGTGACAAGGACCATGTTGTCGGTAGTTTACATATCAAGGATATGCTGACGGGGCTTCTGGAAGGAGAGAGCCAGGATCTTCAGACCTTCATGCGCCCGATTCTGACGGTACCGGAGACGATCTCGATCAGCCGGTTGCTGACCATGCTGCAAAAACAACGAGGGCAAATGGCGATTATCATTGATGAGTATGGAGGCACTGCCGGGCTGGTGACCCTCGAAGATATAATGGAAGAAATTGTTGGAGACATTCAGGACGAGTTTGACGATGAACGCCCAGAAGTAGAACGTAGTGACGGCATGCTGTCATTGGACGGGCGTATGTTATTGGAAGAAGCGGGCGATTATCTGGACATCGAATTGGAGTCGAGTGATGTGGATACGCTTGCCGGCTGGATTTACATGCAGATCGATCATCCGCCGCGCGTGGGGGATCGGGTAAAAGAAGGAAAGTACGAATTTATCGTGGGAGAGGTCGATCATTACAGAATCACACGGGTCTATGTAAAGAAAGTCGGCAAAGCAGAGGAAGAAATCAGTTCCACGTAAGGGAAGAAGGGGGCTTCTCAATGCGTAATATAATTGCTATAATGGGACACAAGTTGCATAGATGGCAATGAGCCTAATTGCTTAGGGTGATTAGAGCAGCTGAGAGTAGAGACTAGAGGAGGAAGTACAGATGAGACGAGCAGTCAGTATGGTACTGACCGCATTGCTGGCGTTTTCTTTGGCAGCATGTGGTAACGAAACAGGTGGGAAAACAGAGACAGCAGCAACGACAGGCCAAGGGCAAACAGTGAAGCTGGGGCTGACGCAATTCGTGGAGCACCCTGCGCTTGATGCCATTCATAAAGGAATTTTAGATGGTCTGAAGGATGCTGGCTACGAAGAGGGCAAGAACTTGGAAGTAGACTCCCAGAACGCCCACGGTGACATGAACAATACCGTCTCGATCGCACAGAAGTATGCCGGAGATAAAAAGGATCTTGTCGTAGCGATTGCGACGCCATCCGCTCAGGCTGCAGCAAAGGCGATTGCTGACAAACCTGTTATTTTCAGTTCCGTAACAGACCCGATCTCGGCTCAACTGGTTGGCAGTCTGGAGAAGCCAGACAAAAACGTGACCGGGACGTCCGATAAAGTATCCATGGAACAACAATTGAAGCTGGTGAAAACCTTCCTGCCTCAGCTGAAAAAGCTGGGCGTGATCTATACAACCTCCGAAATTAACTCAGAGGTACAGGTCAAGGAATTGGAAGACGCAGCGCAAAAACAAGGCGTAGAAATCATCAAGGCGGGCATTTCGCAGCTATCCGAAGTGCAGCTGGCGGCCCAAAGTCTTGCTAGTAAAGCAGATGCCATTATTATCCCAATTGACAACACCGTCGTATCTTCCTTTGAAGCGGTGCTCGGAGCAGCAGAGGAAAACAAAATTCCTGTATTTGCTTCTGATACCGATACAGTGAAACGTGGAGCGGTTGCTACTTACGGGATTGATTACTACCAAATCGGTAAACAAACTGGCGATATGGCTGCCCGTATCTTAAAAGGGCAGAGTGTTGCTGATACCCCTGTAGAGATTTCGAAACAAGCTGATTTGTATATTAATGAAACAGCTGCTGCAAAGTTTGGGCTCACTATTACTGAGGCACTCAAACAACAGGCGAAAGAAATCATCAAGTAAAAAGAGAGCGTCATGCTCTCTTTTTATTCTTTTAAAACCGTTTTATCCATGTTAAACTGTAGAAAAAATTCACGAGGGGGAATTCACTAAATGTTCAAACAAAAGAAGAGTATTAAAATTTTTCAGAGTTTTTTATTTCCTTTATTGCTTTTGTCTGTTACCGCTTGTGGACAGCAAAGCACTACCCCTGCAAACAATCCTACACCCGCTCCTGCAAACACGACGGCATCTGCTCCGTCTACTGAAACCAAGCAGCTGACAATTGGAATTTCCCAATTCGTTGAACACCCTGCTTTGGATGCAGCAAGAGAGGGCTTTATCAGCCAACTGGCTAAAAACGGTTACGAAAAAGACAAGCAAGTAAAAATCGATGTGCAATCCGCTCAAGCGAGCATGGATACAGCCATTCAGATTGCCCAAAAATTCGAGGCTGACAAAGTAGATTTGGTGTTGGCCATTGCGACTCCAACGGCACAGGCTGCCGCACAAACCAGTAAAGAAATTCCGATCCTGTTTACTGCGGTAACCGATCCTGTAGAAGCTGGTCTGGTTGCAGCGATGGACAAGCCGGGAGCGAACGTAACCGGTACATCGGATATGAATCCAGTCGAAGAGCAATTGAAGCTGATCAAAGAAATGAAAGCTGATGCGAAATCTGTTGGAATCATTTATAGTTCTGGCGAAGTCAACTCCAAAGTACAGGTAGATGCGGCAAAAGCCGTAGCTGGCAAGCTTGGTTTGGAAATTAAAGAAGCAGCGATTACGAGTGCGACAGAAGTGAAGCAAGCAGCTGAGTCCATGGTGGGCAAAGTAGATGCTTTCTACGTACCAACTGACAACATGGTCGTATCTTCGATTGCAGCTGTGATCGGAGTCGCTGAAGCACAAAAAATTCCGGTCATCGCTGGTGAAGAAAACTCTGTGAAGAGCGGAGCGATTGCCACTTACGGGATCGACTACACGAAGCTGGGTGAGCAAACAGCTGATATGGCAACAAAAATCCTGAAGGGTGAAGCGAAGCCGGCCGATATGGCTGTTGAAGTGCAAGCAGACATGAAGCTCGTATTGAATAAGAAAGCAGCGGAAAAAATGGGTGTGACGATTCCGCAAGCCATGCTCGACCGTGCTGGACAAGTGATCGAGTAATAAATGCAGTAATTGGAGGATTTCTTCTATGAATCAACTGGCAGTAATGGGAGCCATTGAGCAAGGTTTACTATTTGGTATCTTGGCTCTCGGTGTATATCTGACCTTCCGAGTTCTAAACGTTCCTGACTTGACCGTAGATGGTAGTTTTGCCTTGGGAGGCGCAATCGCAGCCAAATTCATTATCGATGGCACCAATCCGTTTTTGGCCACTCTGCTGGCTTTCATCGTAGGTGGATTAGCAGGAGCTTTTACGGGCGTCTTGCATACCAAAGGAAAGATTAACGCACTTTTGGCGGGGATCTTGACGATGATCGCCTTGTACTCGATCAATTTGCGTGTCATGGGAAAAGCGAATCTGCCTCTTTTGCGGGAAGATACCTTGTTCACTTATGTAAAGGATATGGGTATTCCGAACCTGGCCGTAGGTGGAGTTACTTTGCTATCTGGTGTAGCAATCGTCTTTATCGTAGGTGTTCTGGTGTTAAAGCTGATCATTGACTGGTTCCTGCATACGGATATGGGTCTGGATTTGCGTGCGACAGGTGACAACTCGAAGATGATACGCAGCTTTGGGGTAAACACGGATTCGACAACGATTATCGGTTTGGCTCTCTCCAATGGCTTGGTAGCTTTAGCTGGTGCGTGGGTAGCCCAATACCAAGGCTTTGCGGATGTAGGAATGGGGATCGGGATGATCGTCATCGGTCTCGCTTCCGTTATTGTCGGTGAAGTTTTGTTTGGCAGCTCTTCGATTTTCCGAGTGACGCTTGCTGTCATTCTCGGCTCGATTGTGTACCGCTTGGTCATTGCGCTAGCTCTTGATGCAGGACTCAATCCTTCTGACATGAAGCTGATTACGGCCCTGATTGTTATCATTGCCCTGACTGTCCCAACTGTGGCAAAAGGCATCTGGAAAAAGCAAGCGGTACGCTCGGCAAGGGGAGGAAGCAGCGATGCTTAAAATTACAAACGTCAACAAAGTATTCAACGCAGGAACTGTGAATGAAAAGATCGCGCTTCGAAACGTCAATCTGCACGTGAAGAAAGGCGAGTTCATCACCGTTATCGGAAGTAATGGTGCCGGTAAATCGACGATGATGAACATGATCTCTGGAGGACTGACGCCGGATAATGGAAGCATTCAGATTGACGGCAAAGATGTCACACGCTTGGCGGAGCACCAGCGTGCAGGTCTGATCGGCCGTGTGTTTCAGGATCCAATGGCAGGTACAGCGCCGAACATGACGATTGAGGAAAATCTGGCAATCGCTTTGGGACGGGGGAAACGTCGTACACTTGGATTTGGGGTGAATAACCAGAAGCGAGAGCAGTTCCGCGAGCAGCTCAAGCAGCTGGATCAAGGGCTGGAGAACCGTTTGAAGACCAAAGTTGGTTTTCTCTCAGGAGGACAGCGTCAAGCACTGAGCTTGTTGATGGCTACCTTCACGGAGCCGAAGATTTTGCTCCTCGATGAGCATACAGCAGCGCTTGACCCGAAACGGGCGCAGTTGATTGTAGATTTAACGGAAAAAATCGTGGAGCGCTATAAACTAACGACAATCATGGTCACGCATAATATGGAACAAGCGTTGAACATGGGGAATCGTCTGTTGATGCTCCACGATGGGGGAATTATTCTCGACATTCCGGATGAGAAAAAACGGACGATGAAGCCACAGGATCTGCTTCGGGCATTCGAAACAGCCCGCGGTGGAGAAAGCTTCAGTGAAGATCGCTTCTTGTTAACTTAATTGGATCGAATCAGCCTTCCTGTTCAAGCGGGGAGGCTTTTTCGTTGGTGGAAAGATACACGTACATGAATGCGGCACCGATTAAAAGGATGCCTGCGACAATGGTAAAAAGGATCGTGCCCCCATAATGTAGCAAGACAAGGCTGCCCAAGTACGGTCCGCACATGCGGGAAATATCCCAGTGTGTTCCTGTGATCGCGAAGTACCGTCCGCGCATCGTGACAGGTGATATCCGGGTGACGAAGGCCATCAATTGCGTCAGCCCAATACTCTCTCCGATGACGAGCAACACTTGCAGGGCGAGAAGGCCAGGTACGTTGTCGATGAAGGCGTAACCCAAGGATACGATGAGAAAACAAATGTACGCACCGCTAATCAACAGGCGAGCAGGCAAGTGCTGGGTCCATTTGACGAGTATATACTCGAATAGGAGCAGCAGGACCCCTTTTACCGCAATGAGCAAGGCGAGTGTTTGCAAATAGTTGGGCAGCGTGTATTTCAGATGAAGCTGGAGATTTGTTTCGGTTTGCGCGTAAAACAGACTGATCGGCAAAGCCAGCAGCATAATGGCAAGGGCTGGTCGATAAGCATGCCAGAAGCTGCGTGAACGTACGGTTGCTGCTTCTTCGACGGGAGCCTCCGGCAGCGGAGTTTGCGGGATTTTCCACCAGACGGCAAGAGCATAGATCAATAGCGAGATCGCAGTAAACAAAAATGCCATAGCAGGATCATACTTATAAATGATGACTCCGACTAAAGGTCCCAACGCGGCCCCGATACTGCTAGAAGTACTGAGAAGGGCAAAGGCACCAGCCATTTGTGCAGAGGAAATCGTATCAGCGAGATGCGCGCGGCTGACAGGGATAAACAGGGAGCGGCCGGCACCGTTGATGATGTACAGGATCGCAAAGCCCGTCATGGAATCGGCCCAAGCCATTCCCAACATAGCGAAGCCTTGCAGGAAAAGGGCGAGCAGCATGATTGTTTTTCGGCGATAGCGATCCGTGATGCCACCAGCAAATAGTGTCAGCAAAATCTCGGAGAAGGGCTGCAAACCAATGACGAGCATGGTCATGGTGACAGAGCCGCCGATGTTCTCGCTCAAGTACAACACGAGAAACGGAGCGATCATGGCGCTGGATAGTGAGGTGAGCGTTTCGCCAAACAAGCGGACCCAGAGGAGTGCCGGATACGCAGCAACGAATCGACTAAGTGCATGAGGAATGAGTGACATAAGATAGTCCTTTCTTTCGGCTTTTTCCGGTTAGTTGGTGTTTTTAGAATTGTAAGGTAGCAAAGACCAGAGAAAAAGCGTACGATTAGGCGAATAGCTTTTTCATGTTTTATGGGCGAATTGGTGGTGGCAAGATGCAACTCGTTGAACAATACATGCGTCTATGTGCGGGGCGGCCGAATGAAACGATTGGGCATCCGCTTGACATATCGTTAGCTGAAGTTGCTTCGATTTTATTTTGTACGTTGCGGAATGCGACTTTGACCTTGAAAAAAATGCAAAGCCAGGGATGGGTTGTTTGGCAGCCGGGGAGAGGTCGAGGAAATCGATCTGTACTGACATGCTTGTTAGTGCCCGAAGATCTGATCATGAGCGTAGCCAAGGAACTTGTGCAAAAAGGAGAAATTCGTGCTGCGCGGGATATGATCGACGAATATGGGGGAAATTTTCCTGCTTTGGGTGAAAAATTTTCACGATGGATGAATAGTCAGTTTGGACATCGTGTGAAGCGGGAAAAGGGAAGTAAGGGTAGAGTCGATACTTTGCGTTTGTTTTACAGTCGACCATTCGCAGGGCTTGATCCGATTCATATTCTCCTGCGCTCCGAGTCACATATGGTCAAGCAGCTATTTGATTCTCTCGTCCAGTTCGATCCAGTTACGAGACGGATTGAACCCGCTATCGCTTTTTATTGGGAGGCTAGTGAAGAAGGAAAGCAGTGGACTTTTTATTTGCGGAAAGGAGTCTTATTCCACCATGGCCGTCCACTTGTTGCCGATGATGTGCGCTTTTCCTTCCTTCGTTTGATGGAGCATTCCTTTAAACATCGCTGGCTAGCCGCTTCAATCGAGTCGATTACCGTCAAAGATGACTACGTATTAACGATTTCTTTGCATATGCGGGATGAACTGTTTTTACAAGCGCTGAGCAAGGAATACATGGCGATAGTCCCCGCTGATTACGTTCTGGAGATGGGGGAGCAATTTGCACAAATGCCAGTAGGAACGGGGCCGTTTCGAGTAGTCCGCAACGATGATTCTATGCTCGTGCTGGAAGCGTTCACGCCCTATTTTGGGGGAAGGCCGTTCTTGGACCGAATTGAGATCTGGTGCGTACCTGGAATGGCAGCAGGAGCTCAGGCGGATGAGAGCATGTTATCTGTGACGGCTTTGGATGATCATCGGGATACGAGCTTTCTGGCATGGAGTGACGTTGGCAGATTGGAAGATTGTTTTCAATACGTCAGCATGAATGGAGCAAAGAATGGCCCGCTGTCACATCGGGAATTTCGGAGTCTCGTGGTGGCTATCATTTGTGGACAAGCCTTGAGACAAGAGCTACAGGGAACGAGGGAGCATGCAGTCATCTGGGGTACAACGGATTCGTTCCAAGAACCAAAAAAGGTGCCGGGTTCACAGGAGTTGGTTCGTATTTTCAAAGAGAGCGGGTATCAGGGAGAGGCGCTGTCGCTCTATACCTATCCAGACTCCGATCATATAGAAGATGCCCAGTGGATTCAGAAAACGTGCAAGGCATACGGAATTGCTATAGAGATTAGGTATGCATCCCCGGAGGAGCTTGCCTCGCCTTCGTTATTACAAGAGGCTGATTTCGTTGTGGATAGTGCGAATGTAGATGAAAGGGCGGAGCTGTCTTTACGAGAATTTCTACACGCTGGTGCGTTGAGTATTTCTCATCATTTAGATCCGCATGGAAAGGAAGAGATCGCGTATTGGATGAATCGTCTGTCGTGCGCCCGAACAGCACAAGAGCGACAAGCTTGCGTAGACAGTATCATGCATACGCTTTCGGCTTGCAGTACGTTTGTCCCGCTGTATTCGAATCGAGTTGAAATGCTTGCACATCCGCGGTTATCTGGTGTAAGCCTGGATGCCTATGGTTGGATTGATTTCAGGCGAATTTTTGTACGGGAATAGCATAAATTTGTCACATAATGATGTGAAACCGCTTTCGTTTTTCAACGTATTATTATATGTAGATATCTATTATGCTCATCATGTTTTTGAGGAGGAACTATGCCGGTGTATACCAAAATCGAAAAGGACAAACACATTTTGTTTGCGTCTATTCGCTTGATGATCTGCGTCGGGCACGCCGACGGTTATATAGGAAACAAAGAAATAGATCGTATTCATGAAATCGTGAATTCGGAGCATTTTACATTGAAAGAACGACAAATTTTAATGGATGATTTGGACTATCCGAAGCGTCCGGAAGTCATCGTGGAAGACCTGGTAGCCATGACCCAGGCTGAAAAGCTCGTGATGATGCGAAAGCTCTACCACATGGCATTGATCGATCGGAAGCTATCCGCATCGGAGACAAAAGAGATTGCCCGCATCGCTTGCTTGATCGGAATCTCGGAGGAAAAGCAGCGTCAAGTAGAAGAGTGGATTCGCGAAGGGATTGCTTGGCGTGAACGATGGAAAGATATAGTTGAAGAATAGCCGGGGCCCCAATGTGATTGGGGTCCTTTCGTTTTAGGAGGAAGCTTGGCGCGGCCTCTTTTTCTACAGTACAATAAGGAAAATACGTCCCAGCAAGTGGCAACGCTATGGATGAAGGAGGAGACCCTATTTTGCGGATCTTGGTTACGAATGATGATGGCATTGATGCTCTTGGTATCAAGCGGTTGGTAGAAGCTTTGCTCACTTTGGAGGGAGCGGAAATCTCTATAGTAGCACCGGTTGAAGAGAAAAGCGGGGTTGGACACGGAATCACTTATCGGAGTGCACTCTCGCCTGAACAGCGTGATTTTTACGGAATGCCGGTGAAAGCGTGGGCAGTCAATGGTAACCCTGCAGACTGTGTAAAAGCTGCTTACCATCTCCTGTTTGAACATGGGAAAAAACCGGATATCGTATTCTCGGGGATTAACGTCGGGACGAATCTCGGACGTGATATTTATTACTCCGGTACGTGCAGCGGTGCCAGGGAGGCGGTAATTTTGGGTGTTCCTGGCGTTGCCCTTTCCTATGATAACTGGTTCGATCAAGACAACTACGGCGAGGTAGTGGAGATGATTCGTCCGCTTGTAAAAGAGTTTAGCAATCGTGCGATCAAAGGGGAACTGGCGTCAGAGGTATTCTGGAATATCAATATCCCGCATGTACCACTGGCTGAGGTGAAAGGAATGGTTCCGGCCACTTTGTCCATGAACCACTATGAAGACAAATATAGTGAAGAAGCAGAAGGCTATTATTTAGCCCGTGAGTATCCTCAGGTCATGCCCCTAGCAGAGCCGCTGGACTATGATTTGCTCAAGCACGGCTATATTGCGATTACCCCTGTCCACATTGACGCGACAGACCGGACTCTCTTAAAACAAATGGACAATTGGGCATTGCTAAAAGCTTGGGGAAAACAGGAGGAATAACGTATGAACGACGATTTTTTTCCTCCGCTAACCCCCGATGACACCCTGTGTTCTCCGGAAGAGTCAACGCAGGGAGAGGTACTCGATCCCGTTGTTTATCACGATTTGTACAAGCTGGCAGAAGAAGAGGGGCTTCCTTACTTTGTCCGTCTTAGTGGCACTGGTGAGGTGGAGCTGTATTTGGTGTTCGAATCGGTGGATGCTTTCAGCGAGCAGACGAGAGATGCCGTCTCACTCGAATTCAAGACGTATCAAAATAAACTGCTCGCTGTCATTTGGACCCTGTCGGACCCACTGAATCCACTTGGTTTTCCCTTGACGTTCGACATAGCGCGTGCTGATGAGCGAAGCATGGCCTTGAGATTGATCGAGCAGCCGTATACTTCTTTGCACTACTTGGCTTATGCGGATCGTGAGCTTACCCACATCTATTCCGAATCCCTCTCTTTTTCCCCAGCGGAAGTGGGGCGTACACGTGAGATGATTCAGGCGCTTTATGAGGGGACACCCGATACTCTCCCAGAAGAGGTACAGGTGCGTGAGGAAGAGACCGAAAGCATCTCAGCGATGAGCTTGCCTGCATCTGTTTTTACAGAATCGGGGATGGCCTTCGTATTGCGTTACAAGCATATGAGAGATGTCCATGGTGAAGAAGGGGCCCAGCATTTACTGATGAGTACTGTGCAGCAAGCTGTATGGGTCATGCGCAGGCACGCCCGTAGCGAGGTACGGGATACGTCCTTTACCGTATGGGCTGCGGAAGAGGGGGATTACGCAATGATCGTGCTGACGCCAAGTCTTTCGCATTTATTCGAGGTGGTTCATATGTCAGAGGATGAAGCGAATCCGTTCTCGCGCTTTTTGATGACCTTGCCGGAGTACGTGCAGACACAGGACGCTTCTCCCTTACAGTTGGGTGCCTATCCACTACTGCGTTATGAGAGCGGTCGCCTCTTTCATTTGGAGCTCGATGAAGAGGTACAGGAGCATCTCGCGCAGGTGTTTGCGAAAGCGTTTCCAGGAATGCCTGTCCCTTACCTATAATTGTTGTGAGATTGTGAAAAAGGACTCTCCCCGGAATTTTTTTGTCTTCGATGAAATATGGGTAAATAAGTCATTTTTCAACAAAGGATACGACAAGCGGGAATCCGAATTAGGTAAGACAGACATTCCATTGGGGAGAGGTGACGACGATGTACGCTGTTGAACCCAATTTGTTCCAAGCTGTTTCTGAATGCGCCCACCGTTTTCAAGGGGAGATTGAGCAACTGGCACAACGTCATGCACTTACGATCGAAGGAGGGCTTCCTGCGTTGGAGCTGCAGGTGCATCCGCAGTTTCAAGCATTGCTCGAGTACAATCTGTGGGGAGAAGCCGGTTTAGTTGTTATCCATGGGAAATTACATAAGCGCGATCACGTTTGGACAGATTCGTTTTCTGTCATGATGAAGTTCTCCTTAACGCATGATCCGAAAATCGATATCGAAGGGAAGAAGCAGCGCATTGAAGAGTTTTTATACGGGGAAGGAGAGTACTTCTGGAATATCCCTCCCGCTGGCCATGTGGGGCATAGTGAGCTGACCCTACGCTTTACCTACCAGCCTGGAACGAACCGTCTTGCCGAATATGTCAGGAGTATTTTGGGAATCGTAACCGGAAAGATGATGGCTGCCTAACGCGGCATGAAAGAGAATGGCTCTCCGTCACAGGAGGGCTATTTTTTTCGAAGGAGGACAGAAATGCGCTTATTCATCGCATTGGATATTCCAGCTGAGGCTGCCGCTTATATTGCCGATGTTCAAAAACGGTTGAAGCAAGATGTGACGGCAGACAGGTGGCAGTCTCTCACTAATTTGCATTTGACTCTGCATTTTCTTGGTGAAGTGGATGAGTCACTCGTACCCGCTATCTGCGAGGACATGGACATTGTCAGCGCGATCATCCAGCCAATGACCCTGCGTGTCGGCAGCTTTGGGGTTTTTCCGAATGCCCTGCATCCACGTGTGCTCTGGCTGGGACTGCGCGGTCAACTTTCCCCTCTCAAGCAGCTCCATTTGTTGTTGGGCAGACGGTTCGAATTGCACGAAGGCTTGTCCTATGATCGGAAGCAGTATCGGCCACATATTACGCTGGCGCGAGGTCCGCATCACAGTGGGAATGAGCTTGCCCTCCTGGATTGGAATGAACGCTATTTAGCGCAGGAGCCCCCACAATGGAAGGCGCGGCATTTCCATTTGTATCGTTCCGAGCTGTTGCCGAAGGGTGCGGTACATACGATTATCCACACGAGCACGTTTGATAAAGATCACAGCAAAAAACAAGCGTTGCCTGAATAGACTAAGAAGAAAGGATCAGGGAAGCCTTCCAGAAAGCGGTGGAAAACGGATGGGTGAGTTCACGACCGGCATTCTTTATCCACGCAAATACGAACCGAAAGTACTGATAGCCTTATCCAAGTCAGAGCAGCCACACTTCCACAGAAACGTCAACAGCGACTGGAATGCATTTTTCCTGCAGGATGAGTGGCTGGAAACCTCCACGACGCTTGATTTTTTGCTGAGACTGTCCAAGCAATTCGTTCCCCTCCTCTGGTTTCATGACGCTGAGGACAACGGCTGGGGCTTTCGCTTGTTCGATGCAGGCTTCGAGGTTGCGTCAGCGACAATCAGCTACTCGCTCGATGTGGAAATGGCGGAAGCCGAGTTCGGCAGGCTTTATCCAGAGATTGACCTGCAGGAAGGAATTGTAGACAGCGAGGACGTTCGGCAAAAGTATGAAGACATACTGGAGAGGGTAGTGCGTTCGGAGTTGTATCGGCGCGAGGTAGGTAAAGGGATCACACGTATCAAGCCGCAGTCATTTAGTCGGATCGTGGGTCCGAAGCAGATTCAGCAGTTGCGTTCCCTTTTTGATTTGCAGTTGTTGACGAACGTCGATGACGACACAGGGGCTTCACTGTTGTACGACTCGGTTGACCTGTTCAAAGAAATTTTGGGAATCGAAGAGATGGTGTGGGTGAACTTCGCGTATTTAGCAAGCGGAGGCAGGGAGTAGGAAACAACGAATAAAGAGAGCAAAAGCCCAGTGCATCTTCTTCGCACTGGGCTTTATACTGTTCGTTACTTCTTTTTCCACTGTCCAAAAATTTCATCCACATCAAGCAGCATGATCAGCTTGTCATTCATTCGGGCAATGCCTTGCAAATATTTGCCCTCTACACCAGCGATAATGGGTGGTGCAGGCTCGATCAAGCTCTGCGGAATATTCATGACCTCAGAGACCGCATCCACGATAATTCCGATGTTCAACCCATCCAGCTGCAAGTCAACAAAACGAGTGTCATCCGTTTCTTCCATAGGTTCCAAATCAAACATTTTCCGCAAGTTGATGATCGGTAAGATCCGTCCACGCAGATCAATGACTCCCTCGACATAAAGTGGAGATTTTGGAAAACGTGTAATGGGCAGCGGCTTGATGATCTCACGTACCAGCGAAATCGACAGGCCGTAATATTCATTCCCCATTTTAAACAAAATTTGTTGGTCAATAGCTGCTTCTGCTTCCCAATCCGAACCATTGCTTCTTTTTGTCATTTCCATCGTACATGATTCCTCCCCGAACCGCTTTCCATGTCTTTACCCATATTGTACCATGGGCAAACCTACTCAGGACGTTTTTTTGTCTCAGGCAAAGACGTAGAACAGACCGACCAGCGTCAGGCTCGTCGGTCTGTTCTCTTGATTATGGTTCACGAAGGTCGTTCAATGAAATTCCTTGCTCGAGCGCAAAATCAAAATCATCAACATCGTAAAATTGAACAGGCACGATATATTCCAATATTCGATCCTGATAATCAGGCTGGTCTGTGAGAAGTGGGGCCTCAAATTTCATGGCCGTCAACAATAGCTGTGTCTCTACGGGATCAAATATTTCCCCCCACATGGCGTTGTCCTCTACTTTTACGACCGTCAGGGTCACGCCGTTCGGAAAAGAAAAGGGAACCTTGGACCATGGGGCTATCAGTCCTTTTTCCATTCGTTTGCGGTTGAATGGATCGGCAAAAAATTGGCTCATTTCTTTCATAATCCGCCGGACATACTGATCATCAGCAGAGTAGGGCATGATAGGTTCAGGACTCTGGATAAATTCGTCCAATTCATAGATTGTCGACGCGGGTATCAGATATTCTACTGGTTGCGATGGGACCATCAACTCCCCGTAGATAGCCAACATGATCGCTTCTATAACGAATTGTTTCGACATTTCGACAACCCTCCTCGTTACCATCATACAAAAAATCAGGGGCACCGTACAAGGGTGGCGAGTAGGGCTCAAAAAGTTTAGGGAGGGTGCATCCTTTGTTTGAATCTGCTTTTTTTTCGTCGCTGCTACTCATCATTACCATCAACCTCGTATTAAGTGGAGATAATGCCGTGGTCATTGCCATCGCATGCCGGAAGCTCCCTGTCGAACAACGAAAACAAGCCATTTTGTGGGGGACGTTTCTTGCTATCATCGTACGCGTGATTGCTACGATTCTTGCTGTTTATTTGCTGAAAATCCCGTATTTGTACCTGATTGGAGGAATTATTTTGCTATGGATCAGCTACAACCTGTTGCGCGAGGATGACCGAGAGGAAGCAATCAACTCGAGTGAAGACTTGGTTCAAGCGGTCAAGACGATTGTTGTGGCGGATGTGATGATGGGACTGGACAATGTACTCGCTATTGCAGGGGCAGCGCAAGGAGACATCGTTCTTATCGTGCTAGGCCTCTTGATCAGTGTGCCTCTCATGGTTTTTGGTAGCCAGCTCATTTTAAGGGCAATGGAGCGCTTTTTATGGCTTGTTTATGTTGGTTCAGGTGTCCTGGCAGTCACAGCGGCGAATATGATTCTCATGGAAAATACGATGCGTGAGTGGATCGCAGGGAGGAGTTGGCTCGAATATGCGATCAAAATTGGGTTGGTCGCTCTCGTAGTAATAGGGGGATATTTGCAACGTACGAAAACGACACGGACCCACGCATGAAAAAACTGAGATGAATAAGGAATCTCAGCTTTGTCGTGGGCCTATAAGGTTTTGACGATCGTCACGCTCATCCATTCTTTATCGTAGAGATCGATTTCATAGGTGCTGGCTACTTCAGAGCCATCTTCATTGGTCAGAATACGGATTGTAGGTCGATTCACAGCCAATGGATTTACTTTGGAAACGACCCCGGTATGTCCTGTACTCAGCAATACAGTAGAAGCAATTGGATAAATAGCGACGTGCTGCAAGAATAGTTTGAGCAGGTCAAGGTCGAAATAGGTGTTTCCTGTAGCGAACAAGTACTCGGTAGCATCACTCGGCGAGTAGCTTTTCCGAAATGGACGCGGGGAAACTAAGGCATCGTAAACATCGGCGATTGCCACGATTCTTGCATACTCATGAATGTTATTCTCACTGAGCTGACGGGGATATCCTGTTCCATTGTATCTCTCGTGATGCTGGAGCGCACAGTGTGCGGAGACGACCGAGATATTATGTTGATTCCGCAAAATATTGAAGCCTTCTTCGGTATGGTATTGGACACGTTGGCGTTCTTCTGCGCTTAATTCTGTAGGCATGGTCCAGAGCTCCTTAGGAACCTGCGTCATGCCGATGTCGAACAAAAGCGCACCAATTCCCAATTCCATCATCTGCTGCTGGTTGTAGCCTTTGGCCATCCCTACCACACCAGACAAAACGGCGACATTGACAGCGTGGTGAAAAAGATAACCATCCAGCACGTGAAGACTGGACAGGTTGACTAAGATGTCTTTGCGACTGCTCAAGTCTTGGAAGATTTCTCGAAAGACCTTTTGAAAACTGCTTCCGAAATCAGGTGCGGACGTACGGCGCTTGATCTGCGGCTGGTCCATGAGGGTGGTCATCGTTTTGTACACGGCATCCACGGCTTCTTTACGCGTCTCATCGCGGATTACATCTTCCGGCATGATATCTTCTGTGTGCTTGTCTTGAATGTACAGGGTATCAATTCCCAATTGAACAAGGCGTTCTATGTAACGGGGAGTTAGTTGTACCCCGATCCCCAACAGAACGTTCCCATTTTCTTGGAAAATGCTCTTGGCGATGACATCGCCCGGCTTTACCGAAGTAATATGCAATTTTCTCACAACGAAAGCCCCAGTCCTTTTTTGGTGGAATGTAAATAGTCCTGATTTTCTGGCAGTTCATGTAGTACCATTTTATCACAGTAGAACATGGGGAGACTAGCGCTGTCGAGGTACTTCTCTTAATTGTCATTTTTTTCCGTATTTAAAAACACGATTATTGCTCGGCTGCGCGATTTGAACGTGTAAACCAGCGGAATGGATTGAGTGACCAGCGAGGCTCATAGCGGGCATAGCGCTCCTTACGACGAGTCAAGCGTTGTTGCATAAGATCCAGTTCAAAAGTAACACGACGCATTTCCAAGCGGAGGGACTCTTGCATTTCTTCTATGTCCGCAATCTTTTGCAGAATGGTCGACTGCATATGATTCATGGAGGAGAGTTGAGTGAGCTCTTGCTGAAATTGGACGAGTGTCTCGTGGACTGTCATTTCCACTTCTCGCATGCCCGTACCCAGCTTGTTTGTGGCGCTTAGCGTAACGGCGGTTTCTTCCGCACCCACGAGTTCTTCTGCCATGAGCATTTCCTCGGACAGGCGACCTTCTTCTATCAGTTGGCGCTGAATATCTTTTAACGAGCTGTTACCGTTATCTTTTCTTTCTTTCACTTCCTTGAGCAGTTCAAAGCCTGCTTCGCTGATCAAATAGTGACCCTGCGGATTTTTTAGACGTTCCTGAGCAGGTACGAACAAGTCCAGCCAGTTACGTAGTGTACGAACATGCACATCAAGGCGATCAGCTACCTCTTTTGAAGCCATCCAAACTTGTACATCCATCCCGAATCACTCCCTTTTTTCCTCTCGGTATTCCCGGTGGACTCATTATAGCACCAAAATTTTCCGGGTAAGAGAGAATCGACAAAGGTTCTAAAAACTAGTGATCTTTCGTCCGATTCGGACAGGTCGTCGCATTTTGTCAAATTTGCTAGGCTGCTCATAATGACCGGGACAGGCGCGTACATATGGAAGGAGTAAGCATGTTTTTGCTCGTTGGGTGAGGAGAGGACCGGATGATGCAATCTGTTTTCTGGATTGTCCTTTTGACTGCTGCCTTGGCGAGCAGTATCGGGGGACTGCTGTTATGTCTGCGTGCTTGGTCGTCCGAGGCATTGTTTGCGATGATCAGTGCAGGGGCTGGGCTACTGCTGGCGATTACGCTTCTAGATTTGATGCCACATGTCTTTTCTGATAAGAGCTTGTGGTTGATGCCATTTGTGCTCGTTGGCTTTGTTACGCTTTTTGCTTTGGAATTAATTAGCAAGTCGAATGGAGAGTTTGGCTCCACGGGAATGATTGGGGTCATGACGGGTTTTTTATTACATGCATTTGTCGAAGGTATCTCTTTAGTCGCGAGCTTGCGGATGGATTCAGAAGTTGGGGTATCCGTGTTGGTGGCGATGCTGCTGCACAAAATCCCGGATGGTGTAACTGTAGCCTCTCTTTTGCTGGCAGCGACCAACTCGAGAAAGAAAGCATTTTGGGGCGCGACGTCTCTTGGGATTGCGACGATTGCAGGAGCTCTCAGCTTTGGTTTTGCTGAGCGAATGTTTCCATCAAATTGGTCTGGCATTATGCTGGCCATGACGACTGGTATTTTTTTATATGTATCCGCCAGCCATCTCGTCCCTTATATCGGACAAACCAAAAAGGCACAGTATGGGGTTTATTTTGTTGGCGCGATGGCCGTGTATCTGATCTTGTCTGCTTTTTTACACGCGAACCACTTGCATGCATAAAAGGGCCCATTCCTAGCCAGTCTAGTCTGAAGGAAGGGAGTGTGGACTTACAGTATGAACCATCAAGAACAAATGCAAACAGACGATCATTTGCAGTCACTGACTGAATTCCCGGTCATGGGGACATCGTTGAATCCATTGCAGGAATCGTGGGCTTCCTCTGAAACTCTATCAACGCTAGGTGACCAGGCCGGAAGTACCGATTAAATTTTACACTGCCTCTCTCGTTTATTCACTCGTATCCATGGACAAGATCGGTTATAATGCAGGGGAATAAGTTGGGAAAGGGGCAGATACATAATGAATACATTGCTGCAAGGAAAGAACATCGTCATCATGGGCGTAGCGAACCACCGCAGTATTGCCTGGGGAATTGCGCAATCCTTACATAATGCTGGAGCGAATCTGATTTTTACGTACCAAGGGGAGCGTCTGCGTGAAAACGTGGCGGCACTCACAGAAAAATTGGGAGTAGAGTCGCTGTTGGTAAACTGTGATGTCACGAAGGATGAGGATGTCGAAGCGGCTTTTGCTGTGATCAAAGAAAAAGTGGGCGTGATTCATGGACTAGCACATTGCATCGCGTTTGCGAAAACGGAAGAGCTCGAAGGTGAGTATGTGAACACTTCCCGCGAAGGATACGCATTGGCACAGGACATTAGCGCATTCTCCCTGGTAGCAGTTGCTCGTGCTGCTCGTCCGTTGATGACAGAGGGCGGAAGCATCGTGACGTTGACTTACCTTGGCGGTGAGCGCGTGATTCAAAACTACAACGTGATGGGTGTAGCCAAAGCTGCGCTTGATGCTTCTGTTCGTTATTTGGCAAACGACCTGGGCAAAGAGAACATTCGTATCAATGCGATCTCTGCTGGTCCAATCCGTACGCTTGCCGCAAAAGGAATCCGCAATTTCAACTCTGTGCTGAAGGAGATTGAAGAAAAAGCGCCATTGCGCCGTACGATTGACCAATCGGAAGTAGGCGACACGGCTCTCTTCTTGTTCAGCAATCTCTCCCGAGGAATCACGGGTGAAATTCTGCACGTCGATGCTGGCTACAGCATTATGGGCGGCTAACCAGAAGCAAATTACCCGAAAAAGAATAACAGGCCCTGCTTTCTCGCATACTATACCCAAAATGAATGCGTGAAAGGGGGCCTGTTTTATGTTTCCATTGATTACGAACATGGAAGAATTCTTGATTTATATGGGCGGTGGCTTTCAGTACTTACCTTCCCATCTCGGCGATGAAGCGGGAGGTGCGGGTCTTTCGTCCGAATCGCTCCCGGGGGATACCGATACACAAGCTGTGACGGGCCCGGGTAATCGCGACGTATAAGAGACGGCGTTCTTCTTCAAGCGCACCAGAGCCGCCTTTTCGCAGCTCATCCAATGTGTACTCATGAGGAAGGGCACCCTCTACCAGATCGGGCAAGAAGACGTGGTCGTATTCGAGACCTTTTGCTCGATGGATGCTTAAAACATGAACAGCTTCGTCGGGGAGTGGTCGCATCGTGCGCCACTCTTTTTCTTGTCGCGTCATTTGATCGATATAAGCCAAAAAATCGCTGATCGTCGCATGGCGCTTGGATGCTGCCAGTATTTGCTGTAGCTCATCGCTCCAACGTTCCCGGCCATCTTCCCGGTCTTTCGCGCGTTTTTTTAGATAATCGCGCAGTTTGCCATCCTCATAGATAAGCTCTAACGCCTGAGCAGGTGGAACATCCTTGCACGCGGTGAGTATCTCATTGATTTGCTGCATGTGCTTGCGCTGATACGGTTTGAGCTGTGTCAGATGC
The DNA here is from genome assembly GCF_013186635.1 of Brevibacillus sp. HB1.3. NCBI lineage: Bacteria > Bacillati > Bacillota > Bacilli > Caryophanales > Paenibacillaceae > Brevibacillus > Brevibacillus sp. HB1.3. The sequence continues at coordinate 15,805 of NZ_JABMIT010000012.1, read as the reverse complement.
GGAAGAACGTGCAGAATCGGCTTGTCCTCGATGATGGCTTGGCTGCGCAAGGCATTCCACATTTCCGCTGAGATGTAGAGGGTCGACAATATTTCTTTTAGCGCATCGGTGTCATCCGGGTTTAACGCGAGCCGCAAATAATTCAGCGTCCAGCGAACCGTCTGGCGTTGGTAAAAGGATTCCTCTTCTTGTGTGTAATGAAAAGGAATTCCGGCTTCGCTCAGGCGCTCCAAAATGGGGCGTGCCGATTCATTGGTGCGGTACAAGATTGCGCATTCACCCAAAATGGCCCCCTGCTCGCGACGATGGATAATTTCATCGACGATCCGGGAAGCTTGTTCTTCTTCGTCTTCCGGCTCGAATAAATACGTGTCGCCTTCCTCGCGATGAAAGGACTGACATTCCTTTGCCCAACGCTCCCGGTTGTGACCGATCAGCGAGTAGCCAAGACTGACGATCGAGGAATGGGAACGGTAGTTAACCTCGAGTGTAAACGTCGACGCCTGCGGAAAGTCTTTGGTGAAGCCCAGGATGTACTGCGGATCACTACCACGAAACCCGTAAATGGACTGGTCATCATCCCCGATGACACATAAATTGTTTTGCGGAGCGGCTAATAGCTTGACCGTCTCATACTGAATGCGATTGATATCCTGAAACTCATCAACCATCACATAGGTGAGGCGTTCCTGATACCGGCGAAGGAGTCCTGGATCATCGCGCAGCATTTCATAGCAGCCAATGAGCATGTCGTCAAAGTCAAACCATTGATGCTTTTTCTTCGTGGCCTCGTAGAGAGGATAGAGCTGGATCGCCCGTTTTTCTGCATCGCTCGTTGCTTCCCGATACGCGACCTCATGGGGGAGGATGTATTCGTTTTTCCAACGGCTGACGATGCCGAGTGCCTCGGTGATCTCTGTTTCTTTTAACGTGGCAAGGTCTTCATGACCGAGCAGTGCACCAGTCTCGCGCATCAACCGCCATTTTTGCCAATCCTTTTTCAAAAGGCGCTGCTGATCCCAGCGTTCTGGCTGGTGATGCAGGAGCATTCGGTAAAAGATGCTGTGGAATGTTCCGGCAATCAGCTCACGTGCTTGTCCAGCGGGTAGCTGCCGGGCAATGCGCTGACGGATTTCATCGGCGGCTTTGGTTGTAAAGGTCACGACCATGATTTGATTCGGCTTTACGCCCAAATCTGAGATCAAGTGAGTCGTGCGTGCAGTCATGACGCGCGTCTTGCCACTTCCGGCTCCGGCGAGGATGAGAAAAGGCCCCTCGGTAGCGTGCACCGCTTGCTGTTGTCCCGGGTGCAGCGATTGATCGCGCATTTGCTCAGCCATGTGAGAGATGGTCTTCTTCGGCATCAAGCGTTTGCGGAAAACCGGTGGCTTCGGAGCTGGCGGGGGAGACGTCGTGCTCGCGCCAATTGTTCTCTTTTTCGGAAGGCGAAAGGAGCCGATGGTTGTTGGATTTGCTTCGTCTACGTCTATGGATGCCTCGCTATGCTCCTTAGATGAGAAAGCGAGTGGTTCTTTCGTGTTATCGCCGTTGTGATCCTTTGCAGCCGTAGCAGCCAAGACAGCCTGAAAGGCAGTGGCAGCCGTCTCATTTATCGCTTGCAGCGAATCAAGTGGAGCAGGACCATTTTCCGTCAGAAGCGGGCACTCTGCTCCTTCGGGATGGAAGAAATGCGGCTCAAAGCTGATGCCAGCATGAAGACGAAGCGCCGATGCACAGGCTGGACAGCGTACCTTGTCCTGCCGGGCAGCCATGCGCCAAAACGGTATGCAGTTGTAGTTCTCAGGTAGCAACAGGATGGGTTTGTTGTCTAGTAAAGCGTAGTTCATCAGGACACCTCGGAAACAAGAAGTGCCCCCTGTCGGCAGGGGACACTTGCCATTATGGTTGTTCTTTTCGATTAGGAGTGTAGCGACACGATGTCCTCAGGAAGCGCGGACGAATCTTCTGTTCCCAAATACGTGATGCTCACCCGTGTAATGCGATGGTTTTCCAGTTCGCTGATCGCAAAAAGATAGCCTTGGAATGTGACGGTTTTGCCTTTCGCGACTTCTTCATTCAACTGGCTGTAGAGCCATCCGGCAATGGTATCGACTTCGTCGGAAACGACTTCAATCGAGATGTAATCATTCAGTTCTGTCAAGAGAGTTTTGCCGGAAACCGAGAGCGTGTTGCTGGAGCTTTCTTCAATTTCAGGGCGCTCATTTTCATCGAACTCATCCTGAATGTCACCGACGATTTCCTCCAAAATGTTCTCCATCGTTAGCAACCCTGCTGTACCGCCGTATTCGTCAATCACGATGGCAAGCTGGGAACGGCGCTTTTGCATCAAGCGCAAGACGTGGCTGATTTCCATGGACTCCGGCACCGTCAATAACGGGCGGAGAAATTCAGTTAACTCTGCTTTCCCTGTCGTTAGCGCAGAGAGGTAAAAATCTGAGATGTGCACAAAGCCAATCAGCCTGTCCTTATCCTCATGGGCGACGGGAAAACGCGAATGGCGAGACTCTCTCATGATTTCGAGGTTTTCGTCAAACGTGTTGTCATCGTAGAGACAAATCATATCAATCCGTGGGATCATAATTTCCCGGGCAAGACGCTCGGAAAACACGAAGACATTGTCGACCAGTGCCATCTCAGTCTGGTCGATGTGACCACTTTTATGACTCTGGTTCATGAGAAGGCGGATTTCTTCTTCTGTATGAGCAGATTCGTTTTCGGTGGCAGGCTCGATTCCAAGGCGTCTGATCAGTAAATTGGCTGCTCCGTTTAAAAGCCAGATGAGCGGATAGCTCAGCTTGTAGAAAAACATGAGCGGTGCGGCAGTCCATAGGGAAGTGGCCTCCGCTTTTTGAATCGCCAAAGACTTGGGCGCAAGCTCTCCGAAGACGATATGTAAAAATGTGATGATAGCAAAGGCGATCGCAAGTGAGATCGGACCGACCAAATAAGATGGGAAATGAAAAAATGCGATGACAGGCGCGACGTAATGGGCGACGGCAGGTTCACCGACCCAGCCTAACCCCAACGAAGCCAGAGTAATTCCTAGCTGGCAGGCGGATAGATAGGCGTCGAGCTCTCGTGTGACTTTTTGCGCGTAGCGGGCACTCTTGTGATTGCCTTCACTGACGAGCTGGGTCAGACGAGTTTGGCGAACTTTTACCAACGAGAATTCTGCTGCGACGAAGAAGCCGTTCAGTAGAACCAAAAATACCACGAGCAGCAGATTCAGCGTAATCTCCCCTATCGGACTCTCCAAGCACACCTCCGCCTCCCGCAGTGCGAAAGGGGGAGAATTCACCTCCGATACGATAATGGTATTTTACATGTACGACCAAAAATGGATAAATATTCGATCTAAAACCTGCAATGGATATGCTTTTCGTGAGCCAAGCTACAGGTTTTCTTGTTACTCGTAAGTATACCAATAGGTCAACCGAACAGTCAAAACGTTCCGATTTGAACTGGCGCATTCTGAGGCATTGCTTGGACATACCTGCTTCTTTCCGATCATAAACATAAACGAGCACGGTTCAAGGAGGGGAGCGACATGTACTGGCTGCAAAAAAGTGTAGCGATTCTCACAGGAAGCGTGCTTCTAGGCGTTGGAGTCAATCTGTTTTTGGTTCCGCATCGCCTAATGGAAGGGGGCATGATCGGGATCGGTTTGTTGGCGACATATTACATGCAGATGCCGACCGGTCTCATGATGATTTTGATCAGTATCCCTGTGTATGTCATCGTCTTTTTTTATGATCGCAGCTTGTTTTTTCACAGCTTTCACGGCATGCTGATTTCTGCTTTTTTTATAGACATTCTCTCGGATATGCGTGGCTGGAATCTGTGGTCAATTTCCTTTTCCGCGGTTACTGGTGGTGTATTAATCGGAATGGGTGTCGGATTGATGCTTGCCTACGAGACAAATACGGGTGGGACAGACCTGTTCGCGCAATTTCTTGCCAGACGATACAAGCTGCGCGTTGCATTGCTGATTTTCCTCATTGATGGGCTGATTGTACTCTGCTCGATTCAGACAATCGGGATGGAGAGGATGGTTTTCTCGTTACTGACAATCGTTGCCGTTGCGGCGACCACGCATATGTTCAGTGGACTCGGACGACCTCTGCCACCGTATACGATCATTGGCCCGCTTTTTTCACGTAAAATGGATGATCGCTTGTCGCTGCTCTATGTAAACACGAGCACGAGATATAGGAATAGGAAGGGGAAGGCGATATTTTGGAGAAAATAAATAGGAAAAGGATGAAATGAGGGACTGTTTTGTCTGGACAAGCATTTCAAATGATAACGGAGCGTGTTGGTTATTTTCCCGGTCATGTTAACATAGGACTTGTCATTGGTGAGCATGGAGCGATCCTGATTGATTCTGGTCTGGACACCCAAAACGCCAAAAAAGTCAAGAAAGGACTGGACGCTATCGCCCAGCCCTTGTGTGCCATTATTCAAACGCACGCTCATGCCGACCATTTCGGTGGCAACGCCTACTTGCTCGGATGCTGGCCCGAAGCAAGGGTCTATGCGCCACCTCTGGAAGAGGCGATCATTCGGAATCCGATACTTGAGCCCATTTACTTGAACATGGGTGCAGCCCCACTTGAGGATCTCAAAAACAAGTTTTTGCTGGCGCAGCCTTCTCGGGTGGACCACCTCCTTCCAATGGATGAAGGGATCGAAATTGGTGGCGTACCTTTCTTTATCCTTTCTCTGCCGGGGCATAGCTGGCAACAGGTTGGCGTCGTTTGTGACGAGATATGCTTCGCTGCCGACAGTTATTTAGGCGAAGAGGTTTTGGAAAAGCACAAGCTGCCGTTTCTTGTGGATGCGCATGAGACCCTACTCAGTCTTCATAAACTGCTTGCAACCAATTACAAGGGGTACTTGCCTGGGCATGGAGCATATACCACCACCTCTCATGATGCCGTGGATAAAAATATTGCTTGGCATGAGCGGATTTTCTCGGTGATCTGCGACATTTTCGTAGAGGAGAGAACAGCAGAAGAAGCGTTAGCTCTCCTGTGTGAGCGTTTACACATTTCCATAGAAAATACTTCGAGCTATGTCCTGTTTCGGACGGCGTTTATGGGTTACTTGGTCGGGCTGCAGAAAACAAAGAGGGTAGCATACCGGTTTGAACAAAATCGGTGGTTGTGGAGAACTGTTCAGGATGGAGCCGAGGGAGCAGAAAGGTAGTCGGCGATTTCTGCCAGCTTATGCTCTGCAGCTTCGCGGACGGCCTTGGGAATGAAAAAAACTTCTTCGGATGTGGTGTTCATATAGAACTTTGCTTCCAAATACGGATGACCCAGTTTGACATTCAGTTCCCCTTTTCCGGTCGTTGTGCTGGTGTAGTTCGTAGGGATGCGCAAAAAATACGTGCTGCTGCTGGCGGAATCGTACATGACGACATCGTACGTGGGCATACTGTCCCCGCCTGAACGATGAAAGCCTTGCTGCCGCAGCATTTTGTCAACATAAGAGAGTGGCTGAACGACACCGGTAAGGGTCTTGTTTTTTAACCGCATGGACATCCTCCTCGGTTCAACCATTGAGAATCGAAGCTTAGTCTCATACTATGTGCGGCAATACCAATTCAGACTTGTAGAATAAAGAAAAGAAGGAGTGGACGAGAATGGAACTTATGGCAGATTTGCATACTCATACAAAAGCGTCAGACGGTACCTGCGAGCCGGCGGAAAATGTACGCTTGGCGAAGGAGGCGGGACTTGCTGCACTGGCGATCACGGATCACGACACGGTAGCAGGGATTCCAGAAGCAATGGAAGCTGCCCGTGCACTCGGCGTGGAAATCATTCCGGGAGTGGAAGTGAGCTCCGTAGGGAAGGGGCAGGATATTCACGTTCTCGGCTATTTTGTCCCGTATGAAGACCCAGCTTTTGAAGAGCGTCTCTTTCGTCTGCGAGAGACGAGGCATGAGCGTAACCAATTGCTGATCGCACGGCTGCAGGAGCTCGGTATCGACATTTCCTTGGAAAAGGTATACCGCCGCAAGCAGGGCACGGACAAAAACATCGGGCGACCGCATATTGCAGAAGAACTGATGGAGCTGGGTGTCGTTTCTACGATCGCAGAGGCCTTCGATAAATACTTGGGCAAAGGGGGAGCGGCTTATGTCAATCCTCCACGCATTACCCCGCAGGAAGCGATCACGCTGATCAAAGAGGCTGGCGGAGTGGCGGTGCTGGCTCATCCGGGTCTGTATGACGATGATGAGCTGGTCCAGGAGTTGATTGTATTCGGATTGGATGGGATTGAAGTCAATCATCCGGACAACGATGAGGTACAAAAAATGCGCTACAGCAAGTGGGCAGCGCAATACGGAATTGTTATCACCGGCGGATCTGATTTCCATGGCTGGCGTGGAGAGGAGCCGTTTCATGCGATGCTTGGCTCTCATACCGCAGGGATGGGTGCTGTTGAACAGCTACGGGCGATTGCAGAGAAGCGGAAGGTGTAAATTTAAAAAGCCGCAGACTATGACTTGAAAAATAAAGTCTTAGTCTGTGGCTTTGCTTTTACAAAAAGGTGAAATCCCGTAAAGACAGTGTAGTTCCACAATAAGATGTGTAAACGCCATGGATTAACGCCTACAGACTTTATCTATGTTCGTTCCGTTATCGAACACGTAGCGAAACGATAAATGTGCTATTTGACGATTTCGAGCTTATCGCCCAACAGGACTTGCAACTTTGGAAGAACGGCATCTTTGAAAAACTCGGGCCATTTAGTAGAAATGTAAAGTACCATGCCGTCATGCTCATCCCCATGTTCTTCGGTATAGTCAAGTAAGTAGCAGTAATCTTCGACCTGCGCATTCCGATTCACGATCACACAGGCAAACATCCAATGGGTTAGCTCGAATGACTGTAGGATTTCTTCTTTCGTGTTAGCCCGATACCATAATTGGCTTTCCAAATGGGCTGGGCGTTCAAAAGGGTACAGCCAGGTGGAAGTGGTGGTTTCGACCAAACGGTTATTTATAAAAGTTTGCGTTGCCTCATCACGATCCTTCAGCGTGTAGAACGAATGCATTTCGTGTACGGCGGTACCAATCTTCCGTAGAAGTTCTTCATCCAACTCATCTAATGGGGATTCTCTAAAACGGGTTAACATCTGATCCATCAAGACCTGATCAGCTATGGGATCACTCTCAGGTGCATAATGATGAAGCAGCACTTTCTTCACCTTTTGGCTTATCTCCTGATTAGGGTCATAGATCACATCTGCGTGGAAAATGTGCACGGAATCTTTAATTAAATGCTCCCTATACGGATCCAATTCTCTATCCCAGTTCGTATATGAGAAAAGAATATCCTGGCACGGTTCGCGAAAAGCCAGAATGACCTCCGCCATTGTATCAAACACGCTTGGACCAAATCCTAATTCGTAACCTTGCTCCAATCGATAAGGCGAAGTGTTTAACAGTAATTTCAAATTTTTTCCTCCCGTACGTAATATCCGATGCTCCAATCTTTGATCGCACTACAAGGCCGATTTACTAAGATTGGATAATCATTGGCGAAAGAACTGCTTAAATAATAGAATATCTTTCGGTTTTCTAACTAGGCTATACTCGTCCCGTCAATCAGAAACTCCAAAATGTAAAAGAAACAATCTCTTATTCGAATGAAAAATATAATCATCCCAAATAGCTTCATACCAGAAATTAGGCTGACATTCCACTTTATATACCGTTAGGTGCCCCTCAAAAAAATCTGATAATAACGTAATAAAACCATGTATGCAATGCTTTGGGTCAAACTTTACGGACGAATTAAATTGGTGATAAGGATACCCAATTTCAAAGAACCAATCATCACAAGTTTTCGCTAATTTTGTTTTCCAATCGTCAAGTGGTATCAATCGCACTTCACCTAAGTTTTTATCCCCCTCTAGATTAAAGCTATTTGTAAAAGCAGTAAGAATATCATCATGATACTCCAGTTCAATCCATTCAAATGTATATCCATGATTTGTACGGAGATTTAAAAGGGCGAAAGCTTGTAGAAAACCATTTATTTGGGCTTGCTTGATTTTATCCAACCCATCTCCACCCCCATCCGATAGTATCCATAACATAAGTAACTAACAATGTCTTATTGAATTAGCTTAACACCGTCGCCAGTCAAATGCTTTATTTTTCAGTCCACAACTCAGAACATTGGGAAGAGGTTTTTTTGTGAGCTCAAAACAATGCGAGCAGAAAGGATATCCCTAACCACAAGCAGAGAGGGGTATACAATGCCGTATCTTGACGGGCAAACTTCGTATTTTTTACTTTTTTAAAAAAGCCAATGTAGTTGAAGTCTCCCACAGCGCGCAGGACAAATACAGCAGCACAGACCATGCATCCCCATTGAATCAAAGAAGGGGAGAGTACGGGTGATAGATAGCCGCTCTGGGCGAGCAAAATGTAACCGGCACAAGCCAACAAGCAGGCAACGATGATCGTTCCGCCTTTCCCAGGGGAAAAAGTCCGGCGTGCATGATCGGCTGTTGTGGGAATGACGGAATCGATCCCCCATTTTCCTCCGAAGGCCCAATAAAAATGCAGCAAGGACACGATGACCAAGAAGATAGCAGATGAGATGGGAAAAACATGCGTCATGGAAATGCCTCCTATTGATTTGTAAGGTCTTTGTAAAAGATACGTATCCGTATGTTTTGGGTAAAAAACCCTTACACGAGACAATCTGTCCGGTAGAAAGGGGGAGGTGGGAATCAAATCCAGGTCATAAAATGTTGCAAGGGTGCGGACATATCAAAAGGCGTTTCCAGCTCTCGGCGAACCAGCCAACCAATATAGAGGAGGTACGCGAGTTGAGCGCGTGCCTTTGCATCAGCGGGAGCCAGCCCTTTTTTCTCATACAGGGAGGCTACGAAGCCGATCCTGCGCTGCTCGATTTCCACGAGACGTTTGGAAAGGGCAGAATGCTGTTTCGCCCAATTGTAGATAGCGGCTTCGGTTTTTCGCTCGCTACTAAAAGCGCTCGACAAAAGCTGTTCCAACGACATGCTGTCCGAGTGTGGCGCTCGAATGATCCGCTCGGTCGCATGCTCCTCCCAATAATCGATCATGGAGTCTAACAGTGCTTGACGATCTGGAAAGTGATGATAAAAGCTCCCCTTGCTGATCTTCAGTTTTCTGGCGAGAGGCTCCACACGAACAGCGTCAATGCCTGCTTCTGCCAACATATCGAGCCCCGCCCGAATCCAATCTTCACGTACGTATTGCATGGTTCACCTCAAAAGATACGGTATCGTATGTTTCTGGTTCCATGTTATTCCACTGGGTGTGAAGTGTCAAGAAGAGTTGATTTTTGTATTGACATTCACACTAGTGTAAAGCTTTAGAATCGCAATCAAGAGCGATAGACCTTGTATGAAGTGCTGGATCTTCTCGCTTGGAAAAATAAACGAATGGAGTGTCGACCTATGAATTCAGCATCAATTCCTGCGTCTGTAACTGTTATTGGCCTTGGCAATATGGGAGTAGCACTCGCGGATGCTTTTCTAAAAGGCGGTCACCCAACGACTGTCTGGAACCGTTCAGCAGATCGAGCCAACGGTCTGGTCGAGAAGGGGGCAGTGCTTGCAGGTAGTGCAGCAGAGGCAATCGCGGCAAGCAGCTTGGTCGTTGTTTGCTTATCGACCTACAAGGTCATGCAAGAGCTGCTTGCGCCCTTGGAAAATGAATTATCAGGGCGTGTCATCGTCAACCTCACTACCGGAACACCGGAGGATGCACGCAAGACAGCCAAGTGGGTAAGCGAGCACGGTGGGCAATATCTGGATGGAGCGATTATGGCTATCCCTCAAATGATTGGACTGCCCGAGACACTCATCTTCTACGGTGGGTCGAAGGCTCTATTTGAAGCATATGAACCGACATTGAAACTGTTGGGAGGTAACGCTGCCTATCTCGGTGAAGACTATGGTGTCCCGTTGATCTATGATTTGTCGCTGCTCACCATGATGTATGGGGCTTGGTATGGCTCCATGCATGCACATGCTCTATTAAGTACGGCTAACATAACAGGAACAGAGTTTCTTCCATACGCAACCAACTGGGTAAATCACTTGATTGCCCCGCTCTTAACAGATCCGGTTGCCGTACGAGCACGTGATGAAGGAAACTTCACGACCGATGTGTCCAATTTGAATACGAACAAACTAGGACTTGAACACATCATCCATGCCAGCAAGGAACAGGGAGTCCCTGTTGATTGGTTGATGCCATTGCTAGCGTTGGCCACACAGAAAGTAGAAGAGGGCTACGGTGCTGACTCTTTTGAACGCGTGATTGAGGCCATCCGGAAACCGCTGGTGAAATAATTCTTTTCTCTGGTGCCAATAAAAAACAACCTCGTTTCGCATGCTGATCATGGCGAAAACGAGGTTGTTTTTCTGAATGAGGGAATGGAGCTACACGCAACTTCTCTTATTCATGAATGGATTTGACCATCGTAATATGCTCGATACCTGCATCGTCAAATAAGTCGCCAAAAGGTTCATAGCCGAGCTTTTCATAAAACCGTTGGGCTTGTGTCTGTGCATTCAGCTTCAGGCTGTCATACCCGTGTTGTTTAGCCAGCTCTTCCATCTCAAGCATGATTTGGCGGCCCAGCCCGGTACCGCGTTCTGTTTTGGCAACCGCAACCCGTTCAATTTTTCCCACTCCAGGTGCGTAGGTGCGGATACGGCTAGCGCCCACTGGCTTTCCATCGCGGTAGGCCACAAAATGGATCGTCCCGCCATCAAGGGTGTCATGCTCATCGATTTCCAACTCTTCTGGTACTTCCTGTTCCTCGATGAAAACGATTCGGCGTACCGACAGGGCATCCGCCAATTCTTGTTCCGTGGTGACTCTTTGGATCTGGTAGGTTTGCAGGTTCATTGTATTCGTCCTTTGTTAGAAAATATCCCTCCCTACGATGGATACGCAGGGAGGGTTGGTGTTTGTAGAAAGGGTGTTTATTTTTTCAGAAGGAAAGTCTGGTAAACGCTCCAGATGCCATCCTCGAGCTGATAAACTAAGTGGAAGCGATCAATTTCGCTGTTTAGATCAATTTTTGCCATGCTTAGTTGACCGGTTACATCACGCAGCTCATCGTCGGACAGGTCGCGCCCGATGGTCAGATGCGGTACGTATGCGTAGGTTTCTTTTTCATTCACACACTGATTGGCAATCTTTTGATGCAGCTCGTTAAATGGTTCTTTGTTTTGCACAGCCAAATAGATCACGTTGGTGGTAGGGTGGAAAGAAGATACCCGATGGAAATGAGCCGAAAAACTGTCTGTAGAGGAGGCAACCTGCTCCAGATGGCTCACCAGCTCAGGCAGCTTCGCTTCGTCCAGCTCAAAGGCTTCCTTCAAACGGATATACGGAGGAACCAAAGCATAGCCCGGGTCATAACGTTTCCGGTAAGAGTTGGCTACTTCTTGCACCTTGCTAGATGGGAATATTACGATACTGTACATCATCAGAACCACTCCTCCTTACTATCTATCATGCTCTACAAGATATTATTTTAACAGAAAATTCTTCATTTGTGTAATGTTAAGCGTGGGTCCGTATATTCCTTGCGCCAAAGGAAAGACTGTGTAGTGCAAGGAGGTGCCGCATGGCATGCATACGGCTATGATGATCACATTCATTTTTCTCGTCCTGCTTCTACTGTCTGTGCTGACCTTCACGATCTTGACTGCGATACGAAAAGGAGAATTCGAAGAGGCTCTCGTATCGACGATCAAGGATGAAGGTCCACAAGAGGAACAGCCACGGTAAGTTTACCCGTAAAGCGTCTTTAGCATACGCGGTAGATTGCGCTGCCAGTGGCCCCACGTATGGTCACCCTCAAACGTTTCATAAATGAGGGTGGCTTTTTTCGTGCCCAAAATCTCGCGCAATTCCTCATTGGCCGCAAGAAGATTCAATGTGCCACGCCCCGTGCTTACTGCCGTTTCCTCCGTACCGATTTCCAAATAAATGGTTTGTGGTACGGAAAAGTCAGCGTCCATTACCAGACGATTTAGCTTTGCGTCCATGGCAATCGACTGGCAGGCAACTTGTCCAAACGTATGTGGATAGTTAAGCGCAGTGAACAGAGAGACAACCCCGCCCAAAGATTCGCCAAGAAGTGTTCGTGCGTTTCCCAAAGGATGTGTGGAGTAATGCGTATCGACATAGCTCACGACTTCTTCGGCGAGGAAGCGTCGGTAGGCCATGTGCTCCTTGCCATCCGGATGATAACGGTCGTTCCTTTTGTTTTTCTCGACAGGGAGAAAGACAGCGATGATATCAGGAAATTCTTTGTCCTCATTCAATTGATCCAGCAAAGAAGCCATTCTGCCCATCGCCAAGTAATCTTCCCCATCCTGTACGTAGAGGACTGGATACGAGTAGAGTGGCGAGTAGCGTTGGGGTGTGTAGACAATCAGCTTTTCCGGCGTCCCCAAATGCCGGCTTTCCAAGATGATTTCCTCAAGGGCCACTGCGTTGTCCTCCTTATTGGGATATTCTTGTTCATTATTATACAGGAGCGAGCGGGCATGCCCAATAGTTTGGGTGTAGAGTCCGGCTTTGGGCGAAAGATTGTCGCAATTTGGCTGGTGTGTGATACTATGGTAGGAAACGACTTCACTCGATTTGTGGAAGGGGTTGTCTCTTATATGAAGAAGCAAGTACACAGCATCGAAGTCAGAAACGCTGCTCTCGCACGTTTGGCAGAACGCGGAGTGACGTTGGATGATATCGCAGAGATCGTCTATCTCATGCAGTCGCCTTACCATCCAGATCTCACAATGGCGCAGTGCATTGAGAGTGTGAAAGCGGTCTTGGAAAAAAGAGAAATGCAGCACGCCATCCTGGTTGGCGTTGAGTTGGATACGTTAGCAGAGAAAGGCCTCTTGTCCGAGCCGCTCCAATCCATCATTGCGTCAGATGAAGGACTATTCGGATGCGACGAAACATTGGCGCTAGGCTCCGTATTTGGATATGGAAGTATCGCGGTGACCACCTTTGGGCATTTGGATAAGCACAAGGTCGGGGTGATTAAAAGGCTGGATACCAAGTCGGGAGAGGGACGTGTTCACACCTTTTTGGACGACCTCGTGGCGAGTGTGGCAGCCAATGCGTCTAGCCGCATGGCCCATCGGATGAGAGATGAGCAGGAGGCCGAGTTGGCACGAAACGAGGCGTCGAAGCAATAGGAAGCCGAGCTGCGTGTCGAGGAGAAAGTGACGGTGCAGGCGGGGTAGGTTAGGTTTGGGATGAGGGTGTTTGCTACAATCGTTACCTAATTATCTTGTTTGTTGTTGTTAGCTTTATTGGATCGTTTTTGTCTGGCAGAGTCAATTCTCCACTGGTGTAGCTCATATCATATGCTTGATGCAGTCATGTAAGAAGTGATGCCATCAGGTAGGTGATCTCCCTGTTTTGTAGGGGGAGGTGGGCAGCAGCGGTGGGGAATGGCTTTTTACAAGGGGAAAACAAGCCTGATTTCACTGGGTTTCTTAGTGTTCTTTTGGTACGAGTGAAAATTTTTACAAGAAATTATTCATTTCCTCTTGAAATCCATTTTACGATGCTGTATAGTAATAAATGTGATCGACGTCCGATACGATTCGGGCCCTTAGCTCAGTTGGTCAGAGCGGTCGGCTCATAACCGATTGGTCGTAGGTTCGAGTCCTACAGGGCCCACCATTAAACGATCACACACATATCCCATGATCCGGTAGCTCAGTTGGGAGAGCACCATCTTGACAGGGTGGGGGTCGCTGGTTCGAACCCAGTCCGGATCACCATAAAACAAACTTTAGAACCCTTGGTAATCAAGGGTTTTTCTTATTTTATATCCCTCTTGAAAAATTATAAGTTTTGATTTGGGGACGGATTATCTACACTTTGTTTTTTACATTGGGTTCAAAAAGTGAGTCAAAGTGTTTAGCTGCTTCTTTGTCAGCGGATCTTAGAGCATGACCATAAACATTCATTGTGGTTAGGATATTTGCATGTCCAAGTCGCTCCGAAATAATTTTCGCATGGACTCCTTTATTAATAAACAAAGTAGCTGATTATGTCTCAAATCATGGAATCTAATAGTCAAGATACGATTAGCACCTAAATGGTGCCTTTTCTTTTTACCACAGAAAGGAAGGGTGCACCCGTCTCCGTATAACAACCGCGACCACAGAGGCTAAAGGTTTGGAGCGTGGTGACTGCTTCACGATGGAGGATGTGGGAAATTAGTAAAAAAGTAACAGGGTATTATTTCCTTTTGTCGAAAGAGTGAGTAGACAGGAGGAGATAAATATGAGTGATTTTATCCAACTTAAAAAATTTCGAGACATTGACTTAAACGATCCATTCTTTGATTCACTTAAATCTGACTACCCGGAATTTGAAAGCTGGTTCTTTAAAAAGGCAGATGATCAAGCATATGTGTATGAAAATGATGAAGGCCATTTAGAAGCCTTTTTGTATCTTAAAGTAGAGAACGGTCCAGTCACAGATATTACTCCGCCCTTGAGTGATAAAACTAGGGTGAAGATAGGCACTTTAAAAATAAATCCTCACGGTACAAGGTTGGGTGAACGGTTTATTAAGAAAGCTCTTGATTATGCCGTTAGTAAAGACCTTAATGAATTATATGTTACGGTCTTTTCAAAGCATCATGCCCTAGTTCAGCTTTTTAATAAATATGGGTTCAAGGAATGTGGACTAAAAGGAGCTGAAGGTAAGGAGGAACTGGTACTATTAAAGACATTGAGTGAAATTTCAGGTGATGTCTTAGCAGATTATCCACTGGTGAACTCAGGAGAAGGAAAGAAGTATTTGCTGGCAATACAACCAGAATTCCATTCAAGATTATTTCCAGATTCTATTCTAAACACTGAGAGTTTCGACATTATTGAAGATGTATCCCATACAAACAGCATTCACAAAGTTTACGTTTGCAAGATGCCAAGTGTTGCAAATTTAAAAAGAGGCGACAAAATCGTAATTTATCGAATGACAGATATCCCGAATCGAGCTCGATATCGTTCCGTAGCGACTTCAATTTGTGTTGTTGAGGAAATGAAGAGCAGAAGGCACTTTAAAGGAGTCGAAGATTACTTAAAATACTGCAGTAGCTATAGCATTTTCAGTGATGAGGAACTCATCAATTATTTTACTGATTGGAATAACCTCTATGTAATAAAAATGACGTATAATATGGCTTTGAAGAAACGACTTACGAGGGATAGACTCATTAATGAGGTCGGTATGAATGAGAAATCATATTGGGGCTTTATGGAACTCACAGATAGTGAGTTTCAATTGATCCAACAAAAAGGTGATGTATATGAAAGCATTGTTATCTATTAAACCTCAATTTGTGGAAAAGATTTTTAGTTTTGAGAAGAAGTATGAGTTTCGAAAAGCTATTTTTAAACGTGAAGTTGACACGGTAGTGATTTACTCAACAATGCCCGAAGGTAAGATTGTAGGCGAATTCAGAGTTGAGGACGTATTATGCGACAATCTTGAAGACATTTGGGAACAAACTTCTCAATTTGCAGGTATAACATACGAATACTTTAAAGAATACTTTAACAACAAAGAAGAAGCGTATGCAATCAAGATCGGCGAAGTAATTAGGTACAAAACGCCAATTGATCCCAAATTAGTCGATGCCTCATTTGTCCCTCCTCAATCATTTTGTTACACAGATAAGGAATATGTTTAGGCACCCAAAAAGGTGCT
>NZ_JABMIT010000011.1:0-219998 GCF_013186635.1 Brevibacillus sp. HB1.3 | reverse complement strand
AAAGCCATCCGAGAAGGATGGCTTTTTTGCAATTATACCTCCAACCACCAAACCCCCGCGCATTCCGGCAAAGTCACTAGCTTTTCCACAACGATTCTGTCCGCAAGCTCATTACCAAAGAAAAACCTTGCTTGCCGTTCTGCTTCTTCCAAGTCTGCAAATCGGTAGTCCAAGCGAATCCATTTGTGAGAGAAGCCGTATCTGTTTTCTAACAAGGAATAATACTGTGTAAGAAATTCGGGTGGATGAGGAGTTTCATATCCGGTCCCCATCGTCTCCATGATGACGATCATGCCACCAGGACGGAGCACACGTTTCATCTCGAGAATGATCTTTTCAAGATTGAGCTCGTTGTTGGGAACTTCAGAACTGGTGAGATAACAAACCGTCCACCCTGCTACGATGACATCTGCACTGTTATCGTCCGCGGGAATATTTCGATGATCGGCTACGCTGGTTTTCCAATTGGAAAGACCGGCTTGCGTCAGCTGTTGTGCATTCACTTCTAGCATAGCGGCGGAAGCGTCCAGAGCAAGAACGGACTTGGCATGAGGGGCAAGCACAGAGGTAAGTCTTCCTGAGCCAGCTCCCAGATCGATCACGTCCTGTCCTTTGATAGGAGTGATTTCTTCGATGACAGCAAGCAGACTTGGTTGTCTGGAAATCATCAAATCGTACTGTTCCGCTTGCGTTTTATAAATTTGTTCGTGATTTGGCATCGTTCATCCTCCAGTTACTTGATCGTACTGGGAATTATGGTAAAGCCTCACGCCACGTGAAGGTCAAGAGATAGAAAAAAGGATTCCGCCTCGCAGTCTTATGAGCGACAGGGGAATCCTTCTTTTTCATTTAGGAACGGACAGAAATTAAGTCTTTCGCCAGCGCTACCATCTGATCATGAAGGGTAGGATCCAGTTGATTGCTTCCGGTGTGGTATGCGAGATGATAAAAGATTCCTTGATCATAGAACTCCATCTCATGGGCGTTTGTGACGATCAGATTTACTGCGTGATTTTTATCATCATATTTGTAAAAGTTATACACATAAGAGCTGTTTGTCGTGATGATATGATGATAGAAAGTGATATCGTCGGTCAATGGCTCAACCCGCATGACGTTCCCAAACGAATCCAGTCCAGAAGCAGATGGTTTCACATGAGCCAAGGGGTTTTCATCTGTCTCTGTCATACGTAAGATGAAGAAGTTTTCCGTAATAGGGACTTCGTTATTCTGCGTGTATGTCAGCTGTAGCTGGTATCGTGTTTCTTTTTCGGGGCCTGAGGAGAATGAGACGAGATAGGCTATCTCTTTTTCGACAGGAAAAGGCAGCTTCGTTTTATCCATTAGCCTGATACGGCTTTGGAGAGACGAAGGCAATAACGGTGTCAATTCCTGAATACTCATCGGCTGGAAATGCGTCACGTTTTCAGGATCTTGGGTCAGTCTGTGAATTTCGCTCTGGGCAAAAACATCTCCGCCAGCTTTTACGAGACCAGTGGAAGAGGAGCAACCACCAAGCAATAGAAACAGGCTAACTGCAAGCGAACACACAACTTTTGGTCGAAAATTTCTCAAGGCTTTCCTCCTATTATGCCTCCGCCCCCTTCCTTTGATTGGCGAGACGAAGCATTTTATTCCCGACGTTGATTGCTGCTTGAATAATGTAGCCAGTCGTAAACGACAGCACGACTGTTCCGTAATAAATCGGGCCATCTAACAGGAAGCTTGCGCTAAGAAACATGCACGCCAGCAAAATTTCAGTCCGTCTGAATGTCCACTTTAATCTTTTCGACATAACCAGTACAAATGCCTCTTGGGGAGCTGTGCACACTTGCGTACACACATACAACCCGATACCGCTACCGATGCAAATGTTTCCGAGTGCCATCGTCAGAAGCGGTGGCAATGAACGGATACCAGCCATGAGCCCATCGATGGACCCGATCAAATCGACAAAGACGGAGATCAGCACCATGACCAAAATGGCGCCGACAGAAATATAACTGCGATCCATGAAAAGGACGATGATGACAAAGGTCAGGTTAATGGCAAACATCCAGAAGCCAATCGATATCCCGAAGTTTTGATGCAGGGCAATAAACAGAGAATCATACGGGCTAAGACCAAAGGATGTAATGGTCGTCATCATGTTGATCCCGAGCGCCAAAATCAATAAGCCTACGATAAACAAGAGATGTTCAAATTTTAAGCGAATCACAAAACACGACTCCTTTCATTCTACATAAGGAGAGCATAAGATGTGGAACGCTTTTCAGAGCAAGCGGAATGTGTTTTGATGTATGTAATAAGTACTGATCCGACGTCGAGGAGTAATCTGAGTGGCTAACATAAGAGAAATCGCGAAATTGGCAGGTGTATCCGTTTCAACTGTTTCCCGAGTACTTAACAACCATCCGTACGTGAACGAGAAAAAACGCGCGGAGATTCTCAAGATTATTGAAGAACAAAATTATGTTCAAAACAGTAATGCTGTCCACCTCTCAACTGGAAAAACGATGGTCATCGGTGTGACATTGCCTCTCGTCAACAACCAATACTACAGCTCCATTATCGAAGGCATTGCAGCAGAAGCAGCCCAGCATCATTACAAGCTGATGGTGTGTCAAACGAATAACAACCCCGAGCAAGAACGCAGCGTTTTGCACTTGCTCAAAAATAAAAAAATCGACGGGCTTATCATGTGCTCCAGGTCCAGCTCTTGCGAAACCCTCAATGAATACGCAGGATACGGACCTATCATCACGTGTGAAGCAAATGATACCACATCTGTTTCGAGTGTTCATATCGACCACTATCAAACGTTTCTGATCGGGATGGAGTATCTGATGAAGAAGGGGCATCGCCGAATCGGGTATTGCATCGGTAGAAAAAACAGCTTTAACAGTCAGCATCGCAAACGTGCCTATTACGAAAAGCTGCATTCGATTGACGTGACACCCTCCTCAGAGTGGTCATTTGAAGAATGTTTAACGATCCAGGATGGCAAGGATGTTGTGGGGAAATTGCTGCAAACAGAAGAGCGGCCGACAGCAATGATCGTATCGTGCAATCATATAGCGGCAGGGATCATCAAAGAAGCGAGTAGATTGGGGATTCGCGTACCGGAAGACTTAGCCGTAGTCGGTTGCGATGATCAACCAATCGGAGAATTACTAGAGATCACCACTGTATCCAGCTCCAGTACGTTGATGGGAAAATACGCTTTTGAGATGCTGCATGAGCGGATTTGGACACAGCAGCTGGATGGGAAAAAGGAAGCGAAGGAACTGTCGCCCGAATTGGTAGAACGACTAACCACGTAAGCTTGAAAGATAGCACAGTTGATCAAAAAAAAGCTCGGCATCTCCCGCATACTAAAGAAAAAATAGGTGAAGGAAGTCAAAGATGGACACGTACAAGCGGATTCAGGACGCGATTGATTATGTCGAAGAGCATCTTCAGGAAGAAATGAACATCACCGATATTGCTTCCAGGGCGCATTTCTCTGCGTTTCATTTTCAACGTCTGTTTCAGGCAATCTCAGGCTTCAGTGTACAGGAGTACATTCGCAAGCGCAGACTGTCGGAAGCTGCACTGGCACTAAAACAGACAAGTGACAATGTGCTCGAAATTGCCGTGACCTATCAATACCAGTCGCAGGAAGCATTGACTCGCGCTTTCGAGAAGCAGTTCGGCATTACACCTGGGAGATATCGAAAAGAAAATCATTCGCTGCCTTATCTAGCCAAGATGGACTTTTTGGCCTTTCGCCAAACGATCAAAGGGGAGATTATGATGAACAAACCAACCATCACGACATTGGATGACATTCGTATCATAGGGCGAAGGTTCCGGACGAGTTTACAGGATGAGCAGCATTTCAAAGACATACCGGGCTTCTATTATGAATTTGGACGTAATCAAGACTACTTGCGGATTCCGAATAAAGCGGCGGAGGATATGTCATACGGAATCGCCTGCGAATTTGAAGACGACGGGGGCTTTTCCTTTGTGATCGGGGAGGCTGTGCATCAGGTTCCTGATGAACTGTCCGAAGGCTTTATTTCGTTTGTCTTGCCTGGCGGAAAATACGCGGAATTCAAAGTGACAGGTGATGCCGACCTTGTGCAAAACACACGTCGCTACATTTATGGAACATGGTTACCTCAATCGAATTATGAAAGAGGCGAGGGACCGGATTTTGAAGTGACAGATGTGAGGGGTTCACGCTTTCCTGAGGCGATGCGAGTATCTATTTACATCCCGCTTCTATAGGTGTTTGTTCAGCCGAACGCAATAATTTTACAGTACTTTCACACGCCATCCATTCCAGCTTTATACCCGTTTGCTACAGTGTAAATGTAAGAGCGAATGTACAGGAGGCGGGTAGGGTGGAAGTGCAGATTGAGCGTGTCGTAAGAGATGATTTTGCTGAAATGATTACGTTGGCAGATATGACATTACCCGATCGAATGAACTTGCATGAGCTGAAAAAGTATATGGAGCTGTTTCCTGAGCTGATTTTCAAGGCGACCTACAACGGCCAGCTCATCGGTTTTAGCTGCGCCGGCATTGATATGTACCAGACGACTGGTTGGCTTCTGTTCAGCAATGTGAGCAAGGAGTTTCAAGGTCAAGGCATCGGCAAGCGGCTAATCGAAGCCAGACTGCAAGCCCTGCGCCAGTTTCCAACACTTCGCACCGTGCAGGTTACGGTGAGTGAAACGAACGCATCCTCTATTCGCGCGCTGTCTGCCTATGGCTTCGCTCTGGCTCATGCTGAGCAGGACTACTACGGGCCGGGCAAGCATCGGAATTTGATGGAGCTGCCTATTTTGCCTATGATTCAACCAGAAAAAATAGAGTCGTCCATCGTGACTACGTAGGTGGATTCATGAAAAAAGCGGAGGAGCTAAAAACTTGCCGCTTTTTTTATATGCTGTATCGATGCTGTAGGGGAAGGAAGAAGTGCATTTCCAGTCTGCGCTTCGGCCTACGCCCCGCATGGGGGATTGACTGTACGCTTCGGCATAAATGGCGGGAGCGCTTCAAACGTAGAAGTTTCGATGAAGGATTCCATAAGTGAAGCTGAAATTCCCCGCCATTTATGCCGAAGCTGGGTAGGGCTCCAGAGGCGCTTGGACTGGAAATGCACTTCTTCCTATGCGGCTTTCGACCTTGAAAGTGAGATTCAAGAAGTTGTAGTAAGTAAGCTACTTTGCACTGACCTTCAAAACGACTAGAAGAATGAATAATAACATTGCTATAAAGAAGCCCTGCCACATGTTTGGAAGGAGACCGCCCGAACGAAGAGAGGATATAGGCGACTGGAAAACATGTGGTAGGGCTTCGGGCTCCACAATCGTAGGAAGACAACAATAATTACCCCTTCGTAGCAATCAGCAAAGCCTCCAACACCTGCTGCCCAAACGCAGTAATCTGCGTCCCTTGCTTCTTGACTCCGATCGAGACACACCCAGCGCGGTCCAGCATGGTCAGCTTGTGCCTGATTTGGGCTTCAGTCATGGAGGGACCACCGTTCATTCTCGCGAGCAGGGCGCTGCGTCCAGTACGCTCCTGACGCTTGTAGCAATCGGACAGCACTTGCAGGATCGCTGTGTAATCTACCAAGGAGCCTTGTCTGGACAAATACCGGATTGTATCCTCCAACGTATCATCCTGGTGAGAGAGAAGTGGTGGAGTAGAGACATGCCCCACAAAAAAACGATCCGGCAAATGAGCCAGCTCCACCTGATTCCCCTCTGCGATGACGACTGCATAGTGAATGAAATTTTCCAGCTCACGAATATTGCCTGGCCAATCGTAACGGAGTAGTTGTTCCGTCACTTCTCGGGAGAAGGACAGACGCTGCTTTTTTTTCTGCAAGAAATAATCGATCAGTACCAAAATATCATCTGGACGATCACGCAGGGGCTGGATGTGCAACGGCAGGACATTCAGTCTGTAGTACAAATCCTCGCGAAACGTCCCTTTTTTGACCATTTCCATCAAGTTGCAATTGGTAGCCGCGATGACGCGGACATTGACTGGAATGACGCGATAGCCCCCTACGCGCATGACCTGCTTTTCTTGGAGAACGCGAAGCAGTGCCGCTTGGATGCTGAGTGGGGCATCCCCAATCTCGTCCAGAAAAATAGTCCCGTTGTGAGCAAGCTCGAATAGCCCCATCTTTCCGCCTTTTCGTGCCCCTGTAAAAGAACCTTCCTCGTACCCGAACAACTCGCTCTCTACCAAGCTCTCGGTCAGCCCTGCAAAGTTGACGGGGACGAACGGACCGTCACGACGCGTCGAGTGGTGATGGATAGCTTGGGCAAAAACTTCCTTCCCCGTTCCGTTTTCTCCTGTAATGAGAATCGTAAAGTCGCTTTCGGCTAGCTTGGTCGCCACGCGTTTGTTAGCCTGAATGGACGTGCTTTTACCGATGATATTGTCAAACGTATACTTGGTCATCAGTCCGAGATTGGCACTCTTCGTCCGTATTTCCTGTTCGATCTGCTGAACCTTCGTCACGTCCTGAAAGGTAATGACTGCCCCAAGAAACTGATCATCCAAGAACGTGGGAATCTTGGTAACCAAGAGGTACAAATCGCGGAACTCCAATACCTGCTTCGTTACTTCTGTGTGTGACTCGACTACCTCCAGTATATGAAATTCGGGAATGACCTCCGCTATATTTCGTCCAATGCAAGTTGCTTCAGTCATGTGCAAAATTTTCTCCGCTTCTTTGTTTAGCACAGTGATATTCCCTGTGGCATCTGTGCCAATAATGCCTTCATGAACGGCATTTAAAATGGAGCTCAGCTTTTCATTCAGCTTCCGCCCATTATGTACCGAATTGGTCAGCTTGCGCCCGATATGGACGAAATCACTGATGAAATCGGCTGTGTACAGGTTTGCCTTATCTGGAGACAGATCAAGCAGGCGCGAAATATCAAAGATCGTCGTCAAATCCAAAGGGCGGTGCCCCAATTCAATGACGTTTTCAAAATGAGCAGGAATCAGCTCCCTGAGTCCATGACAGACAGCGACATCTATTTGATCTTTTTCAGGAAGCGGAGTCTCGGTATCGGGTACGTATGGTATAAAAGTCAGATGAGAGAATCCGAGATGAAACAATAGCTCAATCGCGCCGTCTACCATTTCGATGGAGTTGGAAACAAATAGACAGCGGGTTCCTGGAGGTAAATCCATGAGTTGATCCAACTTGTTAATGTCAATCGTGCGCCTTGCTAGCAGCACGGGGATGTCTGACGGAAGAGCTGGCTGATCGTGCAAGAGACTGGTGTCCGAAACGAGAATGAGGTCAACTGCATCGTATACACTCGGGTGAAGTCGTTCTTGCATATGGTTTCGAATGATGTTCAAGCGGTTGCCGAAAAAAGACGTGAGCGTGTTTGCAAACACCAAGCTGATCGTCTCCAACCGGGTCATCAACAAGATGCATGGGTTCTGTTTTATCATGATGAGACTCCTTTATATTTGCCGAATAGCTTTTAGATTTGGGTGAAAATATTGGAGCGGATATACATAAAAAACAACCTATATTATAACCTAAAAAAACCGAGATTGTTCAGAAATGCTTAACTTTTATAACAATATGCTTTTGGCACGAATCTTGCTATACATCCGGTAGAGCAAAACGAGATACTAGAGAAGACATCAAGGAGGAGGATGTATCGGATGAATCCGTTCTTATACGTGGACGAGCATCGCGACGAAATAGTGCGAACATACGAAGATTTGCATCAATTGGCGGAGCCGAGCTGGCACGAGGAGAAAACGGCGAGATATTTGCGGGAACGCTTGGAGGCGGCTGGTATTGCTGTCACACGCTTCGAGGGGCACCACGGCTTCTATGCGGAGATTCCTGGTGAGAGTGCTGAAATCGTGGCTTTGCGCGCGGATATGGATGCACTTGTGCAGGAAGTAGACGGCGTAGTAAAACCGAATCATTCATGCGGACACGATGCTCACTCGACATTGGCTCTCTACAGCGCTCTGGCCATTCAAGCAAGCGGAGCGGTGCCGCCAAAAACGATGCGCTTTCTTTTCCAGCCTGCTGAAGAGAAGTTGGGCGGAGCCTTACAGATGATGAAGGATGGCGCCCTGGAAGGCGTGACAAAGCTGATCGGCGTTCATCTGCGCCCCGAAATGGAAGTGCCGTATGGGAGTGCTGCTCCGGCGATTTTGCATGGATCGTCTAGCTCCGTCAAAGGGACGATTACAGGTCTGCAAGCACACGGAGCACGTCCGGCGCTCGGAAAAAATGTCATCGAAGCCGCTTCATTTTTGGTACAAGCGTTGCAAAATATTCGCCTGCAAGACGGATGCTCTTTTTCTGTGAAGATGACCCAATTGCAAGCAGGGGGAGAAACGGTAAACGTCATCCCTGATCGAGCGACCTTTAGCCTCGATGTACGTGCCCAGTCCAATGAAGGCATGGCAGAATTGCGGAGAAAGACCGAGCATGCCATGAATCAGACAGGGGCTTTGATGGACATGGATGTGGAGTGGGAATGGTCGGGAGTCACACCGGCTGCGGTCGCCAATGCGAATATGATCGAAGTAGCCAAAAAGGCAATTGGGCAAGTGCTGGGTGAGGACAAAATTGCCGATATATGTGTGACACCAGGTGGAGAGGACTTCCATTTTTATGCGATTCACCACCCTGAGCTGGCTACCACGATGATTGGTTTGGGGTGTGGTCTCACACCTGTTCTGCATCATCCACAGATGACCTTTCAGACAGATGCCTTGATTTACGGGGCGAAAATCATGACAGCTGCGATTTATGAAGCAGCCCAACATTCTTAGAGAACCGCTACACAAGCAGGGGGTTACCATATGACAGAAAGCAAGCAACTAAAAAAGAAAAGCTTATTTCGGCTAGACGCCTATGTCCTTTTGTTTTGCATCTTACTTCTATGTGCTTTGGCTACCTATGTGGTCCCGACAGGAGAATTTGACCGTGTAAAAAACGGCAATGTGACGACGGTTGTCCCGGGCAGCTATCATGCGGTGGATCCGAATCCTACGGGCTTTATCGAGTTTTTTACCGCGATCCAGACAGGAATGGTCAAAGGCGCACCGATCATCTTCCTTGTTTTGTTCACAGGCGGTGCTCTAGCTGTTTTGGATAAGACAGGTGCACTCAACGCAGCGATTCTGACCATGGTCCGAAAATTGGGAAATAGAGAGTGGCTACTGGTTATTTTGATTACTTCCGTCTTTTCCATTTTGGGTACGTTGGGTGTCATCGTCAACTCCGTCATTGCTTTCGTTCCGCTCGGCATCATGATTGCGAGAGCGATGAAAATGGATGCGATCTTTGGTGTGGCTCTGATTTATCTGGGTGTGTATGCCGGATTCAATACGACAATTGCTTTTCCAGGAACGCTGGGCTTGTCCCAACAAATTGCGGAGCTGCCTCTGTTTTCAGGTATCGGCTACCGCACCATCATTTATGCTACGTTTGTGATCGTAACCATTCTGTACATCGGGCGTTACGCGCGGAAGGTTCGTCAAAACAAGAGTATCTTGGGGGACGAGCTCTTTCCTTCTGATAGTGGTTCAACTACGATGGAAGTAGACACGAAAAATGTTGATTTTACTACCCGTCACAAATTGATCTTGGCGTTTACAGGGATCGTTCTGATTGGTTTTATCGTCTGCACGATCTTGTTCAAATGGGATGTAAACGAGATGGCCGGAATCTTTATTTTTATTGCGATCGGCGTAGGCTTGCTTAACAAGATGAGTGGCAACGATATCGCTAAAACGTTCTTAAAAGGTTGTCAGGGACTGATTTATGGGGCTTTGATTGTCGGTATGGCACGTGCGATCACGGTCATTTTGGAAGATGGAAAGTTCCTCGATACCATCGTATATGGGCTCGCTACCATTCTGGAGCCGCTCTCTCCGATGGCAGGGGCGATTGGGATGTTCCTCGGAAGCGCTGGGCTGCACTTCTTGATTTCGTCCGGTTCAGGTGAAGCCGTTATGCTGATGCCGCTGTTGGCACCATTGGCTGACCTGATGGGCATTACGCGTCAGGTCGCAGTAGAGGCTCTGATGCTCGGAGAAGGTGTGGTCAACTGCATTAACCCAACCTCAGGTGTTCTAATGAGTATTTTGGCGATGAGTGGCATTTCCTACGGCAAGTGGCTGAAGTTCATGCTTCCGCTCACAGCAGTATGGACAGTTCTCTCCATCGTGTTTATCGTGATTGGGGTATTGATTAACTGGGGCCCGTATTAATACGACATGCGATGATAAGGAAGGCTTCGCCAACATCACTTGGCGGAGCTTTTTTTCATGAAAATCGTTGACGCGCATAAACTGTGCAACGATACATCATTTTCGCAGGCAGAAAGTAAGGAAGCTCACCGTGAGTACGGAAAATCAATCCGCTTTTGATTATCAGAAGTACTGGGAGGATAACTACGCTTCGGGTGGAAATTCTGGACTTGGCTCCTATGGCGTGCTGGCTCTTTTTAAAGCAGAAGTGATCAATGCATATATCAAGGAGCAGCAAGTGAAGTGTCATTGAATTTGGCTGTGGGGATGGTAATCAACTTCTCTTTATGAAATATGAAAATTACGTGGGGTTGGACATTTCACCGACTTCGGTGCAGATGTGTGCCAGAATGTTTGGCAAGGATTCGTCGAAAAGCTTTTTTTTATACCATCCAAAATCCTTTTACAATCAAGGATACTTAAAAAGTGATTTGGTCGTATGCCTGGATGTGCTGTATCACATTACTGATGAGGAAGACTTCGCGAAAACATTGGATGACATCTTCTCTTGTGCTAAAAAACATGTCATTCTCTACACGAAGGTAACAAATGGGACAGAACCCCAGGTTGTCGACATGATCAAAGATCGTGACATCTTGCGCTACTTGAAAAAGTACAACGATTTCTCCATTACGCGAAAGATTGAGCAGAAATATCCAGACCTGTCTTCTGCCAGCTTTCTGATTCTAGAAAAAAATCCCCCAACGGCTACATAGCTTTGGGGGATTTCCTTTTCTCTATTGACCAATGATGATGCGTTCTTTCGGATAATGGTAGCGTACGATTCGGTCATTGCGCTTCAAGAAGAGGAGCAAATTGATAATTCCGATACGTCCGATCATCATCGTAATAATCAGGATGAGCTTGCCGCCTATGCCCATCTGAGCCGTAATCCCAGTAGACAATCCGGTAGTACCGAAAGCAGAGCAGACCTCGAACAAGACGTACTGGAAAGGTAAGTCCTCCAGCCAGACGAGCAGCATGACCGCTGTGAACACAAGGATGATTGCGATGAAAAAGACAATAAAGGAGCGTTGAATGTCCTCATCAACCAGCTCTCTTCCGAACACCTTTACCTCCTTGTAGCCACGCATGTTGGCAAAAACCGAGGCAATCAGGACGAAGAACGTCGTGGTCCGTATCCCCCCGCCCACGCTGCTCGGCGAGGCGCCAATGAACATCATCCCGGAGAGCATGATGAGTGTTGTGGTCGACAAGAGGCTGATATCCATCGTAGCCAAGCCGCCGCTTCGTGAGGAGACGGAGTGAAACAATGAATAGAACAGCATTTCATGCCAGGACTTATCGACCAAAAAGTGATTTCGTTCAAAAACGAAAATGAGCAGGGCGCCAATGGCGATCAAGGAAAAGAACGTCAGTGTCGTGATCTTGGTGAAGAGCGAAAAGGTGAAACGCACTTTTGCGCGGCGATAGGAAAAGTACGTTCTCAGCTCTACGAGGACGGGAAAACCAATCGCTCCACAAATAATCAAGATCATCACGATAGTCTGAAACACGTAATCGTGGGTAAAGTCGAGCATGGAGTTTCCGTGCAGGTCAAACCCGGCATTCGTAAAAGCACTGACAGATGCAAAGTAACCGTGGTAAAAAGCGGTGTACCAATCGTCGTAATAGCCGGCGTAAATAAAATGACTACCTAACAGAATGGTCCCCACCAGCTCGATCATGAGCGCAATCACGAGAATATTGCGCATCAGGTCGACCAGACCGGACAGCGTGGAGCGGTTGTGGTCTGTCGCGATCCAGATGCGCTGTTCCAAGCCGATTTTTTGACCCATGAGGATCCAGATGAACGTGCCGAGTGTCATGATTCCGACCCCACCAACCTGGAAGAGCAACGTAAGAAACAAAATCCCCCACTGGTTGAAAACCTCATGAATCGTAATGACAGTCAGCCCGGTAACGCTGATGGCACTCGCCGCAGTAAACAAAGAGTCAATAAAAGAAAGAGAGGCTCCCGGTAAGTGAAAAAACGGCAATGACAGAAGAAACGCTGAGATCAGGATGAGCCCAACGTAGGCGAATACGATGATTTGAACAGATGTCAATCGACGTTTTTGATTGGATGATAACAAAATAAATAGCCTCCTGAATAAGCTTCATGAGGATAATCATACCAAAAAAAGTTCGCAAGCAAAAATACAAAAGATACGTTTGCCCATTGTTCATGAGCCGAATCAATGCTGACAGAATTTTGCCTGCGATATTTTCGCGGTTGACAATGTATCTGTAATAATGGTAAAGTTCAGAATGTATTTATTGGAAATTCAAAATATTAATGGAAAGGTGGGCTAGTCATGAAAAGAATTGTACGCATGGGTCATTCAAACAAGGGCATACATGACGTAACCCCACCATTGATACGAGCGTAGTATCGTTTTTTTGATCTCGTTAACATGGCGTAGGTTACATTTTTCGTAACTTGCGCCTTTTCTATTTTTGTTGAGGAAAAGGCATGTTGCTCATGGGCGATATGTCTTTTTTTGGCCTCTTTAAAAGGTCACCCAGCCAGGTAAAGAGAGGGGAGAAATACGGATGTTCTCGGTTTTGGCAAAGCTTGATTGGTTTTTCAAGGAGCATTGGAAACGGTATACGGTCGCTATTCTGCTATTGATTCTGGGCGGCTTATTGGAGATTATCCCTCCAAAAATCATCGGGGTGGCTATTGATGAGATTCACCTGGGGACGCTGACTGGCGAGCGGCTAGTATCCGTCTTGCTGTTTTTCGGTGTATTGTCTGTCGCGATTTATTGGGTCAATTTTATCTGGATTCGCCAGCTGTTTGGGGGAGCGTTTCTGGCGGAGCGGACGTTACGGTCGAAGCTCATGACACATTTTTTGCGGATGACGCCAACGTTTTATCAGCGCAATCGTACCGGTGATCTGATGGCACGAGCAACAAATGACCTAAAGGCTGTCTCGATGACGACAGGCTTCGGAATTTTGACGATGGTGGATTCGTTATCCTTTACAGGGGCAATTGTGCTGACGATGGGCTTTTTGATTAGTTGGAAGCTGACCTTAGCGGCGATCCTTCCATTGCCGTTCATGGCCTATATCATTAAGCAGTATGGGAAAAAAATTCACGAGCGCTTTTCTACCGCACAAACCTCGTTCGGTGAGCTGAACGACCGGGTGCTGGAATCCGTCTCTGGAGTTCGCGTGATTCGAGCTTACGTACAGGAGATGGCGGATCAGGAGCGCTTTCGCCAAAAAACACATGAAGTGTATCAAAAAAATATCGATGTAGCGAGAATCGATTCGCTGATTGAGCCGACCGTCAAAATATTGGTTGGGATCAGTTATATGATCGGATTAATCTACGGTGGCTACCTCGTGTTCCAAAGAGAACTGACCTTGGGAGAGCTGGTTTCGTTCAACGTCTATCTCGGGATGCTCATTTGGCCGATGTTTGCGATTGGCGAATTGATTAATGTGATGCAAAGAGGAAGTGCCTCGTTGGATCGGGTCAATGAAACCTTAGCGTACGAAGCCGATGTGACGGATCACGACAGACCGGTTCGTGTGGCAGTACCAGAAGTGATTCGGTTCGATTCCGTGACATTCCGCTATCCATCTGCGCAGGTTGACCAACTAGTGGATGTCTCCTTTACTCTGGGGCGGGGTCAGACGCTAGGAATCGTCGGGCGTACGGGAAGCGGGAAATCCACGTTGGTTCGACAACTGCTTCGCGAATTTCCGATAGGACGGGGGGCCATCAGTGTTTCGGGAGAGGCGCTAGAACAGATCAGCCTGGATAACATCAAGAGCTGGATCGGCTATGTACCACAGGAGCAGATTCTGTTCTCGAAGACAGTCCGTGAAAACATCCTGTTCGGGAACAACGAGGCAACAGAAGAACAGCTACAGGAAGTGTTGAAGCAGGCCGCATTTGCTCGGGATGTGCAGCTATTGCCTGATGGCTTGCAAACGCTCGTTGGTGAAAAAGGTGTAGCCCTTTCAGGTGGGCAAAAACAGCGGGTTTCGATTGCTCGGGCTCTTTTGGTCAATCCGGAAATTTTGATTCTCGACGATGCCATGTCGGCGGTGGATGGCAAAACCGAAGCGGAGATGATCACGAATATTCGCCGGGAGCGTGCAGGCAAAACAACACTGATCACCACACATCGCTTATCAGCGGTCCAGCATGCAGATTGGATTCTCGTCATAGATGAAGGACGAATCGTCGAGGAAGGTACACATGCACAGCTATTGGAGCTGGGCGGTTGGTATAAAGAACAATTTGAGAAACAGCAGATTGAAGCGACGCTGACAGAAAGCGGGTGAATGAATGACGACAGGGAAAAGGCTAGTCCATTATGCATCCATTTTTAAAAAGACGATCCTCTTGGCGGTATTGATGCTGTCCATCTCGGTTGGGGCAGAACTGACGGGACCGTTTTTGGCGAAAAAAATGATCGATACGCACATCATGGGCATTGAATTCCCTTGGTATGAGACGGCACAGCGTGAGAATTCCGTGTTATACAAAGGGAAGTATTACACCAGGCAGGATCACTTAGTAGCTGGTGAGAGCACAGGTGGGGAAGTTCGTGTTCTGCAGGTCGGGCGCGACTATTATTTCTTGAATCAGGCGATTTCATATGATGGTCAGCGCTCCGTTGAGGATGGGAAGCTCGTCATTGTCAAAGGTGCGGATCGAGCGGAGTACCAGGCCACTCTCTTAAGCAATCAGGAGATATTCGAATTTTTCCGGCCAGAGACAAACGGCTTGCTCATACTGGCTGCTCTCTATTTCGGATTATTGGTAGTTGCCTCACTTTTCCACTATGGGCAAAAATTTTTATGGCAAAAATCAGCGAATCAGGTCATCGAGAGACTGCGTATTGACGTGTTCGCGCATATCCAACGATTGCCCATTCACTATTTCGATCATCTCCCTGCTGGGAAGGTGGTTGCTCGTGTCACAAACGATACGGAGGCAATCCGTGAGCTGTTTACGAATGTGCTCGGAAACTTCATTACGAGCGGGATTTATTTAATCGGTATTTTCACAGCGCTGTTTTTGCTTGATATACGACTCGCGCTCGTTTGTCTGGTCATTTTGCCAATCATGGTCGTGTGGATTTACTTGTACCGCAAGTACGCCTCTTCATTCAACCATGTTATTCGGGCACGCATCAGTGACATCAACGGAATGATTAACGAGTCGATCCAAGGGATGCCGATCATTCAGGCGTTTCGCAGAGAAAAGGAAACGATGCGGGAATTCGGCGAGCTGAACGAAGAGCTGTTCACCTACCAAAATAAAATGCTGCGGCTCAATGCGACCGCTTCGTTTAACCTGGTTCAGTTCATCCGTAATATCGCGTTTGTTTTATTCATCTGGTATTTCGGCGGAGCCTCCCTCGGGATAGGTACTCTGCTCTCACTTGGTGTCCTCTACGCATTCGTCGATTATCTCAACCGTTTGTTCCAGCCGATGACACAGATCGTCAACCAATTGGCGAACCTGGAGCAATCTCTCGTCGCGGCGTCGCGTGTGTTTGAACTGCTGGATGAAGAAGGCGTTGATGTTGATCCAGCAAAGGTTCCGTGCTATCAGGGGAATGTTCGCTTCGACGATGTTTCCTTTGCCTACAAAGACGACCAATACGTACTGAAAAACATTTCGTTTGAAGCTTGGCCTGGAGAGACAGTGGCACTAGTTGGTCACACGGGTTCGGGAAAAAGCTCGATTATCAATCTGTTACTCCGTTTCTATGATGTAAACAGAGGAGCGATTATGATTGATGGGCGCAATGTGCAGTCGTTTTCCAAACAGCAGCTTCGTCAGCATATGGCTATTGTTTTGCAGGACCCGTTTTTGTTTACAGGAACGATTCGTTCCAATGTGAGTCTGGATGATCCGTCGATTTCTCCGGAAAAAGTGGAGAAGGCCTTGTGTGATGTAGGGGCAGACCAACTGTTCCGCAGTCTTCCGCAAGGATTCGATGAACCCGTTATCGAGAAGGGAAGTACGCTTTCTCTCGGACAGCGTCAGTTGATTTCGTTTGCGCGTGCTTTGGCGTTTGACCCGGCTATCCTCATTTTGGATGAAGCGACTGCCAGCATCGACACGGAAACAGAGGGCATTATTCAAAATGCACTTGAGGTGTTGAAAAAAGGGAGAACGACCTTCATCATTGCTCATCGCCTGTCTACGATCAAAAATGCAGATCAAATTCTCGTACTGGATCGAGGGAGAATTGTAGAGCGAGGAAAGCATGAAGACTTGATGGAGAAGCAAGGCAGGTACTATCAGATGTATCAATTGCAGCAAGGGAACAAAGAAGTGCGGGTGCAAGAGGCAGTAGGTAAGCAAGGGAGCGCCGCAGCTCTAACCTAGTTTTTTCTACTCTTTTTGCCTCTTGAACGGTAAGATAGAGCTTAGAAGTATGGACTTTTCAGGAGGGATCATCATGCCACATCTTATCGTTCGAGGCATTCAAGCTGAACAAATGGCCACGATTAGCGAACCACTTGCAGTGGAGCTTGCTGCACTCTGCCAATGCGGTACAGACAATTTCACAATCGAATGCTTACATACAACAGGCGTTTTTGGCGGGAAGATCGTGGAGTCGTTTCCTTTTATTGAAGTAGCATGGTTTGAGCGGGGGCAAGAAGTTCGTGACCAGTTTGCCCAAATTGTAACCAAGCATGTCCTAGCTCTTGGTATCCCAGAAGTGGAAATGGCATTTGTCGCTTATCAAAAAGAAAGCTATTATGCCAACGGGGAGCATTTTTAAGAGAAGCCGACAGGTGCTGTCGATTTCCCGGGAAAGAATTAAGACATTCGACAAGCGTACAGACAACTAAATGAATACAAGCATGGAATAAGGGTGTTCCTTCCTGTGGTACGAGGTTTTTCGTACGAGACGGGTGGAGCACCTTTTTCATTTTTTTCGCAGAACCAAAAATTTCTAAAATAGGTGTCACAAACAAAAGATACCAGTTGTTATTCATAGTGAGAGGAGGGCAAACCGTGGAAAAAACAGAGATAGAACGCCTGCTGATCGAAATAAAAGCGGGTTCTCTTGAGCAATACGAACTCATTATCGATCATTATCAACAACCGATCTTTACATACTGCTATCACATGCTCGGTCATCACCAAGATGCGGAAGACGCTGTCCAGGAAGTCCTGTTTCGTGCCTACGAGCATCTTGAACAGTATACGTACTCACTGTCATTTTCCGCATGGCTGTACCGGATCGCTTACAACCATTGTGCGAATGTGCTAAAGCGCAGGAAATTAAGCCGCGTGTTGCCCTTTTTGTACAATCGGGATCAGGATGGACGCAATTATGTCGAGGAGAGCATTGACAGCAATTATTTAGGGGAGCCAATCGAACGCATCTGGAAACGGCTGTCCGCCGAAGAACGCACACTTATTTTCCTGCGTGTGCTAGAGGAAAGAGAGTACGAGGAAATCGCTGAGCTGATGGACAAAAAGCCTGCGGCTCTGCGCAAGCAATTCGAACGCGTTTTGAAAAAGTGCAAACGTTATTTGCCAACGATGGGAGGGGTGGCCGCTAATGGACAAAAATCCGTTTAAGCACATGAGAGACATGCTGGTAGCGAAGCCAGTCCCGAAAGTCGATGTCAAACATAAAGTTATGGCAGCAATTCGTGCCAAGGAAAACAAGGAGGAGAAAGTCGTGAAAAAGAAAATAGGTTTGCTGGTCACTGTAGGTATGCTCGTCGGAGCGTCTTCCGTATGGGCGGGAGTGGAAATGATCCAATTGAAAAATGAGAAGGGCGAAGTGGTTTACGAGCTAACACAGCATACTGATCAAGAACAACAGCGATTGATTCAGCAAATGCCCCCAGAGGAACAGGCGAAAATGGAGGCGAGGAAGAAAATGTATGAGCATCGGGATGAGGTCAATAATGAGATTATTAATGGTTTGAAGCCTGGAACCTCAGTCGCTATATACTGGAAGCCAACGAAAGATGAGGAAGAAATCCAAAAGAACATAACCTGGTCAATATATAAACAACCGTATATCACAATGGTATCTATGCCGATGACTTATAAAACATGGAAGGAAATGGAGCCGGTTGTAGGGAAGATGTTCACGCTTCCAACCGAGCTTGCTGGAGGATTCCGTTTCGATGAAGGTGACGTACACTATGAGGAAAACTACGAGTACATGGTTGACCTCGAAGCACTGAAGGCAAAAGCCATCAAAGAAAACAAAGATTACGCCTTTACAGAAATTCCGTCAAGCAACAAGTACGATTTTACCAGTGTTGCCTATAAGTCTGAGAAAGGCAGCGTAAGGGTAGAGGTACGAATAGCTGACGGAGGCAAAGTGGGAACAAATGCAGAGGCAATCGAAAAAATCATGATTGGCAACAATGAAGCGGTTCTCACGACGAACACTTCTAAAAATGGCCATGATTTCCATTGGATCACCTGGGTAAAAAATGGGAGCAAACTGGAATACTCTGTGCGTGCTGGTGAGGAAGTTGTATCTAAAGACGAGCTGATCAATATAGCCAAGCAGATTAATGAGATCAAATAATCGAAGATAAAATACAGGAGTACCATAAAGCGCTAGGCTTTCTTATGGTACTCCTTTTTTGTCATGAATGGCTTACATCACTCAGCTTGTTTGCCTTTTTACCCATCATCTGCTTCAAGCCATCCCTATTAATCAGGATAATCCCGGCAATAATCGTGATTCCCCCTACGAACGACAGGAGATATAGCGGCTCATTGTACAGGATGACGCCCAAGCTCAGGGCAATCAACGGAGAGATGTAGAGCCACGTGGAGGGAAACACAGGGTTGGTTTTGGCCACGAGCCAATAGAAAATGGTATGCCCCATCATGGAACCAACGAAGACCAAGTACAGAAGTGAGAGGATCGCATTCGCCGTAAGCATCGATTCAATATGCACTTGCTCGGTGAACAGAGATAAGACAAGCAGCATGGCTCCTCCATACATCATCTGTGCTGCATTCAAAGCGATGGGAGAGGTATCTTGGAACCGTTTGATGACGCTACGGGAGTAAACTGCACCAGCAGAATAAAAGAGTTGCCCGAATATGACTGCCAAGCATCCTGTAAGCCAAAGAAGACTGAATGAGATGGTCACACCGGGTAAAATCAGCAAAAAGACACCGACAAAGGCAACCAAGCAACCCGCCCACGCAATACCGGGGAGCTTTTGCCGAGTAATACTTGTCTGAAGCAGCATCACCATGAGAGGGGCTGTTGCAGATAATATCGCTGCAATTCCTGAACTTACATGCTGCTCCGCCCAATACAAGGGGGCAAATGTCCCGAACGTCAAACCGATACCAGTAAGAAACAT
Organism: Brevibacillus sp. HB1.3; assembly: GCF_013186635.1. Taxonomy (NCBI): domain Bacteria; kingdom Bacillati; phylum Bacillota; class Bacilli; order Caryophanales; family Paenibacillaceae; genus Brevibacillus; species Brevibacillus sp. HB1.3. The sequence continues at coordinate 200,333 of NZ_JABMIT010000011.1, read as the reverse complement.
CTCTTTATGGAGCAGCAGCGAGAGACGCGCCTGTTTTTTCCAGAGCATGAATGAAAACAAAATGGCACCTGCCAGAAAGAATCGAAGTCCTCCTGAGAAAAACGGCGGCGCTCCCGCATCGATCCCGACTTTGATTGCCAGAAATGTCGTTCCAAATATCAAGCACATGACCACATAATTAAGCAGTACCATTATGATTCCTCCCTTTTCCTCATCATAAAGGGAAGGGAACAGAACAGATGAAATAGAATAGAACAGATGCAGAGATCCATCCATTATCATGGGGGAAAGGGGGGAGCTGCATGAAAAGAGAGGCTCTTTCAAACAGTCATTCTGATAAGCTGTTCGAGCAAGTGTATGACTATCTGCTGGACCGAATCATACGCGAAGAGTGGAGGGCACATGAAAAGCTCCCATCCGTTCGCACATTGGCGTCGGAATTGAATGTGCATCGTCTGACGGTTTTTAAAGCATTTCAATTATTAAAGCAGAATCACCACGTGTATGTGAAGGATAAGTCAGGGTATTATGTACAACCTAGTAGTCTGTTGCCAGTGGAGTCGATGAATGATCCAATCGTTTCTGCCTACGTGCACAAGAGTCACCTTTCTGAAATTCATCAGGTGCAGGCGACCTATCAATTTTCCAAAGCATTGATTGAACCGAATTTATTGCCAAATCATTACTTTTCCGAGTACGTGAAGAAAGTGTTTGATCTGTATCCAAAGGTGCTGGGTACCTACTCAACTACACAGGGAGATCAGGAGCTGAGGGAAGCACTGTGTAGCTATTATGTAAGCCGTAATCATTTTCATCTGTCACCCGATGAGCTGATGATTACATCAGGTTCGCAGGAAGCGATCGATTTGGTTGCCAGAGTCCTTGTAAAGCCGCGTGATGTCGTATTGATTGAGAGACCTACTTACAGCCCTGCCATTGATGTATTCAGAAGACAGGGCGCAAATATGATTCCCATCGAGATTTCGCCGCATGGGTATGATTTGGAGCAGGTTGAACTGTTGATGCAAAAAGAAAAACCGCGCCTGTTTTATCTCAATCCGACCTTTCACAATCCGACGGGCTATACGGTACCCGCTGAACAACGGAAGAGACTGGTGGAGCTGGCTGCGAAGTATCAGTGCCTGATCGTAGAGGATGATCCGTGCCGCGATATTTACTTTGGCGATGAGCCCCCACTGCCGTTTTTTTCTTACGACACGGCGGGCTATGTCATCTATTTGCGCAGCTTTAGTAAATACATTGCGCCGGGGTTAAGTATTGCGACTGTGGCATGCCGACCATCTATCATGAAGTATTTGATGCAAGCGAAGTCACTTTCCGACAGTGGAGCGCCCCTGCTGAATCAAAAGATTTTTTTGCATTATTTCTTCTCCGAACGGATGCAGCAGCATTTGGCGAAGCTGCGAATTGCACTGGCTATTCGCCGGGATATTATGGAGGAAGAGCTGTCTGTGACAGACTGGGAGTGGTCCAGCCCACCAGGAGGCTTTAATTTATGGGTGAAGCTGCCTGATTCCGTCCCGATGGAAAGTCTATTGGGGAAGTGCATAGAGCAATCCATTACGTTTGTGCCTGGTGCAATCTGTGACCCGCTGCGGGAGTTTAGCTCTTGGATACGCATCAGTTATTCCTATTTGAATGAACACCAGCTGCGCGACGGTTTGCAAAGGCTCATCAGTACGGTTCGTCAGTTGAACATGTAGGAAAAGGAAGGGCATCCGTATTTGAAAATATAAAAATTTTAAGAAGTGCGATGTACTGTGTTATACTGAGTCTACCATTTACTGTTCTGTAGCATTCCCTACTCGATTTACGTGAGTAGGGTTTTTTATTTGTGTCTCAGACAACAAAAAAACAGACACCCTTACAGGTGTCTGTTTTTTGTGTTTGGTTAAATTAAACTTTTTGAACGTTAGTAGCTTGTGGTCCGCGTTGGCCTTGTTCTACGTCAAAAGTAACTTTTTGACCTTCGTCAAGGGATTTGAAACCGTCGCCTTGGATAGCGGAGAAGTGAACGAATACGTCTTCTTTACCTTCGCGCTCGATAAAACCAAAACCTTTTTCTGCGTTAAACCATTTTACTGTACCTTGTTCCATTGTTATTGCCTCCTAGTGTGTAACACACATATATTACTATCCTTGCTCTCAGGATCATCTAGACGAAATTTTGCTATCTACGCTATCCGTTGCTTCGAACAAAAATAATTCTCTACTAGCATAACAGGATATTGAAAGGATAGCAAATTATTCGCGTATATTTGATGAAAGAAATTATAAATGAGCCACTATACGAACTCCAACCCGTCCTGATTTCACAAGCTTTTATTCAGATCAGTCAATTCCTTGGCCGTCAGATTGCGCCATTGCCCCAATTTCAAATTCCCCAGCCCAATGTTCATGATGCGTACTCGCTCAAGCTTTCTTACCTGATAACCAAAAGCCTGACACATCCGTCTGATTTGCCGATTGAGCCCTTGCGTCAGCACGATATTGAAGACGCGGTCGCTGACTTTGGTTACTTTGCAAGGCTTGGTAGTCGTTCCGAGAATGCGTACGCCGTTTGCCATTCCGTGCAAGAAGTTCGCCGTGATGGGCTTGTCTACGGTGACGATGTACTCTTTGTCATGATTGTTCTCAGCACGCAAAATTTTGTTTACGATATCCCCGTCATTGGTTAACAGGATGAGGCCTTGCGAATCTTTATCCAGACGCCCGATAGGAAAAATCCGCTCCGGGTGATTCACGAAATCGATGATGTTACCTTTGACGTGTAGTTCAGTGGTACACGTAATTCCTACAGGCTTGTTCAAGGCGATGTAGACATCTTTCTTTTTGACACCGAGCGGCTGTCCATCGATGCGCACGTCATCTCCTGACTCAACCGTACTTCCCAGTTCCGCGAGTTGGCCATTGATTGTCACGCGCTTGGACTCGATTAATTTATCGGCTTCTCTTCGTGAGCAAATGCCGGTTTCACTGATGAACTTATTAATTCGCATGAGACGTTCCTTTCGCTATTACTGCTGCTTTTCCAGTTTTTCAAGTAATTTATTCCGCCAAGGCAGGGCCAATTCCTCCACCTCGAGCATACGCTGTATCGTCCCTTGGGAGGGTGCCTTGTCATGGAAGTACAAGTGGTGGATGGAAGCCACACTGACTTGCTTTGGATGAGCAGAGATTAGGGTAATCTCTGAGTCTGGCTTGATCGTCCCTTCCTGCAAGACGCGGAAGAAATAGCCCGTATAGCCCATTTCCACCACGGCTTTGAGCAGTTGGTTATTGTTGTTGCGCTTATTGATCGTCGCGCAAGGAAATCTGCCTTGGGTCACTTGCAGGATCGTATCACCAAATTGATACACATCCCCGATACAGACCTGCTCTTCGGTCATGCCAGCGAGTGTGAGATTTTCTCCGAATGCCGCATTGGTCAGAGGTTGGCCGAATAACTTCTCCCAATGGGCATAATGTTCAAAAGGATACGCACAGACGACGCGGTCTGGGCCACCGTGGTACTCTGGATTCGCGATATCGTCGTCATCGATTTTCTCGGAACGGACAACGAGTTCGTTTGCTTCTTCCTTCCAAATGCCGGAGAGATATTCCTTGCCGTTGTACATATTATTTTTAGGCAAACCTTTACTAATAGTAACGATTTTTCTGGTCAACTTATGCTCACTCCCAGCCTGTACGATTGCTTCTCTTTTTATCCCCATACTATACCACATTCCCTAATATCCTCCACAGCGGATGGGCATCAGCGAACGCTTCTGGTATGATGATAGAAAGGAATACACAGGAGGCCTCAGTGACATGCAATCATTTGGTGTGGCACTACACACAGATAAATATCAGATCAACATGATGTACGCCCATTGGGTAAACGGAACACACAATCAGAAGGTCGTTTTCGAAGCATTTTTCCGCAAGTTGCCTTTTGGAAACGGATACGCTGTATCTGCCGGATTGGAACGAATTGTTTCCTATATAAAAAATTTGCGTTTTGAAGAAAGCGATCTCAAGTATTTGAGTGAGCAGGAGGAGAACTACGATCCGAAGTTTTTGGAAGAGCTGTGCCAGCTTCGTTTTAAGGGCTCGCTCTACTCTGTGAAAGAAGGAACCGTGGTTTTCCCGAACGAGCCACTCATTCGCGTAGAGGGGCGTGTCATGGAGGCACAGCTGGTTGAGACGGCCCTGTTGAACTATATGAACTACCAGACGCTGATTGCAACCAAAGCTTCGCGGATTAAAAACGTGGCAGGCAATGATGTTCTTATGGAATTCGGAACAAGAAGGGCGCAGGAGGCAGATGCTGCGCTGTGGGGGACGCGGGCAGCTTATTTGGCTGGCTTTGACGCGACCTCGAACATGCTGGCAGGGAAAATGTTTGGCATTCCGACAAAAGGGACGCACGCTCACTCATGGGTACAGAGCTTTGAGAGTGAGGAAGAAGCATTTGAGCGCTTCGCAGCAGCTCTACCAGGACAGGTAACCTTGCTGGTCGATACTTACGATACGCTCAAAAGCGGCGTGCCGAATGCAATTAAGGTCGGAAAACGCCTGGAGAAACAAGGCAAAAAGCTGACGGCAGTGCGCTTGGACAGTGGCGACTTGACATATTTGTCCTGCAAGACGCGTGAAATGCTGGATAAGGCAGGCATGACCGATGTGCAAATTGTCGCTTCCAACGATCTCGATGAGCACACGATTATGAACCTGAAAGTACAAGGAGCACGCGTAAATAGCTGGGGAGTTGGAACGCAGCTCATCACGGCAGCGGATCAGCCGACGCTCGGAGGCGTATACAAGCTGGTGGCACGCGAAGGCGCGGACGGAGAATATCAGCCGACCATCAAAATCTCCGGGAATCCGGAAAAAGTCACGACGCCGGGCATTAAAGATATGTACAGATTGATTGATCCGGAAACAGGCAAAGCGATTGCTGACTACATGTGCTTCCCACATGAAACAACAGTCGAAAAAGGAGCCCCTCTCCATTTGTTCCATCCGAGCCATACGTATTTGAGCAAGCATTTGGAGAACTACCAGGCAGAGTCGCTGCTCGTTCCGGTATTTGTGGATGGGGAACTGATTTATGAACTGCCGACCCTCCAAGAGATTCGCAACTACCATCGTGAGCAACTCAAGCTGTTCTGGCCTGAATACTTGCGCATGCTGAATCCGGAGCATTACCGTCTGCACATCAGCGAAGAGATGTGGGAAACGAAAACCAAGCTGATGAAGGCGTATTTGAAAAAATAAGAGAAAACGTCTGATGTGTCGCGAGGATGCATCAGGCGTTTTTTATTTGTTTACCAAAAATAACACAATAATGTGAAAACAAAGAAAATAAATTGTCTGAATTTACTCTCATCGTATATAATTACTCCATTCATCCTTTAGCTCTGCGCCAAGGTGATGTGAAAAACGCATGTAAAAAGTATTGGGGAGGAAGAGAGATGCTACATACTGTAGAGAAAGAAAACCTGAATCCATACGAGATTGTGCAGAAACAGATTGACGCTGCAGCGGCATTGTTGGGATTGCGGAGCGATGCTGTCGAAATTTTAAAGCGACCCAAACGAGTATTGGCCGTCAGCTTTCCTGTCAAGATGGATGATGGCAGCGTGCGTGTCTTTGAAGGCTACCGATCTCAGCATAATGATGCGGTAGGACCGACCAAGGGAGGGATTCGTTTTCATCCGGATGTGACGATGGATGAAGTCAAGGCGCTCTCCATGTGGATGTCATTCAAATGTGGCGTGGTTGGTCTTCCTTATGGCGGCGGAAAAGGCGGCGTCATATGTGATCCCCACGAATTCAGCAAAAATGAGCTGGAACGAGTCAGCCGCGGCTTTATGGAAGCCATCGCTGATATTGTCGGACCAGAGACAGACATACCTGCACCCGATGTGTATACGACCCCACAAATTATGGGGTGGATGATGGATACGTACAGTCGATTAAAAGGCACCTATTCCCCGGGAGTGATCACTGGAAAACCACTCTCTGTCGGCGGCTCCAAAGGAAGAAACGAAGCGACTGCTCGCGGATGTGTCTTTACCATACTTGAGGCATTAAAAGATTCTGGGCGGAAGCCGGAACAAACAACCGTCGCGATTCAAGGGTTCGGCAATGCGGGAAGAATAGCAGCGAGGCTGTTAACAGAGCTGGGCTTCAAAATCGTGGCCGTCAGTGACTCCCGCGGAGGTATTTATGATGCTGTTGGCTTGGACATCGAAAAGGTAGGACAGTTAAAAGACAACGCCACTATTTTGGAGTATGTAGGTGGTACGGTCATCTCCAATGAACAGCTGTTGGAGCTCGAAGTGGATATTCTGATCCCGGCCGCGTTGGAAAATGTCATCACAGCAGCCAATGCCCACAGCATTCAGGCCAAATGGATTGCAGAGGCAGCAAACGGACCGACTACACCCGATGCTGACGCCATTTTGCGGGAAAAAGGGATTACCGTGATCCCGGACATTCTCGCTAATGCAGGTGGTGTAACCGTTTCTTATTTTGAATGGGTGCAAAACCTGATGAATTACTACTGGTCCGAGGTTGAGGTAAACGAAAAGTTGCAAACGACCATGATTAACGCCTATCGCGCCGTAAAAGAACTCTCTGATCAATACAAGGTGGACTTGCGCACGGGAGCCTATATGATCTCGCTTTTGCGAATTACGGAGGCGATGGAAGCACGCGGCTGGATTTAAGGGAAGAAACCTCTTGCAACTTGCTTGCAAGGGGATTTTTTCGTTTTCCTTTCCGGGATTAGCAGGAAGGCGAGTATTTTTGTCGAATTTGTCGGATTATTGTTTTTCTACCTGTGTTCAAAGGATGGAAAGGGGGATTTTTATGCCAATCAAATTGCCCGACGATTTGCCTGCAACGGAAATACTCGCCCAGGAAAATATTTTTGTGATGAAGGATAGCCGTGCCTTCACGCAGGACATACGACCGCTCAGGATCGTCATTCTCAACCTCATGCCCGTGAAGGAAACAACGGAAACACAGTTGCTCCGCCTCCTGGGGAATACGCCGCTACAGGTGGAAATCGTGCTTTTGCACATGTCCAGTCATACGTCCAAAAATACGTCGGAAGAACATTTATCGACGTTTTATAAAACGTTTGAGGAGATCCGTGACCAGCGATTTGATGGCATGATCATCACTGGAGCGCCAGTCGAACAGCTCGAGTTCACAGACGTCACGTATTGGCAGGAGCTGACAGAAATCCTCGATTGGAAAATGGAGAACGTCACCTCGACCCTGCATATTTGTTGGGGAGCACAAGCGGGTCTTTACCACCACTTTGGCGTTCCGAAGCATCCTTTGCCAGGGAAAATGTTCGGAATCTTCCCTCATACGCTTAATAAGCAAAATGTGAAGCTGTTCCGCGGATTTGACAACTACTTCCACATTCCGCATTCCAGGCATACCGAAAATCGCAGGGAAGACATCGAGCAAGTGCCTGAACTGGAGATTTTGTCCGAGTCTGATGAAGCAGGGGTTTACATCGTGGCGACCAGGGATGGCAGACAAATTTTCGTGACAGGTCATTCCGAGTATGATCCGACCACCCTGCAAGACGAGTACCAGCGGGATGTGAACAAAGGCTTGGATATTGCTGTTCCGCGTAATTACTATCCAAAGGACGATCCAAGCCGCGAGCCCATCGTCACCTGGCGCGCACATGCGAATCTGATGTTTTCCAACTGGTTAAACTATTACGTTTACCAAGAGACACCGTATGATTTGAACAACGACAAGCGATAGCATCGTAGCAGCCATCCGAGGTGATTCGGATGGTTTTTGCCATTTAGTATTCAAGAAGTACAGTTGTTTAGCCGATATAGAAAATGGTGGAAAATTAGAGAGGAGAGGGATGTGAGCATGAGAAACTGGCAAAAAGGGATGCTCGCTACGGCAGTTACCGTTGGGCTGATCTTTTCCAGCGTCGGCCAAGTACCGGCATTGGCGAATTCTGCGACGACAAATACGCAGAAGAAGATTTCCAAGCTTGTGGTTGATACAAAGACAGTAAAATTGAAAAAAGCGGGGACACAGCAGTTGACTGTCCGCGTGCAATACACGGATAAAACAACGGAGGACGTCACACAACAAGCGGAGTGGACTTCTTCTGACAGTGACATTGCGAGCGTTGACAAGGGCTTGGTCACAGCAGTTAGTTCCGGTAAAACGAGAGTGAAAGCAAGCTTCGGGGGCAAAACTGTGAATATCCCTGTTGAGATCGATGTGATTTCCAAGTTCACTGCTGACCAGAAGAAACTGGCTCTCAGCGTAGGTGGCACGAAACAGGTAAACGCAACAGCAACTTTCTCTGATAAGTCTACTGGTGATGTAACGGCTCAGGCTGAGTGGGAGAGCGATGATAAGGCAATCGTAACGGTAACGAATGGATTGGTTACGGCAGTAGGCTCGGGCACAGCGAAGGTCAAAGTGAAGTACGGTGGAAAAAGCGTCTCCATCCCAGTAGAGGTGGATGTCGTCTCCAAGCTGGACAGTGATAAGAAAAAGCTGTATCTGCGTCCAAACACTACCCAGGCGGTTACGCTGTTGGCTACCTTGTCTACGAAAGAAAAAGTAGATGTAACAAGCAAAGCCAAGTGGACATCAGACGATGCAAAAGTTGCCACAGTTGAAAACGGAGTCGTGACAACTGTAGGCTCTGGCAAAACCAGAATCAAAGCAACTTACGGTGGAAAGACGATCGCGATCCCTGTAGAGTCTGCTGTCATCTCCAAGATGGAATTTGACATGAAAAAGGCTGATCTCAAAGTCGGCGAATCAAAAGACTTGAAGGTATCTGTTATCTATACCGACAAAACTAAGGTTGATGTCACAAACGATGCAGACTGGATCTCCACGAACAGCTCCGTTGTGACTGTAGTGGATGGCAAGCTCACGGCTGTGAAAGCAGGTCGTGCAACGATTGCCGCAACGTATAATGGAAAAGTCGTAAAAATACAGGTAACCGTGAAGTAACTCACGCTGGAGGAAAAGCCAGGGCGCGACTGCGTACCTGGCTTTTTCGCATACTCCGGCCTGTGGTAAGCTGTAGCTAACGCTTTTGATTGGACGAAGACGGAGGGCATCATGGATATTCGACAGCTGCAATACTTTGTGGAAGTAGTCAAACATAAAAACTTTACGAAGGCCGCCCAATCCCTCCACGTCTCTCAGCCTTCTATCAGCAAAATGATCAAAGCATTGGAAGAAGAGCTAGAGGTAGTTCTGCTGGATCGGACGGAGAGGAAAATGGATCTGACAGACGCAGGGGAAATGGTCTACAGCTATGCGACCAAAGTGTTGCAGCTGATGGAAGGAATGGCGTCGTCGATAGCAGAATTGCGAAATGTCGAGCGTGGTCGGGTCAAGCTGGGCATGATGCCAACGGTGGGTTCCTTTCTCTTGCCGAATGTGATTGCCTTATTTAAAAAGCAGTATCCAGGCATCGATATCGAGATGAAGGAATATAGCGCCAAGCTGCTTGAAATCCAAATGGAGCAAGGAAGCATCGATGTGGCCTTAACCGTTCTTCCCACGGATCAGGAGAAATTTGAGGCGGTTCCCTTGCTCGCAGAGGACCTCGTTGCAATTGTTCATCGGGAGCATTGGCTCGCGGGAGTCGATGAGGTGAGCTTGGAACAGCTCAAGGACGAGGCTTTCATTTTATTTACCGAAGAGTACGCGATGCATGATGTGGTGCGCCAAGCGTGCAAGCTGTCCGGCTTTGAACCGAATGTCGCTTACATGAGCTCTTTATGGGATTTTGTCGGAGAGATGGTGGCTACCCAACTGGGGATATCACTCATTCCACGCTCTATCGTGAGACGCCTGAATAACGGACAATTGCACACCGTCAACATTTCCTACCCGGTGATTGACTGGCAGTATGCCTTGATTTATCGAAAAGAAGGGTATTTATCGCATGCGACAAAGGCTTTCATATCGTTTGTAGAGAAAATGTACAGCCATAACCAAATGGAATAGAAATGATGATGTTTATGTATTGTACGAATGGAATCGAGACGGCTTAGAATGAAGGTAACTCGTTCAAACAGTGACTTTTTGAACAACCTTTGTAGAGCAACGGGGTGGTCTCGATGAAAAGATGGTTCTCCATCATCGCACAAGTTTTGCTTTTGTTCGGCTTCACCTGGCTGGGGAAATGGGTGACCTCGTTTTTTCACCTTCCTGTTCCCGGCAGTCTGATCGGACTCGCGCTTTTGTTCATTTGTCTGTATACCGGCTTGATTCGTCTACAGTGGGTTGAGGCAGGAGCGACTCTGTTATTCTCGCAGATGATCCTGTTTTTCGTACCATCGTTGGTCGGGATGATGCAGTATCCATGGTTATTAGGGATAAAAGGATTGTTGGTGCTTGTGGTCGTCGTGAGCGGTTGTGCGCTTGTGATGATTTCGACAGGTGTTGTTGCTGAGCGCATGTTCAATCGTGGAGAGGTGAAACAGCATGATCCTGTGGAAAACGTCTAGCGTGCTCCTGACACTCGTTTTCTTCTATGCAGCTAAACGGTTCAACAAGAAAAGACCGTCTCTGCTATTTTCTCCGGCCATTTTGGCGCCGATTGGCTTGATTTTGTTTTTGCTTTTCGCAGGCATTCCTTATCAGGTGTACAGGGAAGCGACCTCGCTCATTAGTGAAATGATGAGTGTAGTCACAGTGGCGTTTGCGATTCCACTGTACAGAAATTGGTCGGTGTTAATGGCGCATCGCCGGATGATTTTGACGAGCCTTGCTACGGGTTCCCTCATTGCCATCATTGCAGGTGTTTCCACGACGATGCTCGTTGGATTGGGAAAAGAAGCGGCGATTAGCGTCATTCCTCGCTCAATTACCCTGCCGATTGCGATGAGCGTAACCGAGGCGATTGGCGGTATGCCGACGATGACGGCAGTATTCGGCATGCTGACCAGCTTCGCAGGCGTTTTTTTGGCTCCCACAATCATCAAGAGAATGAGGCTCCGACATCCTGTTTCCATCGGTTTGATGTACGGAATGGGTGCACATGCGTTGGGGATGGTAAAAGCGTTTGAGCGTGGGGAAACAGAAGGAAGCAGTGCGACTTTGGCTGTGATCGCCGGAGCAATGATTACCGTAGTGTGGGCGTTTACCTTGCTGCCCGTGATTATGTCGTGGCTGGCTGTGTGAAGGAAGGTACGGATTGTGGAAGGATAAAAATGGAAGTGTAACATGACCGCCCAAATGCTGGCGAAAGGTGTATGATAGAGGACAAATAAAAGCTCCATAACTCTTTCAACATGGCAGGAGGCATCATGAGACCGCTGTATATCGTCCTATTACTCTGTACCAGCTTCCTTTGGGGAGGAAATTTTGTTGTTGGAAAATTTCTTATCGGGCACGCGTCTTCCTTGACGCTGACCAATTTGCGCTGGCTTATTGCTGTTGTTTGCTTGTTACCAGTTGTTTGGATACGCGAAAAGCGAATTTTGCCAACGCGAGAAGCACTTCTTCCTTTGATCGTGATGGGTGTTACTGGCGTAGCACTTTTTAATTTATTCATGTTCTGGGCACTTGAGCGGACAGATGCGACCAATGTCGGGCTATTGTCCACGCTCAATCCGGTTTCGATCGCGATTTTTTCCTTTTTGCTGATGGGCGATAAAATTCGACCATTGCAGATTGTCGCGATGCTTGTCTCGTTTACAGGCGTGCTTGTGGTGATGACCAAAGGAGACTTCGCACACTTGTCCCAGTTGCACTTCAACACGGGCGATTTGTGGATGCTCGCCGCTGTCGCCATGTGGGGGATTTACTCCGTATGCGCACGTTGGGCGATGAAAACGGTCTCGCCGATGATGTCCACACTGTACGCGGGGATTTTCGGTGTTGCGCTGATGCTGCCCTTTAATATCACCACATTTACAATCAGCAACACAGACTGGACGTTCTGGCTGTCGCTGTTCTACGTTGGTGTAATGGCAACTGTCGTTAGCATGGTGTTGTGGAATGTCGGTGTACAAAAGGTCGGCGCAACCTCAGCAGGTATGTTCCTCAATTTCAATCCTATTTTTACGGCTATTCTCGCATTTCTTTTGCTCGGGGAGCGTATGACCATCATCCAATTACTCGGCAGTGTAATCGTCATTGTCGGCTGCTATATGTTCTCGCGTTTAAAGCACGTCTCGACCCCGACACCACATACAGTCAAGCAAGCACAAGGCTAAAAAAGAAATCCCTCGTCTGGTTAAACAGGCGGGGATTTTTTGTAAATAGGCATTTATAATTTACCAGAGTGCAAATTAGGCACTCTGCAAATTGCCAAACCCCGCCACAAGCTCTATCAGAGTCGAGGCGGGGTTTAACGGTATAACGTGCTTTTTAACTTCTAGGGTTCCTCATTTGCAAACATCTCCAACGTAGCTATAAGAATGTCTTTCTTTTCAATATAGTAGTCTGCATATGGAGAAGCTATTAGATTCATACCTTCAATCATTGTACAAAAATCCAAAACAGGTATAGGGCGTCCGATTCCTAGGGCAGCACCTACTGTCGATAGTAATGCCAGTAAACGAACCGGGTTCCATTCCCATTCCAAGCGTTGAAGAAGTTGGATGGCACTAGAAGCTCTTTTCGTTTGCTCGGGCGTATATACTTCGGGGAATCGCCCATCCGTCTTGTAGGCATGAAAAAACTCGTTGTAGTAAGCTTCTGCTGCGAAATCGATATCTCGGTACATTTCTCCAAAATCCGTGTAAGGTTGACTTTCATTCTTCATTACTACCCATACCAACCTTTCTTATAGGATGAAGTCATTGTATCAGAAAAAATTGATAGCAATAGAGTAAAAACAAACCTCAACCCTCACAATTATGGGAGGTTTGTTTCAGTTTTTACGAAATGAGAATAGTCACTCCTGAGAGTAAGTACATCTGAAGATTTTTCGTGAAAGAACTCCGGCCATATCAAGGATTCCAGTCTATTACTCTATTTTCAATGAGCACAACGTGCAAGTTTTTTAGAAGGTAACGACCACCCCACAAGGCTCGTGAGAAGAAAAAGCACAGGGCTCGCAGACCTTGACAACGCCTACCCAGTCGGAACTACAAAAAGGAGACCACGCTTGTCGAACACTTCTCCCTTGAGAATCTTCCGCCCGTAGGGTGGCTTTGGCTCGACGGTCCCCTTTTTGTAGTGGAGACGTCCAGTGAATCCCCCTGCTGGCGTGTCAGAGTCGAAGAGAACTGTGCTTTTTCTTCTCCACCACTATGTTCCGTGCTTATCTGCTGGTTTTTAGTCGATCACGTGGACATAGGCTTTCGCATACATATAAGAAGGACAGTGTGTGAAGGGGAGGTTGTATATGATTGTCATAGCGGGGAGACCAGCTAATCCCGCCTCGTTGGCAGCGGAATGGGGATTAAATCCGGTACAGCGTGAAACGGTAGCGATTATGGCACGTAGTGATGAAACATTTGAATATCCAACTCCTGAGCTCCTGCAATTTGAACTGAAAGTGCGTGATCATCTGGTGAGGTCTGCCTTGGCACTGCACGAAAGCGGCCTGTCCTTTTCTACTTTTGAAGAATCTCGTGCCAATCCAGCTTACTGGATTCGAACTGATCAAGGCGGATTCCGCTTGCGACCTGGAGTGCTACCATCCAGCGGGATTATCAATATTTTTCGAGAGGGTCAAAAATACGCCACGGAGTGCGCTACGGCGATGGTCATTATCATTTATCATGCAGTCCTACAGTCCATTCGTTTACCGGATTTTGAGAGAATGTTTTCGGACATCTTGCTATATGACTGGCGGTACGATCAGGATTTGGACTTGCAAACCATAAGGACAAATACCTTTTTGCCTGGTGATGTGATTTATTTTGCCAATCCTGATTACGATCGTGAGACACCTCAGTGGCAAGGAGAAAATGCAGTAGTGCTCGGCAATGGATTGTATTACGGACATGGTGCGGGGATCAAACGAGCAAGTGAGATGGTAGCCTTTTTGAATGAACAGCGAAGAGAGGGAGCAATGAGGTCTGCCTATCCGGTCAATCAGGCGACTCGGCCTGGTTTCGCCTACCTGTTTCCCTACGACAATGGTCGTTCTACCATGCAAGTTTTCGGCCATCCCATACAAGCGAGCAGTCGAATTACAGCGCAAATCGGTTCTTTGTCTTGGGAGTGGTAAAACAAACAAAAGCCTCCTGCCAGAAATGTGGCGAGAGGCTTTTTCACTTATGCTGGACAAGAAAATCGCTTCCAAGAAAACATAGACAGGTCAAGGGAAGCAGCTCCCTCTACCAGCAGTTGACTGGTCGCTTCCCCGATCGCACTGGCGAATTTAAAACCGTGCCCGGAAAAGCCTGCTGCAAATACAAGCTGTGGATGTTCAGGATGACGGTCAATGACGAAATGCTCATCCGGTGTCATGGTGTAGATGCATACCTTGCCTTGTCGCAATGGTCCGGCTGCTCCAGGCATATACGTTTCCAAAAAAGAGCGAACATCGCCTTCGTCCGACAAATAGGTGCCAAAGGTTCGTTCCAGTTTATCAGGATCGATGGCGTGTCCTCCGTCATGGCGTCCGATTTTTACACCAGCGCCCTCAAAGCTGGGAAATCCGTAGAACATGGAGTCATGAAGGCAAAAGATGAAAGCGGGAAAGCCATCTGCACTGTACTGGCTCTCATCTGCACCAAACCAGGCGACCGTTTTGCGTGTAGGCTTAAGCGGGATGGACAAGCCCAATGAGTCCAGGAGAGAACCATTCCAAGCACCGGCTGATAGAAGGACTTTATCGCCGTGGTAGCTGGCAGATTCTGTATGTACGATGAACCCATCTCCTGCTGGCTCCAACTGCGTGACTGGCGTGTTCGTCAACAGCGTAGCTCCTGAGGCAAGGGCAAGCTCTCGATAGGCGCGAATTCCGTTTTCGGAATAAAGCACACCTGAGGTAGGCTCCAGGCAACCGTAGTAATCAGCAGGCAGATGGATTCCTGGCCAGCGTTGCATGACCTCATCGGCAGCGAGTACCTCTAAGGGCAGGGAGTACTGCTCGGCGCTCTCCCGAATTTCATTCAGGAAGGTACAATTCAGGGGTCCAGCGTTCAAAACACCAGTTTTGGCGAAGATCGGTATGCCGGATGCTTGTTCCAATTCTGACCACAGCTGTTGCGCCCGCAACGCAAGCGGGACGTACTGCTTTCCTTCTCCGTATGCATGGCGAATGATACGGGTATCCCCATGATGGCTGCCCATCGTGTGTGGGGGATCAAAGGCATCGATCAAGAGTGTGCGCACGCCCTGCTTCGCCAGATAGTAGCCAGCTGCCATTCCCATCGATCCTGCTCCCACAATAATGACGTCGTAGTTTTGCATCAACCGTCCTCCATTCCGTTTATTTTCATCTATCTTACAGGAGTTTTCTGAATTGTGGATTTTAATTTTTTGTGTAAAGATCCATTTTTTTGTGTGCAATCAGGTTTATTCCATCAGTTGGGAGGGAAAAGGAGATTACGCTATCATCATATGTCAAGAAAAGTGGTGTTTACGAAATGAAATGGACGATCGGAAAAAAATTGGGTAGTGCGTACGCGCTGATCCTAGTCATTATGCTGTTTATGGGGATCACGACCATTGTCAAGATGGACCAAATGAATCAGAAGATGGTGGAAATGAATACGAAGTGGCGCCCAGGTCTGGAAGATATTTTGAAGATCAACATGACGCTGGAAACCGTTTACGGAGTTACGCAAACCATGCTTACGACAGAGAACATGGATGCCAAGAATAAGTACGCAAAGCAAGTCGATGACCAATTTGCCTATATGGACGGCTTATTGGCAAGCTATGAAAAAACGATTTCCAGTGAAGAGGACCGTAACAATTTTGAAGGATTGAAGCAGGCGCTGCAAAAATACGAGGATTTCAGTCCGCAATACGTGGCAATCGCCAAAAAGGTCGACATCAGAAGACCGGCTACCGATGCAGACATGGCCGAGCTGGAGCGCATCAAG
This sequence comes from Brevibacillus sp. HB1.3, assembly GCF_013186635.1. Taxonomy (NCBI): domain Bacteria; kingdom Bacillati; phylum Bacillota; class Bacilli; order Caryophanales; family Paenibacillaceae; genus Brevibacillus; species Brevibacillus sp. HB1.3. The sequence continues at coordinate 184,284 of NZ_JABMIT010000011.1, read as the reverse complement.
AAAAAAGGCAGTGAATTGTTTGTAGAACGCAAGAAATATTTGGATGCCATGATGACGAATAACAGTGAAGGAGCACAACGCGCTGGCACGGAAAGTGCGCAACTGTATGAATCAGTCAAGCGGGATCTGAATATTAGCTTGGTTATCTCTATCATTGCGTGTGTGGCGCTAGCTGTCGTACTGACGTCAAGCATCCGTCGACCGATCTTGCGTTTGATGGAAGAGATGAAGAAAGTGGCTGATGGTGATTTACGTGTGGAGCCATTGGTTGTCAAAAGTCGTGACGAGATTTTGGATCTGGCGAATTCGTTCAATGAGATGACTAGCAGTTTAACTACGGTCATTCGTCAGGTAGGTGGAACCTCCGACCAGGTAGCTGCATCGGCTGAGCAATTGACGGCAAGTGCAGATCAGACGAGCAGGGCCACTGAACAGATTGCTGTTACTGTTCAAGAAGTGGCAGCAGGCGTTGATCGCCAGGTAGCGAGTGTAGAAAATGGGTCGAAATCCATTGATAATATGTCACGAGGAATTCGTCAAATCGCAAATAACGCACAGCAAACATCCAATATGGTGAGCGAAGTCGCCAACATGGCAGGAGAAGGGAACCAGTCGATTCAGGCAGCCGTTCAACAAATGAATGCGATCCACGATTCCATGCGTGAGCTCTCATCCGTGGTAGACGGTCTGGGCAATCATTCTCAAGCAATTGGAGAGATCATCGAGGTGATTACAGGCATCGCGGATCAGACCAATCTGCTCGCCCTCAATGCTGCGATTGAAGCAGCGCGCGCAGGAGAGCATGGACGTGGGTTTGCGGTTGTTGCAGATGAAGTACGGAAGCTGGCAGAGCAATCGGCTCAGTCCGCCCATAAAATCGCGCAGTTGATCAGTACGATTCAGACAGATACAAAAGTCGCGGTCGAATCGATGGAAACAGGCACACGGGAAGTACAGGAAGGAATTCGCGTCGTTCATCGTGCGGGCGAAACCTTCGGTCAAATTCAGAACTCGATTGGCACAGTAGCCGACCAGATTCACGATGTGTCTGCATCTGCCCAGGAAGTGTCCGCCCATTCAGAACAGGTCGTACAAGCGATGGAGCTGGTCAGCGAAGTTTCCGACTTGACTGCCGATGGCACGCAAAACGTTTCCGCTGCTACACAGCAGCAGCTCGCTTCGATGGAGGAAATCGCTTCGTCGGCAACAGCTCTTTCCAATATGGCAGAAGAGCTGCAGCACATGATTCGCCGTTTCAAAGTATAGGTATATACCGTGTAAACGAACGCAAAAACGCCAACGTGATTGGCGTTTTTTTCTTTCCATTGTCATTTTTTTAGAAAAAGTTAATCTTTAGGAAATAGTTCATTAAGAACAGGTTTAGTAGGAGTTTATCTCTACGGACTACGATGAATTCAGAGGTTTAACAGGCAATCTAAGCTCAGTACGCAACCGGGCTTAGGACTATATCTAATGACATACCAAGGAGGAAGGTGCCGAATGTACAAAATCATCCTCACTGCAATTCCATTCGGAATGTTGCTGACTGGCTGCATGGATGAATCGTCCACAACAGCCCCGGCTGTAACGACCGCACAGCAGCACCAACAACAGCCAGCCACACCACAGCCACCACAGCAACAATCTCAACCAGGGAAAAAACCAACTCTATCTCAAGAAGAAGTGAAAGAACTGAACAAAAAACTGCTCTTTGCAGCAGCCGAGGGCAAAACCGATGAAGTCAAGGCTAGCTTGGCAGCAGGGGCTGAGATAAACGCACAGGATGATCGTGGAAGAACAGCGGCGATGGCGGCAACACACGGCAACCATGTGGAAACAGTGAAGGTCCTCATTAAAGCAGGAGCTGACATCAATATTCAGGACGACCGGCAAGGTAACCCGTTCTTGTATGCAGGAGCAGAAGGATACCTAGAAATATTGAAGCTGGTAATCGATGCAGGTCCAGATACGAAGATTTACAACCGCTTCGGAGGAACACCGTTGATACCAGCGGCAGAACATGGGTATGTGGAAGTAGCAAAGGAACTTCTTACCCGGACGGATGTAGACGTCAACCATGTGAACAATCCGGGCTGGACAGCAATGATGGAAGCAATCGTATTGAACGATGGCGGAAAAAAACAACAAGAGATGGTCCAATTGCTAATCGACCACGGCGCTGATGTAAACATCCCGGATAGCGAAGGGAAAACACCTCTATATCGTGCAAAAGAACGAGGTTATCACGAGATTGTACAAATCCTCCAAAAAGCAGGAGCACGCTAATATGCGGAGGTAAGATTACATGCACACTTCGAGCGCGATGGAATTATTCCTCGACTAGAATAAGTAGCAGCAAGATTGATTCTAGTCAAGGGAGGCTATGTTCATGACAAGCCATACAACCATTCAACCGAAGATTTTGTATTACGGAACTCCCGTTGTCCTGTTGACGACTGAAAATGAAGATGGTTCGACGAATATCAGTCCCATTTCATCGTCATGGGCATTAGGAAATTTTGTCATTCTGGGGCTCGGGTTCGGCTCGCATGGGTTGGAAAATTTGCTTCAGCGTCCGGAGTGTGTTATCAATTTGCCGGATGCCTCGATGTGGCAGCAAGTGGAAGCGTTGGCTCCGCTAACAGGCCGCAATCCCGTACCCGACTATAAAAGGGAGCTGGGCTTCCGCTTTGAAGCGAATAAGTTTCAGGCAGCCAATTTGACTCCTGTTGACTCTGCTATTGTTCGTCCAAAGCGAGTGGGAGAATGCCCGCTTCAACTCGAAGCAGTCGTTCGCACCATCCGTTTTCCGGAATATGCCGACATGTTTGCGATCGTAGAGACAGAAGTGCGTCACGTCCATGCAGACAAACAGATTGTACAGAGTGCTCATCACGTGAACCCCCAAGCGTGGAATCCGCTGATCTACAACTTCCGCCATTATTTTGGTCTCGGTGATCAGTTGGGAAAAACATATCGATCAGAAACGTAGAACGTCAAAAACGCCAAGTTTTTGGCGTTTTTGGATTTTGGAATGCAACATATGATATATTAGGTGTTGCCTAATAAAGTTAGCTAGTACCGAAAAATGGGGGGTGAGTAGATGCTTGTCTGGATGTTGCGAAAAGTAATGGCAGAAAGAGGAGTTTGGACGGGAGCTGCTCTAGCAAGGCTGTTGAAAGAGAAAGCAAATTACAGTCTGTCTCCAGCCTCCATCAGCGCTTTACTAACCAGTCAGCCCAAACAAATGAAAACCGAGACACTTGATGCACTCTGTACAGCTCTGGAGTGTACACCAAATGACTTGTGGGCATATACACCGCCTAATAGAGTGGAGGGAGCATAAAAATATGGCAGTGAAACAGATTTTGCCTTTTGGAGACCCGATTCTGCGCAAAGTAGCCAAGCCAGTGGAAGAGCTGAATGAGAAAACGTTCAAGCTATTGGATGAGATGGCAGAAACCTTATATGCCTCGGACGGCCGTGCTGGCCTTGCCGCACCTCAAATAGGCATTCTTCGCAGGGTAGTTGTCATGGATTGCGGAGATGGATTAATTGAGCTCATTAACCCAGAAATCATCGAAAGAAGTGGCGAACAAATCGGAATGGAAGCTTGCTTATCTTTTCCGGGTTACTATGGCAATGTAAAGAGAGCCGAGCATGTAAAGGTTAAGACATTAACCAGACAAGGCGAGGAGATGATCCTTGAGGGAGACGGATTCCTTGCTGTTTGTATGCAGCATGAAATCGATCATTTAGACGGAATTTTATTTGTGGATCATGTTCAGGAAAAATGGCTGTATCATGAAAAAACCAGACAAAAAGTCGATGTGCTGGATGTGATCCGCCTAACAAAAAGGCGTACCGTTCCCATTCGGGAAATATGATAGTAGAAGGCCGTTTGTTCCGGATATCTGAAGAGCGGCATTATTACGTGGAGGAACATACATGGAACAACTACTGATAGGTAGCTTTCTATCTGCCATGGCTACAGGTGTGGGCGCCTTGCCTATCCTTTTTTTTAAGTCGGTATCACATCGATGGCGGGATATATTGCTGGCGTTTACGGCTGGAATTATGGTGGCTGCCTCGACATTCAGTCTGATCCCACAGGCACTTCAGAGCGCGCCATTTATTATCGTTTGTTTGGGAGTGCTTACCGGAACATTGATGCTTACGGTGTTGGAAAGCATTATCCCGCATATCGATCTGGAGCATACGAGAATCAACATTTCGATGGATTCGCAATCGCTTCTGATCTTGGCAGCGATTACCTTGCACAATATACCAGAGGGCCTGTCCGTGGGCGTGAGCTATTCGAGTGAACAGTCTGGCTTGGGTGGACTGATATCTTTTGCAATCGGTCTGCAAAATGCCCCAGAAGGCTTCCTGGTTGCCCTCTTCCTGATCAATCAAAAGGTCAGTCGTTTCAAGGCCTTTCTGTTAGCAACGCTGACCGGAGCAGTCGAAATCGTCTCCGGGATCTGTGGCTATTATTTGACCTCCGTGGTTCACGGGTTGGTGCCATATGGGCTTTCCTTTGCCGCAGGCGCGATGTTGTTTATCGTTTACAAGGAACTCATCCCCGAAAGTCATGGCGATGGTCATGCTCGTTCCGCAACTTTTTCGTTCATCCTAGGACTTTTGGTCATGATTGGACTAGTTCAGTCATTCGGATGAGCGTTTTTTTCGAAAAGCCTCACAAGTGAGCGCAAAAATTCCGAAACCATATATAGATAGATTTCGATTATGGAAGTAGGGAGTGTCACGATGGAAAAGTCTACCTTGATAGGTATAGTTTTAGGTATTGTCGCAGTAGTGGTCGGGATGATCTTGAAGCATGCAAGTCCTATGTCATTACTGAATCCAGCAGCAATTATGATCATCATCGTAGGTACTATTGCTGCCCTTTTCAACGCGTTTCCCATGTCGGAAATGAAGCGTATTCCAGCCCTTTTCAAGATAATTTTTAAAGAACAAAAGCTCCCTGAAAAAAGAGAATTGATCGGTCAGTTTATGAACTGGGCTTCCATCGCTCGTCGCGAAGGATTGCTTGCACTGGAAAACACTTCTGATGAAATTCAAGATCCATTTCTGCGTAACGGTATGAAAATGATCATTGATGGTGGGGAACCGGATTTTGTTCGCGATGTTCTGAATGAAGAAATTCACGCCATTGAAGAGCGCCATCAGGCGGGGGCCCTTGTCTTTAGCCAAGCGGGAAGCTACGCTCCGACACTCGGGGTATTGGGTGCGGTTGTGGGTCTGATTGCTGCCTTGGGTAACTTGAGTGACATCGATGCATTGGGTATCTCGATTGCGGCTGCGTTCGTAGCAACCTTGCTCGGTATTTTCACGGGTTACGTATTATGGCACCCGTTCGCGACCAAGCTCAAACGCAAATCAAAGGCAGAAATCGAAATCAAAAAAATCATGGTCGAAGGATTGCTCTCCATTCAAGCGGGTGTATCCCCGACTGCGATTGAGCAAAAGCTACTGGTTTACATTCCATACCAAGAGCGTGCGGAAATGAAAGAAGAAATGAAGGAAGAGAAGAGGGAGGAAGGAGCTGCGGTAAATGGCTAAGCGACCAAAGAGACATGCTCATCATGAAGAGCATATGGACGAGTCTTGGCTAATTCCATACGCGGACTTGCTTACCCTTCTGCTTGCTTTGTTTATCGTGTTGTTCGCCTCTAGCGAGATGGATGCGAAGAAGTTCGACCAAATGGTTCGGTCCTTCAGCGTTGCAATTAACGGTGGTACGGGAGTCATGAACTACCCAAGCCCGGTACCCCTAGACCCGCAGCTTCAGCAGCAAACCTTGCACAAAGGCGCACAGGAAGCAGAAAAACAGAAGACAGAAGAAGAAAAGCGTCTGGAAGAAGCGGTCCGCAAAGAGACAGAGGACTTGAAAAAGCTACAGACAAAGCTGGACGGATACATTCAGCAAAATAAACTTCAGGACAAGCTCCAGACGAAGCTGACCGATGAAGGACTGCTGATCACCATTTTGGACAATGCGTTGTTTGACTCTGGTAAAGCTGATCTGAAACCGGAAGCGAGAAAGCTTGCGAGTGAAATGGCAGGAATGCTGGTTCCGCACCCGAAAAAAGTGACTGTAACCGGTCATACGGACAATGTGCCGATTCGCCGGGCAGAGTTCCCATCCAACTGGGATCTTAGTGCCAAACGTTCCGTTAACTTCTTGAAGGTGCTTCTGGAAAACAAGAATCTGGACCCGACGAAGTTCAGCGCGACAGGCTTGGGAGAATACCATCCGGTAGCGCCGAATACGACGGATGAAGGCAGAGCGAAAAACAGACGGGTAGAGGTAGCGATCCTGCGTGATCTGGCTTCTCCTCCGAAAAATACTTTGAATCCGTAATAACAAAAAAGGATAGCTTCCTCGGGAGGCTATCCTTTTTTCATTTATAGTTTATAGTAGCTGTAGTGGTAGGGAAGAAGCCCATTTCCAGTCTACGCTTCGGCCTACGCCCCTCTGCGGGATTGGACTGTCCGCTCCGAAATAAATGTCGGGAGCGCTTCAAAAGTAGAGTTTCGAGGATGTATTCGCAGAGGTTGAAGCTGAAAACCCCCGCCATTTATTTCGGAGCTTGGTAGGGCTCCAGAGGCGCTAGGACTGGAAATGTGCTTCTTCCCAAGTAGCTAGTGTTTACTTCTTGAAAGCAGCATTCATGAGGTCTATTTCATTTTTATTAAAAGAAGGTGGAATTCCGAACAGTTCGCAGAGGAAACAGGAGAAAACAGCGAAGATCTTTGGACACACCTACCGAGGCGCAGTGAAAAAAAGAGAAACTGCCTTTAGCGTCCACCTCTGAGAAGCCTCCTGGATCATCGACTTTGGACGCGGTTTCTCTTTTTTTCACGGAGCCGGGCACCCCCAGCTCCCGCGCAGGTGTTCCAAGAATCCGAGCGTTTTCTCCGGTTTCCTCCCCACCACAACAGCTAGTCAAAGGACGCCTCCCCCAATTCCAGCTTCAACTGCCCCATTCGCATTTCGCCCCACTCATACATCATTTCCACAATGGGCAGCAGGGTCATCCCCAACTCCGTCATGGAATACTCCACGCGCGGGGGAATCTCCGGGTATACTTCCCGGTGAACAATTCCGTCTTCGATTAGCTCTTTTAACTGATTCGTCAGCATTTTATGAGTGATTTTTGGGAACAGCCGTTGCAGCTCACTGAAGCGATGCGGGCCTTCTACCCCTAAATGCCACAGGATCACGACTTTCCATTTTCCGCTGAACATAGACAAGGTCAACTCCTTGGAACAGGTGAAATCGCCGTTTTTGATTTTTTCCAAGGTTTCTTTCCGCAAATCGGACATAGTTTTCTCCTCACAATTCTATCTTCGGTGCAACAGCTCTAGCAAAGCAAACACTCTTATATTGCGACACGTTCCCTCCATCATAAACCGTACAGGATGATTTTTCATTGAGTTTTCCGGTTCATCTTGACAGCGTTCATGAAAATGCAGATAATAAAAAAATAACTAAGTAAACAACTCGGAATACTAAAAATAAAAGAGGTGAGTTCTTTGGAACGGATTTTACAAATACCCAGCGACACGATTTCGTTGACGGCTACCCTGCATGAACCTACATGCACAACAGGCAAGACCAGAGTGAAATACCCGTTGGTTGTCATTTGCCATGGCTTTATCGGCAGTCGGATTGGAGTGAACCGCTTATTTGTAAAAGCTGCCAGAGAATTAGCTTCACACGGTTTTGGCGTACTGCGCTTCGATTACGGAGGCTGCGGGGAAAGCGATGGCGATTATGGGGCTGGTGGTTTGGATGTTTTGCTTGCACAAACACGAGATGTTCTCGACCATGTTTTCACACTGGAACAGGTAGATCAGGAGCGTGTGTGCCTGCTAGGGCATAGTTTGGGTGGTGCGGTCAGTGTGCTGACAGCGAGCCAGGATAAACGAATACACTCCCTCATTCTATGGGCACCAGTAGCACGTCCCTTCGATGATATCGTTCGGATCGTGGGGGAAAAGGAATACAAGGAAGCACTTTCATACGGCAAAACGGATCATTTGGGCTACGGATTGGAGAAGCGCTTTTTTCAGTCGCTCGGTACTGCTCTCCCGCTACGTCAAGCCAAGCAGTTTGAGGGAGATGTGTTAATCCTGCATGGCAATCGGGATGACGTCATTGCGGTGGATGCCATGTTTCATTATGAGCGAGAGCTGCATCTGCGGAGACGGGGGAGTTGCGAAACAGAAGTAGTTGTAGGGGGAGATCATACCTTTTCCTCGGCGGACAGCTACAAGCGATTGATTGCGAGTACGAGGAGCTGGTTGAATCGACTGGTTGAGAAGGAGACGGTTGCCGTATAAGAAAAAGGGATGGCCCTGGTGACGGGCTATCCCTTTTTTGCGATATTGGCTTTGATTTCGTTCAAGAGCCCGCGGCAACCCGCATTCACCAGGTCATACACATACGTGAATCGCCCCGTATAATAAGGGTCTTCCACATTTTGTTCCTGGGCAGAATCGGCAAAGTCGAGCAGACGGTACACCTTTTTCCCTGAAGGCGCCATTTGCTTGAGTGCGGACAAATTTTCCTCATCCATGCAGATGATATAGTCGTACTCCGAGAAGTCCTGTGTGACAATTTGGCGAGCACGCAGTGTGTCATGGGCAATCCCATTCTCGGTCAACACTTTTTGTGTACCTTTGTGCGGAGGTTCACCTGCGTGCCAGCCACCGATCCCCGCTGAGTCGATGGAGATTTCCCCTGTCAATCCCTCAGACTCTACGAGATGGCGAAATACGGCTTCTGCCATGGGCGAGCGGCAAATATTGCCCAGACAAACGAACAAAACGGTTGTCATATATACGTTCCTCTCTTCCTGTGTGTGATGCTTCTGTATGTTAGAATACCATAAGGAGGCAATCTGCAATGAAAACATATCTGTACCGCATACGTTTTGTCATGGCTGTCATTGTTGTCACCGTTTTACCGATTATCATCACCGGAATCGTATTGGTAAAATCGGCAGAGCAGGCTTTACTGGCGGAAAAGAAACAAAAGCTAATCGCCATCACGCAGCAGCTGGATTTTGCGCTGTCGAAAGATTTTGACACGATCGTCGTGGAAGCTGGATTAGAAAAGGCGGAAAAAGAGCATAAGCTTCAAGCATTAAACGAGAAAATGCAACCGCTTACAGATCGGATTGCTCTAGCCCACCCGGGAATTGGCGTCGGGTATTATTCCGCAGCTCTCGATTCCATCGTGACGTATGGACCCAGCAATGAAATGAGCTTGTACATAGGACAATCGATTAGCGAAACTCACCCGGGTCGCAGTGTCATGCAGACGCGGCAGACTGATGTAGTAATCGGCGAACAAGTACGTGGCAACATCATGAACGCCATGGTTCCACTCATTCGCAATGATCAAGTGATCGGCTATGCTTGGGCAAATGAGCTCATGTCTACGATCGATATACAACTCGCGGGAATGCGACAAAGCATTTATGCGATTTTGGGCATTGGCTGTATGATCGCAGCAGCGGCCAGCGGTTTGCTCGTCCATCGCTTTGAAGTGATTTTGTCAGAGATCAAGTCAGGGCTGAAGCGGCTTAGCCAGGACCTTTCCTTTCGCTTGAGGAAAATGGACGGAGAGCCTGGAGAAATTGCAGGTGCGATCAACAATTTGGCGAGTGATTTGCAGGCTAGCCGTAGCCGCACGGAGACAATCATGAATAGCATGGACAGTGGGGTCCTCGCGTTGGATCAGAGCGGGCACCTGATTGCATGGAATGAGACAGCGATACACATGATTGGCTTCACGTCCAGTCGAGCAAATGGGATGCATTACACGGAAGTTTTTACAGAGAGTGAGGCTCTTCTTCATATCCTGTTGGATACGCTGCAAAACGGTCAAGCGATCCGGGATGCAATGTGGCGCCATCAGCATCCGGACAGGGGCGTGCTCTGGCTAAAGGTCAGCTCTTCCATTTGGAAAAATACGACAGAGGAAGTGCTGGGGGCGATTGTCGTGCTGGAGGATCGCACACAATGGCAGAGGATGGAGTCAAGGCTGGCGCAAGCTGAGCGGCTGGCGGTCATAGGTGAGTGGGCAACTAGCATTGCCCATGAGGTGCGCAATCCGTTGACGGCTATCAAAGCCTTCGCCCAGATCATCGAGGAGGAATGGCCAAAAGACCATGGCTCTCGGGAATACACAGGGATTATTGTGGAGGAAGTCGAGCGTCTGAACCGTTTTACTGACGAGCTCTTGTTATTTTCTCGTCCCAATGAAGAGTCGAACGTACCTGTGCACGTGCAAGAGGTAATCCAGCACACGCTCAAGCTGATGGAACATGCCGAGGGCTTCAACGGAGTGAATGTGCAGCTTGTGTATAACGAGGATATTCCTGCCGTGATGTCTTCACCAGAATTGTTAAAGCAGGTGTTTTTAAATATATTGCACAACGCACTGCAAGCAAAGCCTATGGAAGGTCGTATCCAGATTGAAATCAAAAACATAAATAATGATGTGCATGTCCGGGTAACGAATGAAGGTCCGCCTATTGCGGAAGAAAATCTGCTGGCTATATTCGAACCATTTTTCACGACGAAGCAAACAGGTACGGGACTGGGACTGGCGATCTCCCAACGGATTGTGCAAGCGTATGGCGGACATATTTTTGCTCAAAATACCCCCGAAGGCGTTTGTTTTACTGTAATACTGCCGATTCGGGCAAAAGGAGGATTGTGATGACGAGCAAAGTGCTGATCGTAGACGACGAGGCCAATGTGAGAAGGGCATTGTCAACTACGCTACGCAAAATGGGATACGAGCTCTTGGAGGCTGGCAGTGGAGTAGAGGCTTTGGAACAGGTCGAACGCTTTTGCCCGCAAGTCATGCTTTTGGATCTGCGTATGCCTCAATTAGACGGCATGGATACGTTGCGCCGCCTGAACGAGAGAAAGGGAAGGCTCCCGAGAGTCGTGATGATGACTGCCTATGGTTCCGCCAGTGATGTCATGGAGGCAATGAAGCTGGGAGCCTTTGATTATGTGCAAAAGCCATTTGACTTGGGGCAGGTCAAACAAGTCGTTGCTCATGCACTCACACAGGGAGAACTGCTTGAGCAAGGCGAAGTCGGGAAAGTCCTACAGGAAGAGCAAGCGAATCCAAACAGAACCAGCTTGATTGGCCTGAGTCCGGCTATGCAAAACGTGTACAAGCTAGTGGGAAAAGTAGCGATGTCTAAAGCCACTGTTTTGATTGAAGGGGAGAGCGGAACAGGCAAAGAGCTCATTGCAAGAGCAATCCATTCCAATAGCCCGCGGGCGGACAAGCCACTCATTCCTGTCAATTGCGGCGCGATTCCTGAAAATTTGCTGGAGAGCGAGTTGTTTGGCTATGAACGGGGTGCATTTACAGGGGCCGTTCATCGCAAGCAAGGACTGTTGGAGCTTGCGAATGGAGGTACTCTGTTCCTTGACGAAGTAGGAGAACTGAGCCTTTCTTTGCAGGTAAAACTGCTGCGGTTTTTGCAGGATCGCGTATTTATTCGGGTAGGGGGCATCGAGGCTATATCGGTTGATGTTCGCGTGATTGCTGCCACTAATCGTGATTTGCAGGAAAGAATTCGCCAGGAACTTTTCCGCGAGGATCTCTACTACCGGCTCAATGTCGTTCCGATTCGCATGCCGCCGCTTCGTGAGCGAAAAGAGGACATTCCTCTGCTAATCCGTCACTTTCTCGCTAAATATGGAAAAGAGGCAGGGAAGCATGACCTTTGCTTGTCTGCTGCTGCCACGGAAGCGCTAATCGCCTATCACTGGCCAGGCAATGTGCGTCAGCTGGAGAATACGATCGAACGGGCTGTTGTTTTGACCAGAGGAGCAGTTATCGGTCACGAGCATGTCTTATCCCCCATTCAGGATAACAAGATGAGCGAACAGCCCCCTGGCCATGGCAAAATCAGCTATGAAGGACGAACCATGCGGGAAATCATTGCCCAAGTCGAGCAGGAAGCAATTGCCCATGCCTTGCGCCAAGAACGCGGCAACAAGCTACAGACAGCGAAAAGGCTAGGCATATCACGGCGGGCACTGCTCTACAAGCTGCAAATGTACGGATTGGATTCAGCAATAGGGGAAAGAGACTAATCACCTGAAGTGCGCAAACAAGTGTCATACTGTGCAAAAAGTAGTCAGCATAGCAGAGCAATTATTTTGAAAGCGTATTCATTTTCCTCGAAAAACAGATTGGCATCCCTCTTGCTATATCGGAAGGCATACGTACATGAATGCTTTTTTGAAAAGGGGATGAAAATGTGTTTCAAGCTTTAACGAATGCTTCGGTCCGCATGGTGCAACGCTATTTGCCAGACGCCTTTTTATTTGCAATCATTTTGACCTTCCTCGTGTTTGTTGCCGGGATCGTCGTCAATGGCAAAACACCGATGGAAATGGTCAACTACTGGGGAGGCGGCTTCTGGAGCCTGCTCAGCTTTACGATGCAAATGGTCTTGATCTTGATTACAGGTCATACGCTAGCCAGTACGAATATTTGTAAGCGTGGCTTGAATGCCTTGGGATCACTGGCAAAGACGCCAGGACAAGCGATTGTACTCGTCACAGTCGTTTCCTGTGTGGCCAACTGGATCAATTGGGGATTTGGGCTTGTCATCAGTGCGCTATTGGCACGCGTTCTTGCCAATCAAGTGGAAAAGGTAGATTATCGATTGCTCGTCGCCAGCGCATATGGAGGATTTGTCGTCTGGCATGGAGGGCTTGCTGGCTCTGTTCCTTTGACGATCGCTACGGAAAAGCATAGCCTGGAAAACATCATCGGTGTCATTCCGACCTCGGAAACGATGTTTTCACCAATGAATCTGACTATTGTAGCCACCATTATGATTGTCCTCCCGATTGTGAACAGATTCATGATGCCTGCCGAAAAAGATACAATTGTATTCAAGGGCGAAGGGATCGCGCAACAAGAAATGGCTGCTGCTGATTCAACAATCGACAATACTCCTGCCTCCAAAATGGAGAACAGCCGTTTGATCTCGGTTCTTGTTTCAGCACTCGGAATTATTTATTTGATTTACTATTTTGCTGATAAAGGCTTTAAGCTGAATTTGGATGTCGTCATCATGGGCTTCTTGTTTCTGGGTATACTCCTTCATGGGACACCGCGCAAGTTTTTGGATGCCATGCATGAAGCGGTGAAAACCACGACAGGGATCGTCGTGCAGTTTCCGTTTTATGCCGGAATCATTGGGATGATGACGGCTTCTGGACTGGCTGCGAGTATCTCTCAATGGTTTATCAGCATCTCGACACCTACTACCTTCCCGCTGTTTACGTTTTGGAGTGCAGGCCTATTGAACATATTCGTTCCTTCTGGTGGAGGGCAATGGGCAGTACAGGGACCAATCATGCTGCCTGTTGCCACTGAGCTGGGCGTTTCCCATGCAAAAGTCGCGATGGCCATTGCTTGGGGGGATGCGTGGACGAACCTGATTCAGCCATTCTGGGCATTACCTGTGCTAGCTCTTGCTGGATTAGGTGCGAGGGATATCATGGGCTACTGCTTGATGATGCTGATCGTGACAGGCGCCATTATCAGCTTGGGCTTCTTGCTTTTTTAGCGAAGCGCGCACGTTCATTGCCAATCGAGGCGTTTTTTGATATGATGATGGCAGTTACCCCAAGAAAAGAACTGCATATGAACGGAGTTTTCTAGGGTTCCGCGGTCAGTCATTTGGCCGGTCAGGACCGAGAGAAAACCCACGACCACGGTCGTGTACACGGAGGGATAAAAGCCCGGGAGGAATATCTGTGATGGTATTCACCCGAGGCTTTTTTTGCATTCGGAAAGATTGAGCCGTCTTGGGTGAGTATGTATTTTGGGGAACGATAAAAACGGATACGTCCGTTGCGATGAGCGTAAAAGAAAGAGGAGGGAGACAGAAATGGGGAAATATTGGTTGATGGTTGTCGTAGCAGCAGTATTTGAAGTCATGTGGGTAGCGGGCTTGAAGCACGCCGACAGCTTTTGGTCATGGGCGTTGACCATCCTAGCGATTATTATCAGCTTTGGTGTTTTGGTCTATTCAGGGAAAAAGCTGCCGACGAGTACGGTTTATGCGGTCTTCGTCGGTTTGGGTACGGCCGGTACCGTTATTAGCGAAATGGTCCTGTTTGGGGAACCGTTCAGCTGGGCGAAAGTAGGCTTGATCACACTTCTTTTGGGCGGAATCCTTGGGTTGAAGCTGGTCACACCGGATCATGAAGAGAAGCCGAAGAGGGAGGGTGAAGTGGCATGACATGGTTATCCTTAATTTTTGCAGGGTTGTTTGAGGTCGTTGGCGTGATGGGGATTACACAAGTTAACCAAAAGCCTTCGTTCCGCTCGTTTGCGGTGCTGATCGGTGGCTTTTCTCTCAGCTTCTTCCTCTTGTCCTTCGCCATGAAAGAAATCCCTATGGGGACAGCCTATGCGGTTTGGACAGGGATTGGTACGGTAGGAAGCGCTTTGGTCGGGATGTTGTTCTATGGAGAAGCAAAAGACAAGCTGCGAATCTTGTGCATCGCCATGGTGATTATAGCTGTAGCAGGATTGAAATTAGTAGCATAAGGAAGCCGTATCAAGGAAAGGCAGATATTCCACTTCGGATGTCTGCCTTTTCTTTTTGTATATGTTCCATTTCTCATAAGGAACACTCCTTACGAATAGGGAATAGTAAAGAAAATCGTCTCGTTCAAGGAGGGAATGGCAACACCATGGGCTCTTTCTGGGCAACGTTAAAAAAGGGAAATACGTCCTCGGCGACGGCAGCCTTGGGGAACACAGGGCTTGCTATCGCAAAAGGCTTTGCGGCTGTCTATAGTGGGAGCGGAGCCATGTTTGCTTCGGCAATGCATTCGGTAGCCGATGCGGTCAACCAGTTCTTCGTTTTCTTTGGCAGCGTGCTCGCAGAGAAAAAACCGACACCGAGGTTCCCTACAGGCTTTGGTCGTGTCATTAACATTTTCTGTATGGTCGCGGTGATCGTCGTAACCATCATGGCCTACGAAACCATTGTAAAAGGCCTCCATCTCATTTCCAAGCCAGCAGAATCCAGCCATTTTTGGTTGAATTTCATCATTTTGTCTCTGGCGGTCATTGTGGATGGGTATGTACTCGTAAAAGCGATGTTCGAAATCGTTCATGAAGCGCGGGTGGAAGCGAAAGGCTTTGCTGTCATCCCAGCAGCCTTTCGGAATGTAGGACGTGCGGCTCCGCCGACACGACTTGTCTTTTATGAAGACATCGTAGCGACGCTCGGTGCGCTATTGGCGCTGATTGCCGTTATCGTCACGACGTTTACTTCCTTTGCCTTGCTAGACGGGATTGCCACCATTCTGATCGGGATTCTCATGGTGGGTGTGGCATTCAAGGTAGGGTACGACAACATGGTCGGTTTAATTGGGATTGCAGCTCCCAAAGAAATCGAGGATCGGGTAGCCAAGGTCATTTTTGCTGATCCGGATGTAACGGACATCAATAAGTTGCGAATTGTACAGGAAGGGCGTTTTTACCATGTGGAAAGCTATGTAGAGCTGCGGCCGGGACTGAGCCTTGCTGTAGCGGACGATATTAAATACCGCATTCGCGACAGCTTGCTCACTGACCCGGATATTAGCGATGTGACGATGGGGATTTTGGAGGACAACGGCGTGGATGACTGGAAGCCACTCATGGGTCAGGGAACCACATAGACGAAAAAAAGCCCCGCACCGGCCATATAAGCAGGTGTGGGGCTTGATTTGTACTGAGGTGTGATGATTAGGAGACAGTCAACAGTTCTTGTTGCTCTGATTCATCTTTGTCCAAATGCGTAATCAGAACGCGTGTGACACGGTGATGATCCATCTGCTTGACGGTGAACAGGTGGTTTTCCCATTCTACTGTTGCACCAACAGCGATGTCTTCTTCGAGCTGGCTGTACAGCCAACCACCAATCGTGTCTACATCTTCGGATTCGAGCTCGAACGGAAGATGGTCATTCAGGTCAGCCAACACGAGCATACCGGATACGGAGAGGCCATTGTCCAGCTTCTCAATCTCTGGTCTTTCCTCGTCAAACTCGTCTTGGATATCCCCAAC
Source organism: Brevibacillus sp. HB1.3 (assembly GCF_013186635.1). Classification (NCBI taxonomy): domain Bacteria; kingdom Bacillati; phylum Bacillota; class Bacilli; order Caryophanales; family Paenibacillaceae; genus Brevibacillus; species Brevibacillus sp. HB1.3. Next base: position 168,128 of record NZ_JABMIT010000011.1, on the reverse strand, counting down.
GATTTCTTCCAAAATATCCTCCATCGTCACGAGACCGGCTGTTCCGCCGTACTCATCGATGACAATAGCAAGCTGCGAACGGTTTTTTTGCATCAGACGCAATACCGTGCTGATTTCCATGGTTTCCGGTACGGTCAGGACAGGGCGGAGCAACGAATCCAGCTCTACGCTTCCCTCTTGTAAGGCAGAAAGGTAGAAGTCTGTCGCATGGACAAAACCAATGATGTTGTCCTTGTCCTCAGCTGCAACTGGAAAACGGGTGTGGCGCTGCGAGCGAATAATCTCCAGGTTTTCTTCAAAGGTATTCGTCGTATATAAGCAAACCATATCTATGCGCGGGATCATCGTTTCCCGAGCAACGGTTTCGGAGAAGTCAAAAACTTGTTCCACAAGGGCCAATTCGGTTTGGTCGATATGGCCACTTTGGTGACTTTGGTTGACCAGAAGGCGAATTTCTTCTTCTGTATGCGCCGCTTCATGTTCTGAGATCGCTTCGAGTCCCAGACGTCTCATGAGGGCGTTGGCGGTTCCGTTCAAGAACCAGATTGCAGGGTAAAGCAATTTATAGAAAAACATCAATGGCGCGGCAACCCACAACGAGGTCATTTCTGCTTTTTGAATGGCCAATGATTTCGGAGCCAACTCACCCAAGACAATGTGGAGGAACGTAATAATCGCAAAGGCTACACCAAAAGAAATCGCGGAGATCGCATATTCAGGCAATCCAGAAGATCCAAGCAAAGGCTCCACAATCATATGGGCAATGGCTGGTTCCCCAACCCAACCCAGTCCCAGCGAGGCGAGAGTGATCCCGACCTGGCAGGCAGATAGGTAAGCGTCAAGCTTATGCGTTACTTTTTGGGCGTAGACTGCACGTCTGTTACCTTCATTCACCATCTGTGTCAGGCGCGTTTGCCGCACCTTCACGAGTGAGAACTCTGCGGCTACGAAAAAGCCGTTGAGAAAAACAAGAAATATAACAAGCAGTAGGTTGAGCACTATCGGGACGGTGTCCAAGTAAAAAGTCATCCTCTCTGGAATTTTATGAAAGTACTATTTTCTATTTTACTCTGATTGGGTGGAACGTACAAAAGCGATATACCACCATAGAGGGCGTTTCTGCCCTTTTGGTCGGCAAGAGCGACCCTCAGATAACCGTAGCGCACGTTTTTGCGCTCGGAGAAGGCCGCAGATAGGCATCCATTTTTGTCAAGCAACGCAGAGTGCAAGCGGTTACCTGTGCAGTATTTGTTGGGCGTAGACGAAAAACGCTGACAGTACAGCAGCGAGACCGAGATAGGCAACTAACACTTTCCACTTCGTAGAAGCAGGTGCATCGTAGTACGTAGTGAGCTGGTGCATTTGCTCATCCAGTTCGGCTAACCTCTCTTGCGCCGCACGTTCTCCATCACGAAGAGTATCAGATGGGATCGGTCGGTTCGGGTCCGAATCGTAATACAGAGCAGGCTCTCGTTCCCACAGTCTGAACAATTCCCATTTTCTGTTCACATACACTTTATCGAGTCGCTTGAAGTCACGCTGAAGGCGTTGTTTGTCCTGCACAAATGGAACGTAAAATTTCTTCAAATCTTCCTGGTTGATCGCATTTACCTCGGCATTCATTTGCGTGCGAACATCCCATGTCGATTCCAGCGCGGGCCATTTGGCTATACTTTGCTGGAAGTCTGCAATCCTCTCGCGCTCGTATTGCAGGAGCTTTTGTTGATAGCTGCCACGTAGGCGGTTGTACCACGTAATCAAGCCGATGATGAAAATGATCACAGTAATCGGTCCTGGATTGGCGAACAGCATAACCCCCAGCCCGACTAACCCGATAAACCAAATCTTCGTCGACAATACCGAAACGATGCGTCCGCCATCCAGCGGGGAGACGGGCAGAAGGTTAAATAAATTGAGCAGGGCGCCCAAATAGATAACCAACCCCCAGAAAGGGTCTTGCGTATACCAATACAGCGGAAGGGCAGGCAAGAAAGCAATCATCCCCGCCAAGGGTCCGCCGTAGGCTAAGTACGCCTCCGTTTTTGCATCACGCGGCATGTCCTTCATGGCAATAAAGGCTCCCGCAAAAGGAATAAAAACAGCGGGTGAAGTCGCGATTCCTTTTCGTTTGGCGGCAATCACATGCCCCATTTCGTGGACGAAGATCAGATAGACGAGAGCTACGGCGAATTTCCATCCGTAAAAAGCGGCATACGCCCACAAGGTAATCCCCATGGATATAATGGTGGTTCCGAATTTCGAAAACTTCAGTAAGCTAAGTATCCATTTGAAATTGGCAAGTAAGAAAGCACCGATCGCCAAAAGGACTGAACGGCTTTTTTTCATTGTTTTTCCTCCCAGAAGATATAGGCAGATATTCTTTCTTACGAATCAAGCAGATAGAAGTTTCTGTCTAGTTGTCATCCAGACGAGGATTTGTGAAGTGAAAGCCGTACTCGCCATAGAGCGGATTGTAGCTCAGTTGTCCCCCGTCGAAATACCAGAAATCAGTTGGACGAATGACAAATCGCAACCCCTCTACTTCAAACACAGCATCATCGGTGAAGGCCTCATCTTTTTCAATCGCATAAAACATGCCACCGGTCCCGGGGCCGCTTGTTCGTACATATAATCGAAGCGTATCTCCAGGTACAAACCCGGCATAACGTTGATAGGCAAGGGAAAACGCCGGCTCTATCGCAAGTGTGATACTCATGGACTAGCTCCTTTCTGCTACTTGTCTTCCATTGTAACACAAGTCAGAGTAGTGTCCCGAGACTCAAGGTGCAAGCGCAATCCAAAAACACCCGTCCGGTCAGAAGTGCCTCTGCCGAACGGGCTTGCATGAAAAAGCTGGTATTAGTCCCTGCCTTTGCTCACGTCGAGGGTAGGATGCATAAAACGCGCTCTACCTGGTTCTTCTTGATCCTCAAGGAGCTCACGGTTTTCTATCGAGTTCCAGCCAATGTCATTGGTCGGATGTACCCACTCATCCCCTGACATGATGGAGGGGTCGGTTTCTGTGCTCCAGTTGTGTAAGGGAGATTCCTTGGACTCGTACAAGCTGTCACCGATGACGACTCCGAACTCATTGACGAATGGCTTTTGAATCGTACGGGACGAGTTCTTGAAGTCAGGAGCACTGATTTGATGCGGCAGCGTCCCATCGAGGGAAATATCCTTCGTCTTGTCGTTCCTTTGCTTCTCGTTATCCATCATCAGGACCTCCTTTTATCCCATAGCATGCATCAGTCACTGACCCCTTATTCGGTTTTGGAAGGGAGCTTGTGCTCAGCCAGCCTCCCAAGGGAGAGTGAGCTGCATTTTTTATTGAGGTCCGCTAATATCATTACGTACTTCGTTTAGATAGTTCTCTGTGTACACCATTTGGGAGCTGCTCAAGTTCTTGGGAGTCTTTCTCTTTTTTCTTTTGTTGATCTGGTCATAAATTACACCAAATACGATCAAGCCACCAACAATGGTTAATAAGAACGCCCACATTGGCATAAAAATCCCTCCCCCACGCGATGCTCGCTTTATATATTAGACTCATTTTTCTCCAATATGTGTCTCCTTATTTTTCCAATACCCTCGTCCAATTAGGGAGACTATTGGTTTTCTACAACTGAACGTTAAACTTTTTGATAAAGTCCTTTCATTAAAGGAATCTCGGTCATTTATGCCACGACATCGAAAATCTCAGAAAAGGTCAAATCTACTGGGCCAAGTAATTAACATTCAAGCATAAGTAGCGAAAGAAGCTTAAAAAACAAAGATATCGCGACCCACTAATGAAATGTATTTGATAATATGTGGAATTTATTGAAAAATAATAATATTATTATAACCTAAATCACTTGGGGGAGGGAGCGACAATTTGTATTAATGTGCGCTCTACGTTAGTAGGTCTTATTTACGGTTTGGTGACTATGTTTTTTTTGAGTTTTATCATTTCTTTTCTCGGAGATTTCGCAGCTGGCGGCATGTCGGCTGGGGGAGCATCGTTTGGGGGATGGTTATGGTTTTTTGCGACATCCCTATTTCCTGTCTCTGTTATTTCTGGTATTTCAGGTTACTTCCAGGCATTCAGGAACATTCGCCTATGGGTATATTGGGTTTTATGTGCTTTTCTAGGTTTTATAATCCCTCTTTTCATGGGGTCAGTTGGTGCTACGCTGTTGCTTATTTTAGAGTATGGCTTTGAGCGTGTAATGACCCCGTCAACAGAGATTACAGCGAATGATATCATGCATGACTATTTTAAATTAGCACCCCTATATGCCCTGATAGTACTACCAGTTACGACACCCTTTTTAGCTCTTTGGCTTAAAGGAATGCAAGCTTTTCTAACTTATGTTGAAAATAAGCGGAAAAGGAGACCCTGTGAGCTGTAAGGATCGAATCTCCTTCAACCCCAGATGTACAAGCTATGCTTGCCCATGCGTTTATAAATCCTTTTATTGGCCCAATTACATCAGCTCAAAGTGATACTTGTTCAAAATTAGTCAGCAAAGCATTTCAACCAAAGAAACGTTCCCTTCAATTGCATACTCATGAATGATTCTCTCTTCCGGTCCCTCTAGACTCATCAAACTTTTTAAAGAGTAAAAATCGCCGAGCATAATGGCTGCCCGGCGGTTTTTTTGTTAGCGGTTTTCTTTTAGCCTTTCTTGTGGTTCACTATTAATGGAGCCGTCAGAACGTACAGCCTCGGATTGGGCTTTGGGTCCTCGGATTTCAGCGGTTTTTCCAAAATCTTTTTCTTTGTTGCGAACCATGTGATGTCCTCCTCTTTGCGAAAGATGAAGATAGTATGACCCGGATGGGGCCAGAGAATGAGGACAGAATGAGGATAGGGAAAGGGTGGCAATTCAAATGGCAAAAAAACAACGAAAACCACAGCGTCAACCAGAGACAACCACTACGACAGACGCGAAAAGCGGATTGAACAGTTTGAAGGATATGCTGAATGCAGATGCGCTCGGAGCACTCAAGCAGCTTGAAAAAGACATGAAGACAGAGGGCGAGCGCAAAGAAAAGGAAGCAGCTGAACAAAAGCGCCGGGAGCAGGAAGAACGCGAGCGCAACAAGAGCTTTGCTGAGCTTTTAAACGATTACGAGAAAAAAGGCGGAGGCAAGTACAGCTAATGCGAGATGGACGGCAAACGGACCGACCGGATACTTCCAAAAACGGTTTGATGAAAAAGCGGCAACAAGATATCAAGGACGAGTCCATAAAAGAACGGGGCCGGATGGTCCTCGGTCGATTGGGCAAAAAGGACCCGAAGAAGTGATTTTTTTTCTCTCATTCCCATATAGCTAGGAGTGAGGGGAGGGAGGTCATGGGGACAATCCTGCTCCTGTTTAGCCTCTTGTGTGTGGCAGTAGGGACCTGGAAGTTAATCGGGATCTACAAGGCAGAAAAGGCTGACAGCAAGCCGCTCTGGTGGACGGTCGCGAGCGTGGGGATTGCGCTTTTTTTTCTTTTGAAGCTGGTAACGGATACGTTGCCAACATAAACAAGCACCTGTAGCCAGAGAGCTTACAGGTGCTTGTTTTTTCATAAAGGCTACTCCATTATTCGTAGCGCAGGGCTTCGATTGGATCGAGCTTGGCGGCCTTGTTGGCCGGATAGAGGCCGAAGAAAATACCGATGGCACTGGAGAAGCCAAATGCGATAAACACGCTGTTCCAGGACATAAGCGGCGGCAACTGTGCAAAATAGGCAATGATCGAAGCGATACCAAGGCCGAACAACACCCCGATCAATCCACCGATCAAGCAGACGATGACCGATTCAATCAAAAACTGAATCAAAATATCTCGTCGGCGTGCCCCTAATGCTTTGCGAATTCCGATTTCGCGAGTACGCTCTGTTACGGATACGAGCATGATGTTCATCACGCCGACGCCGCCAACCACGAGGGAGATACCTGCGATGATACTGAAGATCAGCGTCAAGGTGCCCGTCATTTGATTAAACTGATCCATCGATTCCTGCATGCTGCGAACTCTGTAATGGTCTTCCTTTTGATGCTTGCGGCTCAAGTACTGTTTGACCTGCTGCATGGCTGGGTCGACAGACGCTTTGTCGATCGCTTTTCCCATGATCATTTGGACAGAAGGCTCTTCCTGCAGGCTCATTTCGTAACGGATGGGAATAATCGCCCCATAGCTCGTTGCCATGTCAAACTTGAACTTCTCCTCCGTATACGTCCCGATTACGACGAGAGATTGATTCCCCCAGCGAACACGCTGACCAATCGGGCTCATTTGACCGAACAGCTTTTGAGCAAGAGCTTCCTCTAAAACGATGACGGCGCGCTGCTCTTTGTCATCGACTTCGTTGAAAAGTCGTCCTTTTGCCACCTTCAATGTTGATTGCATCGAAAAATAATCAGCAGTGGAGGCGGTGAGGTTGACGCGCTCTTCTTTTTTCGGCCCCTTCAAATCAATCGTACTGGAGTTGGAAGGGACGATGTATTGAATGGCAGGACTAATCCTGCCGAGCACCTCTGTATCTTCCACAGTCATATCTTCTGCGGCAATCTCTTCTTTTGTCTCCCAATTGATGAAGACGTTAAACGTGTTTTGCCCGAACTTTTCCATCTCTTCGTTGATGGCTTTTTGTCCACCTTCACCGAGTGCCGTGACGACAATGACGGAGGTAATCCCGATGATGATACCGAGCATGGTCAAGATCGAGCGCATTTTGTTCGCCCAAATACCTTCTACGGCGGTGTTAAAGCTTTCCATAAAATTCATGTGACAATCACCTCGTCAGACGGCTTGGAGAATATTCGCTCCGTAACCTTTTCATCGCGAATGATCACGCCATCCTTGAAAGTCACAATCCGCTCAGCATGCTGGGCGATATCCAATTCGTGGGTAACCAGAATGATCGTAACGCCCTGCGCATGCAGCTCCTGAAACATGGCCATGATTTCGACCCCGGAGCGGCTGTCCAGATTTCCCGTCGGTTCGTCTGCCAACAGGATGGCTGGTTTATTGACCAGTGCTCTGGCAATTGCTACACGTTGTTTTTGACCACCGGATAGCTGGGTTGGTTTATGGTCCATGCGCTCAGCCAGTCCCACTCGCTTGAGTGCTTCTGTAGCCCGTTTGCGCCGTTCTGAGCGACTGACATTGGCGTACATCATCGGCAGCTCTACATTGTGCAAGGAGGAAGAGCGGGCGAGTAGATTAAACGATTGGAACACAAAGCCGATCTTTTGGTTGCGAACAACGGCGAGCTCCGTATCCTTCAAGCTGCTGACCTCAATGCCGTCTAACATGTACGAGCCCGAATCTGGACGATCCAGACAGCCTAGCATGTTCATAAACGTCGACTTCCCTGATCCTGATGGCCCCATGATGGCAACGAATTCGCCTTGTTCCACCAGCAGGGAGACACCTTTTAAGATGGGCAGTACGGTATCACCCGTCTTGTATGCTTTCGTCAAGCCTTCTACATGAAGCATCGTCGGCTGACCTCCTTCTTTACGTGTTACATGCCCATTGGTGCGCCGCCGCCACTCATCGGCATGACAGGTGTTCCTTCAGTCAGGGATTCGACAGGGCCAAGAATCACTTGCTCATCACCGTTAAGTCCAGACTTGACGTGAGAGAACAACTCATTTTCCATACCGGTTTGGACTTTCTGTTTTTTCGCCACACCATTGTCAGATACCCAAACAAAGGTGCTGCCGTCAGCATCTTGCTGTACAGCTTCGATTGGCACTTGCAAGGCATTATCGATTTTTTCGACGGAGATGTTGATGTCCACATGGAAGCCAGGCTTCAAAGCAGATAGATCTCCAGATGGCTTGAGGGTAACTTTGACGCGTGTTTTTTCACCTTGCCCCGACTTGGTGGCAGTCGTAGTCGCGGTTGGAGAGATGCGCACTACTTCCGCATTCAGCTTTTTCTTTCCGAGTGTCACGCCTTCAATCGTGGCAGATTGACTGATTTTGAGCTTGTTGACATCGGATTCGTTGATATCTGCTTCAACCAACAAATTGTTCAGATTGGCAAGGGTCAAGATTTCTGTTCCCTTGTTGACGTATTGACCGTTATTAGCTGCAACGCCAATGACGGTTCCATCCATAGGTGCTACGACGACGCTTTGGACACGTTCTTTATTCAACTGTGCTTTTTCTACATTCAGCTTGTTAATTTGGGCTTGCTGAGCGGCAATGTCTTCCTTGCGTGGCCCCTTTTGCTTGAGAGCGAGCTGTTGCTTGGCGACATTTAGCGTAGATAGAGTACTTTCCATTTGTGATTTCAGCTTGTCCAGCTCTTGCTGGGTTGAAGCGCCAGAAGTGAATAATTGATTCATCCGCTCATATTCCCGCTTTGCCGCATCGTATTCACGCTGGGCTTGGGAGACACGCTCTCGGTCCTGTGCGACTTCTTCCGGCTCATTGCCGATTTGTGCCTTGGCGAGGTTGGCTTTGGCCAATTCCATTTGCGCTTCCAGCTCGAGAATTCGGCTATCGACATCGGACGTGTCGATTTTCGCGATCACTTGTCCCTTTTTCACCTTGTCGCCTTCCTTGACGACAAACTCACGTAAGGTTCCAGTGACGTTGGCGTACTGTTTGAGCTTGTCTTCTACGGTGACGAGCCCTGATGTTAAAACCTTGCTTTCCAAAGCTGATTTCGTTGGTGCGCCGATGTTGACAGGCATTCCCATAGCTTGTTGCGATCCCATCATGGAAAACGCAACGCCCCCGATGCCCAGGAGGACTACGACGGAACCGATGATCCACCATCGTTTTTTCATGTTCATTCTCCTTGCTTTGGTAAGAACCATATTATTTCATTGCTCGAAAGGGTTTTACGGTAGTGCTGGAAAAAGGTAACATAAAACGACGAATGTTCACATTTTGGACACATTTAAACGCATTTTGATACGTTTTATCGGGAAGTTCTTTGCCGCCAATTGCCGTGATATCATAGATAAAGATGAGATGACGTTCCTCGGAGGGGAGCTATGAACAAAACGATTCGTTTTGATTACGCCAACGCTCGAGCCTTTGTCAAACAGCATGAGTGGGAGCAGCTTTCTCCAACGATCGAAATTGCGCATCAAATGCTTCATTCAAGGACTGGACCCGGCAAGGATTATCTTGGTTGGGTCGATTGGCCGGAACAATACGACCGGGATGAGTATGAGCGAATTCGCCAAACGTCAGTTCGAATTCAATCAGATTCAGATGTGCTTCTGGTGATTGGCATCGGAGGATCGTATCTAGGGGCAAAAGCGGTGCTTGACATTTTGGGTCACAGCTTCTACAATTTGCTGCCGAAGTCCAAGCGACGTTTTCCAGAGATTTATTTTGTGGGCAACAATATTAGTCCGATTTATATCTCTCATCTGATGGATGTATTGGAAGGAAAAAATGTGTCCATCAACGTCATCTCAAAATCGGGCACGACGACTGAGCCCGCTATCGCGTTTCGACTTTTTCGGGAATGGCTGGAAAAGAAATACGGACGTGAAGAGGCCAAAAAACGAATTTACATTACGACGGATAAACAGCGGGGAGCCCTGAAAAAGCTGGCGGACGACGAGGGCTATGAGTGCTTTGTCATTCCGGATGATATCGGTGGGCGATATTCAGTCCTGACTGCGGTTGGATTGTTGCCGATCGCTGTAAGCGGGGCGAACATGGATGCACTCATGCAAGGGGCAAGGGATGCACGCGAATGCTACATGGTCATGGATTTGCGCGATAATCCATGCTATCAGTATGCGGCGTTTCGCAATGCACTCTATCGAAAAGGCAAGACAGTGGAGCTGTTGGTCAGCTATGAACCGCAGTTTCGCTACTTTGCGGAGTGGTGGAAGCAGCTCTTTGGGGAATCGGAGGGCAAGGACGGCAAAGGAATTTTTCCGGCTTCTGCTGAGTTTTCAACGGACTTGCACTCGTTGGGTCAATACATACAGGACGGCATGAGGCATTTGTTTGAGACCGTTGTGTCTGTTACGAAGCCCCTTGTTGATTTGACTGTCCAGGAGGATCCCGCTGACGTCGATGGATTGAATTTTTTGACTGGCAAACGAATGGGGTATGTCAATAAAAAGGCTTTCGAGGGAACGGTGCTGGCCCATGTGGACGGCGGCGTACCGAATCTGCTTGTGGAAATACCGGAGGCGACAGCTTACTATCTCGGTGGACTGATTTACTTTTTTGAAAAGGCATGCGGAATCAGCGGCTATTTGCTAGGTGTCAATCCGTTTGATCAGCCAGGGGTGGAGGCGTACAAGGCCAATATGTTTGCTTTGTTGGGCAAGCCGGGCTACGAGCGGCAGAAAGCGGAACTGGAGGCTAGATTGCGCGAGAATAAGACGTATTTGACCGTTGAGGAGACAGCCGCCTATTTGGAGCTTCCCGAGACGTTTATTATGGAAAAAATCAAGCAGGGACGCATCCGTGCTGTTCATGACGGCAATGAGTACATCATTAATAAAGAGCAATTCAATCATCATCTGGAGGAAATTCGCAAGCTTCAGGAGTTCGAGGATGCTGCACGCCATGAACCGATTCCGGAGAGCTACGATGTGAAGGATGAGGATTAACCAGCGGACGTGCTTGTCAGATGGCGGCAAACAGGACTATACTTACAAAGGAATATCATAATGAACAAGCAACTTGGGGAGTCCTTCATGCGGGGCTGAGAGGATGGAAGCAATCGACCGTCGACCCATTGCACCTGATCCGGATCATGCCGGCGCAGGGATACGGTTGCCGGCAGACAGCGCTTTTCGCTTGATTGTTACCTATGCGCGTGTAGCCCACCTTTTCCTGCTCGGGAACTGGTGGGCTTTTTGTTATGGAGAAGTGGGCATGTGGCTGTAGGGGAGAGAAGAATATTTCCAGACTAGGCTCAGGGCTCCGTCCTGCTGGGGGTTAAGACTGCCCGCTCCGAATGGATTCGCGGGGAAACGCAAAAGTGGTAGCCGCTACGTAGCGTGGGCACGGTTGCGTTTCTGTTGCCCGCGAATCCCTTCTCCGCTCGGTAGGACTCCACAAGTCGCTACGTCTGGAAATATTCTTCTCTGGCGTAACTGATTTCGTTCTTCAACATTTTTAAAGCTTTAAAATTTCGGATCACACGGAAAGCTCGTAGAGGAAACAGGAGAAATAAGCGAAGATCTTAGGGACACCGACCGAGACGGAATGCAAAAAGCGAAACACGCCTTTAAGCGTCCACCTCTGAAACACATCCTGAAGAGACCACTTTGGACGCGGTTTCGCTTTTTGCATGGAGTCGTGCAGTCAATCCCCCAGGGGGGTGGCCCTAGAAGCTGAGCGTTTTCTCCTGTTTCCTCCACACCACAACAGCTGCGTACAAGACGTTTTTAGTCAACATGGTGAGGAGAGAAAAAAGATGAGTGATTGTCTGGTAGTGGGTGGAGGAATTATCGGATTGAGCTTGGCATACGAGCTGTCACGGCGCGGGGTAAGCGTGACTTTGGTTGAGCAGGGCGAATGGGGAGGGCAGGCGTCTTCTGCTGCGGCCGGGATGCTTGCTCCTTTGAAAGAATTCACAGCACCTGGACCGATGCTCGATTTGGGCATGGAGTCGCTTGCGCTATACCCGGAATGGGCAGCAGAGCTGGAAGAATGGAGTGGTGGAGACGTCCAACTAAGCCTGGATGGGTTGCTAACCGTCGCGTTAAATGAGGAGGAAGTCCAACAGCTCGCCGACAAGTACCGTTGGCAAAAAGAAGCGGGACATGCTGTGCACTGGCTCTCGAATACAGCACAAGTGAAGGAGATAGAGCCGCTTCTGACCGATCAAGTGCAAGCGGCTATCTACTCGCCTTACGAAGGACACATCAACAATCGAATGCTTCTTCGCGCCTTGGCTACTGCTTGCCAATTGCAAGGAGTGAAGCTGTTATCAGGCTGTGTGGTAAGCGGCATTGCCGTGAAAGGCGGAAAAGTGATCGGGGTCGAGACCTCTTCCGGGTCACTACGTGCCACACAGACCGTGATTTCCTCGGGAGCGTGGGTTGGAATGATGCTGGAAATGCTCGGTGTTTCGGTGCCGATTCGCCCTGTACGCGGGCAGATTGCGGCCGTTTCTTCCGTGGGCATTGCATTGCGAACGGTGATTTTCGGAACGACAGGCTACATCACCCCGAAAAAGGATGGAAAAATTGTCCTTGGTGCGACTGAGGATGAGAGTGGCTTCCAGCGAGACGTTACAATGGCAGGTTTAGCGAGTATCTTACAAGGGACCATGCCGTATGTTCCTGCGCTTCACTCCGCTACCTTTCTGGAGGCGTGGGGGGGACTTCGACCTGCGACCCAAGATGGCAAGCCGCTTTTGGGCCCCGTTCCTGGCTGGGAAGGACTGTCGATCGCAGGCGGACATTTTCGCAATGGAATCTTGCTTTCTCCTGTCACTGCAAAAGCGATGGCGGACTTTGTGGAAAAAGGAGAGACGGAGCGCATCTTGCCATTTTTACCTGCCCGCTTTCTATAAATTAGGCTAGTCTCGCCTAGATTCCGGTAACCTCCCCATGGGCACTTGTATATGGTAATAAAGAAACACCAGAAGGGGAGGAGTTTCCATGCAGTCTGATTCTGAAAAAAACCTGTATCAGGCTGACATTCAGTTTGTCAGCCTGTTAAAGGATATGCGAGAAAATGTGCATAACATCTGCAAGGAGCACGTGGAGAAAAAAGTGCGCATCGAAGCACTTGACGGGCAAGTGTTTGAAGGCGTCATTGTCGATTATGATGATCAAAACGTATACGTAGAAGTTGTCGACCAGGATTCGGAGGAAGAAGAGGTTTTCGAAGAGTATGATTATGAGAACTATGATAACTATGAGGACTACAATCCTTATCAAGTAATGGAAGTGGCGCATCGGCAGCCGTATGGAGGATGGGGGCAGTATCCTGATTATTACTTTCAATATGTGAGCTATAATCCGTATGCAGGTTATCCTCCCTATGGCGATCTTAGTCCTTATGGAGGCAATCCATACTATCCACAGGTAAGTCCCTATGGCGATGAGTTTAATCCATACAGTCAGGTAAGCCCTTTCGGCAGTTCCAACAACTCACGGGTCAGCCCGTTTAGCAGCAGCAATCGTCCCGCCCCCCAAGTCAGCCCGTATAGCAGCAGTAACCGTCCCGCTCCCCAAGTCAGCCCGTATAGCAGCAGTAACCGTCCCGCTCCCCAAGTCAGTCCGTATAGCGAGCAGAAATCGCAAGTAAGTCCGTGGGAGCAAAATCTATCGCCATTTCCTCCATTCTCACCGTATCCGCCATTTTTTTGTCCGCCGCCACCACCACCTCCACCGCCATATGTTTTGCCAAAAGTCCAAGGAAGAAGACGTAGAAGATGCCGGAACGGACGTAGAATCATTCCATTGGCACTCTTTACACTCCTGACAATTGTCTTGATTTAATGGTGGGGAACTTACAAGCCTCTCAAGGCCATCAGGGCTTAGGAGGCTTGCTGCTTTTTGTAGATGTGAGAGTACAACCTCACCTTTTGTCACACACTACGAACAAAAGGTGGACGTTTCTCATAGAATAAACAAAGGCAGGGATTGACGATGCAACAAATAAACAGTAGCTTGCCAGGAACGCGGGCGACATTTGGCTATTTTCGTGAAGCGCTTCAGCCGCATTTTACATTATCCAACTGGGATTATGAGCAAGGGTACTTCGACCGGGCGCTGGATGATAAAAACATGGTCTATTTGCGCTTGCCTGTAAAAGTATTGCAAGGCGAGCTCGATAGCCCGGATGCATGGCTGGAACTGGGGCGGCCGTTTGTGATCAGGCATGTGTACCAGACTGGAGTAGAAGAAGATATCGGCTACACGGAAGCGCTCGCTTCGGGTTTGATGAATCAGTTTCAAGAGCCGGTAGACAAAGACGCACAAATTGATTCGAGATGGATTCGAAAAGCAGAGGCGGTTGTCAAAGAGCTGGAGAATCGCCTCGCGTGAGACAGGCCGCCGATAGGCCTGTTTTTTCTTATTCTTGGCAGGGAAAAAATAGGTGACTAAAGAATGGTAGCACATGGAAAAAGTGAGGTGGAAATATGGCCTGGTACCATACAGTGGCGAAATGGTATTGGAAAATCCGCAAGCCTCTCACCTTGGGTGTCCGTGTCATTGTAACGGATAAAGAAAAGGGAGTTCTGTTAATTCGGCATACGTATGTTCATGGCTGGTATTTGCCGGGGGGAGGGGTAGAGCGAGGAGAGTCGTTTGGGGATGCTGCTCGCAGGGAGTTGTGGGAGGAGTGCGGGATACGAGCAGACGGGCTTACTCTCTGCCATCTGTTTTACAGTGAGCGGGAAGGAAAACGAGACCACATTGCCTTGTATCATGTCGACCTCACACCTGGCCAAGAATTGCATAAGGATGACAAAGAAGTAGCGGAATTGCGCTTTTTCGCTTGGGATGAACTTCCTCAGGAAATATCACCGGCTACAGAGAGGCGTTTATCTCAGTATCGCATGCAGACTTTTCAGAGTGACCACTGGTGACAGGTGGGATTTTATGCAAGTCGATTTTTCCTATGGTATAGTGAAGACAAACACCAGAGCGTATATGACCGCTTGTAAGGATAAAAGTGAGGGCAGACCAGCATGAAGATTGCGACTGTACTGCGAAATGACGATTATACACGAGAAGTGGAACAAGCATTAAAAGAAAAGCTGCATGCAGCAAATAGCCCGTTTACCTTTGTGAAGGGACCAGGTGAGCAACCGGATATGGTGTTATCCATCGGGGGAGACGGGACACTTTTGGAGGCCGTCCATCAATACGGAATCGAGCCATCTTATGTGGGGATTCATACGGGACATCTCGGCTTCTATGCGGACTGGCGTCCCGAGGAGCTGGATGAATTTGTTGAGCGTCTGATGAACGATGAGCCTCTGATCGCGGAATACCCGACGGTCCAATGCAGGATTAGCACAAGAGATGGCAAGCAGTATGAAAAGTGGGCGTTGAATGAAATGGTTTTGCGCAACGCGAATTTGTCTACCTTAGTGACATGCGTCTATATAAATGGCGATGAGCTGGAGACGTTTCGCGGTGACGGCTTGATCGTTTCATCACCGTCAGGAAGTACAGCGTACAACAAGGCGGTGGATGGAGCGATTGTTCATCCGTCTATTGAGGCGATACAGTTGTCCGAGATCGCTTCGATCAATAATCAAGCGTATCGGACGATCAACAGCTCGCTCGTATTGCCGAAGCATCATGAAGTAGAGTTGATCGTCATGAATCCTGAGATTATGATCGGCTTGGACCGCGAGCAGGCAGTGTGGAAAGATGTGTGTTCCATTCGTTGCCGAGTGGGACCTGACAAAGTGAAATTCGCTCGCTATAAGCGACTAACGTTTTGGGGGCGGGTTCGCAATTCGTTTATATCCGGATAGAGAAAGCGTTGGGGAGGGGAACCAAATGAAAAAAGTAGGAACACTGCAGACCATTTTCCGTCATCCTGTCAAAGGGATGCGAGGGGAAGAGCTATCATCAAGTACGGTCGATGAATTTGGCTTGTATGGAGACCGTGCCTATTATTTTTTGGATAATGCTCGTCAAGGTAAGTATCTCAGTGCGGATGTTGTGCCCGCCCTTATCGGGTATCATGCCAGCATGAGCGAAGGGACAGGAAAAGAAGCGTACCCGCCGATTCGGATTGAAGCCCGAGACGGCAGTGTACATACGTGGAATGAAGCCTTATTTGCCCATGTCGCGGAGACGGCGAAGCGCTCCGTTACGCCTATGATTAGTAGTCCGCATGAAGGCGGTGTGAACTGGGAAGATCACATTCTGCTGGTCACGGATGCATCTCTTCGAGAGATTGCGCGGCAGATTGACGCAGAACAGGTAGATCCACGACGCTTTCGAGGGAATTTGGTCGTTGTCCTGGAGGATGATGAGCCGTTCGCCGAAGACAAATGGCTGGGCAAGCAGATCAAAATCAATGATGTGACCTTGCAAGTTAACAAGCACTGCGAGCGCTGTGTATATGTCAATATCGACCCGGAAACGTTGGCGATGACCCCTGCTGTATTGAAGGCATGCGTCAAGCGGCACAATAATCACTTCGGTGTTTATGCTTCGGTTGTCACGACAGGCAGTGTGTCACAAGGCGATGACGTTTTTTTAGTGGAGATGGAGAGTGACGGAGAATGATCGCTAGCCCTTTGGAAAAGGTTCGCAGCTATGTAAAACGCTATGATGCGAGTATCGAGCCAATTTTGTTTGAACAGCCGTTACCTACGTCGGAAGTGGCTGCACAGGCATTAGGTGTCGAGATCGGTCAAATCGCAAAGTCGATCTTGTTTCGGGTAGATGAGCAGTTCGCCTTGTTCGTGGCAGCAGGCGATGTGCGTGTCCATCCGAAGCAAGTGAAGGCAGCGTTTGGACAAGGAAAGCCAAAAATGGCTACGCCGGAAGAGGTAGAAAAAATGACAGGCTTCCGTGTCGGAGCGGTTTGTCCGTTTGCTTTGCAGGAAGAAGTGCCTGTCTATGTGGATCGCTCCTTGAAGCGTTTCCCGGTGGTTTATACGGCGGCTGGTATAGCAGAATCGCTTTTACCCGTCTCTTATGAAGCATTGTTGGAGATGACAGGGGCGAAGGAAATCGATGCTGCTTCGGCAGAAGGAAGCGCATCATGAAAAAGATTGCAGTCTCCATCGCAGTAGTAGCCATTGTCGTAGTCGCGGGTCTTACCATGCTTGGAATGTCCCACCAAACGACTGCAATTGAAAACAGCATCTCCCATTCTGCTTCCTCATTTAAACAGATGACAACAGAAACGTACCTGAGTCAGTACAACAAAATTAAAGAAGAGTTAGCTGTGAAAGGAATTCATACCCTTCCTTTTCAGCTTGAGTTGGACAAGCAAACAAATTACTACCGCTTTTATTATCCAAAACAAGAAAATGCGGCAAACGAAAAAGCGATATGGGTAAGTGTTATGCTGAGTGCCGATCAAAAAACAATAGACGGTATCATGTATGAAGGGGTTCCTGACGTTCATACAGTGAAGGCGATGATTCAAGCTACTGGACTTACCTGGACTCCAGAGCTGGATCAGTTCATTGCGGTTACCAACGTTGCAATAACGCCAAAAGAAATGGTTGTTTCCGATGTGAAAGTAACGATCGAAGGAACGTCAGCACACATAAAAGTAATGGTTGACCCTGTGAAATTAGAAGCTCCGAAAAAATTATAATAGTGAAAATGAAAAAGTGGTTGGCAGGAGGTTATGGCTGCGCAACCACTTTTCGTTGTTCTGTTGTAGGTTTAGTTGTAATGAGAGGACTCGCGTGTCTGAACGATGTGGAATAGCTTCACATAAAGAATGGCACTCAACAGAGAGCAGAACAAGATAAACCCAAAAACGCCAATCGGCATGATCCACTCCGAAAGAATGACGGTTACGGGAGCGAGGAAGCGACCAAGCGAGTACTGCAGGTTAGCGGCACCCATGTACTGTCCGCGTGCATGTTCAGGTGCGTATTTGCTGACGAAGCTCTGCTCGACCGGAGTTCGCATCACTTCCCCAACTGTAAAGACAACCACGCATCCGAACAACAGCCATGCATTCGTCGTGAAACCTACCAAAAACATGCCCATGCCAAACAGCAAGGAGGAGAAGAGGAAGATATTCCGGTCGCTCCAGTTCTCAAACCATTTGGTAACAGGCAGGGCGCACAGAACAAACAGAAGGCCGCTTATTCCCAGCATCCATCCGAAAATCTCCGTACTGCTAAGCGAGAGCGACCAGGCATTCCACGAAAGCAGTGTCTGCGCTGGGACGAATTCTTTTACATAGACCGCCAAAAATAAATCGAGCTGCACGATTGCGATCGTTATTAGCATGCCTGCGAGAATATAGATAGCAAAAGCATTGTCGCGTAGAATGACGGTGTAGCTCTGCCACTGCTCCTTCATAACGGAAGGGAAATGGATAGAGGCGACAGAGCTTTTTACGGACTTTGGCAGTGTCTCTCTCACATTGAACCAGATCGCAATCGAATACAGAAAAGTGACAAGCGCACAAGTCCACAGCAGCTCACTGCGGTATTGGAAGAAAAAGATGGCCCCCAGAGCGGGTCCCAATACAGCGCCGATGTTCATGGCTGTAACGAAGGTAGCGAAGACTCTGCGTCTGTCTTTTTCGGAGGTGAGATCAGCGACCATCGCAGAACTCGCCGGGCTGTATACCGCTTTGCCAATCCCGATTCCAATAAACGCAAGATAATCGATCCAAGAAGAGAGGGAGAAGGCAAACAGGACAAACATGCCTGCCTGCCAAAAGGCTCCTGACAGCATGACATATCGACGACCAAATCGATCAGCCAAATAGCCGCCAAAAAGATTGCCGATCATACTCATAATCGGTGGCACTGTCATGAGTAACCCGGCAACATTTTTGCCAAAGGTATCACTAAAGTGGAGGGTAAGAAAGGGAAAGTACATCCAAAATAATAGGTTGAAAAGGGTCTCGCCGATCAATCTAGTCTTCAGGTTCAGATCCCATGACAGCCATTGCACAGCAGGGTTACCTCCTGTTTTTGATTCCCTGGCCAGGTACACCTACTTTAGTGCAAATTTTCAAAAAGATATAGACTTATAATCATCCGTCGGTTACACTAATATCATAAGGGCTAAGGGATTAGACCCTGACTTAAGATGTGCCACTTTTAGGTATACGCTTCTTGCAAAACAAATAAGCCGACACTTCCTGTGTAAAGGGGTGTCGGCTTTTCGTATTTTGTTACTTGACCATCCATTGATAAAAATGAACATCGTGCCACTCTCCGAACTTGAATCCCACCTCTTGAAACCTCCCTGCCAATGTAAACCCGAACTTCTCGTGCAGCTTCACGCTGGCGTCATTGCCACCTACGATTCCGCTCACGATTGTGTGGTATTCGAGTTGTCTAGCGCGCTCCAGAATCGCACTCATCAAGGTAGTACCGACACCTTTCCCGCTTTGATCAGGGGCGATGTAAATAGACAGTTCCGTTGATTTTTGATAGGCGGGCTTCTCACGGAAAACGGACAGACTGCAATATCCGATCACATTCCCTTCGTATTCGGCGACGATGATCGGATGTCTGCCACCATGCTTGTGAAACCACACTTCACGCTGGGCCAAGGTCTGTGACTCCAAGTCAAATGTCGCAACCAGATTTTCCACTGCGTAGTTGTAAATAGCGAGCATAGCGGGCAGGTCACTCCGAACTGCGTCTCTGATCTGTAGCATAATATTCTCTCCTCATGTTGGTTGGTAGGACTTATTGAACGATTCGAACGAATTCTAGCGTACGGCTTCGTAAACCTGCCGCAGGCTTGTAAATCCCTGGGATTGTGCTTTTACCAAATACTTCGCCCAGAGCGTTCCAGCGGCAACTGCGTCACAGTAAGCGTGATGCCTGCGTGAGATCGGGATGTCGTGTGCTGCACAGAGGGCGTCCAGCGAGCCGTTGCCAATCGGATTATTCAACAATCGGATGAGCAGCATGGTATCCAGCATACGATGGGTAAACGGACGCCGGCTCGTTTTCCAAAGCCCAGATCGCAAAAATTCACGCTCATGGCGAGAATGATGGGCAACGAGCGGACGATCTCCAACGAATTGAAAAAAACGGGACAAAGCCTCAAATAGCGGAGGAGCATCGGCAACCATATCGTCGGTGATCCCGGTGAGAGAGCGGATGTGTGGAGGAATCGCCCGCCCGGGATTGACCAAGGTATAAAAAGAATCGCCGAGGAGAAGGTGTTCTCCTCTCATGGCGACTGCTCCCATCGATATAATCGCGTCCCTGTGATCGGGATAAAAACCGGTGGTTTCCAGATCGACGACGACAACCTCCAGATCTTGTAGAGGGATGTCGGCACAGGAATCGACTGGTTTATTCGCTTTGGAGATGGAGCGCAAATAGGCGATGTGTTGTTTATCATCTGCAATACCTGGCATGTCGCGGTTCATATGCCAAATGCGAGCGAATAAGTCCCATTTTGCCACGTAATCTCCTCCTATCCCCCAAAAATGGACGGGAGCTTTTCGGTCATTTTTTGCAGGCGGATCGCCAGCTTCATCGACTGTCGCACCATCACTTGGGTGTCAGGAGAAAGCTCCCCTAGTTTGATATAGCTATTGCTTGTGTATTGTCCATCTTCCCAATGGAGGGGAGCGATCAGTCGCAGACCTTGAACTTGACGGAAGTACGCTGCTACCTCGTCACAAAAGCTTTTGCTCCAAACGCCTTTTTCGCCGAGTAGATCCAGTCGCTCCAAGGTAGAGCTGGAAAGGATGCCATGTGCCAAGGCAAAATGCCGTACGCAATTCACCAGTGGCAAATAGATACCGTACTTCACATTGATGGCGCCGCGGAAGCGACCATGGACTTCAGGTAAAACTCTGCCGAAGATTCCGAGCGGCACCCGATAATGCAGCGTATTGCTCACCAGTCGATTCAGCAAGAAGTCGTTTCCTGCAAGCAATTGACGGAAACGGTCATGGACGGGAGTAAAAATAGCCGATTCGCCCCATAGGACACGCACATCACTTGCGAGCAGTAAATAACGGGTGTTTTCCCAGATGGGGTGAGAGACCCATCTGTCGATTTGATCCAGCCATTGTTCAGTGCTGCCTCGCCATTTTCGGGAGAGGCAAGTGACGTTCCCTTGGCAGGGAGGATAGCCAGCTACCTCCAAACCAGCAACGATCGTGGCCCCCAGTAACTGAAAGTAGCCATGTATTTTTTCTGTGTCCTGTTCGCCGAGATGATCTGGTAGTTGATAGACGAGACCGTTATCCTGATCGCTGATGAGTGCTTGCTCAGATCGGCCGCCACTGCCGAATTGCAGAAAGGCAAAGGGGACGGGAGGGGTGCCCAAGCCTCTTTTGGCAAGGTCGTTCACAGCGAGGAGCACCCCTTGTCGGATAAGACTATCATGAATTAGATTGACGACGATGGAAAAGGAGGCCAATTCCCCTGCGCGATTTAATGAACGTAACGGGGAAAGGTCCAACAATTCGCGTCGCAATAAGGCCAGCTCGTTAAAGGAGTCAACATTCCGTATTTTTTCCACTTGTTCAGGTGAGAGAGTGAGAGGCGCTGCTTTGGGTAGATCCAGTCGGTCGTGCGCGTTCAGGCTGGAGCAGTTCGGGATAGCCGTATCCCCCGTGTTCGCTAAGGTCAAGACCAATCACCTCTTCCTCTTCAGTGACTCGCAGGCCAATGGTTACTTTTAACACATACAAAATGATAAAGGCTACTACGAAAACGTAGAGCGCAGAGCCAGCCAAGCCTAACGCCTGTACCCCTAACTGATGCAGACCGCCGCCATAAAACAGCCCAGGAGCGCCTACGCCGACCTTTTCGACAAGCTCCGGGGTAGCGAATAAGCCCGTGGACAACGTTCCCCATATACCAGCCACCCCATGCACGGAAAAAGCAAAGACAGGATCATCAATCCCCATTCGGTCAAACCAAATGGATGTATAAAATGTGAGAATACCTGACACAGAACCGATCACGACAGCTGCCCACGGATCGACAAAGGCGCAGGATGCCGTAATCGCGACGAGAGCTGCGAGGACGCCGTTGAGCATGCTTGGAATATCTGCTTTCCCCATGACGATCCAGGAGATAGCAAGAGCGGCGACAGCGCCCGCTGCGGTAGCGAGATTGGTAGTGACAGCGATATAGCCGAAAAATCCAGATGTGCTACCGAGCGTGGAGCCAGCATTAAAGCCGAACCAGCCGATCCAAAGAAACAGGACACCTAGGACTGAGTAGACTTGGTTGTGACCAGGAATCAGGTTGGAGCTGCCATCGCGATTGTATTTTCCAATGCGAGGTTTCAAAAGGATAGTGGCGACAAGTGCGACGATGGCGCCTTGGAGATGGACAACCGTAGAACCAGCGAAGTCTTGCATCCCGAGCTGTGCCAACCAACCACCGCCCCATACCCAATGACCGACGACAGGGTAGATGAGGACAGTAAACAGTACGCTGAACAGAAAATAAATGGACAGCTTGGCGCGTTCTGCAAAACCACCCCAGGCGATCGCGAGTGAAACGGCTGCAAAAGCGAGCTGAAAGAGGAAGAGAATCGAGATAGGAACAGTTGCAGCGGAAAAAGCGGAGAAAGCGTCTTTTTGCATACCGTCAAAAAAGAATCCGGTAAGTCCGATGAAAGAGTTGCCGTCTCCAAACGTCAGACCAAAGCCAAACGCCCAAAAGGCAATTGAGCAGATTCCGAAGGTAAGGACCGTTTTGCCTGCGACGTGACCGGCGTTTTTCATGCGAGTAGAACCAGCTTCCAGCAGGGCGAATCCAACTTGCATGAGGATGACCAGAATGGCCGAGACCATGACCCATGTGGCGTCAATGGCAGACGAGAGACTTGCGACAGTAGGTTCCATCCATCCACCTCTTTTCTGTGTCATATAATCTGACACTAATTTTATTTATGTCAGATTATATGACATGAAAATTTCGGATGCAATTGTTTTTTTGCAAATAATGAGAAAACACCAATCCGTCCGTCTTAAGCGGAGGAGGATTGGTGTTGTTTGGTTAATGCTCGCTTTTCAATCAGGAAGCCAGTGAAGCTCATGACAGCGAGGAATAGTCCACTGACGAGGAAAAGCTGCTCAACGGGCCATTTGCCCAGCCAGATTGCACCGAGGCTGCTGGACAACGTCGAAAAGAAGGTGAGCACAAGCAAATTGATTGCGAATATCTTGCCTGTACTGTTGCTGGATGCCTTCATTTGAATCGCAGTCACCGTAGGAATTCCGATGAGCGGTCCCCCTATTCCTGAGACGGCAGCTCCGAGGAAAGCAGTCCAGGAAGCACTCCCTCCCATCATGAGTAAAAAGGACCCGCATGCCTGAAAAGACCACCCGATTAAAATGAGAAACAAATAGCGAGTAGAACTCGTCCGGGTCATGTACAGACTCCCCAGCAAATTTCCGATTCCATAAAAACCAAACAGGATGGCTAATATACTTCCGTTGCCTTGTTGCATGCGTTCGGCTAAAAAGGGGTAGCCCACCGTATACGTGACCTGCCAAATGAGAAAGCCCATGTTGCCAAAGAGTAGGACCAACAGCAATGTTCGATTTCGCTTCAATTCTTGTACCCCTGAGGTAATATCACGGATGTACTGGCGAGGTGTCATTTTGACAGGAAAATGATCGGTCTTAGAGAGGCGAAGTGCATGAAGAAAGAATACCGAGATGAGATAACTGCCTGCGTTGATAAAAAACAAGGTGGAAAGTGGCAAGAAAGAGGCGACAAGCCCGATTGTCATTGGCGCAATAATTCGAACTGTTCGCATGGTTGTATCCAAAATGGCGTTTGCCTGTCCTAGCTGGTCCACGGGAACTGCTGATTTGATCGCCACAGTCCGGGCAGGTTGGAACAGACTGGAGAACAATCCTAACCCAAATTGGGCTATAAGAAAATACGAAAACTGCTCGATTCCCATCACTGTAAGGAAGCCAACGACGATCACCACGGCAATCCGTGAGAGGATAGCCACAACCATAAGCAGGCGTGGACTGTATCGGTCCGCAAGTACGCCACTAATGAGGAAAAACAGCAGGCCGGCAACCATCTCCGGAATGGCGAGGAGACTGAGCACCGTCCCTGATTTCGTTGCTTGAAGCAAATACCAGAGCAAGGCAAAGCTGTAGCACTGATCTCCAATGTTGGCCATCAATTGTGCTAGCCATAGCTTGAGAAACGACCCATTTTTCCATAAAGATGAAGGCGAATCCATCTAACCCTCTCCGTTCTGCTGACTGCGATATAATGAATTTGACCATAGCGTAGCAAGGCGAAGAGGGAAAGTAAAGGACTCAAGCTTGAACGGTTACATGTGATTTACCTGTCTTCCAAACAAAGAGAAAATAGGCGATCAGAAAAGTGAAGGTGGCGAAGGTGCTGACCCCCACGAAACCAAAAATCGAATACAAACTGCCTGCAAAAGAAGAGGCAATGAAAGTTCCTATGTACATGCAAGCGTTAGCCAAGCTCGATATGGTACCGCGCGAGGTGTCGGACAATGATTGCAAGTAACCCATCAGGACAGGCACGAGTACACCGCCGAAGCAGTACATGAAGAAGAGGACAACCTGCAAAAGGCCGATTCCCGGTATGTAAGGCAAAACAAGATAGAGCAGGGCGCTGCCCAGAAACCCAACGGTCAAAAGCGTACTTCTCTTCCAGCGCTCGAGTAACCATCCGCTGAGTAAGCTGCCAACGGTGTTGCCAAGCCCGATAACGAGAGTGATCAAGCCAATTTCGGTAACGGATTGCTGATATTGATCAGAAAGCCATACGCCATAAAATGAAAAGACTGCATAGACACCCGTCATGAAAACGAAATAGCCGATAAAGCTGCGTGAAGCTTGTGGCAGTCGCAACAGATCCTTGTAACGTGCAAAAATAGCGGTGGTGGTTCCAAGTCCGGCTATAGAGGTAGGAGGCAATAGATCAGGAAGTTTTCGGATGATGAGTACAAAAGCTCCGAGAGATGCAATTCCTACAGCCAAAAAAGGAAACGACCAATGATAAGCTGACAGAAAACTGCCGATAGGCACACCGATCACTTGGGAAACCGAAAGACCTGCCATGACAACCCCCATAGCTTTTCCGATACGAGCAGGGGGAAACAAAACAGGAATGGCAGCCCACACCTGCGGACCGATAAAGGCAGAGCATATCCCGGCAAGAAAGCGAAAGAAAAGCATCGCGGTGAAACTAGGTGCAAAGGCGCATGCAAGTGTGGAAAGAGCAAATCCGAGCATACCGACTGCCATCACATGTTTCCTATTTCGATTATCAGATAGCGGGCCGGCGATTAAAGCGGCTAAAGCAAATCCGAGAGCATAGGTTCCGATCAGCCAAGCTGCCTGGTTAGTGGATACGTGATATAACTCTCGCAAGGTTGGTAGCAGTGGGCTAATGATAAATGTATTCGTACCGATCAAAAACATGGTGAAGAAAAAGATCATCAAAAATAGGCGCTCCATAATAAAACTCTCCTCTTTGTTTTGTAATTCTATAGTTAAATAACTTTTGAACTAATGAGCAAAAAAAGGATACCAATTATAAGGTATCTAAAAAGCCAGGCAAAATTTGATCAAATGTCTCTTTATAAATGCGCATGTACCGTGTTTGCCCCTCCTTTCTGACTTTGATCAGTCCTGCCTCTCGAAGTGTCTTGAAATGATAGGAGGCATTGGACTTGGAAGTATCACAGGTAAAGCCCACTTCTGTACAACTTAGCTCGTTGCTGGAATGATATAAGGCCTTTAAAATGGATAGCCTTGTCTCATCTGCCAACGCTTTAAAAATCTTGATTCGTTTTTCGGTGAGTTCAAGTTGTTCAATATTCATAAAACTATCTTACTAAGGAAATGCTATCCAGGCAACCATTTCATTCCTTTATTTTTGATTCTTCCTATTTTCATTGTTGTGTTGGTGCTGATAGGAAGCGCCTTGGTTGTCTTCGGTATGCGTATCATCTGCAACGGTACTGCTGGTTAGCCCTGCTACGGCTAATCCTTTTTGATTCAGGTTTTTGGCGCTTTTGAATTTGGACATATGACTACCCCCTATTTACTAATGGATGCTTACTTAAGATGTCTTGTTTTGCGGGGCAGTAGTCATCCTCATTTTCCTAGACGGCAGTTGAGGTATACTAAAGAAAAAGGGTGCGTCAGGAAGGATGGGAGCGGATGGCAGGGTGTGTCATGATCGTGGAGGGGAAGACAGACAAAGAACGTTTGCTTCGGGTGCTGGCTGAGCCTGTCACGATTCTTTGTACATACGGTTCCTACAGCTTGGAAAAAGGGGAGAAGCTGCTCGCCCAAACGGAAGCAGCAGATGCAGATGAGATATACCTATTTACTGATGAAGACGACAGCGGGAAAAAATTGCGAACGCATTTAAGTGAAGATTTTCCTGATGCGATCCATCTGCATACGCCGAAAATGTACAGAGAGGTTGCCGACACGCCTCTTTCGGTACTGGCAGAAATTTTGGAGCGAGCAGGTTTTTCGGTTATTGTGCCTCATCCTGATCTTGGAGAGCGGTAAGGGGATAAAACACCGTTTCATCGGCTATAACAGTAGTAAATGGAATGGTGGAGGTGCAAGGTAATTGCGTAGTTTGATGACATTTTTTAATCGAATGAACATTATGGTGTGGCTGGTGGGTATCTTTGTTGCTCATGCTGCGCTCTATCTGGTACTGGGGACGGCGACGTGGCTGGCTACCTCGCTTTTGGCAACTGCGTTCTACGGCGTTATTTTATTGGTAGGCAAATTAATTGCTAGCCGTTATCCAGACAAGGAAGAAAGCAGATGAAAGCCGGCGAGCAAGCAGCCGGCTTTTTTTACGTTACCAGCCCAAGAACTGCATGAGTAAAATGAACCCACCCAATACCCAGACGTAGATGGCGAAGCCCTTCATCGAGCCTGTACTGATGATCGTAAGCATCCAGCGAATGGCAACATATCCAGCAAGTCCGGCAAACATGGTGCCCACGAGCATCGGGATCAATAAAGCTGTTTCGAGCGGTGTTTCTACGAGCTTGGCTGTTTGCAGGACACAAGCACCCAGAATCGCTGGCAAGGATATTAAAAACGAAAAGCGCGCAGCGTCAGCACGGTCGATCCCGCGTAGGAGAGCGCCGGCAATCGTCAGCCCAGAGCGGGAAATAGCAGGCAGGATCGCAGCACCTTGCAGTGTCCCGATGATCAGGGCGTCTGTATAGTTAATTTCCTCGAATCGCCGATTTCCACGGCGCATGGACTCCACGGCCCAGAGGATTGCACCTGTCGCAAGAAATTCCCACCCGATCGTAATGCCTGATTGCGAGATTTCTTCAAAATAATCTTCAAAGGCAAGTCCGATCACTGCTGTAGGGATTGTACCTACGACCAATAGCTTTGTCAGCTTGCTCATCGGATTCATGATGATAAAACGAACCTGTGGCCAAAAGACGATAACGACAGCGATCAGCGTACCGAAATGAAGCATCGTGTCAAATAAAAGGCCGACCTCCTGCATACCAAACATTTTGCGAAACAAAACGAGATGACCCGTGCTGGATATCGGTAAAAATTCAGTCAAGCCTTGTACAATGCCGAGAAAAATATGTTCAAGTAACAACAGCATAGGCAAGAGTCACTCCAGTCTAGAAAAAGTAGGGCCAAGCCAGTCTTATTGTCATATGTATGTCCGTGAATGGAAGACTTGCCTATTTCGTTGGGCATCGTTATTTTGTTAGAAAAAAGTTGTGGTATTTTCTTGCGGGGGATGGGTATAGTTAGTGTGCACAAAGGTAGAGAGCGAGGAAAAAATACATATGTACAAAAGACAAATGCGTGAAAAGCGTGAGCCCCAAATCATTCAGAACGGCAATTTGGCGGCAGGGATGACGCTTACCCTGAAGGTAGCGCGTAAAACAGAAATCGGCTATTTTTTGAGCGATGGCAAGGACGAGGTGTTTCTCCATGCCAATGAAGCTCACGAGCATTTACATATCGATGATGAGGTCGAAGTGTTTTTGTACCATGATCATGAAAACCGATTGGCTGCGACCATGGACATGCCTCATGTCGGCATGGGTGAATACGGCTGGCTAGAGGTAGTGGACATTTCTCCGCGTATGGGTGTTTTCCTGGACAACGGCATTAACAAGGATCTCCTCTTATTCATCGATGACCTGCCCAAGCATAGCGATGAGTGGCCGCGTCCCAAGGATCAAATGCTGGTAGCGCTGAAGCAAGACAAGCTCGGCAGACTCTTGGCCAAGCCGGTCACTGAAAACGAAATCGTCAAGATCGCAGCAATGGCAGATGAGAGTATGAAAAACAAATCTGTCGAGGGTACGGTCTACAAAGTGATTCAAGCAGGTGCATTCCTGTTGACGGAGGACGAGCATATCCTTTTCATTCATCGTGATGAAATGGTGGGGCGTCTGCGCCTCGGACAAACGGTGCGCTGCCGCATTAGCTTTGTACGTGAGGATGGCCGTCTGAACGGTTCCATGAAAGAGCGCAAGGAAGTACAGTATGGCGAAGATGCGGACAAGCTGCTGCGCTATTTGATCAATCGTGACGGGGCGATGCCTTATACTGATTCGACAGAAGCGGATGTCATCCGAGAAAAATTCCAAATGAGCAAGTCCAGCTTCAAGCGAGCACTCGGCAAGCTGATGAAGGAACGCCGCGTGGAGCAAGTAGACGGCTGGACCAAAATTATTCGAAGCGAACAAGAAGAATAAATGAAGAAAACCCTCCTGGGTAAAAGAGCTTCCTGAAAACAGGAAACGAATGCTTGGGAGGGTTTTTGTTTTTTACAGTGTCGTTTGTACAGATTGCTTTTGCTTACGGGCTTTGTAATACGACAGGGAATATACGAGTGCGATCAAAATAATTCCGGCGATATCCGTTTCAATTCCGGGGATGACCGCGAGCACGCCACCCGCAATGGCCAGGATTCGCTCCAGTACGTTTAGCTTGGACATCCAGTACCCGATCAATCCTGCTCCCACACCGATCATCCCAATTATAGATGTTAGCATGACCCAGATCGATTCCAGCAAGGTGGTATTAATGAGCAGCAGAGCTGGCGAGATGACGAAAATATAAGGAGCCATAAAAGCGGCGATCGATAGCCGCGTTGATTCTACACCTGTCTGGATCGGCTTTGATTTGGCAATGCCTGATGCGGCAAAGGCAGCAAGCGCAACTGGCGGAGTGATGTCTGCGACGATTCCGAAGTAGAAGGTAAACATGTGAGCCGCGATAGCAGGAACGCCCAATTGAATGAGCGCTGGAGCCGCGATGGTCGAAGTGATAATGTAGTTCGCCGTTGTTGGCGTTCCCATTCCCAAAATGAGCGATGCAATCATGGTAAAGAACAACGTAAGCAAAAGCTGGCCGCCCGCCAGATCAATCAGACCATTTGCCAGCTTCAACCCAATCCCTGTCAACGTAATCGTACCAACAATGATTCCGGCACACGCAGTTGCAGCGACGACGCCAAGAGCCATTTTGGCACCCGAGGCAAGCGCTGCAACAATATCAGCAATAGACATGCGGGTTTCTTTTCGGAAGGCTCCTACGACAATCGTAGAGACAATACCGATAATCGCGGAGCGCTCGGCTGATATGTTCATCATCAAGGCTGTAATAATGATCACGATGGGAAGGAGCAGGTACATTTTTTTCAAAACTTCTTTTTTGTCAGGCAGTTCTTCCTTCGAGAGTCCGCGTAATCCGAGTCGCTTCGCTTCAAAATGCGTCATAATCCAGATCCCTACGAAAAATAAAATCGCAGGAAGAATCGCTGATTTGGCGATTTCCAAGTAAGGAACACCGATGAACTCTGCCATCAAAAAGGCAGCCGCTCCCATGACTGGCGGCATGATTTGTCCCCCGGTAGAGGATGAGGCTTCCACCGCAGCGGCAAATTCGGAGCGATAGCCGAGCCGCTTCATCATCGGGATGGTAAAAGCACCAGAGGTAACAACATTGGCAACAGAGCTGCCGCTAATCGTTCCTTGTAGGGCGCTGGAAAAAACGGCTACCTTCGCCGGACCGCCGATACGTCTACCAGCAATGACCAGCGACAAATCGTTAAAATATTCACCGACGCCTGTTTTTTCGAGAAACGCACCAAACAGCACAAACAAAAAGATAAAGGTAGAGGAAACGGCGAGCGGAGTACCGAGAATCCCCTCCAGCGTGTAGTAGCTGTGTCCGATAATCCGCTCGACATCACTGCCGCGATGCTCCAAAAAGCCTGGCATGTAAGGTCCGAAGTAGGTGTATAAAAGAAAAACGGTGGCGATGAGAGCAATTGGAATCCCGACGACTCGTCGTGCAGCCTCGAGGACAAGCAAGACAGCGATACCGCCGACAACCATATCCAGCGTCGTATAGTTGCCTGTTCGGGTCACAAGTCCCTCGTAGTCAATGACCCAATAGAGTGAGACGGAGACACCTAACAGAGCGAGAATCATGTTCACGATCCCGATTTTGTTATGCTTGCCTTTGGAGGTTCCCGCATACAGCAGATAGACTAGGGCAAGCCCGAAGGCTAAGTGGATCGGGCGGTGAATCTGGGGAGGCAGCGTGAAGAAAAGCGTGCTGGATAATTGGTACAGGGAGAAGAGGACAAGTAGACCAAAAGAGATCCACTTCATGGGACCCGCGAGCTGGCGTGTGGCTGATTCTTTGTCGTATTGCGCGATCAGCTTATCCATCTCTTGCTGGTTCATATTCGTTGTTGTACTCATCTAGTAACCTCCTAACTCGCTCAGAATAGATCGCTTTTCTGCCTGAATCGTGATGGCTTCTCCCGGCTTGTCGATCAGGCTCAACGGAATATCCTGTCCAGCGAAAAGCAACGTATGATTAGCACGTACTTGCCCGATAAACAGCCGGAGGGCAGGAAAAGACCGCTGCATATTGCGAATGAGGAACCGTCCATCAGCCAGAACCAGCTCTTCGCCAGGAGCCAATTCATTTTCCATGCCGATACCGTAGTCGTGAAAGCTCATCTCCGACAAAATAATTTGACCGTCTACAATCCGGTATTGCTCCTCGATTGTGGAGCCATGAATGGAATGAGTCCAGCGGATGCCAAAGGCTGCTTCATTCTGGATATTGGCACTCCAAACTACTTGATTTGACTGTGTATCCCGGATAACCAGAGCGGGAAATAGCGGAGTGGAGATGCCTACATAAAAGACAGTGATGAGAAGAAAGAAGGAGAAAAGGCGGAACAACGTCCGCCCTCTTCCTTTTGTTACTGCATGAATAAAAAACATTTGGCTTTACTTCACGCCTTTTTCGACGAAGTATTTTTGTGCCCCCGGGTGAACAGGGATGCTGACGCCGTTCTTCACGTTCTCCAGCTTGATTTCCTTGGCTTTGGCGTGGCCGAGCTTGTCGCTGTTCTCAAAGATCGCCTTTGTTACTTTGTACACGAGGTCTTCACTGAGATCGGAGCGAATCAAGAGCATCGATTTGACGGAGACGGTTGTCACTTCTTCTGGAACAGTTTGGTACGTATGGGCAGGGACTGTTGTTTTCACGTAGTAAGGGTATTTGGCGATGATTGCATCGATTTTGTCTGCGTCAATCGGAATGATTTTTACACCAGTTGTCGCTGCCAGCTCCGTGATTGCTGCGGTAGGCGTACCAGCCGTTTGGAAGGCGGCATCCAATTGCCCGTCCTGAATGGCTTTGGCGGAGTCAGCAAAGGAGAGACGCTGGAGCTTCGTATCTTCAAAGGTCATCCCGTATGCTTCCAAAATTTGCTGGGCGTTCACTTCCGTCCCGCTTCCCGGAGCGCCTACAGATACGCGCTTATCTTTCAAATCGGCAACACTTTTAATATTGCTGTCAGCAGAGACGACGATTTGGATAGTCTCATCGTAGAGTGCGCCCAATGCTTGGAAGGAATCAATTTTACCGTCTTGCTGGAACATGTTCGTTCCCTTTGACGCATACTCGGCAATGTCGTTTTGCGTGAAGGCGATGTCCGCCTTTTTATCGCGAATGAGGCGAATGTTTTCTGCTGAAGCACCTGTGGCTTGGGCTGTAGCAGTGATCCCGGCGTTTTTCGTAATATGGTCAGCCATGCCGCCGCCGAGTGGGAAATAGGTGCCTCCTGTACCGCCTGTTGCAATAATGAGTTGGGAGGGATCGGCGCTTCCTCCCGAGCTGGAGCTGCCTCCACCTGCCCCCCCTTGAGCAGAGTTCCCGCCACCTCCACATGCCGTCATGAGCGACATGGACAGAAGCAGTGTAAGCGAGAGAAGAAAATGACGCTTCTTCAAGATAATTCCCCCTTCGTCTAAAAATTCTGTTTATACGGCTTTCTTTGGCATTGTAAGGGGAGGTCTATAAAAAACTACAAAATTCTATAGAAAAATATAGTAAACTAAGAAATAAACGTTAACGGTTTTTGAATAATTACATATGAGAAAGTGCGGGCAACAATTTATGAGAGAGAAGATTTCAATTCTGCTGCTTATGCTCATTGCTGTCCCGATTGCCGGAGAGCTCAAATTTCACCCGTTTCAGGATGAGTTTCGGATTAGCTTTGGTACAACGGCTTTTTTCTTTTTTTTATTGTGGCTGCGTCCTTCTTTCTTGGCAGGGGTCGTAACCGGATCAATTGTCGTTCTATTTCGAATAGTCTTGGATTTCTTGTATGAGGATGTCTTTTCGCTTCTGGCTTCTTTTCAGATGCACTTCCCCGCATTTTGCTATTATGCTGCCTTTGCTTGTCTATTCTCGCTCTTTCGCGTTAATACGCTACATCATCGACCGCTTTGGGTGGGGCTGTTGGGGACAGTCGCAGAAATAGCAGCGAATTTGGTAGAGCTGTCCTTCCGTGCGGTGTCCTGGGAGGGAGTCTTTCAGTTGGAGGTTGTAGGGCCGATTGCTGTGATTGCATTGATACGCAGTTTTTTTGTCCTCAGTTTTTTCAATATGATTCAGCTGCGTCAGGCGAAATGGATGGAAAAGCAACAGCGTAATCGAAACGAGCAGATGTTTTTGCTCATTTCCAATTTGTACGAGGAATCTGTTCACCTAAAAAAGACGTTGCATCAGGTTGAGGAAATCACACGCAGCTGCTATGAGCTGTATCGCGAGATGAACGAGGTGGAACAAAAGAATGGGACGAGCAAGCGTTACGCGAAGCGGCTGCTATCCCTTGCCGGACAAGTGCATGAAGTGAAAAAGGACAATCAACGCATATATGCTGGTCTTTCCAAGCTGATTTCTGACGAGAATGATCGAGACTATATGCCACTGGGCGAATTGATAGGGATCATTGTTCAGGGACAACGAAAGTACGCGAGACTGTTGGAGAAGGACATCCAGTTTGAAACGAATGTGGAGGTGCCGTATCTCGCTTGCCACATTTACACGACACTCTCACTCATCAACAATCTGGTCGGCAACAGTGTCGAAGCGATCCGCGACCGAGGGATGGTATCGATCGTGGCTTCGATTGATGAGAGTCAGGGGTGGCTTCATTTTGTCGTAACCGATGATGGTCCAGGCATTGTGGTGAAGGATAAAGAGCTCTTGTTCATGCCTGGATTCACGACCAAATACGACGTATCCGGTAGACCTTCCACGGGGATCGGACTTTCATACGTAAAGGAAATGACAGACAGTCTCCAAGGAATAATTGATTTATCCGAGGACTCATGCGGACAAACGACACAATTTCGCATTCGCTTGCCAATCGCAACTCTGATTCAGAAAGGGTGACCTCATGCGCTACTTCATTGTGGACGACGATCCTGCGATTCGATTCATGCTCGGTCAAATGATTGAGGATGCTGATTTGGGAGAGGTATGTGGGGAAGCAGAGGATGGCTCACAAATTGACCACGATTTTTTGAATTGGAAGCAAGTAGACATTTTGTTGATCGATCTTTTAATGCCGAATCGAGATGGCATTGAAACAGTGCGCCATTTGAGGCGTTTTACCGGAAAAGTTGTCATGATCTCGCAAATCGAAACGAAGGAGATGATCGCTGAGGCGTATGCGACAGGGATCGAATACTACGTGACCAAACCGGTGAATCGCCTAGAGGTCATCAGTGTTCTGCAAAAGGTACGGGAACGCATATTGCTACAGCAATCCATCGAGGGTATCCAACGGTCCCTTTCCGTCTTGTCCGGCACGATTAACGTGACGGCAGCTCCATCAAAAGATGCATCGTATCCTGAAAAGGGCATCTTATCTTCTGCACGGTTTCTCTTGACCGAACTGGGGATGATTAGTGAAAAAGGCAGCAAAGATTTACTCGACATGATGGAGTGGCTGTATCGCTGGGAGAAGGAAAGGGATGGAGAAGTGAATCTTCCTCCTTTACGCGATATTTTTTGGGCGACTGCTGCCCGCAAGCTGGGGAAGGGAGTGACTGTCCTGATCCAAAAGGAAACGAAGGCCGCTGAGCAGCGGGTACGCAGAGCCATTTATCAGGCATTAACCCATCTGGCTTCCCTCGGGCTGACCGACTACAGTCATCCTAAATTCGAGAGCTACGCGACCACATTCTTCGATTTTACCGAGGTGCGAAAACGCATGCTGGAGCTGGAGAATCAAATGGAAACGACGATCTCTTCTACGCGTATCAATACCAAGAAGTTTATTTTTGTGCTCTACATGGAGTCAAAAAGGCGAATTGGTGTATTTCAGTGCTGATTTTTGGAGTGGGCATCCAAATGTGATAAGATATTTCTATTGGTCATGAGCGAGGGCTTCGATGTAAGCTGGTAAAAGCTTTGGAATGCCTCCGTTTTACATTTGTTTTGGGAGGGAAGAAAGTGAGCGAACTTCGTAATCCATGGCAGCTTCTTTACCGAGTCTATCGTCATGTGCAACCTGTTCTGGAGCGGGAGTTTGCGGCCTGGTATAAAAGAGCGCAGGCGATTCCCAATCCCGAGCTGAGAAAACAGGCACAAGACAGCATGGACTCCAAAAAGTTTCACTGCCAAGGGGGATGTGTCTATGCAGCACAGGTCATCCCGCATGTAGAGACAATTGTTCCGCTGATTGTCGCCTACCAAACAATCAGCGACTACTTGGATAATCTGTGTGACCGCAGCACGTCACTAGATCCGCAAGACTTCCGTCAGCTTCACATGTCGATGCAGGATGCATTGACACCAGGTGCGCCCTTACGAGACTATTATTTATACCGTGAGGATAAGGATGACGGCGGCTTTTTGGCTGGGCTGGTTCAGACCTGTCAACAGCATGTCGCACAATTGCCAGCCTATGAAAAAATCCAGGCAAAGATACTCGAGTTTTCTTGTTTGTATAGCGATTTGCAAGTATATAAGCACATTGCTCCCCATTTGCGCGAGGATCACCTGTTGACGTGGTGGGATCAGTACAAAGAACGCTATCACGAATTGCACTGGCAAGAATTTGCGGCTGTCACAGGCTCGACTATCGGGATATTCGCTCTTTTTTGCTTGGCGACTGATCCTGATGTAGGGGAAGAGCAAATACAAACAGTAAGTGAGGCTTACTTTCCGTGGCTGTGCGGGTTACATATTTTATTGGACTATTTAATTGACCTGGAAGAAGATAAAATGGGCGGAGATTTAAACTTCGTGAGCTATTACGATTCGGAACGGATAGCGACTGAACGCTTGAAGCTTTTCATAAAACAAGCAAAGGCAAGCGTTAAACGCTTGCCAAATCCTGCATTTCACCGTATGATCGTGGACGGGCTAGTCGCGTTTTATCTCGCGGATCGCAAGGTAAATCGGAGCCAGCCACACATTTATACTATCGCTAGACAACTGCTGAAGCAGGCAAAGGGCTTGCCCTCTGTCCTGTTTTATGTGAACAGTTTACTTGTACGGCGATAACGGAGAAGAGGTTAGCGCATATGCTTGCGCTTGTACGAAAAGCCAAATCCCATCAACGAGAAGGCAACAACGATACAGCCAAGGATACCGAGGGGGCTTTTTTCCCCAATGGCAATGCCAACTCCGATGAGACAGGCGGTTACCAAAAATGCCAAAGCCAGTGTTACCAATTGATAACGATTCATCGGTCTGTAACCTCCTATCTGTCAATGTTCCCATTATACCTTATTTTCCGCGAAAAGCATCCAGGTAAAGATTTCGGAAATCCCGGTAATATATTTGTGCGAAGTGGTGGAGAACGCAGATGGAAAGCATAATACAAATTAGAAAAGGGAATCGAGTGATAGAAGGTCATGTTACCTATGAAGAAGGGGACTTGATCGAAGCCGTATTTCCCAGCCCATTGGATGTCACAGTAGGGGATCAGCTCCCCTGTCTATTGACGGCTGACTATGAAACAATCAATACGTTTGAAGCCGTAGTCGTGGCTAAAGACAAAAATCGCTTATTTTTGTTCCACTCTCCAACAGCTGCTGAGTTTCGGGAGCAGCGCAGACGCTATCCCCGTTTCGACATGGAGGTTAAGGGTTGGATCCAGTATCCGACGCAGGAGCCAGACTCATTTTTTTCCGTCTATAGTCAAATGGTGTACTTGGTGAACTTGAGCCTGGGAGGCTTGGCATTCCGCTCAGACAAACAGATTCCCGCGGATCAGCATATTGTCTTTTCCTTTGAATTGTATGGTCGCAATCGCCCGGACGGGGTAGTAAAAACTGATTTGGTTATCATTCATGAGCGAATAGAGGGACCGAATTATTTTTACGGCTGTACGATCAAAGGAATCAATGCCCGTCATTTTCACAATTTGCGAAAGTACATTTTGCATCGACAAATCGAGGAACGAAGACAAGTGAAAATCGAGTAGGTCTTTTCGTTAATTGGTTCAATGGGGACCAATTTTTTTTTGCCTTTTTGGTGGTGAGTTGGAGGGGCTGTAGGGGAGGGAAGAAGCGGATTTCCAGTCTACTCTTCGGCCTACGCCCTGCCGGGAGGCGGGGGCGGTCCGCTACGGAATGAATGTCGGGAGCGCCTCAAAAGTAGAGGTTCGAGGATGACATATCAGAGGTTGAGGCTGAAAACCCCCGTCATTCATTCCGTAGCTGAGTAGGGCTCCAGAGGCGCTTGGACTGGAAATCCGCTTCTTCCTACGCGGCTTCAGTCAACATTTGAAAGGCATCAAAAGAAGAAAGATAAAGAAAAACGGAAAGACCTCTGTGATAAATCAAATCGGTCCGACTCATTGTCCCTATGTTACGACAGGCCGGTCATTTCTGGTGAACAGCAAAAAGAGGGGATGAAAACCCCCTCCTGCAAAGCGGTAATACGACATGGGCACCTAGATGCTACTTATCAGGGAAGGGGACGATAAAATTATCCGGCTCGTTCCGATCCAGCTGTAGCTGTCGAGACAGTCACGTCTTTTGTTCGTTTCCCCCAAATCCAGCGCTGTAAGAGGACAGCGCCTCCGCCAATCGAAGCGATTAACGTTCCGACCCATAAAAAAGCGGTGTTTGGACCCCAGATGGTCATAATGACGCCTCCGAGCAACGGAGCAATAATGAAAGTGGCGCTCGTCAATGAATCGATAATTCCTCTCACGCGGCCGAGTGCTTGCGGGGGGCTTTCTTTTTGTACCAGATAATTGGCTCCGACCGAAGTCAGACCCGTTCCGACTCCAGCCAATAAAGCAGGAATCAGCAGCCAATACATACCATCACCCGGCTGGAAAAATCCAATCCACGAAAAACTAATTCCGATGAGCAAAACGCCACCGCCCAGTACCCATCCATAGGAACGAATTTCTTTTAAGCGATGGAGCCAGGTGACCGTGGCAAGTGCACCTAATCCAATGACACTGACTGTAAACCCGAGCATTTCGGGGTTGTCGGGTAGCTTCTCGCGGAAGATCACGGGAAACTGTGTATCCGCCAATTGAATCGCCAACGAGGTAATGATTGCGAAGATCGTGCTGTACAACAGGACACGGTTTTGCAAAAAGATCCGCCAGCCCTCTTGCCATGCTTGACGGTAAGGGAGAGGCTGTTCTTCTACGGATGGACGAGACAACGTTTTCTCCACTTTACGTATCGTGAACAGAAATCCAGTAGAGAGAAGAAATGTCGAAGCATTAATCATCAGACAAATGGCGGGTGCAAAAACGGCCGCTACCAATCCTCCGGCAAGTGGACCGATCAATTTCCCCATCTGGTATACGGCTCCATTCAAGGCAGAGGCTTGTAACAATTGATTTTCAGGTACAATTTGACGCGTCAAGGTCTGTTGAGCTGGATCGTTGAAGACAGAAGCACCTGAACGCAGGGCAATGACTACCAGGAACCAGAACGGATTCGGCATGACAAGCAGGAGCAGAGTGAAAGTAGCCTGCAACATATTCATGGACATGATCATCCGAACCTTGTTCACACGGTCTGCAAGTACCCCGGCAAACTGGCCGAGCAAAATGCTTGGAGCTGCATAGGCAACAGGCAGGAGGGCCATCGTCATCGGATCAACCTTCCACACAAACCCCAACAGGATGGATACCGCTATAAAATCAAACCAATCGCCAAGCGTAGACAGTCCGTAAGAAACGAACAGCGTGCGAAACGTTCTATTTTCTTTTAACAAAAAAATCCCTCCATCGATCTGTTAACTCGATGATAAAAGGGATTTGTCAGAGGAATATCAGATAGTGGATGAGAGGATGGCACGAATTTTTTTCTGCAAGTAGTCGAACTGATACTCTTCGGATAATTCTGTCCAGATTTTCTGGTATTTGCGCTCCCATTCTCGGTCGTAGCCGAAGTCTTTCAAGAACAGCAAGATCATTTTTGCGCCATAAATGAGATGGGGGACGAACTTAGTGCTTCGTAAGACCTCCAGACCTTCATCGACCAAGCGGCGCGCCTTGGCAAGCTCCTGTCGATGGTACAGACAAAGACCGCGCGTAATAGTAAAGCTGCCGAGTTCACGCTGCATAGGGAGTTCTTGCAAGATCTCCTCAGAGCGTTGAATGACCTTCTCAGCCTCTTCAACCTCACCCATGAGCAGATACAAGAGGGCTTCTTCCGCTTGAAAAAAGAGTTGAAAGCCGGGTGAATTGACTCGCTCAACAACCTCCCTGGCAGGAAGCAGCTGTTTTTTTGCTCGTTCCCATTCTTTGGCTTGGGCGTAGACACAGATTGCGGTGATTTGCATCTCATCCTGATAATTTTTAGGCATACTTTTCGCGTTTTTCTGGGCCCATTGTAAAATTTCTAATGTTTTTTGCGAGTCAATTTCTGTCATATAGTATAAATGAAACAAATAAAACAGCTTGTCGGAGAGGGGAGTTTTATCCTCGACAAACCAGCCGAAGTCACCGCCAACAAACCGCAAATAGGTAGCATAAAAAGAGTCCATCTGGAAGCCAAGCACTTGCTGATTCGCATAGAGTGTCTGCAAAGCAGCCCCCATACCCATGCCGTGGTAGGTGGTTAGCATCCTCTGGATGTTTTCTGAGAAATCACTGGTTAATACGGATGGACTAGGCGATGGCTGCTCTTTTAGTGTAAGCCGATAGCCGACTCCTCTGACCGTATCAATCGTGAGCAGATGAGACCACTTTTGCAGTTTTTTCCGCAAGCGGTATATGTGATCGTCGACAGTACGGTCAGTAGGCTCTTCCAGCGGCCAGACGCGATCTAGCAAATCACTCCTTGAAAAGGCCCGGTTTTTCCATGTGTACAGATATTGAAACAAGGCGTATTCCTTTGGCAAAAGGACAATCGTTTCCCCAGCATAATGGATTTGATACGTATCATCCGACCATGTTATCAATCCCATTTGAAAGACTCCTCATTTATATTGAACTTCTTCATTTTATTGTAAAGGGTGCCACGAGATACGCCGAGCAGCTCGGCTGCTGCTTTTTTGTTGCCGTATGTGCGCTCCAACGCTGCCAGAATGCGTTCCTTTTCGTTCGCAGGTGAAGAAGGGTACGCAATCGACGGACGGATGATGGACGGCGGTGTCGTAGTCGGCGGTGCATACGTTCCCCCCATCGGCGTGTGCAGAGAGACGTGTGTGGGTTCTGTGTGACTGCGAATGACAGACGGCAGATGCTCGGGCAAAATGACGCCGTTTTCTTGCAGGATCGACAGACGTTCAATGACATTGCGAAGCTGTCGGATGTTCCCAGGCCACGTGTATTCGAACAACGCTTGCATGACTTCGGGAGAGATGCGTGGTACGGATTGGTCATGGGCCACGGAATACTCATGAATGAAAATTTGCACGAGCTCTGGCAAATCCTCACGTCGTTCGCGCAGTGGCGGGATTTCCAGAGAAAAGACGTTCAGCCGATAATACAGGTCCTCGCGAAAACGACCGTCTGCAACCATTTGCTCCAGTTGTCTGTTTGTCGCCGCTACGATGCGTGTATTGACGGTGATTGGTTCTGTTCCGCCTACACGGTAAAACTGTCGTTCCTGTAAGGCACGAAGTAGCTTGACCTGTAATTCTAGCGGCAGTTCTCCTATTTCATCGAGGAAAAGCGTCCCGCCATGCGCCAGCTCCAGCTTGCCAGGCTTGCCTTTTTTCTCGGCTCCGGTAAAAGCACCGCCCTGATAACCAAACAGCTCACTTTCGAACAGTGCAGCAGGAATGGCACCGCAGTTGATCGCAATAAAAGGCTTCTCATGTCGGCGACTTGCCTGATGAATGGCTTGGGCAAACAGCTCTTTCCCAACGCCGCTTTCTCCATAAATCAGCACAGTCGCATCCGTCTGCGCCACTTTTTTAGCGGAACCAATAGCGGATTGAATCGAGGCGGAATGACCTTTGATTGCGTAAAAAGGATCGTCTGCTGCCTGAAACCGACTCATCTCTTGCTGCAAATTATGGAGATGGGCCGTCGTATGTGCTAATTCTTCATTAAGACGAACCAGCTCGGTAATATCCTGTTCGATGGAAATCGCGCCGATAATCTCACCCTCACGGCGAATCGGTGCGGCATTAATAAGTACATGACTATCAGGACGAGGAATGTGGTACACACGTTGAACAGATGTCCCTTGGCGCAGCGCATCAAGCAGGCGTATCGATTCACTCGCGAAGTGCTCATCGAGCGAGGTTCCGACCACTTGAGCGCGATCGATTTCATAAATTGTTTCTGCTGCCCGATTCCAGTGTTGGACGACATTGCGGGAGTCTACGATGGTGACAGCCTCACTCATCGTATCCATCAAGGTACGGAGCAGGGCAGACTGATTTTGGGTCAACACGACAAAGGCAGTCATGAGCTGATATGGCTCGACCATTCCCGTCGGAGTGCCATGTTCATCTACGATAACGATTGCTGGCAGATCGGAAACAGCTGAGCCAGCGAGAATGTGGCTAATGGATTGTTCGAGCGTAGTTGTAGAAGCGACGACGACTACTCTGCCCTTTCGTTCTTTATCCACCCATTCACCCACAGTTTCTCCTGTGCGTATTTTGACAATATCAGGTGGAATCGGAATCGCAAAGGAAGAGAGCGTACTGTCCAACGAAAATAACGGTTTCAAATCGTCACCTCTTATCTAAACTAACAGGGAAAGGAATGGTTCCTGTTGTACATCTAATCAGAAGTGTACAAGAATAGACACGTAATGTACATATGTGTTAAATGTGTCGGATTGACATCACGATAGCGCTTACGTGAAATAGTTGGCACGATTCATGCTTGTAGAAGTGGACAGAGTACGTTGAGGAGGAGACAGTCAACGATGGAACAAGCGATGAAGGATTTCTTTCTATTTTTATCCAAAAACAAAACCTTAAATTCTGCCGCAAAAAAGTGGGGTCTGCGCTTTGGAGCGAGCCGCTTTGTATCTGGTCAAACAATCGCGGAGGCAATCAACGCCGTACGCAAGCTGAACCAGCAAGGTCTGGTATGCACGCTGGACCACTTGGGCGAATTCGTGTTCAGCGTAGAGGAAGCAAACGAATCTGCTGACTATTGCATCAAGACGCTGGAAGCGATCCACCAATCTGGTGTCGATTGCAATCTTTCGTTGAAAATGACTTCGCTTGGTCTGGATATCAGCCGCGAGCTTTGCATGGACAACATGAGACGCATTTTGGATTCGGCTAAGAAAAACGGAAACATTTTCGTTCGTATCGACATGGAGGACTACGCACACAATCAGGTGACCATGGAGATTTTGAACGAATTACTGCAAGAGTACGACAACGTCGGAACCGTTATACAGGCGTATCTCTACAAAGCATCGGACGATATCGACAGCTTGAAGGACAAAAAAGTGAACTTCCGTCTCGTAAAAGGAGCATACAAGGAGTCTCCAGAAGTCGCTTACCCGAACAAGCCAGATGTAGATGAGAACTACAAAAAAATCATCAAGCAGCATCTGTTGAATGGCGGGTACGCTGCTGTGGCAACTCATGATGACAACATCATTGATTTTGTGAAAAAGCTGGAAAAGGAACACAGCATCCCGCGCACACAGTTTGAATTCCAAATGTTGTATGGTATTCGTACGCAGTCTCAAATTGACTTGGCTCGCGAAGGCTATAAAATGCGTGTTTATGTACCGTACGGAAACGACTGGTACGGATATTTCATGCGCCGTTTGGCAGAAAGTCCAGCAAACGTAAAATTTGTTCTCAAAGGGATGTTTACGAAATAAGTTTTGCGAAGTATACTTGACACCTTCGGAGATTCTCCGGAGGTTTTTATTTTATCTGGAAAGGTGAGAGTCTTGTGAATTGTTGGATTATTTCGCTTACTCCTCCATATTCTTTTGACCGGTTGCTTCGGCGTCTAGAGACACATCCAGATACGCAGATACGTGTGAATCAAGAAAAAAATAGCCTACAGCGCGTCTTTCGTATAGGCTTACGCCCTGTTCTGGTCCATATACAATTTATGGGTAGCTTAGAAGAACCGGCACTGCGCTACGAGACACAGGCAATTTTGTCCACATCAGACCAGCAGCTGCTAGAAAAAATGATCCGCCGTACTTTTAGTGCCGATTTGGAGCTATCCGTTATTTACGAGCAGATGAGGGAGGAGAGTGAGCTCGCCATCCTGACTGAGCGGTTTCGCGGTCTTCGTCCTATGCTGGATACTGATTTGTTTCAATGTATGGTCAAAACGATCATCGGGCAGCAGATCAATCTGACCTTTGCAGCCAATTTGACCGAGCGGCTGGTTACACTTACAGGCGACCCAGTAGAAAACCAAAACGGCGAGGGCATTATCGCTTTTCCGACACCTGACTCGGTAGCGAGATTGACTGTGGAGGATTTGCGCTCTCTGCAATTTAGTCAACGAAAAGCAGAGTATATTATCGATTTCGCCCGAGCCATTGTGAATGAAACGGTAGATTTGGAAAGACTATGGACAATGGGTGACGAGGAAATCATTACGTACCTCACTTCGCTACGAGGAATTGGGCGGTGGACAGTAGAGTGCCTACTCATGTTTGGAATGGGGCGTCCAGACTTGTTGCCCGCTGCTGACATCGGTTTGCGAAATGGAATTGTGCACCTTTATGGAATGAAAACGAAGCCAAATGAAAATGACATTCGCAAGCTAGGGGAAAAGTGGGCTCCATGGCGCAGTATCTATTGTCTGTACGTATGGGAAGCTGTGGGGGCGATCAAGAGAAAAGAGATGTTTGACCTGTAAGAACTTTCATTTTTGACAAAAGTTCAATAATTTTAAAAAATTAAAGGTTGAATAGTGAGTTAATTTTAAGTTATACTAATGAAAATTTTATTTTATTAAACAATATTGAGAGGATTCATATGAAAGAACTTACTACGAAAGAAACAATTACAATTGGTTTAATGCTGTTTGCCCTATTCTTTGGAGCAGGGAACATGATTTTTCCGCCAGCGCTAGGACAAGCTGCAGGAGATAATGTTTGGATCGCGATGGCCGGCTTTTTAATTACGGGTGTAGGTCTGCCTTTACTAGGAATCATCGCGGTAGGCTTGGCTGGAGGTAACTTGCAAACGATGGCGTCAAGAGTCCATCCGATGTTTGCAGTCGTGTTCACGTTTATTGTTTATCTGTCGATTGGTCCATTCATGGCGATTCCGCGGACAGGTACAGTAACCTTTGAAATGGGCGTGTTGCCGTTTTTGCCAGAATCGATGAAAGGCAGCTGGGTACCGCTTTTTGTGACCACGATCGTCTATTTTGCCATCACCTTCTGGTTGAGTCTGAACCCGAGCAAGCTGGTGGATCGAATCGGTAAAATCTTGACACCTGCTCTTTTGATCATCATTGGCCTGATGTATGTCAAATCACTCATT
Source organism: Brevibacillus sp. HB1.3 (assembly GCF_013186635.1). Taxonomy (NCBI): domain Bacteria; kingdom Bacillati; phylum Bacillota; class Bacilli; order Caryophanales; family Paenibacillaceae; genus Brevibacillus; species Brevibacillus sp. HB1.3. The sequence continues at coordinate 124,296 of NZ_JABMIT010000011.1, read as the reverse complement.
TCTCCAATGGGTGAGGTGGCACAACCAATAGGGGCCTATCAGGATACAGCATTCTTCAAAGGCTTTATCGAGGGCTATCTGACGCTGGATGCATTAGCTGCTATGGTATTTGGTCTGGTAGTAACAACAGCTGTCCAGGAAAGAGGCATCATTGATCGCAAAAAAGTGATGTGGTCTACGATCAAAGCAGGAATTCTAGCAGCTACCGGACTGGGACTCGTCTATCTTGCCCTCAGCTATTTGGGAGCGACGAGTGTATCGTTTGCGAAATCGGAAAATGGTGGACAAATTTTGACCGGGGTCGTGCATCAACTGTTCGGTCCATTAGGCTCGCTACTGCTGGGAGCAGCTGTTACGCTTGCTTGCCTCACGACTTCTGTCGGGCTTGTCACTGCGTGCAGTCAATTTTTCTCCAGTCGGATTCCTAGCATCTCTTACAAGAAGATGGCGGTAATTCTGTCTGTGTTCAGTGCTGCGGTAGCAAACGTAGGCTTGACACAGTTGATTACCTTCTCCGTTCCTGTCTTGATGGCGATTTATCCGCTGGCCATTGTTTTGATGCTGCTGACGTTTTTTGATCGATTGTTCAACGGACATCGCTCCGTCTATGTCGGTGCAATCACAGCAACGGCTGTCATCAGTCTTTTGGATGGAGCTTCCCAGCTTGGATTGTCAATTGACTCGCTGACGCCAATCTTGGAACAATTGCCGCTGTACAAAGTTGGAATTGGATGGCTGGTCCCAGCTATTGCAGGCGCATTGATAGGGTTGTTGTGGGCTAGTCTCACGCGAAGTGTTCCAATTGTAAGAGAAACGAAATAAAGAATGAAGAGCGGGTGGGCTTTAGGTCCACTCGCTTTTTTATTGTTCCAAACCATTTTGTCCTGCTATTACCAGCTGGATAGGACTTCTACCCGTCCACAACATGGGTGATCTATGTTACCATGGAAAAACGTAAATTGTCTGAACGGCATGTTTCATTTTATGTCGTTTTGAAAGAAGGGAGGTTATTGGCTATGTCCACGATGAAAGTCTTGGTTGCCGATGACGATCCAAACGTACGCGAAATTATTCGCCTTTATTTTGAAAAACAACAAATCGAGCTCATCGCAGCAACAGATGGACGAGAAGCTCTTGAGATGATGGAAAAGGAACAGCCGGATGTGGTCATTCTCGATGTCATGATGCCGCAGTTGGATGGCTTTGAAGCATGCCGGGAAATCCGCAAGAAGTGGGATACGCCGATCATTATGCTGACGGCAAAGGATGAGGAGTTTGACCGTGTTCTCGGCTTGGAGCTCGGAGCGGATGATTACGTGACGAAGCCGTTTAGTCCACGTGAAATCGTTGCGCGTATCCGCGCGATTATGCGCAGATTGCAGCCGAAGCCAAAAGTAGAAGACGAGGCAGCGCTTCGAACCTTTGTTTTTGAGCAATTGACGATAGATCTGGATAAACGGGAAGTGATCGTTGCTGGGGAAAAAGTGAGCTTTCGCCCGAAGGAGTTTGATCTGCTTGTTCAACTTGTCAAATCGCCGGGAAGTGTATGGTCGCGGGAGCAATTGCTGGAACAGGTGTGGGGATTTGATTATTTTGGCGATGTTCGAACGATCGATGTTCATATTAAAAAGATCAGACAGCGTTTAGATAAGCTCCCGTATGATTGCATTCAAACGGTTTGGGGGATTGGCTACAAGTTTGGGGTGGATGACTGATGCTAGGCATGTCGAAAAGTATCTACCGCAGACTGCTGGTCAGCTTTTTGGCTACCGTTTTGGTAGGGCTAGGGATTACAGGGATTGTTCTTTCCTTTTTTACGAAGGAGTATATTTACAACGCCAAAGAAGAAGAGCTTTTGCGGATGGCGAAAAAAGTGAATACCGCTATCCATAACAGCAATGAAGTAAACAAACAGCTCTTGGACAAGCTGGCAATGCTGGACGAGTCATTTGATACCCGCATCTGGTTATTTGATACAAAAGGAAAAATTGTAGCGACTTCAATGAAGGATGAGATGTTTACGGGCAAGTCCGTGGCAGTTTCCATCGCGGACAACGTGCTGAAGGGAAAAAGCGCGGTAACCGAGCTGCAAATCGAAGGTCTGGATGACCCGATGTTGTCGGTCTCCGTCCCATGGGGCGAGGGCGAAAACGTCTACGGGGGAATTATTTTGCACGCGCCGATTGAAGGAATTGAGAAAACCTTTGGTCAAATGCGCGAGTCGATTCTGTGGGCGACCTTGTTCGGGGTACTGCTTTCTACGATCATGGTTTCGTATTTGTCATGGTCAATCTCCCGCCCATTGCGAACAATTGAGAGAACAGCGGCTGAAATTGGTCGAGGGAATTATGCAGAGCGCGTCCAGGTCGATACGTCGGACGAGATCAGCGACTTGGCACAAACGATCAATACGATGGCACAGAAGCTGGAGAAGGTAGAGCAGGAGCGTCATCATTTGGAGCAAGTCCGCAATGATTTTTTGGCGAATGTCTCTCATGAATTGCGCACGCCTCTCACGGCGATCCAAGGTTTCCTCGAGGCGTTGCAGGATGGCTTGGTAGAGGAAGAAGAGGCACGACAGAAGTATTACGCTGTGATGTACACCGAAACGATGCAAGTGAATCGCTTGGTGGATGATCTGATGGATTTGATGAAGCTGGAGAACAATGAAGTGAATTTGGTCAAGTTCCCTGTCGATGTGGCAGATGTCATGAATCGGGTTGCTTTTTCCTTCCATCAAGAAGCAGAGGAAAAAGGGCTTCGCATGGATGTAGAGGTAGAGGAGGAGCTTCCACGAATTTATGCCGATAAAGACAGGATCGCGCAAATTCTAAAAAATCTGGTGAAGAATGCACTCAAGTTTACGTCTGCTGGTGAAATCCGCATGCGTGCTTCGCTGGATGGAGAATACGTACAGATTCAAGTGATCGATACTGGGATGGGAATTGCAGCTGATGACCTAGACCGCATCTGGGAACGTTTTTTTAAAGTAGATCGGGGACGTTCCAAGAACAATAAAGGAACAGGACTTGGGCTCGCCATTGTAAAAGAGCTGGTAGAGCTGCATGATGGCAAATGCACAGTGGAGAGCTCGCCTGGGAAGGGAAGTACTTTTACGATATGGGTTCCTAGGATTAAGTCGGAGAACTAAAGCACGATCGGCTCAAAATGAATCCGCTCAAAATGATCATGTTCATACTTTTTTCATATTTTGATCATCGTTTTTTCCTACTTTCCTTACAGAATGGTTATCTTTGCCCGTTACGATATAGGTGTGACAGCGAGAAGGTCACGAAGCCAAGGAATGAAAGGGGAATGAACATGAACAAAAAGTGGTTCTCCATTGCCACTGTCGCATTACTCCTGTCTGGCAGCTTGGTTGCCTGCTCTAACACCACAGGAACACCTGAACCGGCGACACAACCAGAGGGCACGACAAGCGAAACTGTTCCGGGCTCCTCCACTTCTGATAGCGGACAATCGACCAATAGCTCGGTTTCGCAAGATCAGTCTACTCCAGATGCTTCAGCGAAAAGCTCTGATGCATCGACGGACACAGGTTCGTCTACGGAAGCACCTGCGACAGATGCCAAATCTGATGCAGGTACGAGCACTGGATCGTCTGGTGCTGTCGGAACCGACAACAGCAGTTCCGCTGGACAGTCTACAACGACTGACGCCAGCAAGAAGTAATCATTCACGAACAGGAAACACGTTCGTCTGAACTCCTCTACTTCCCTCCCGTTTTATATACTTTGATGACGACTATAGGTCGTCTTTTTTTTGTCTAAGAAAAGCAGTTCCAGTCTACCCTTCGGCCTACGTCGGAAAATACTTTGGTGGTATGTGTTATCATTATCCAAAATCATACATAGTGGGAGGGAGAAGCATGATCACGTATCCATCGTTGAAAAAGGGCGCTACTATAGGGGTAACTGCACCATCATCAGGTGTACCAGAGTATTTGCATGAACGAATCAGGCTGGCAGGCAGTCGTATGGAGAGCAGGGGGTATTCCATCGTTTGCAAAGATACAGTCTGGACACAGGAAAAAGCCAAGTCAGCTCCTGCCATAAACCGCGCAGCCGAATTCAACTCCCTGATGCAAGAGGAAGACGTCGATATCATCATCCCTCCTTGGGGTGGCGAGTTGCTGATTGAGATTTTAGACAAGCTTGATTTTGATGCCATGCAACCAAAATGGGTGTTAGGCTATTCGGATGTGAGTGTGCTGTTGCTCGCGATTACATTAAAAACGGGGATGGCTACGGCTCATGGGACGAATCTGATAGATTTGCGTGGAGCAGATATGGATGAGACGACGGCTATGTGGGAAACAGTTCTGTCAACGCAAAAGGGCGAGTCAGTCTTGCAGTACTCATCTCCGATGTATCAAAAGGAATGGCAGCATGCGAATCCTTCGCCGCATATCTTTCACCTGACGGAACCGACTGTATGGAAAACTACAGAGACTACTCCCCACGTAAATATGCAGGGACGGCTACTTGGCGGCTGTATCGATATCATTCGGCATGTAATTGGCACACCGTATGGGGACGTACAAACGTTTCAAAAAGAACAGATCGGGAATGAAGCGATCATCTGGTATTTGGAAAAACTGTGAGCTTTCTACGACTGATCTGCGCAGATCATTGGTACAAATGAAGCTGGCCGGATGGTTCGACCATTGTGCGGGGATCATGTTTGGGCGCAGTCCAGCGAATCAGACGGTCGACGGCTACACCGTGGAAGACGTCTATCAGGAACTGGCTGAAGAGCTGCAAGTCCCTGTCCTCTACGACATAGATTGTGGGCATATGCCGCCACAAATCACGTTTATAAATGGGGCATTTGCTGAAGTGGAGCTGTCTTTCGAAAAAGGAAGTGTACGGCAATATTTTCGTCCATAGCTTAAAAAAACGAGGGCTTCCCAACGATTGGGAAGTCCTCGTAGCATGTATGCAAACACAATTTTAGCCTTGCTTCTCGTTGTAATGGGGGAGAGGATGTTCCTCCAGCGATTCACGTTTATTTTTGGTACGCAGAGTGGACAAAGCGACACCGAGGAAAATAAAGGAGCCACCAGCGAAAAAGCCAATACCCAAATGTTCATGCAGCAACAGCCAGCCCAAAAATGCACCGACAATGGGCTGAACAAAAAAGAATCCGGCCCCACTCCCTGCGGGCATCAGCTCGAAGCCTTTGTTCCACAAATAAAAAGCACCTGCGGTAGAAATCATCCCGATATAGAGGACGCCTGCCCAGATGTCCCAACCAAATTGCCAGGAGACCGGTGTGACAGACAGCTCCCAAAACATGAGCGGACTGGTAAAGATGATACCAAACAATGCTACGTAGGTGGTGACGAGCAGGGATGAATAGCGCTGCGTTGCCTTTTTACTGAGAACGGTATACAATCCCCAGCTAATCGCAGCTAGGAACAAAATCAGGTTTCCTGCGAGGGAAGACTGAGCGTCAGCTTGATCAGGAACACCAATGACGATGATGACACCAATCGTCGCTAACAAAATACCCGCTGCCTGCTTCAGATGGACACGCTCCTTTAATAGCCAAACCGCAAAAATGGCAATAAAGGCAGGCGATGCGGAGGTAATCAAAGCACCCATATGGGCAGTAGACAGCTTGGTACCGAGAAATTGTGCGGCGATGGAGATCGTGACCCCAACAAAGGAGATGGCCATCAGCAGAGGATAATCTTTTTTCGCGACACGCTCCTTGCGAGCAACGATAAATGCCGCCAGCACGACTAAAGCAATGCAAAAGCGCAAAATCAATAGCGTGAACGGTGGAATTACTTCCAACACGACCTTGCTGACGACATAAACACCGCCCCAGATCGCTGCGGCGAGAGTCAGGCAGACAGCCCCTAAAAACATTTGCTTCCATTGTGATTGTGACATAACAAGTCCCTCCCGGAATTATGAATCAATCGTTCGAGCGTTATTCCGTAGCCGGGAGGCAGTAAGAGAACCACTTCCTCACCGACTAGGAGAGGAGGGTGGGCACATCATTTTCAAAAAGGCGACGGTTCATATCTTTCACCTCCTTAATTTGTACGGGGTAGCCACTTGGCTACCAGCAGCACCGGTTGTGTCAGACAACCGACAGGTGCCTCCACCTGACGATACTGCTCATAGCCAAGCTTCCCCCAGAAAAGAAGAGCAGGTTCATTATGCGCAATGACACCGTGATGAACATGCTGACTGCCATGTTGGATGCAGTAGGCTTCCATGAGTGTCACTGCCTCTTTTCCAAAGCCCTGCTGCTGATAATCGGCATGCAAAAGCAAAAGACTAATCCAGCTTTTTGGATCGTGTTCACTGGAGAGGACGATATGGATCACTCCAATGATCGTACCTTCACGAGTAATAGCGAGCCAATGCCCGGAAGGTATGCTTATGGTAGCGTCATACTCGGCTTCCAGTTCAGCAAGACTTACTGCGCTCGTTCCGTTTCGAAGCTGATTGTACTTTGGATTGCTGTTGTAGGTGGCGAGTAAGTCGGGTAGATCCTCGCGTAGCAATTCGCGAATGATGAGCCGCTCACCTGTCAAAATGAGACTCATTGGGGTCCTCCGTACTTGCGGATAAGTCCAATCTGCCCACCGTGGTAGCCCATATGATAAATCAGTCGACCAAGTGCCTGACGGGGAGTCAATGTGGCAATCGGTGCTTCACAGGGGATGTCCCACGCGTCTTTTGGCAGGGCAGCCAAAGAATCCAGCAAGTAATGGTAAGCAGCATCTTTGAAAGCAAGCAAGGCAGACAAGTCGGTAAAGTTTCCTTCATCCTTCACAGGTCCAATGGTAGTGAGAGTGATGTCGGACGGGATGGCTCTTCCGAAAAACATCATACAGAATCGATATTCGACTTCCGCGATGTGATGAATCAAAAATCCGATGGAATTAGAGCCCGGAGCCAGCTTCCAGCCAAGCTCGGCTTCAACCAATTGGACGAGTGCATCCTGATACCGGGAGCGAGCTGTTTGCAAGGTCGGCAATAGTTCTTGTTCGAACATCCAATCTTCCTTTCTAGTGTTTATTTATATTATAGGAAAAAGATCCGGAAAGAACAGCACGACCATTCGGAATATTTTGAATGAATGTTCACTCAGCAACCTGAATTCGTTATACTAAAGAAAAACAAGGAGTGATAAGGATGGCTCATCGCTATCATCTAACTGTGCGTTCAACTGATATTGACGTAATCGGACATGTGAACAATGCCAAGTATTTGGAGTACATGGAGTGGGCGCGTTTTGAATGGATATGGGAGCAAGGATTTACACTGGATGAATTGAGGCGACGGGCCATCATGCCGGTAGTGGCCAATATTAACATTAACTACCGCAAAGAATTGAAAATGCGTGAAGAGGTAACGGCGATTACTACGGTGGTCAAGGTGGGTGAAAAAAGCTTCGTCATCCGCCAGGAGCTGTACAACGCTGCAGATGTATTAGTGGCGGACGCCGATGTGACAATGGTCATGATCGATGCGAATACACGCCAATCTGTTTCTTTGCCAGTTGAGTTGAAAGAGGCATTGCTTGTGGATTTGGAGACGGTCAACCAAAGAACGGAGTGAAAACAATAGTGGACGGTTAAGATGCTACGAGCTTGCTATTTTTGAGCTGACCTAGGTCCTGTCTTATTACAGCGATATCAGTTTTTATCTGCCGTACCTCCATTATTAGCACATCTAATTTGACAATCATCTTATCCTTACGATCCAAAATTTCACGAGTAACCAAGAAAAGTTCATTAATCCCTTCCAACAAAATATCGAGTTTCTGTTCAGACATGTCCCAACCTCCTTTTCATCCATTACAATGATCATATCAAAAGACAGAATCTCATGCAGATAGAATTTCACAAAAGAAAGGAAGGGATAGCCATGTCTAAATTTACAACAATCCTATTTGATCTCGACGACACTCTCTTTGATTTTTCAGCTTGCTGGGAGAAAGGGATGCAGCAGACGATTGCGACCCATGCACTTACAGCAGAACTCGACCAAGAGAAATTCCTTGAGGCTCTGCGGCGCCACGGAGATGATTTGTGGGTCGATGTTATTGCCAAGCGCTACGATTTTACGCAATACAGGAGGTTGCGTTTTCAGCGAGCCATGGCTGATTGTAACCGACAGATTGAAGTGGAGCAGGTCGACGATTTTCAACGTGCCTATCAGGCGGCATGTATGGATGCAGTCCAGCCAGATGCCACTGTTCAGTCTACCATTGCGAGGCTGGCAGAAGAGCATACACTAGGGATTGTTACGAATGGTCCTGTCGATATGGCATTTATCAAGCTGGAGCGTCTGGGATTGGCTGCTTATTTTCCACGGGAGCGGGTGTTTCTCTCCGAAATCATCGGACATCATAAGCCGGATCTACGTATATATGAACATGTTCGTGAAAAGCTCGGAGTTGAGAGCAAGCAGGTGCTGTTTGTCGGAGATACGTGGGAGGCAGATGTAGCAGGCGCGATGGACGCAGGCTTCTCAGCTGTCTGGATCAATCCACGAGGGAAAAAGCCTACTTCTCGGCATCAGCCACTCGCTGTCATTGAACGACTGGATCAGCTTTTGGCAATCTTGTAGAAAAAAGCAGCCCATTGCCCCATAGCCGCATAACTTGCAGGTTGTTTTTGGTGGCAATCAAGCTGCTTTTTTTCTACGTATTTTCTTGCTCCTTTTGCTCCTAGCGTTTTGCGTACTGCTTTCTCATGAAAAGGATGAGAGAAACAATAATCAGCCCAACTAAAATCCCGATAACTCCTGGTGTAAGGCTATCTCCCCAAAAGATTCTATACAGCAAAACCCCTGTCAGGATAATGGCAAAATCCAGATACCTACTGGTCATACGAATCCTCCCCCATTTACAAGAGCCTGATTATCGTTCGTATCTACTAACCTGATCTTTCATTTTTTCATGCTGACTCTTCCTGTACTTTGTGATGAAAAAGATGAGATTGAGGACAATCAGGCCAATCGTAATTGACATACTTCCGGTGGTCATGCTTTTTCCTATCGAGATGTTGAAAAGCAGCATCCCGGATAGGAGCAGGACAAAAACGAGATTAAGCATCATGAGACTCTTCCCCCATAAAAATTCGTTCGAGCGAAGGGACTTCAACGTTCACGCCATAAATATCCACACGTGCCTGAACAAGAGCACGAACGAGGGTTGCCACTTTTTGATCGTCATCGACCTGGATCGAGAGACGACCCTCTTCCCAAATCGTATTGCGCCCGAGGGACTCGATAAAGGTGCGCAGGTTTACAGAATCCTCTGTAATAAAAGCCGAGTGACGTACGTTCACAGATCGCCATGCCTGATGGGCAGCTTGCAGCTCATCGAGAGTGCCGAGTGAACTGATCTTTCCGCTTTTCATGATGGCGATGCGGGTACAGATTTTCTCAACTTCATTCAAATTGTGCGAGGTCATGAAGATCGTTTTTCCTTGTTGATGGAGCTTGCGCAGCAAATTTTGAATATGCAGGGCTGATTCGACGTCTACGCCAGAAGTAGGTTCATCAAGGAAGATGAGTTCCGGGTCACCCACTAAGGCTTGGGCAATACCCAGCTTCTTTTTCATCCCGAAGGAAAACGTTTTGGCTTTGCGGGATGCATGCTCCTCAAGCTCAACGGCTGTCAGGATGCGCATACAGTCTTCCTTTGTGAGTGTGACGCCTTTTACCCGAGCGAAATAGTGCAGGTGCTCCGCAGGAGATAAATGGTCGTAGAAGGTGGAGTAATCCGGCAGTACGCCAATTCGTTTTTTCCATCCTTCTGTATGGGCCTCTTCTCCGAACATACGAATGGTACCCGCTGTCGGAATCAGAATACCTGTCAGCATATTGATAAAGGTCGATTTTCCTGCGCCGTTTCGACCGAGGAATCCGAAGATCTCCCCGCTGTGCACAGTAAGACTGACGTCATTCACGACCGTGCGATTGCCAAAGCGCTTGTTCAACTCTATGGTCTCGATCATTGCCATTAACAATCCCTCCGTCGGAATAAGTACATAGAAGCGATCAGGAAAGCTGCTGCATAGAGCCAAATGAAGCCGGTCCAAGCGCCGCCTTTTTCCATAAATGAAAAGGGTGTCAAATATTTAATCCATGGTGCTGCCGGGTGACTAGAGAAGGTGCTCCATAGTCCGAGACCTGGCAAAATCAGTGCAATCACGATTCCTAAAAACATCGTGTAGCTGGGGCGAGGTATCACGAGCGAGAGCAGCAGTGCCAGCGAGATGCAGTAGATAAGCATAGATACGCATAGATAAAAGGTCTTCGCATCAAACGTTTGCACGGTGGCGAAAACTACGCCAAATGTAATAATCATGCAGGTTAACCAGAAGGACGCCACTCCGAGAAATTTCCCCAAAATGATCTGATTGCGTGAAGTCCGGGTGACGAGAAAGCGAATGGTCCTGCCTGCTAGCTCACGATTTATGACATCATGAGAAAGGCTGAATACAAACAAGGGCCCGAACAGCATGATAAGTGCAAAAATACCAAGCGCATGTCCCTGGGCCAGCTCCTTTTCTGAGAGAAGAGTTGCTGCCTGATTGACGAGGTCAGAAACCAAGTACGAGATGCCGACGATAAAGGCAACGGTAATTAACGATTTGATACTTTTAAACAACCGAAAAAATTCGTGTTGGCAAATAGCCCACATAGGTGAATCCGCTCCTTTCTCCTTCATCATAATAGCCAGACCTTTCCCCTACTAAAACACTACCTTACCATTTCCTTATCTTTTTTGTTGGCGTCGTTTATCATGGTAGAATGTATGACAGCAAGGGAGGGAACGGATATGGAGAAAGAAGCAAGAATCTTGCTGGTAGATGATGAAGAAGCGATTTTGCAGATGCTTCAAACGGTGCTGAAAAAGGAAGGCTTTGTCCAGATCGATACATGCACGACAGCAGCTGAGGCGATTCGTCTCGTGGAAGAGAAGACATACGACTTGTTGATTCTGGATGTCATGCTGCCTGATAAAAGTGGATTTGAGCTGTGCGGAGCAGTTCGCCAGCGAACGAAGGCACCGATTTTTTTTCTGACAGCAAAAGGTACCGATTTTGATAAATTAAGCGGATTTGCCTATGGAGCGGATGATTACATAACGAAGCCATTTCATCCATTAGAGGTCGTTGCCCGGATGAAGGCTCATCTGCGCAGAACCTTGGGGGGCTCTGCTCCATCGCAGGAAGAAAAGCGCTATGATTATGGACGTTTTCAAGTAAATGTGGACGCAGCCGAGCTGTTCGTGAACGGAGAGCGAGTGGACTGCCCGGCGCAAGTATTTTCATTGCTCGTCTTTTTCTGCCAGAATCCGAACCGGGTATTTACGAAAGAACAAATTTACGATCATGTATGGAAAGACGAGTACGGGATGTTTGACGAAAATACAGTCATGGTGCACATTCACAAGCTGCGTCAGCGCATAGAAGAAAACCCGGGACAGCCAAAGCTCCTGGTCACGGTGAGAGGGCTGGGCTACAAGCTGGTTAGTCCGGCAAGACAGTCATGAATTTGCGGAACAAGCTGATTTTTCAATATGTCCGCCAACTGTTCGGTTTTCTCCTCGTATTGCTGCTATTTCTGATTTTCGCGATGCTGGGGTTAGGGTGGCGCATTATGAACGAGCAGTTGTCCAGCGATTTGTCCCGGCTGGATGCATCCGATTTGACATTGAAGATAGAGTATGAGGGGAAACGAATCCGCGTCGATCCGGAAATCGAGAAGAGCGTGGCGAGACATCAAGGCTGGTTGCAGATTATCGACAAGCATGGAAAAATTCTGTACAACTACCGGACACCTGCTGACGTTCCCAGTCAATTTGGGCCAGGAGAGTGGATTAGTTATGTAGAAGACCGTGATGCTTCTCGCTATCACGTCACGCACTGGGTTATAAACCAATCTGACGAAAACATGATCATCCTCTATGGAACACCCGCTCCCGAAAAAGAAATGATGCACCGCCTGATCGCAAAAAAAACGGGAACGAGCAAGGAGACATGGGACGAGTTGAACAAAAGCTTTTCCCAAGAAAAGGCATGGTACTTGGTATACGATCGTACGGGGAAACTCATCCATCAATGGAATCACCCGAACGCTTCTGCCCAGTTAGACATGACGGAGGCTCTTCAGAACGGCGAGACCACCAAAAATGTTCCTGTCCGCATCACCAGTCGATATGACACGAAGAGCGACTTGACCTACGTAGTGGGCACACCGAATCCAACCTATCAGTCTGGTGTCCAAGAAACGTCTGAGGATGCCATGGTCAAGGAAACGTTCCTTCAGATCGGTATTCTTTTGATCCTGGTCGTTTTATTTGCAGGGAGCTGGTATGCGTGGCGGGTAGGCAAGCCGCTCTTGCATATGGTGAATTGGCTAGAAAGACTGGCCCAAGGCCGCTATGAGGAGCCGATCGGAAAAAAGGGGAAACCAATCGGAAGGAATTGGCGAGGGAAGGAAAAGAAGTCATTTCGTGTTTTCAAGGATGTATTTGACGCTCTCCGGCATCTGAGTGAAACCTTGCGCTCCAACGAAAAGCTTCAGCAAGAGATCGAGCAGACACGAGAGGAATGGATTACAGGGCTATCCCATGATCTCAAGACACCGCTGAGCTCGATTTACGGTTATGCTACCTTTTTAGAGTCGGAACAGTATGAGTGGGACAGAAAAGAAGTCAGCGAATTTGCGAAAACGATTCGGGAAAAGTCAGACTACATGAACGGGCTGATTGAAGATTTGAATTTGACCTATCGACTCAAAAACCAAGCTTTGCCGATGGTCAAACAACCTGTCGCGATCGTAGAAACCATTCGCAGGATTGTGGTGGATATGGTGAACGATCCGAGTTCGTCTTTGCATGATATCGAATTTTCGGCGAATGTCCCATCGATAACGGCCGAGGTCGATCCAATCTGGTTTCGCCGCATCATCGTCAACATTTTGACAAACGCGATCAAGTATACCCCGGCAGGTACACACGTGCTTGTAGAGGTACAATCGATTGCAGCCGATCAGTTTGTGGTCAAAATTGCGGATAATGGTCCAGGCATGGACGAGACGACACTGGCCAATCTGTTCGAAAGATATTACAGAGGTGGGCATACAGGAGAGAATACCAGTGGAACGGGGCTGGGTATGGCGATAGCCAAGCAGCTCGTTTTTGCGCACGGGGGAGAGATTACGGTGGACAGCAAGCTGGGTAGCGGAACGGTTGTCGTGATGACCTTTCCTGCGGTTATCAGCTAGTTAGCTTTCATGAAAAAAAGCCAAGGGATTTGCGTTGTCCCTTGGCTTTTTCTACTATGGTCTCGAAATGAACGTCTGTATGACTTTGCCATCCGCTTGACGCTCTTCATAGTGATTGGCTGTGTAATCGCAGATGCTCGAACGCCAAAAGCCGATGGCAGGCACGTTGTTTTCCAATTGAAAGACTTCCCAGGCACCCGGGAACATTTTAAAGATTTGATGGGAGACTGCTTTTCCAATCCCCAGCCTACGGTAGCGTTTCATGATAAAAAATTCAGCAATGGAGTGGACCGATGGTAATTTTGCATCAGGGCTTGTGAGCATGCGGACGAGGACAAAACCAGCGAGCTTACCATTAACCTTGATGAAAAAGGGATGGCGCTCTGGTTCGACCCAATACTTCTCAAAGTAGTCATAGCCAAACAAGCCGTCGTCATCTACTTCGAAAGGCTCAAACTCAGTGAAGTCGTACGTATACAGCTCCAACAGTTGCTTGAGAGCGTGCTTCTGTTCAAAAGGAACTCGTTCTATCGAGAATGCTTGATACACTGAGAAAACCTCCTTTTTTCTTGAGATATAGGAGTATCGTACTTTACTTTCAATTCGGTCATTATTGAAATGGTCCAGAATGGTGACGGAGAAAAACAAGATTTGTTTATTAGTTTCAACGGAAATCAAACATCGATTTTTGTAAAAGATGAAGAATTAATGTTTATCGATGAAAGCACAAATGCAGTTATACAACGAGTGATACTTTTGGAAATGTTGTATATGAGGGAGCATTACGTAATCTTACCCATGCTGAGATGTTAACTTTTGTAGATAGAAAAAAGAAAGTCTTCGAAAATATTACGATAAATTATTAACATACAAAAAATACCCTATAGAGAGACGTTCCCCAACGCCCAATCTATAGGGTACACTTTTTTTCCTTTAATGAATTGCGTTCTTCTTAAACTGCCCACCGCGCACATCGTGAATATTGCCGACAGCCAGGAAGGCATTCGGGTCCACTTCTTCCACGATCAGCTTCAGCTTGGCTTCTTCCAAACGCGTAATGATGCAGAAAATCACTTTCTTGTCGTCTCCGGTATAGCCGCCCTCACCATTCAGATAGGTAACGCCACGGCCCAGACGAGCAACAATCGCATCTCCTAAATCCTTGTGATTGTCGCTAATAATCCATACGGCTTTCGACTCCTGGAAGCCTTCGATGGTCAGATCGATCATTTTGAATGCAATGTAATAGGCGATCAGCGAGTACATCGCGCGATCCCAACCGAATACAAATCCGGCACTGCTCAAAATGAATAAGTTCATGAACATTACGATCTCACCAACGGAGAATGGAGATTTCTTGTTAAGCAGTACAGCGACGATCTCTGTACCGTCCAGAGAGCCTCCATAACGGAGAACGAGTCCTACCCCAATCCCGAGAAGTATGCCGCCAAAAACAGCCGCAAGCAGGGGATCATCCGTTAGCCCTTTGACTTCGTGAAGGAATGTCGTTCCAACTGACATGATCGTAACCCCGAAGAGGGTTGAGAGTGCAAACGTTTTTCCGATTTGCTTGTACCCTATGATCAAGAAGGGCAAGTTAAGCACAAACAGGAAAACGCCAAGAGGGATTCCAGACAGATGCGAGGTAATAATCGAGATACCTACGATTCCACCGTCGATAATATTGTTCGGTACGAGAAAAATCTCTAGCGCTACCGAAAACAGGGAAGCACCAATCAGGATACCGAAGATCCTCTTGAGCAATTTTCCAATGGGTAATTTCTGATGAGCCGATTTAGCAAGTGGTTGTTCCATCGTTCCTCTCCCCATTGTGAAATTTTTTACTTACTCAGCTATTATAGCATTCATTCTTATGCGATTACTGCATAATTACACTTTTTAGTAAAAAATAATCCATTCAGACTTGTTCAGACTCATTCATACGCGTGAAATCTCTTTCGGGCGTGAATGTTGAGATAGCGAGTGTCCGGTATTGACTGGTTATATAGAAATTGCTATTTTCAAACTGTTGGGAAAATAGTTAGGGGGATGTTCCATGGGTTTCTTGAAAGCGGAGATCGAAGTATCATCATCTATAGAGCTGGTTTGGTGGGCATGGACACGAAAGGAACGGCTAGTTCAGTGGTTTGCGCCTGATGCAACGATTGAGCCGTACCTGGGCGGAGCCTATGAATTGTACTTCAACCCAGCCAATCGCGACCAGATGGGGACGAAAGGTTGCATCATTACCCATTTTGAACCGAAGGAGCGCTTGGGCTTTACATGGAAGGGACCGGATGAATTCGCAGATACCATGAATCACGAGGCTGCTTTGACATATGTGCTTGTCACCTTGTCTGAAACAGAGGGGAAAACACAAGTATTGGTCGAGCATTTCGGTTGGAAAGAGGGAGAGGAGTGGGAAAAGGCTCGGGGCTGGCACGAAATGGCTTGGTCTCATGTGTTGGGGAGCCTGAAGTCTGCACTTGAATCAGGCAAAGGAGATCTGTGCTGCTCTCCACAGGCTGCTCATCAAGGGTAGATGTTGAGGATTCATCCGTCATGGGAGTTAACAGCATCCAAACTATTGTTTATTTTGGCGAGATTGGAGACTGAAATGAAAAGCTTCGAGGAATTGTACAGCGAAAAGGATTCAGCGATGGAAGAAATAAAAAAATGGCTGTCATCATCAGAGCGGAAAATCACTCTTCTTCCAGCTGAACTGGAGAAAGGGGAAAAACAGCTTGTTGATTTGCAAGTGACGACGAGGTCAACGCTAGGTGCTGTTGCTTTTGAAACAGGCGGGATTCTGATTCACCAAGGCTGGCTAAGGATTCTAGGGTCTGGCCATCCTCATTTGCCGCGTTCCATCACTTCTTGGAACCAGCAATGTGCCTTGAACGGGATGCTGCTGGTAGCAGACGATGTCATAGGGGGATTCTTTGCGATCAATGGTGGAATGTTTCCGGATTCGGTAGGCGGTATATGGTATTTCGCTCCGGACAGTCTTGCGTGGGAGGATCTTGAAATTGGCTATACCGACTTTTTGCACTGGGCAATGACCGGGGACATCCATACGTTTTATAAGACCTTTTTCTGGACGGATTGGGAGAAGGACGTTTCCGAGCTAAAAGGCGATGAAATGTTCGCAATCTATCCTTTTTTGTGGTCAAAAGAAGCTCGTGAATTAACGATGGATGGGTGCTCCAAAAAGCCAGTACCTGTATTGGAAATTTGGGAGATGAGCAAGAACGGTGAGTAAAGGAAAGAGCGGCCCACGAAGGACCGCTCTTTTGCTTTTATTGTTTGGTTGCTGCAACTTCAGCTTGAGCATTGTGAGTATCCAGATACTCATCCGGACCGATAATTCCAGCAGCACGATCTTGTTTTTCCAGTTCAAGGGCTTTCGGTACGGAGAGCCAGTAAGCAAAAGCAATCCCGATAATACCTGCGCCCAATTTACCGAGCATGACCGGCAAGATAATGTTTGGTTGGAAGTTTGCCGAGAAGGACAAGTGGTCACCTAGCAAGAAAGCGGAACAAACCCCGAAGGAAATGTTGATAACCTTGTCTTTAGGCGGCATGGAACGAATGAGACGGAACATCGCCAGGATGTTTGCGCTCGTTGCGAGCAAGCCTGCACTACCAGAAGGGCTCATGCCAAGCTTATTACCCAATACTTCGAGTGGCTTCGCAGCATATTTACGCAGCATGTAAACCATTGGGAACGCACCTGCAAGCATGATACCGATGTAACCAGCGGTCTCCAACGCACGGTATTGGTCGGTTGGATCGGCGATGATCGGATCGAAGCCCCAAGCTCCGAAAATCTTTGTGAAGATGCCAGTAAAGTGTTGCACGATCGAGAAAACGAGTACGAGCTTGATAGCTGCATCCATTGTCTTTCCGAAAATCATGAAGCCTTTAATCATCAAGTCTGGCAGGAAGCGCAGACCAGCAGCAATCGCTAATACGAAGAACAAAATTGGTGAAAGGTTCAACAGTACCTGTCCGAAGCCAATGGCAAAAGCATAAGTCGATTCAGCGTTCGTCGAGATTTCATTGCGAACCTCTGCATTTGTCAAAACGAGAATGGCACTGGAGATAAAAGCACCGATCGGAACTGTCAAAATACCGGACATTACGCCAAGCGCCATGTATTTATGATCGCGCTTGTCCAACATAGCAAGTCCCATAGGGATGGAGAACACGATCGTAGCACCGGCCATTAGACCGACGATCATCGCCATAATCCAACCTTCTGTGGAGGTCTTCAGGAGGTTTGCCAACTGATAGCCACCCATGTCAGATGCGAGAATCGCAGTTGCCGCAATCGCAGGATCTGCTCCAATTTTGTTAAAGATGGGTGATACCGCTTTTTCTACGAACCAAGAGATGTACGGGAGGGACGCCATAATACCGGCGGCAGGAACGAAGATGTAACCTGTTGAGTGAATCCCTTCCATGAACTCCTTACCGAGACCCTCATCGCTGTTGCGGATCGCGGCAATGGCACCAATTACTGCACATAACATGATGATGTAAATAATGACGCTTCCAATGTGCTCCATGGATATCCCACCTTTTTGCGGATGTAAACAATAAAAGCACTTAGGATCTCATTAAATAAATGAGTGATACCCTAAGCGCCTTTGCTTACTTTTATGAACTTGTTTACAGGTAATGGTAATAACAGTCAACTGGAACCGCTTTCATAGCTCGCTAAAAATAAACGGAAAATACATGTCGCGTTTATTCCCTTGTGTACATTCTGAATATTTTATGCTAGAAAGCGCCGTTGCTTTACTCTGCATTATAAAGAGATTATATGGGGAGGCATGGCTAATGTCAACTGCCCTTTAGGAACAAAGAACGAATTATGTGAGGAAAAAGGTATGGAAAAAAAAGCCACCCTTGTTATTCGCAAGGGCAGCTTTATGTGTAATTTACAGTTTTGTTACGTTCTCAGCTTGTGGACCACGGTTGCCTTCAACTACGTTGAATTCTACGCGTTGGCCTTCTTCGAGGGTTTTGAAACCGTCGCCTTGGATTGCGCTGAAGTGAACGAATACATCGTTTCCGCCTTCAACTGCGATGAAGCCATAACCTTTTTCTGCGTTGAACCATTTAACTGTACCTGTTTGCATGGGTGTTACCTCCAACAAAATAAAATGAATATGTAACTTTTATTTATATAAAATAAAATTCACACATTGTAAAAGGTTCAAACATAAGTGTAAACCCTTTACAATATGTGAACGCTTTAAATAAGAATCTTTTGTTTAAGCTAATACTATCACAGACGACAGAGGAAAGCAATCGCTCAATACACGAAAGGACGGCCCAAATTGGAAATTCTGAGCCATCCATTACAAACATTCAACAAAATGTTACTTAGGAAAAGAACTTCACTCTCTCATCCAACGATTGGAATTGTTTTTCACCTGGTTGAGCGGTTGGTTTGCCAAAAGGCATCTGTGCTCTCAGCTTCCATTCGCTAGGGATCTTCCACGTTTGTTGGACTTCTTCATCGATGAGTGGATTGTAATGCTGCAAGGAAGCACCGAAGCCCTCGATTTCCAACGCAGTCCACACAACATACTGAAGCATTCCGGAAGATTGCTCGGACCAAATCGGGAAATTATCTTTGTACGCTTCGAATTTCTGCATGAGGTTTTGGACGACGCTTTGGTCTTCAAAGAAAAGAACAGTGCCGTATCCGCTACCGAAGGCGTTCATTTTTTCTTCCGTGGCTCCGAAATTTTCAGCAGGAACGATTTTTCGCAGCGTTTCTTTGGTAATGTTCCATAGCTTATCGTGCTCCGCACCCAAGAGGACGACAACGCGAGCGCTTTGGGAGTTGAATGACGATGGTGTGTATTTTACTGCTTCCAGCACGATTTCTTTAATGCGTTCATCAGATACAACGTTTTCCTTGCTGATCCCATAGTACGTTCTTCTGTCTTTTACGGCTGCAATAAAATCCTTACCCACTTTACATTCCTCCAGCAACTTGTTTTTACACTAACATGATGCATTGAAAGGGAGAAGCTTATTCAATGTTTTGTTTCTTACATTTCGTAATTAAATATAAAATTGCGTGTTACTGTTGTCAACTTTTGGGTTTGTTGATAGCGATAAGTAAACTTTTTTTCGGTTAAAATGGGATGATAAATGCTCAATTAATAAGGAGGATATGATGATTACCAAAATGGCAACGGTAGCTGTTTACGTAGAAGATCAGCAACGCGCAAAAGTGTTCTGGACAGAGAAGGTTGGATTTGAGGTCAAGCAAGAGCACCCGATGGGACCAAACAGCAGTTGGCTGGAGGTAGGACCAGCAGGTGCCCAGACTGCTTTGGTGCTCTATCCGAAAAGTATGATGAGCAACTGGCAGGAACAAAAGGCCTCGATCGTTTTTGAATGTACAGAAGTTGGAAAGACGTACGAAACGATGCGGGCGAACGGCGTTGTTTTTCAAGGAGAACTGAACAAGATGCAATGGGGGACCTATGCGACTTTTCAGGATGAAGACGGCAACAGCTTTTTGCTAAAAGGATAAGAGTAGTGACGACCTCTGGCCAAATACGGCTGGAGGTTTTTAATAAGACGAATCAAACAATCGCGCGAACAAGGTAATACATATGCGTAGTGGGCAGACCGTTAGAAGTCGCATAATGGTCAAAAATCGGCAGAACACTGTCCATGTGTTGTTCGATGGCGGACGTGAGAATAGTGGGACTTTGCCCGAAGCAACGCATGCGAATGACATCAAGTGGGGTCTGAAAATACTCGGTGGCAGTTACCGTCTGAATATCCACTCGCTGGAAAGTAGTTTGTCTGAGTTTCTCCTGCAGATTTTGCAGGATCGGAGTGTCTGCTGGACGTGAACCAAATAAATGAGGAAACCATTCGAATAATTCGGCGGACAACTGATCGCCCGGATGTAATCCGATGAACGAGCCTCCTCTTTTGACGACACGTGCTATATCTGGATAGGCGGAGGTAGGTCCCTTGCGATTGTAGGCGCAATCGAACGTATCGTCATGGAAGGGAAGGGTATATTTTGTATTGGTAACAACGAAGGAGACGTTTTCGGGTGTTTGCATACGGGCCTTTTCCACAAAGCTTTCTGTCACATCCAAGCCGACGATTTCTTTGGCAGAACGGCTCCAGTGCAGTGTGAATGCACCGTGCCCGCAACCGATGTCGAGAACGGATTGATTCGGAACCATACGGCTAATTTCTTCCATAAAAAGCGACTCGCCATTCGGTTCCGTAATGGTAGAGCGCCATGGGTATACGTATTCACCAGTCATTTTGCCCAACTGCGTGTACCAGGCCAAAGAGTGGGGGGAGAGCCAGTCAGGATGGGTGTTCGGATTCGGTGGATGAAGCATGATCGGTCACCTCTCGTCTAACGAAAATGCATAACAGGATTCATTGTAAGTATTTTCCTGTCTTTTGACAAACTCTTTAAACGGCTTTACACGAACGAAAAGTAGCGATAACGTGGAAGGTGGAAAGCGATTGAAGGGAGACGGGGCAAATGATTTTGTCACAACAATATAGAAGCATTCTGGTCGTGACCTCCGTTGACGCAGAACGGGATGCAGTGATGCGCGGCATTCAAGGAGATGAGCGATTCACTGTCATCGCTGGGGGAGTAGGGCCCGCAGCAGCCGCAGCGAGTACAGCCAGAGAGCTTGCTTGCGCGGATTACGATCTGGTCATTTGTGCAGGAATATGCGGTGGATTCGTAGGGCAAGCAGAGATTGGGTCACTGGTTGTCGCGACAGAGATTATTTGTGCAGATTTGGGGGCAGAAACCCCTGAGGGCTTTTGCAGTGTGGACGAGCTCGGATTTGGATCAGCGAAAGTAAGTGTTGATCAGGAGTTGGTAGAACAGCTGACCAATTCGATGAAAGAGGCAGGCTTGGTTGCCAAAAAAGGCATCATCCTTACACTATCCACCGTGACGGGAACAGCGGAAACAGCGGCGGCTTTGGCGCAGCGGATGCCAGACGCGCTAGCTGAAGCGATGGAGGGGTATGGTGTTGCTACTGCTGCCCAGGCTGCCAGACGACCGGTTCTGGAAATTCGCACGGTATCGAATGCAATTGGACCGCGGGATAAATCTGCTTGGCGGATAAAAGATGCGTTGGATTCTCTAGAAAAGGGAAGCTCTGTACTACGGGAGGTACTATCATGAAAATTGCATTTTCACCATGTCCGAATGACACTTTTGTTTTTCATGCCTGGGCACATGATTTGATTCCGGGAGCGCCAAAGCTCGATATTATGTACGCAGATATCGATATTACGAATACACTTGCTGCACAAGGAGAAGGTCCAGAAGTAATGAAAATCTCCTATGCGGCATTGCCGTGGGTGATGGACAATTACTCGTTGCTCCCTTGCGGCGGTGCACTGGGCAGAGGATGCGGGCCACTCGTTTTGACCCAAGGAAATTCTGGCGAGAGTGCGAACGATCCAGCACGCCTGTCCAACAAACGTGTAGCGGTTCCAAGTGAGCGCTCCACAGCTTATTTACTGTTCCGGCTCTGGGCTGCACAAAATGTCCCAGGTGGTGTAGGGGAGATCGTCGTCATGCCGTTTCATGAGATTATGCCTGCTGTACGTGACGGCAAGATCGATGCAGGACTCGTGATCCACGAGGCGCGTTTTACGTATCAAAACTACGGGCTGTCGCTTATGACTGACTTGGGCAACTGGTGGGAATCTGATACCAGTTTGCCAATTCCACTGGGTGCCATCATCGCGAAAAAATCAATGGATATCGAGGCTCTGACCAATTGGACGCGCTCCTCTGTGGAATACGCATGGGCGAATCCGACCGCATCACAAGAATATGTCATGTCCCATGCCCAAGAGCTATCTCTGGAGGTAGCGCAAGCGCATATTAATTTGTACGTAAATGAGTTTACGAGAAATTTGGGGAATGATGGTTATGCAGCTGTCGAGGCGTTGCTCGGTCGTGCAGCCGAGGAAGGGCTTGTACCAGCATTTGATTTGTCGACATTACGGCGCTAGCTAATTCAATAATGCGAGGGGGCAGCTTACAGGGTTGCCCCCTTTTCTGTTCGAGTGAAGCTTATCCAGCGTAGATCAATCCACATGCCAGGCGTTTTCCGCTATTTCCTGCCGGTTGTGAATGGAAATCATCCGGACTTTGATGGATGATCACGCTTCTACCGACCACATCGGCTGCACTGATTTTGTTTGTGAAAAAAGTCATTCGTGCATAGCCGTCATTGGAAAACAGCACGGGGAAGTCGCCAACGTGGTTGCCATGTGGTTGTTGTGTAGGGTTCCAATGACTGCCTGCTGTTGTAAAGGGATCTTCCGGATTTCCTACCGTGCAGACGCCATGCTCATGCAAATGAAAACCAAATGGCCCGATTTGCGGATGATTGCCAGTGGCTGGCTGGAAAACGGGGAGGCCACTGACTTCCACGAACACGTCGGTGCCGTAGGGGACATCGGTAAACACAATGTAGCCGTGTAGATTCGGTGCCAGTGGACCACCCTGAATTTCGGCAAAAGATTGTCCTGTTCTCCGTCCATGTTGTGAGGACACGGCTTGCAAGTCATATTCATACGGGTATTCATAAGGCTGATATCCGTGCATGCTATACACCACCTTACTTCATGAACCAGTTTGACATATCTTATGTAAGTGGTGGGCGTATGGTTACTGGGCTGGGTAGGAAAACCAAGCGATTTCATAACGATGCGAGAGATGCAGTCCTGCCTTTTCAGCCGTTTTTTGCGAGGCGATATTCGAATCCATACAGTCCCACCACACTGTGGCTGCTTCCTGATGAAGCCGATTTTTCAATTGATAAGCCAGTGTACTAGACAAGCCTTTTTGACGATAAGGTTCTAGTGTTTCTACGCCGATAGCATGAGTCGATTGATAGACCGCTGTGGACATACAAATGCTCGCCACTTCGTGATCAGTCGTAAGGGCAGCATATCCGTAGCCCTTTTCCAAAAAGTATTCGATGGAGTACCAATACTCATGGAGGTAGTCAGTCACAAAATCGAGGTTCGGAGGTATTACGGTATCGCGCCCGCGTAAAAAGCTTTCCCCCAGTTCAATAGAATAGTAGGGGGCAGGAATAACAAGAGATGACTCCTCTCCCTGATCAAGAGAAGACCGATAGACGAATTGAGTACTCGTCTCCCAGCGGCTGCTGTCCATAATAGGTGTGAGAAGTGAATCCCATTCTTTTGATTCCCGTGAGAATTCAAAGTAACTAAGGCCCTTTTGCAGTAAAATAGGGCCAATTTGTGTTTGGAAAAAAGCAGTGAAAGTAGCGGGGTGAATGCTTTTGCTTGGTACTCCGAGGAAAGCGAAGCCGCTTAGACCGATTGACCATACGAGTGCACAGGTAGGCTTGTCGGGATGATCTACCCAAAGCAACCCGGGATGATTGCCTGCGACCACTCCTGCAAACATCACGTCACTTTTATGATGGAGAAGTTGCTTCGCCAACTGTTGGTTTCCTTTTACGAGGTACACATGAATCCACTTCCTTTTAAAAAGTTCTACATGAGCATAAGTAAGTATTTACCAAGCGAACAGGAAGTTCCTTTATCCGCAGGAACATTGACGCTGATAATTATTTTCATCTACAATCAGGTGGAATTCCCCGGTATGGGCAAAAGGGTGGGCAAAACGTGAAAAGAGTGCTGCTGATTGAAGATGAAATTAATATGGCCCGATTTATTGAACTGGAGCTGCGCTACGAATCGTTTGCGATTACAGTCGCGCATGATGGACATAAAGGACTCGAGCTCGCATTACTGGAAGAATGGGATGTCATATTATTAGACGTCATGCTTCCGGGGCTTGATGGTATCGCGGTTTGTCAAAAAATACGCAGCGTGAAAAAAACACCGATTATTATGCTGACGGCCAGAGACAGTATTACGGACCGCGTCTCAGGTTTGGACAGTGGAGCGGATGATTATATTCCGAAACCATTCGCGATTGAGGAGCTGCTGGCACGCATACGCGTTGTGTTTCGCCGTCAGGAAGAACAGGAGAATGTCCCTGGAGCCATGCTCGCGCACCGAGGGCTGGTGGTCCAAATAGAGGGACGTATCGTAACCAAAAATAATCAACCTGTTGAATTGACCAAGAGAGAGTACGATTTGCTCGTGACGTTCATGAAAAACATCAATCGAGTCCTGCCTCGCGACGTGCTGCTCGATACTGTATGGGGATTCGAGGCGGCTGTCGAGACCAATGTTGTGGATGTGTACGTTCGATATTTGCGCAATAAAATCGATTCCCCCAATGAGGACAGCTATATCTCGACTGTACGCGGGATTGGCTATGTGATGCGAAAATGAGAGGACCATCGAGATTTTTAAAGCTCCCGATCAAATGGAAGCTGACACTCTGGTCGTCGCTTCTGCTTTTTCTTGTATTCATTGGCTATAATAGCTTTCAATATTTTTTTGTAGAGAAGTGGATGTTTAATCAGGAACAGCAGGTTGTGCAACAGACCATGCGAGAATTCCTCAACTACGCGCTGGAAAAAGAGCAATCTTTTGAGGGAGAGGACCTCACAGAGCTGCGCAGCTTCTTGGAGAAAATCAATCAACGAAACCAGATGATTCGCATTCTGGACGAAGAGGGTAATCCGATTGTCGTTGTCTCGGAAAACTTTCAAGATATCACACTGCCACCGCTTCCGTCTGTTCAGTCGATTCGCACTCAGACCCAAGAAGTGCGTGGTGACCTGTTGATCATGAGCAGTCCGCTTACGATTTTTCAATTTAACGGGACAGTAATGATTCTGAAGAATGTGAAAGAGTTCGAGCAGTTGAGTGGTGCGCTTTTTCAGGTCATGGCAATTGGGTGCTTGACCGCTGTGATCATAAGCGGTCTGGGTGGCAGATTGCTCGCGAGGCAGTTGCTTAAGCCCCTGCAATCGATGAATGAAACGATGAGCAACGTCCGGCAAAAAGGATTCCATGAACGTGTGCAGTTTCATGATAATCAGGATGAGATTGCGACCTTGATGAAAATGTTCAATAAAATGATGGATCAGGTGGAGCGGTCCTTTTTGCAGCAGAGACAATTTGTCGAAGATGCCTCACATGAGCTGCGAACGCCAATTGCGATTATCGAAGGACATCTGGGAATGCTCCGGCGCTGGGGCAAAAATGATCCGGCTGTTTTGGAGGAATCCTTGGAGACATCGATTCAAGAGCTCGCCAGACTAAAAGGACTGGTGCAGGAGCTGCTCGTTTTGACGAGAGCGGAGCATGTGGAGGTTGAAGAGGATGTCGCGCTCCATGAGCCGGATCAAGCTATCTGTCACATCGTCAAGAAATTTGCCATGATTCAGCCGACATTTACGATTGAACAAGAGCTCACTCCTTTGGCGGGAGAAACCTTAGCCATATCGGAAGAACATCTGGAGCAAGTGCTTCTGATCCTATTGGATAATGCGGTCAAGTATTCCGGGGAGAGCAGGAGAATCTGCGTGAGGGCCAAGGTACAAGAAACGGTAGCCTGTATGGAAATCATCGATGAAGGAATTGGCATACCCGAGCAGGATTTGCCGTATGTGTTGGACCGATTGTATCGGGTAGACAAAGCAAGAAATAGCGGGGAGAGCGGGTATGGACTCGGGCTTGCCATCGCCAAACGATTGCTGGCACGTTACAAGGGAAGTATAACGATTCAGAGTGTGGAGCAGAAAGGCACGACTGTGTCTATTTTTGTGCCGCTTCATTCAGTGAATTTCAACCGGTCCGCCTCTCAAATAAAAAATTGAGGATGTTTTTTTATTTTCACAGCATTTTCTCATTTTTGTTCGTTACAATAAGCCTTGTCAATTGGCAATGATATTCATTATCAATAATCAGTGCGATAGAGAGGGAGAATCAAAATGAGAAAAAAATCGATGCTGGCGGTCATGCTGAGTACGATGCTGACGCTGCCAATACTTGCTGCATGCGGAAACGGAGCGAATACTGCCCAGCCGCAAACAGAAGCGCCAAAGGCACAGGAGCCGGCTGCTACAGAGCAAGTCGTGAACGTATTTACTGCGCGCCATTACGATATTGATAGCAAACTGTTCGCTGAATTTACCAAGCAAACAGGTATCAAGGTAAACGAAGTGAAGGGGACAGCAGAAGAGCTGGTTGAGCGCTTGAAGCGTGAAGGAGAGAGCTCCGAGGCGGATTTGTTTATCACGGTTGACGGTGGTGTTCTGAACTACGCGAAGCAAAATGGCGTTCTGCAACCGATTCAATCTGCTGAAGTAGAGAAAAACGTACCGAAAGAGCTGCGTGATCCTGACAATCAATGGATCGGTATGGCTACCCGTGCACGTGTAATCGTCTATGCGAAGGATCGCGTGAAGCCAGAGCAGCTGTCTACATATGAAGATTTGGCTACAGATAAGTGGAAGGGCAAAGTATTGGTACGCTCTTCTTCCAATCTGTACAACCAGTCACTTGTTGCTTCTTTTATTGAGCTGAATGGCGAGCAAGCTGCATTGGATTGGGCAAAGGGTCTGGTAAACAATTTCGCGCGCAAGCCTGAAGGTGGAGATCGTGATCAGGCAAAAGCTGTCGTTGCCAAAGTCGGTGACGTTGCGATCATGAACACCTACTATGTTGGACAAATGCTGAACTCGAAAGATTCGGAGGAAGTAAAAGTCGCGCAAAACATTGGCGTATTCTTCCCGAACCAAGACACGACAGGCACACACTTGAACATCAGCGGTATTGGGTTGACCAAGCACGCGAAAAACAAGGACAATGCCGTGAAATTGATGGAGTTCGTCACAGGGAAAGAGGCTCAAACAATGCTGACAAACGGAAGCTACGAGTTCCCTGTTAATGCAGAGGCTGACAAGCCTGCTCTTTTGAAAGAGTGGGGAGAATTCAAAACGCAAAAGCTCGACTTTGCTAAGCTTGGCGAGTATAACAAAAAAGCGGTAGAACTGCTGAATCAAGCAGGTTGGAAATAAGCATGACGGGAGCACTTTTGCGTAGAAGCCTGAGACGAAAACTGAACGGGTGGGTAACGCTGAGCGTGATAGGGGCCTTTTTGGCCCTTCTCCCGTCTCTTTATATTTTTTTCGGACTCTTTCAAAAACAAAATGAAAACTGGCAGCATATCCAAGAGTATATGTTGCTGGATTACGCGCTGCAATCGCTATGGCTCGTGCTCGGTACCGGAGCCTGTACGATCATCGTAGGTGTGACCTTGGCTTGGCTGGTCGCTGCTTACGATTTTCCATTGCGTCGCTTCTTTTCATTTGCTTTTGTACTGCCGCTGGCGATTCCTCCGTATATCGCTGCATACACGTACGGCTCCATGCTCAGCTATACGGGGAGCATTCAGACGACTTTGCGTGATACATTCGGGCTGACGCTCGATCAACGCTACTTTGACATCATGTCGATGAAGGGCGCTATTTTTATTTTTACGCTGTTTTTGTTCCCGTACGTCTATTTGATTACGAAAACCTTTCTTGAAAAACAGAGTGCGGTGTTCATTGAAAATGCCAGATTGCTCGGAAAAAACCAGACACATATCTTTTTTTGCATCGTCCTGCCTATGTCGCAGGCGGCCATTGTGGGTGGAGCTAGTCTGGTGGCATTTGAAGTGCTCAATGATTTTGGAGTGACGAAGCATTTTGGGATTCAGTCTTTTACAGCGGCGATTTTCAAGACGTGGTTTGGCATGTATGACGTAGAATCGGCCATTCGTTTGTCCGCCTGGCTCATGACCTTGATTATCGGGATCTTTATCGTTGAGCGACTCGTGCGTAAGCGGAAAAAATACAGCTCGCCTACGAACAGGAGCACGCCGCTCACACGCAGAAAATTGCGCGGAATCCCGATGTACGCTGCCGTAATCTTCGGATTGGTTATTGTTTCGTTTTCATTTGTGATCCCTGTGGGGCAATTGATTGTCTGGGCGACGTGGACGTATGGGGAAGTGTTAAACGAGACATTCTGGAAGCTCTTGAGTAATACGCTGTTCATCTCCTGTATCTCAATTACCATCTTGATGCTGCTCGCCGTAACTGTAGCGAATGTCATTCGATTCTCCCGAGGCTCGATATTCGCTGTGGCACTGACGCGCTTGATTTCCATGGGCTATTCGATTCCGGGTGCAGTCTTGTCAATCGGGGTGATGGCGGTGGTGATGTCCGTGGATAAAGAACTGAGTTCCTTCTATAGCTGGATGGGCTTAGGCACCAACAAGCTGGTGCTCAGCATGTCCTTGTTCATGCTGACGTTTGCCTACATCATCCGCTTCCTTGCAGTCGGATTCAATGCAGTCGAAGCGGGGTTTGAGAAGACGGGAAACCGTTATTCAGAAGCGGCACGTATGCTCGGGATGAGCATGACACGAACCTTTTTCAAGGTGGATTTGCCATTAATCAAAGGGGCTGTGTTCACTGGTTTTATCTTGGTGTTCATGGAAATTGTGAAGGAATTGCCGCTTACCTTGCTCCTTCGTCCCTATAACTTCGAGACGCTGGCAACAAAGGCGTATCAATATGCAAGCGATGAACAAATTCATCAGGCCGCGATTCCTTCGCTTTGTATCATTGCAGTGGGGATCGTCTCCGTTATTTTCTATCACTGGTTAGGAGAGAGACAGGCAAAATGACTTTTTTTGAAGTGAAAAACCTGACGTTTGGTTATGCAAGCGGGAGCGGCAGCGTCATTCGGGATTTTTCCTTGCAGATGAACCAGGGGGAAGTTGTCGGGCTGCTCGGGAATAGTGGTTGCGGAAAAAGTACATTGCTTCGCTTGATAGCCGGACTGGAGTCCCCGAAGAGCGGACGCATCCAGATCGATGGAAAAGTGCTGGTCGATCAGGGGCAGTTTGTGGAGCCAGAGCAACGCGGGATCGGCATGATTTTTCAAGACTATGCGCTGTTTCCGCATTTGACTGTCGAGCAAAACATCTTGTTCGGTCTGCATCGATTGTCCAAAGCAGAGCGTATAGTTCGACTGAAAGAGATGCTGGCACTCGTACAGCTAGAAGGCTACGGGAAGCGATATCCACATGAGCTGAGCGGGGGACAGCAGCAGCGTGTCGCCTTTGCGCGTGCACTGGCGCCTAGACCGGCTATCTTGTTGATGGATGAGCCGTTCAGTAATCTGGATGCCGAGCTGAAAACGAAAATACGCGATGACTTGAAGCAAATGCTGCGAGCTGCCAAGATGACTTCGATTCTTGTCACTCATGACAAAGCAGATGCGGAAACGATTTGTGATCGCATCATTCGCATGACTCGCTAAGGGAAATGTGCAGCTTTCCACCTCCAAAGTGCATAGTCGTACCGTACGTTGTTGTATAATGTGCATACGAAGAATTTTGCAGTGTTCGGTCTGCTGTCTTTTGGTCAGTACCGTTCATATAGAGGAGGATGGAACATGAAAATTGAAATTTGGTCTGATTTTGCCTGCCCGTTTTGCTACATCGGAAAGCGCCGTCTGGAAGGAGCGTTGTCTCAATTTCCGCATAAGGATCAAGTAGAGGTCGTATATCGCAGCTTCCAACTCGACCCGCAGATGGAACGCGATACCGATATGGACATGCATGAAGTACTGGCAGCCAAGTATAGCATTCCGCTCGAACAGGCGAAGGGGATGAATGACCAAGTTACCCAAATGGCAAAAGGTGTCGGTCTCGACTATCATTTTGACACGATGATTCCGACCAATACATTCGATGCGCACCGCTTGACGCACTTTGCCCATGTTCATGGAAAAATGAAGGAAATGAAGGAGCGAATGCTGAAGGCGTACTTTACCGAGTCGCTCCATCTCGGAGACCACGAGGTGCTGGCACAGCTTGCTTCTGAGGTAGGCTTGGACAAGGAAGCTACGCTCGCCATGCTGGCAGGAGACGAATACAGAGAGCAAGTACAAGAGGACAAACAAAGAGGAAACGATTTGGGTGTCACGGGTGTACCGTTCTTTGTCATTAATAACAAATATGCAGTCTCTGGCGCGCAGCCAGGTGAAGTCTTTTTGGGCGCATTGAACCAGGTATGGGAAGAAGAAAACGCAGCTCCTGCTCTGAAATTCGTACAGAACGACGAGAAAAAAGACGAGCAATCCGGCGACAATTGCGCAGATGGCTCCTGCAAAATATAAGCGACACGAAAACCTAAGAGAAAAGCCGATCCTCCTGAAATGAAGGGGAATCGGCTTTTCTCATGAAAAGTTACTTGGAGAAGTACTGAAATCACTGAATAACGAGATTATTTCCTATTACTGTGAACGGTTTACCGATAGAAGAAGCAAATTGGGATGAAGCAGCGCTAACGCTCCCAATTTGCTTGCCAGAGCTGAAGTCATGACTTCCTTGGAGTGTAATATTCTCGAGACCATAAAAGAAAAGTGTCAACGTGAGCATTGCCGTATTCTGCGCTTCAGTTCCTTGATGCACGGTGCGCTTCGTACTCGCGTAATTGGCTATATGGTTATTTCCCTCAAACACTTTACCACCTTCATATTGCCACCCACCAGCTGAGTCATCCACATTCGTCAGACTGAGTCGATTTAATGTCAGGTTCATGTTAGTTACCTCCCGTAGTAGCCTTGTGCCTGATTTCTACTGGTCATCATATGCCCTGACTGCCCAATGTTGTCGGCATAATACGCCTATTTCCACAAGGTTCATGATTTGGTATTATGTAGAACTTTGTAATACGTCTTCTAGGTCTCACCACCAGCTCGTTACAGTCTATTTTCGGTGATTATTTAAGCATATCGATGACATCTAGTTTCGTTTTTTGTTCAAATACAGGCCGCATACAGCCGATTCCTTTTAGGGGAGTCGTTTTTTTATGGGAAAATTTTCTTCCCCCCTGAAACAAAAAGGGAACTCATTCGAATAATGGACAGAGCGAAAAATAGCTGGGGCCCTAGCATCACTATCCCAAAAGAGTGAGGAATGAACGAACCATGAATAAATGGACGAAAACCGTATTTGCAATCATGACAGCGAGTCTGGCTGTAACGGCACCGATCAGTTCTGTGGCGGCAATAGAATCGAGTGTAACGGTTCAGGGAGTGAGCAAAGGTGATGGCGCAATCGATGAGAAGCTGATCAAGAAAATCGAAAAGTCTGTTGAGAGACTCGTTCAAGTTGTGCCTTATCTAAAGAACTATCCAATCACCGAATTGGAGATGAACGCAGAAACATCCCGGATTGAAGTGAAAAAGTATCAAACGAAGGAAAAGAAAGCTCCCTTTGTGAGCATGCATGTCGATCAAAATTCAGGTGAAGTTAAATTTTTTAGTCACATCACGGGCAAAGGAGGTTTCTCTTCTACTTACCCTCTAGAAGATGCGAAGAAAAGGGCAACGGAGTTCATGAAGCAATGGTATGGCGAGGGTATGGCGGACTATCAGTTGGACGAGGAAGCCTCCAATAGCAATTCTTCCATTTTGTTTCGCAAAAGGGTAAATGGGATTCCGTTCCGCAATGACACACTGAATTTCGCCATCAATAGCGAAGGGCAAATTCAGCATCTGGCAAGAGGCGACGGGTATGCTAAGCCAGTGGAAATGGAACAGGACATCAGCAAAATTCAATTCGCTGATCCCAATAAGGTACATTCAAAAGAAAAGGTTGAAGCGATGTTTGCATCTGCTATGAAGCCTTACTACGGACAAAGTGCAGATGGGCAAAGCTACAGGTTCTTGTACGCTCCTTCACAAGAGGGAATCAATGCGAGCCACGGAGCTGAGCTGTCCGCCAAACAAAACGAAAAAATCATCCAATTCCAACCAAAAGCAAAGCAAACGATCATCAAGTCAAAAGAGGAGGCAGCAGCTTTCTTGGCAGCTCAGACAGGATACAATCCCACAAAAGGGCGCGGAACTTTTCAGGAGGAAAGCAATCCGAAAACCGGAATCACCAACTATTTGTGGATGACGGAGGATGAAGTCATCGCCAATATCTTCTTCGAAACCAAGACAGGAAAGGTAACGAATTATCAAGTATTGGATACAAAGCGGAAAAGTGAGGCAGACAAAAAGCTGAGCGAAGAGCAGGCGCTAAAAGCAGCCGTGGAAGCCATGTCCGAGTTCCTTCCTCTCACCGATAAAGAAATGGTGGTCACTACTAATCGATATGAGCCCGATCAAAATTTGTTCAAATTTGATTTCACCATGCTTCATCAGGGGTATCCGGTAGATGGTATGCTTCGACAGGCGCACGTAGATGCAGCTACCGGAAAAGTGACTTTACTAGATTGGAGAGTCTCTCAAACGATCAAGCTGCCGGATATCAAGAACGCCATGACACAAGCAGAAGCAGCTAAGAAGTTTCTTAAGAAATATCCAATGAAGCTGTATTACTCCTTGGATGAGGAAAATAAAAACACCGCCGAGCTCGTTTATATTTCTCCACTCGTTTCTAACGAAGAAATCGATGCGCTAACCGGGGAGTTTTACACCTATGGTGAAGAGGGAGAATCTGAGTAAGAAAGGGGGAAGCCTGTTGTCTGGGGAGTTAACGGAACAAATCGGGGTTATTTACGAGGCTCACTATGATGACATCTACTACTTCTTGCTCTACTTTACTGGCAGACAAGAAGATGCAGAAGACATGGTGCAGGAAGTATTTTCACGACTATTAAAAATACTGCCGAGGTATGATGGTCGAGTCGCAATGAAGACATGGCTTTTTTCCATCGCCAAGCATGTTGCGATTGATCATTACCGCAAGCAAAAGTGGCAGCGTTTGTTCTCAGACAACTGGTTGGCTCTCATGAAGTCTACGGAGGGCCTTCCAGAAGAAGAGCTTGCGACAAAAGAAGAGATGTATAGTATTCAACGGGCTTTGCAAAAGCTAAAGCCCGATCAGCGTATCATTGTGATTTTACGATACATAAAGGAGTACAGCGTCAAGGAAACAGCCGAGATTTTGGGGTTTCCGGAGACAAAAGTGAGAGTGGACTGTCACAGGGGACTAAAGGCGTTGCAGAAAATACTCGGCAACGCTTGCGAGGAGAGGATTGCCAATGAGTTTGCCAGATGAAAACCACGTGATCGAATTACTGAAGCAAGTCAGGCAGGAGAGCATCCCACCTCGTCAAGTGTGGAAGCAGATGGGCAAGGAAAGGCTCATTCGTGAGGCGTATCGCATGCAGCAAGCAGCGAAGATCAAGCGAGTTGTCGCCGGAGCAGGTTCCCTTGCCGCAGCCGTATTCATGGGTGTTTGGCTGAGCTATGATTCACCGCTGAAACCATCTGTTGATAGGCAAACAGCGATCTCACCTCCAGCCACCATATCAGCTACGCCGCCGCTTGCTACGCCTTCTCTGCCAGTTGAAAGCATGGCCAAGCCACAGCAGGAGCAGGGAGCTACCCCAAGAGTAGACAACAAAATCGTTCAGAACCAAACGGTTACACGTGATGCTCCACAGCCGCAGTCCGTAGCCAAGGAATCTGCAACGAACTCAACAGATAGGAGCCAACCCACAACAACCCGTGAGAAATCACCATTGGAAGATCAGGCAGAGGCTTATTTGCAAAAGAAGCTGGGAGCACAGAGCAAACAGTTTGAAGTAGATTATATTCACTCGAATTTGGCAACAGGAGAAGTAGCTTTTCGCAAAATCATCAATGGCATTCCTCTTCAGGAGAATAGCGCGACGGTCCGTATCTCCCCAAAAACGGGGGAAATGACCTTGCTTCTTTACCCTGATCTCGAAGATAGTGGGGGAGCATCCCAGCCTGCCAATCGGGACGGGATGATCGACAAGAAGAAGGCTGCCCAACAGCTGGGGAGTACGCTTCGCCTCGTTTATGCAGGAAAGAAACAACCAGGGCTTCAATATGCAGTAGCATCAGATGTATATGTGAACGCGAAAACAGGCACGCTGATCAGCCAAGCGAGAGCAGAGAAAAAGTCCGTTGCTGTTTCGGGACAAGGAAAACCACTCATGCTGAAAACTTCTAATGAGGTGGCAGAGCTGCTTGAGCGCAAGTTGAGCATAAAGGTGGAACAAAAAGCATTCATCGGTGTAAATCCGCGTGGTATTTCATACTCTTGGAACGATGGGCAGGGCAACGGCGTTTCCGTTGAGACGACAGATGACGGAGCATTCCTCGGTTTTTCACGGATGGCTGCAAATGAAAGTAAGAACCAACGTGAAACGACCTACGAACAGGCACAAACACTGGCGATAGCTCACCTGGAGAAGTTTCTCCCCACCGATGTTCGTGAGCTGTCATTGGAAGCGTCGCAAGAGTCACCTAGCACCATTCAGTTTACCTTTGCTCCGAAGGTCAACGGGATTCCCGTCATGGAGCATCCTTATAAAGTGTCGGTCGAGCTGGCTAGCGGGCTTGTTACCGAGCTTACGGGCAACTTTTCGGATTTATCATGGATACAGATTGATCAGACAGCAAAAACGCTCTCCAAGGAAGCGGCACTGGATCAATTTGTGCAACATGCTCCACTGGAACTCGTGTACTTGCCAGCAGAAAAAGGGGCGGAGCCAGTGCTTGCTTACCAAATCCGTCGGGATTCAGAACAGCCATGGGCAATAGAAGCCACGACAGGTAAGGTCATCAACTAAAAAGCCCGCAACGAACCTCCATGAAAAGATGCTTCATGGAGGATTTGCTTTTTAACTGGTTCGAGAACGGTCGATGCGAAGCCTCTAGCGGGAGAGCAGGGGATAACTCGCGTGCACATGCTGTTTGAAGCTCTCATAGTCTGAGGCATGTATATGAGAGTCGTGGTCACTTATGCACACATGCTTCATGCCAAGGCGCTGCGCGAACCGATTGCCTGCTTCTGTGATCGTATCCATGATGATCGATTGAATGTGGTAGCCACTCTGTTCGACATGAGCCAGTACATCGAGATAATGATGCAGCATCATGGGCAAGGCAGGGCTTTTCCGATAAGCTTGATCGACAACGACACAGGACAGAAAATAATAGACTTGCTCGGGAGAAGTGGTTAAATCTTCGATATCCGCGGTCGTCATCAGGCTGTCGTTAAACGTCCCTTGCGCAATTTGTAGATAAATATGCGGCTTGACGGGAAGCAGGTTCATAAAAGCGATGATGCGCCCATTCCCTTCGATCGCAACGACCGAATCGGGACGAAACAAATACCAATTGTAGCTCTCTTGGTACGGTGTAATAAATTCAGCATCATAGTATTGAAGCTCGAGTTGTTCCATTTGTCTAAAATGCTCAAGGTGCAAATGCTCCATGATCTTCATAAGCAAATCTCCTTCTTTAAGCAAAGCGGCTTTGCGTTAGAGCTTCGGCTCGCAAATATAGCGAATAAATCTTTGGGTTTCCTTTGCCCGCTTAATTCTGTTCGAAAAAAAAGATGGATCATTTGGTTGGTAGCGTATTCGCAACGATTCTTGCAGTAAGAGATGCCATTCGCTGGGAAGCTCTTGCAGAGCGTGCTCTACGGCTTTTCTCTTCGGAATAATGTCTTCATGGTTGAGCGCGTAATCGATTCGGCATAAGGTGAAAACGGCGAATTCCACCCACTCATCGAGCATGAATTTCATCATGCTTTTTCCTTTCGGTGACCAATAATCATGAATGTTGTATTTCATCGTTTCCCCGACATCAGACCACTGGGTAGGGATGTGTAATGCTTCAACACTTTTCCCCATAACCGTAATGCCCCGTTGCTTGAGGATCCACCACGTCACATGATTGATATCATAGTGGCCGGATGATTGAAATGTCCCACTGTCAACATAAGGATAAGGCTCCAAGGATGGATTGGTTTTTCCGATGTCATCTAGCGGGATATACATGCCGTCCATTCTTTTAGCGAATGGGTTGGTGTTATGAAGAGCCTTATGAATATTCTTGAGTATTTCTATTTCTGCATTCGTTAACCCTCTATGCAAAAGTGTCACAAAATCAATATCACTGTTATCTTCCTCGAAGCCAGACAGAGCAATAGAACCATACAAATACACACCATAGATGACATTCGGCAGTTCTGTCATAAGCCGTTGCGTATAGTCGTGTAATAAAGGTCTAACGCTTTCCGGGATTCTCGAGTCCATAAGCAAGCTCCTTTTTGGTAATCAAGATTCGCGTGATGTTCATCCAGCAACTATCACGTTTGCATGGTCGATCATGGCTGAACACGTTGGGGTCTTCCATAATTTTCATACCCCGAGTAAATGAGATAAAGTTTACTTGGTTTTTGATTTTCTCGCAAGATAAATCCTGTACTTGATGGAAAAATGGTTTGATAGCTGATAAGGGAGACGGTATGATTATTTGGATGGTAACAACTATTAAAGAAGGCATTTATTGTGATTGAGCAAATGCTGACAAAGGGCAAAATTTTGAGGGGGAACTCGCGTAAATAGCCCGCAAACCCGTGATCTTCCCTGATTTTGAAAGGGGTATAATGGTGAGTCAATTATCAACTGATATAATTATTCGGAATTTTCAAAAGGAAGACTTCCCGTTACTTGGCGAGCTATATCAAGCTGTTACTGCAAAAGAAAACGCGACGTTTTGGTGGGTCGGTGAAGAAGCAAATTGGTGTAATGTCTTTTGTGCATTTGAAAATGGGAAAATGATTGCGAAAGGGCAAGTCAGTATTATAAATACGATCCCTCCCGGAGCGAGACGATGACGCCGATTTGCTAGAAAAGGTGTATCAGCATCTTCTTCAAAGAGCTCTGCAATTAAAAGAAACGTTGCCAGGAACGTACCAAACAATGTTATGTGTCGGCAACGATTCTTCCGAAACTGCGAACAACCAATTTTTCACTCAAATGGGCTACAAGCATTTGAATAGCTTGTATCAGATGAAGCGAGATTTACTGGAGCCTATTCCCGTGTTAACGCTGGACGAAGACTTTGACTTTTCGTATTGGAAAATGGAGAGCCCAGAGGAAGAAAAGGATTACTTGAATGTGGAAGCCACGATTTGGCCGGATGCTCCATTAGGACTTGAACGATTGTCCGAATACAAAAGGAAAGCGCTCTGGACATCGATGGTGATTCGTCATAACGATACGATAGCTGCTGGCTCGATGGCATGGAGAGAAGAAGACGAAGGAGTAATCGAGGATGTTTTCGTACAAGAACCTTGGAGGAAGCGTGGATTTGCGAAGTTTTTACTGACACAAGCATTGGAGTATCTAAAAGCGCATGAGCTGAAATCCGCGTATCTCATGGTTGAAACGACGAATCTATCAGCCTTGTCTCTATACAAATCGGTTGGATTCGAGGTAGATAAAGAAGAGATCAGGTATTATACAGAATTGAAATAAGAAAGATAAAAAGAGGAAGAGCTAGAGGGGCTTTCCTCTTTTTTATGTAAGTTGATTCGGAATTCTCTTGCAAGAAATACATAGATAAGGTAAAACATGGATGTATCTCATGCCGATACAATAGAGAGGACCAAGCGTCTGAACGATAAGAAGGTGAGGAACAGCGATGAACTTTTTCAAAAAGCTATTCGGCGGTACGAACAACGGAGAAAAGTCAAAGGACGGCACTACCATTTACACATATGACCAGCAGGCCACGTATGAACCTCCAGCTCCCATGGAATATGTAGAAGAAATTGTTGCCCACTTTGAAACGGTATTTGCGGGAAGAGAAAGCAGTGTTTTTCACGAAATTATTTCCGATACGATCCATATTGATGTGAATGTCATGAGTCCTACAGAAGAAGAACCATTTTGGGTTCTGTATACGACTGGGATGAGTGATTTACCGATGACGATTCCGGATGAAATACAGGAGCAGATGGAAGAGAAGTTTGATCGAGCAGAACT
The DNA here is from genome assembly GCF_013186635.1 of Brevibacillus sp. HB1.3. Classification (NCBI taxonomy): domain Bacteria; kingdom Bacillati; phylum Bacillota; class Bacilli; order Caryophanales; family Paenibacillaceae; genus Brevibacillus; species Brevibacillus sp. HB1.3. The sequence goes on along the minus strand of NZ_JABMIT010000011.1, from coordinate 86,171 downwards.
AATGATATTCTTGCCAGCTTCCTGGGAGCTGACACAAGAGTCGCTAGAGGATGAAAATAACTACTGGCCAATCAGACTGATGAAGATGCTGGCGCGGTTTCCCCATCAGTACAATACATGGTTGGGATATGGACATACGATACCGAATTATCAGGAATATGAACCATATGCGGATGGCACGGGTCTAAATGGAGTCGTTCTGTTTCAGCTATCAGAGGAAATCAGTGTGATTCCCACCAAGGACGGTAACAAGGTTCATGCCTATTTCTTACTTCCTTTGTATAAAGAAGAGATGGAATATAAATTGGAACATGGCATGGATGGGCTATTGGATAAATTGTTTGAGCTAGAAGATGACGCGCTGATTTTGAATCCGAATAGAAGAAATACGTGTAAATAGAAAGGTAAGAGAAATACCAACCCCCCTTTAAGTGTAAAGGGGGTTTTCCAATTCCTACAACGAAAGTAAAAATGTGTTTTGGTTTCTGTGGTAATGGGTAAGGAAATAGGATAATGGCTTTTTGTGGAATTCATAATAGATTTAGGAGGATCATTTCTATGCATTTGTTATTACTAGCTGTTGTAGGCACTTCTTTTTATTTTGGCTATAAAACTGTCCAAGAATATTTTCATCGTGCTGATACATTTTTAGGAAAATTTTGTGTCGTTTTGTTTTCGCCTGTAATTGCCCTCGTAGCAGGTGCTATAGTAGCTTTATCTGCTGTTTTAGGTATTATTATCTATTCAGCTTTTCCTATAAGCGTCGTTGCGGGTGGATTTTTTATATATATGGGGGAAAATTTTTATGCAGGATTGTGCGGTGTAGCTTTTATTGTTTCAGCATTACTTATCACTGTTATTCATAAATATTGTTAACAAGTGGACTGGCCAATCAGGCATTTGCATGGCTTCGGGATTGGCAAAACGGGTTCATATATAATATATAGAACCCGTTTCTCCTTTGCTGTGACCACCCCGAGTCAGTCCCTTTCTATACTGATCCTACAAATATTACCAACATCCAAATCATTAAGCTGTATGGATAAACGTGGTTTCCCAGGACTGTCACTTCTCAATATATAGCCGCCCCAATCCTTGCCGCCGTAAGCCTTATACCCAGAGATATCTATGCCAAAAATGTCTTGAATAAGTGGCTTGGTTACGGGAATGACTTCATTTAGTGCTTTAATTTTATAGTTATCTGTTTCATAGCTCACTTCGTACACTTGACCTTTATTTGCTCCGATCATTACCTCATATTTCTTTTGTTTATTCATGAGCAACCATTTCTCTTCCCTTTCGTCTGAACGTTTTTCGGCTTTGGTAAAGGAAAGATTTTTTTCATTGGATAAACGCATCAAGGCTGTTTGCCCGATGGAGATGATCTTTTGATCGACGTCTTCCAGGTTGTAATAAAATCTGAAATCAGACACTTTATTTGTGGGGAGATCGACTATGACGTACTGTTTGTCTTCTGTCCAAAAGGAAAAATATGCTTTCTTCTCACTTTTGAAAAAACTGGTTTTTTGGAAGGTAACCTGTTGTTTCGTATCCTTAAATGCTTCTTGTGCAGTCTGTACATATGTATGATAGGGCTTCGGTAATTCGTTGATCGCAAACTTTGCGAAGACGGTAAGAACCTCTGTGGTACCAGGTTTAAAAGTTACGAGGGCTTCTCTGGCTTCTTTATTCTTTGCCTGTACTGTATAGGATTCATCGTCTTTCTCGATCTCCGCAAATGGGAAGGTCTTCTGAATGCCACTCGCTTCTTGTACGGCTTTTTGAGCAGCCGCAAAATACATTTGTTCTTCAGGAGTCACGGCTGCACTGCTCGTTGATTCTGCTGGTGCAGAAAATGGTTTCATCCAGAAAAAACCGAGCAATAGGCCGCAGGTAATTAGCCCTTTTGCCATCCATCCATAGTACATTCTTCGTTTGTTCACTTTTTGAAGTCTACCTCCTTCTTCTCGCACACCCTCTAATATGGCTTGGCTTCGTTCTCGGGAAAGGATTTGCTCCGGGAATTGATTCAATTCTTCCAAAATGATCTGCTCATCACATGATGGCATCGTTCATCACCTCCGCAATTGAAACATACCTTTTGTTTTGAATCGCTTTTATTGCTCTGTGCAAAGTAAGATTGACCTTGGCTTCCGTCCATCCCAAAACCTCCGCAGCCTCCTTGCTCGATAATCCCTTGATCCCTCTGAGTATCAACACGTCCCGATAAGAAGACTTTAACTGATTGATCATTTCATAGAGCAGACGCTTGTTTTCGCTTAACATCAGTGACTCTTCCGGTGTTTTGTCGTGCGACACGAGATGCTGCAAGAAGATATCCGGCAACCAGCTGATTAGCTTTGCCTTGCGTCTCTCATCAATGGCTACGTTACGTGCTATGGCAAACAGCCACGTTTTGGGATTCTCAACCTCTGTTCCCTGCATAGCTTTGAGGGCACGAATAAAGGTCTCTTGAACCAGATCGTCGATATCTGTTCGTCCTGCATAATAGACGAGAAACCGATATACATCCTGACTGTATGTAAGAAACCATTGCTCAATTCGTGCACCAGAATGATCATCCACTGTGTTCCACCTCCTTATCACTGTATAGACGGAGTAGCTGCTGACAATCTTTCACTTTCATGAAAAAAAACGAGACACCCCGGAAGATCAGTCAGGTGTCTTTGTTCTACCTCATATCCGTCAATCCGTAAAGCATAGCATGGGGATGGAATAGAGTTGTAAATAAAAAAGCGGAACGCAGATTAGTCGCGTCCCACTCCAATAGCGGTTCTAGCCCATAAAAGTGATTTGAATTCGCGTATTAAACCGATCGGTAACAACCCAGCCTGCTCAAATCTGTTGATTATACCTGATCCACATTTTCGTTCTATAAGAAGAGCTCGCGGATAGGGATTGTTTTAGATGCATGTTCGGAGATTTCGAAAGCATTGGTTATGCAGCCTGAATAGGAAGTGTGAAAGCCATCACAACGAAGAAAAGACCGTCTTCTTGAAGAGAAAATGATCACTGTAATTAACTCTAGACCTGTTTGTTTCATTTTTCTACAGAAGAAGTATTTATTTTGCTTCCCTGTCTATCCTTAGAACCAATAAGGTAAATTACTATTCCTAAACTTAAATAAACTAGTGAATCAGTTATAACTTTTAGAAAAGGAGTATTCCATTTAATAGGAAAAAAAGGAACTACTATTATAGTCATTATTGATAAAAAAAGAGTTGCTACCCGTAAATATGATAATGTGTTTCTTAATGCTTTTTTATCTGACTTTTCAACAAAATGACTAATAAAGTCGAACAGTACAAAAAAAAAACCAGCTAGCGAAAGGCTGAAAATATTTTTGAACTCTATGGTTATTAACCCTACTATTTTTAAAAATCCTAAAATGATAAAACCTATACCAAAGAATTTTATGATTAACGAAAAAATATTCATCATGATGCTCCTTCCTTCTTAAAATACTTGAGTTAAACAGGCTTCTCACTCATTTTCTTACGATGATTAAAGAATTGTATGATCCCAAAAAATTTGTCTATAAAACACCACCTTATCATTAACGTTCTTTTGTTATTTTACAAATATACCAATAAATTACATGTATATTCAAACCAAAAGAGGGCACTAGTCCCTCTTGCGAATAACTAACTATGATATGTCCTTTGTGATCAAAATCAGGTACATTTTCCACATGTGCTGATTAATAAAGGAAGACCTATACGTTAAAAAATTCTTTCGCAGTCTTGGTAGTAGCGCTCGCCACTTCCTCAGGGCTTAATCCCATGCATTGTGCGACCGCGTGCAAAATATGTCTCAAATACATGGGTTCATTCCGACCATCCACAGGCTTTTCTTGCAAATCACGAGGGGTTAAAAATGGCGCGTCCGTTTCAATCATCAATCGATTTAGGGGAATCTTTTTGACAAGCTCTCGAAGATGCTTCCCGCGTCGTTCATCACAAATCCATCCCGTAATCCCGATATGGAAGTCCATCTCTAAATAGGTTTCCAATTCCTTGGAGGTTCCAGTAAAGCAGTGTACAACCGCACGATTGATAGTTTGACGATGCTCTTTGAGAATCGAGACAAAATCAAGATGAGCATCACGTTCATGCAAAAACAACGGCAGTTGAAGTTCTGTGGCCAGGGAGATTTGTTCGATGAACCACTTTCTTTGAACATCACGGGGGGAGAAGTCACGGTTATAATCCAGCCCGCACTCTCCAATCGCTACCACATGGGGAAGCGATGCCAGTTCTCTTAATTTCTTGATCGTCGATTCATCACAGCTTTTTGCATCGTGAGGATGAATACCTGCCGTAGTATACAGCTTTCCTTTGGAGCGACTCGCATATCGTGAGGCATCCATACTGTTTCTCAAGCTTGTCCCCGTCAAAATTAATGGGGATATTCCTTGTTTCTCTGCTCTGGCAACGACTTCATCGCGGTCTTGTTGAAAGGAGCGGTGCATCAGGTTTACGCCTATATCGATGATCTGTGTATCCAAGAGAATCAATCCTTCCTAGTAACAGGTATGAGTGTGTACTGATTTTATCTAAAATTCCCATTTTTGGTTGTTTTTCATTATAGCTGATGGGGTTGTTAAGTTCTATAGACGAAAAATCCTCCCTGCTGTGGCAGAGAGGACTCGTTGCTTTCTATTCTCATGAAGGAATAGCATCCAATGCTCTCCTTACTTTTCTTGCGAAAGCCAGAGGTCGATCGACTGCTTCTATATTTACATAAATCAAGCGGGGACGATCGAATAACCATTCATTACGGATGGACGAGACTCTTATGCCTTGCTTTCGGATGGCTGCAATGAACGGATTGACTTCTTTCTGCAAGAACGCAGCTCTCCCTAAACAGAGCGCTTTGCCTGTTTTTGGATTCAAGGATTCGAACGAAAAAGAAGACGTCACACGAAATCTTTTCCCCAAAATGGTTGCTTTTATTTGATTACGATTGATGGTCGCGACGCATTTTCCGCCGGCAAAGCCGGATTGCCCCCTGATAATTCTGGAGAACTGCTCACAAAGTGAGACTTTTTTGGGCATTCCTTGTTTCCTCCCTGTTTTTGTTTATCGTATGAAGACAGGTACAGGACGGAAACGGATGATGGCCTATTCTGCTGAGGTTGAAACGAGTAAGGACAGAGCGTCAGAAGAGGTCAATAGCTTCAGTCAACTCCTTTTAATGATTCAATCATATTGATGTTAGTTACTTTTCTTTGAAGTAGCAAGTTGGACAGAATCGTAAGCAAGTAGGCAAGAATAACAGAAACCAACAGGATAGGAAGCGTTAATTGATCCGGGATTTGTTGATGGGTACTAGACAATGCTTTGACAATCACAGAATAAACGTAACTGCTTATCGGTAAAGCTACAAGGATCGCAAATGTAGTGAGTATCAGGTTTTCAAAAAAGATAAGTCGGTTTATTTTATGTTTTTGATAGCCTAATACCTTAAGCGTTGCAAGCTCGCGATTCCTTTCATAAATGTTGATGGAAGAGATCGAGTATATCGCGCCAAAAGAGAGGATGGCGGCGCAAACAATAAACATGATAAATACGAAATTGTTTTGTTTCAAAATATATTCCGCGGTTTTCTTTAGATCATCTCTATCTGCAAGGGTTTCTACATGAGGGTCTTGTTCAAAGAAGTTACGAACACTTATAAGATCTGCAGAGCTATTTGCTTCAACGAAAAGCGAGGTTGGGCTGTAGTCTATTCCAAAGCTCTTTAAATAGTCTGGTGTGATATAAAACGAAGGATTCGAATACTGCGTAGATATATGTAAAACCTTCATATCTACAGATTTGTTTTGAAGCTCTGGTGCTTTGAACGTGATAGGGATCGTATCTCCTGCTGAAATATGATATTTGTCGGCATAGGATTTCGGTACCAGCACACCATTATTTTCTAGCGTGATCCGATTATTATTTTCGTCAAAGAAATGAATGAGAGTGTTTTCTTTTTCAGTAACAACGAGAGTGGCATTCTCTTTTTCATCACCTTTTATAATTTCAACAGGAAAGGTGGATAAAGAATAACCATTTTTTATCCCGGAGGGGAGCTTTACCGTATCAACAGATGTTCCAAGCGTATAATCCACTCGTAAATCATACGTATAAATCTCTTCCATTTGACTCGCTACTTTTTGCAGGGCAGATTGAGTACCAAAAGCAGTGATCAATAAGACGGTGCTTACAACAACACCAATGGAGCTCGCTATCGCTTTTTGTTTATTGAGGAAAATGTTTCGTAAGATGAGTTTGTAGCTATAGGAAATATGACTCCAAATACCTGGAATTCTTTCTATCCATAGCGTTTTCATCTTTTTTGGCGGTTTGGGACGCATAGCCTGAGCCGCACATTCTTTTAATATGCTTCTACCACTTAAGTAACAAGCCAGGATTCCAAAAGCACTGGAGAAAATAATGGGAGGAATGAAAGTGTAAAATGAAAGGGAGTATGTAATGCCAGGCAGAGAGTAGGCTCTCGCACTCGATGCCGTTACGAATGGAACAAATACGAGTGCAGCAATCGCACAACCAATGATTGAGCCGATGATGCTAGCCAGTACAGGGTATCCCATGTAATGAAGCATGATGCTTCTGTTTTTGACACCTAAAGCCTTCATAATCCCTACTTGGTTTCTTTGAGAATCAATCATTCTCGACATGGTAAGAAACAGGATAATGGCGACAATCAAAAAGAGAACGAAAGGGATAACCATACTCATCAATTTATTGTTATGGATCGTTTCATTAATTTTCGAATAGCTGAAAGTCCGTTCTTTCCTGACTTGATTTACATAAGGAAGGTGCTTGGATTGTGCTTCAATGGATTGACCTAATTTATCTATATCGTAACCTTCTGTAGCATCGATCATGATCTCATTATAAGAAAGGCCACCTAAGATTTTAGAGAGGGTATCTTCGGCTATATAAGCGACTCCGTAGGTTTTATGGTCTTGTATTTCGTTCTTTTTGGTATGTTCGACATTCTCACCCAGACCGCTAATGGTCCATGTAAAATTTCTTTCATTCGCACGAATGCTGATTTCATCACCGACTTGAAAAAGATGTTCTTTCGCATAACGCGAATCTACTACGATCTCATTCTTTTTGGACGGGATTCTGCCCTCAATCAGAGCAATCGTGTTAATTTCGTTTTTGACAGGGATGGAATGAATCTTCAATGTAGCTTTTTCGCCTTCAAAGGCTTGCGTGGCATCAAAGGTATAACGTGCTTCTATTTTTTTAATGCCTTCTATTTCACTTAAAACAGCGACATCATTTTGGGAGATTTGATTGTAAAATACATACAGGTCGCTTATGTTATGTTCCTGAAAATAACCTTCTGTATAAGTACTAAGATTATTGCTATAAGTTACGAGCCCTCCATAGAAAAAGGCTCCTACTGCAATAACCAAAACAAAGGCGATAAATTGCCCGATCGATTGTTTGATATCCCTTCCTAATTTTAAAAATAGTTTCATGATCACCACTCAATCCCTTCCACGCTTTGCTTTTCCTGATTAATGGTAACGCTTTCAATCATCCCGCTTTTTACCTTAATAACCTTGTCAGCCATTGGAGCAATCGCCGAATTATGTGTGACCAATACGACGCATTTTTTCGTTTCCTTGTTCAAATCCTGGAGAAGCTTTAAGACGGACTTACCTGTCACATAATCCAATGCTCCGGTTGGTTCATCACAAAGTAAAAGCAAAGGATTTTTGGCTACAGCTCTCGCGATTGCAACTCTTTGTTGTTCGCCACCAGAGAGCTGAGAAGGGAAGTTCTTCATGCGATTTTGTAATCCAACTTTATGTAAAATCTCTTTCGCATCCAGATGGTTTTTGCATACCTCTGTGGCAAATTCAACATTTTCGAGAGCGTTTAAATTCGGAATTAAGTTATAGAATTGAAAGACAAAGCCAACTTTCTCACCTCGGAATTGCGTTAATTTTTTTTCGTTGAATGTGGTGATTTCTTGGTCGCCAACAAATACTTGACCTGAGGTAGCCGTATCCATTCCACCTAGCAAATTCAAAATCGTACTTTTACCAGCACCACTTGCGCCCAAAATAACGACGAATTCTCCCTCCGCTATGGAAAAATCAACACCATTAAGCGCCTTGATTGGCACTTCTCCGATTTTGTATTCCTTCGTTACTTTTTTGAATTCGATTAACGTCTTCACGGAGTACATCTCCTCGTATCTTATTTTTGGAGCTTACCAACCATCATATACCAATGTAAGGGAGTTACATCCCGCAGTCGATGTATTTTGACCTCAGTCTCCAGAAGGAGTTTGTTCACGCTGTTAACACCTCACATGTTTCCGTTTGAAGCCAAGCTGACCTTTACTTACTGCCTTTTGAATTTGATCGAAAGCGTTTAGGAACTTGCTTTTTGCTTTGTCTTGTTGGACTTCTACCGGACCTACCTCCTTCGCGATTTCGACCGCCTTATCGTGGAGTGGCAAATAGGAGGTTCCCACGGTGTAAATAAATTGATTCATAGCGTATTTCGTGCGTTCGGGAGCATCGTGAATCGTTTTTTTCACAGTTTCAAGCATATTAGTAAGCTTGGTTTCGGAAAATTCATGATCGGGGCGATTCCCCAAAAGCCAGCAGTAACAGCTCCAGCCCGCAGACATTCTGAGCTCTTCGCCGCTTGTGATCCATTGATCGGCAACTTCTTGGGCAATATCTGCTTCCGATAAGGTTACGGCAACCACATAATCGGACAGCATATAAAAATAAGCGGAATCCATCCACCGATCAAAATCCGCCTTGGTCATTGCTTTTGGGTCTGCGATCACACCAGCAAAGTACATAGCGTCGTAGTTCCCGGTAGCATAAAGCTGCTCAGCCAAGAGTTGATTGATCTTGATTTTTCTCGCCATGGGCTTCATAGCGCCTGTAGCTACGCCAAAAAGTGGTTCGTGAGCGCCATTGGATAGATAAATTTTCTTGGTTCGTTCCTTGCCGAGAGCTTCAAGCTCTTGCATGACCATCGCTACATCCATCGTATATCCCTTCTTTCGTTGTTTTCTCTCAAAGTATCATGAAAATGATTGACGATATTATTAGTGATTATTATAATAACTACCATGAAACGTAGAGGTTATTATCATAACCACGAGAGACTAAGCGCAAGCATAAAAGGTGGTGGCTTTCTTTGGATGAAATCTATAAAGAGCTTCAGAAATTGGGATTCTCACAATATGAGTGCAAAGCATATATCGGACTTTTAAAGCAGTCTCCTATAACTGGATATGAAATTAGTAAAAGATCGGGTGTACCGCGTTCCATGATTTATGAGGTATTGGGGAAATTGTTAGATAAAGGAGCAGTTTATACGGTACCGTCTGAACCTCTGACCTACTCTCCTTTGCCAGCAAAAGAATTAATCACGCGATTACGTAATTCCTTCGAGCAATCATTTGATTATCTTGAAAAAAATTTATCTGCATTAGAAAGTGAACAGCAAGTAGACGTAGTTCGACGCATTAGTACCGATGAGTTGGTTATCACAGAAATGGTCGATATGATAAACAAAGCCCGAGAAGAACTATGGTTATCGATTTGGCAACCACAGATTTCTTTTATTAAACAGGACGTAGATAAGCGGGTAAAAGAAGGTGTTCCTGTATTTTCTATGTTGTTTGGAGCACCCGATACGGAGTTGGGGGCAACTACTCATCATGATTACATGTCTCCGAAAGTAGCAGAGGAACGTATGAGTGGTCGTTTAACGATTGTCTCCCGGGACAATGAAGAAGTATTAATAGCAAATTTCGCTCCAAATACCGCTGCATGGGCTATAAAAACACAAGACCCAGCACTTGTATTAGTAGCAGTGGAGTACATCAGGCACGACATTATGTTTGCGCAATTAGTTAAGGAAGTTGGCCCCGAGAAAGCCGAAGCTGTCTGGATTAACCATCCTGACCTGTTCCACGTGGTTACCGGAAGACGGTTCAAGTAATTTGAACCGTATTTTCTTTCACTTTTTCATAGTAGTTATCACAATAACTCCCTGAATGTAAATAAGACGAAGGAGGGATAAAATGGGTCTGGAAAATGATCAAATCGAAACGGTGGCAGATTCAAGAGATAAGGATACTTTTCGCCAAGGTGTAAAGGATTGTATCCCTACGTTGCTGGGTTATTTAAGTATTGGATTTGCTGCTGGTGTTATCGAAAAAACAGCGGGTCTAAGTATAGCGGAAATAGCCCTGATGAGTTTAATTCTTTATGCTGGCTCCGCCCAATTTATCGCTGCCGGAATGATGGTAGCAAGCAGTTCGATTACTACCATTATTATTACCATTTTCTTTGTTAATCTTCGGCATCTTTTACTTAGTGCAGCCCTGGCACCATATTTTCGACATCTTTCTCCGCTTAGAAACATGCTGGTAGGGTCTCTACTTACCGATGAGTCATTTGGGGTTGCGATCAACGAAGCTGCAAAAAAGAATTACATTAGTGAAAAATGGATGCACGGTCTAAATATAACGGCTTATTTAAACTGGTGCGCAGCCAATATAGCCGGAGCATTCTTGGGACAATGGATTTCACATCCTGAAAGATTAGGTTTGGATTTTGCTTTGACAGCGATGTTTATTGGACTTCTGGTACTTTCGATGTTAAGTCGCAAAAAAATTGCACGTGATGTGGTTGTTGCGATAATCGCAGTTGTTATTGCTGTGGGAGCCAGTTCAGTGTTGTCTAGCAGTATGGGAGTTATTGTTGCTACAATTTTTGCTTCAACGATAGGGATGGTGATGGAAAAATGGAAGTAAGATGGGATGTTTTTTTAATCATTGTAGGAACAGCTATTGTTACATTCATCCCTAGAGTCCTTCCTCTTATGGTACTGAGTCGTTTTCAATTGCCAGAGTGGGCAACTAGATGGTTAAGCTATGTCCCTATATCTGTTATGGCTGCTCTAGTAGCGCAAGAGATATTTAAAAATGGTGAAAATATTTCTTTTTCTATGAATAACGTTGAACTTTTAGCAGCTATACCCACTTTTCTCATTGCGATAAAAACACGTAGCTTATTAGTAACTGTTCTCGCAGGCATTATTATCGTGATGGTATTACGTTTTTTGTTTCCGGCTTGATCGCTTCAAGTTGTTCATGTGATTCCGTTTTCTTTCCTGACCATAACTGTCAGTGAAGTTGTGTTACCATTTATTTGTATAAAACATTACAAGGAGGGAATCACTTTGAAGGAAGTGTTGATTTTTATTACGGATGGTTTTGCTGATTGGGAGGCAAGTTACGTCAGTTCAGAGCTGAACAAGCCAGGAACAGGATATCGTGTAAAGACAATCGCTATTGATCAGGAACCTAAAGTTTCGATGGGTGGGTTAACGGTCCTTCCAGATTATAGCGTAAACGAATTCAATCCGAATGTGGATATCGCCATGTTAATCATCCCTGGCGGAACAGGATGGAGAGAAGAAAAGAATCAGCACGCAAAAGTAGTAGTTGATTATTGTGTGAAAAAGGATGTGCCTGTCGCTGCCATCTGTGATGCTACGACTTTTTTGGGGAATCACGGATTTTTGGACAATCATAAACATACAGGCAATACGTTACCTTATTTGAAGGAAGGGGCTCCGAACTACAGAGGAGATCAACATTATGTAGAGGGTCAGTCAATCTGGGACGAGAATCTCATCACTGCGAATGGAAGCGGTGCATTGGAGTTTTCAAGACATATCTTGGAGAGGTTGGGCGTATTAGAAGGCGATGAATTGAATCAGTGGTACGAATTATTTAAAAAGGGCTACTTTCCCTCCTAACCGTTTAATTTGATAGGAAAGCACGAGAGCATTCACGCTTGGGTGCTTTCCTTTTTTATTCAGATACTCATGGTCTTCGGTTCATAATGTACTAAGCCGTAATTCATAGAAATACTGCACAATTGGATGCTTTAACTTCATCTTCTCGGACATATTTAAAATCCTCTTTTTTCCAACCCTTCTGTCCACCAAGGCTAGAATATTCAATAGGATATCATTGCTCTCTATGCTTTCCTCTATCGAAGTAGATAAAAATTGATTAGCCACAACGATAAAATTTGATTTACTTAATGATGACTGTGCTGACAAAAGCTCCTTAGCATATTCTGATATTTTTCTATTTCTTGCAATTACTTTTAGGCGATCCTCCGGAACGGTTCCCTTGGTATCTTTTCTGACTGCTTCCATTTCTTCATCGTTGATAGGAATTTGGATTTCTGAATCATTCTTAATTTCCTGCTCCGTCTGATACCATCTGATTGAGCTAGTCATATCACTCATAGTAAGTACGTTCTTTTTATCTACGGAAATATAACAAATTCCGGATTTATCAGGTAAATAACGGTAACCGGTTGCACGGTATTCGACCCTTCCATCTAACGCAGGACAGAGAAAGCTCTCCAGTTGTTTCTTCAATTTGCTCCAGGACATGTATCCTCCTATGTTCTCAAGGCCTTCTGCCAGTATTTACGGCAGTTACTCTTTTATTAACAATTATGCGTAACTTCTAGCTCATTATTGGCATAGATTGTTCCGTAAGTAGCACAAAGTAGCATACCACCACAAACCTCGCTGCTCACTTGAAAGTTTATGTTGTCTTCATATGTGTCTATGCTATCAGCTCTGATTGTATCGACAAGCTTTTTGAAATGAAGAACCGGTAAATACTTCGCTATCATATCATAGCTTGATAAATGATCTTTATTTGTATAAGGATTATATGCTTGGATGTCTTTATAAATCGGACTTGGACTATATGGATCATGGTTCACTTGTTCATTGTCATCTTCGAATTTTTTTATTTCTTCTTTTACAATATAATCTGGGTATTCTATATCACATAAGTGCGTTATCATCCACAAACATCTAAATCTACGGTTAAACTCCAGTAAGCTTCACCATCTCTATCTATTTTTATCATAATGTCCTCCCATACTCATAAAGCTTACATCGTCGTGCTATTGGTCTAAATACCTGATCAAGGTGGTTTCATCCATAATATGATTATAGCCTGATAAAAAGCAGGGGAGGCCCTTTGCTACAATAAATCTCAATTATTTATGTACACAAAAAGAGCCACACTTTCCACATGCGTCGTGTAGGGATAACAGATATATGATATGGTGGGATAATGGAGTTATATGAATTGTTGGAAAGTTATTCAGTTAATTGAAGGTAGCCATTCAAGGGGGGAGAACGATGTACATATATGTAGAGTTTGAAAATAACATGGTTGATGAATTAGTAGAATTTTTAACATCAGAAACATGGAGTTTTCATGGACAGGAGAATCCTACTGAGGAGTCTATAAGAGAAAATGTAGCCAACGGACATTATAACGAAAACGGGAACCAAACATTTTGGATCACGGATAATCATACAAAAATTGGCTTAATAAGAGTTTTTGATTTAGAAGATCCCATATGTTTATTCGATTTGCGATTGAAAGAAAAGTTTAGAGGCAAAGGAATAGCAAAGGATGTCCTTCATTGGTTAAGTACTTATGTATTCAATAAGTACACCCATATTATTAGAATCGAAGGTCATACCAGATATGATAATTTTGCGATGAGAAAAACGTTCTTTAATAGCGGATTTGTAAAAGAATCTTATAACCGTAGATCCTGGAGACAAGGCGGACAATTATTTGATTCTGTTGGGTATGCAATGATAAGAGAAGACTGGGAGAACAATACCAAAACAATAATAGAGGATACCTTTCCATACTAACTTAAAGGAAGCATAGGTGAAGAAACTATTTTTTTGATTACCCTAATGCATTGTGAATCGGATTGGAACAACGCAAAAGTGAGCGCTGAGGGCTTACCCTTGCGCCACTTTCGAGTTAAGGGCATTTCATTATTCTGAACGTGTGTTAAAACGACCTCATGAGTTCCTTTTCCTTTACGCTGTGCTGACTGCAAGCATGTATTTCATGTTTATAATAGTTGCTGCATACATAGCCTTTGCGATATTACACTTCCTGTCCAAATAAAGGAAAGGGTGTAACGAATGAAGACGATATGATAAGTCGTGTATTAGGGCGGCGTTCCCGTGGAAATTTTAGGGTATGAATGATACAATATGAGCCAGTAATTTTGCAACGGGAACGAAAAAACACGGTTCGGTTGGTAGTCCGAACGCATGGTCATAATTTTGTCCATGTCAGTAACCTTCCCCCCTCGGGATGTCCAGCGTTACCCGTAATACTTTTGAGGGGGAATATTTATGAAGCTGACTGTCTACTTTGATGGTCAATTTTGGGTAGGTGTTGTAGAGGAAAATGATTACGGTAAGTTAAAAGCGGGCAGATATTTCTTTGGTTCTGAACCAAAGGATCATGAAATTCTGGAGTTCATCCAGAAAAATATTCATGAAGTCACGAACAAATTATCACAAGAGGTGGATATTCATACCGCTTGTGACCGAAGGGTTAATCCAAAGCGTTTAGCCAGACAAGTGGCTCGCGAACTAAGCATGAAAGGAATCTCTTCTTATGCTCAAGAGGCTTTGAGATTGGAGCATGAGAAGAGAAAAAAAGAGAAAAAAGTATACACTCGTCAGCAAAGAGACGAAATGAAGGAACGAAAAAGAGAATTAAGACTTCAAAAAGCTAAAGCTAAGCATCGTGGTAAATAATTTGGATAGCTTTTTATTAAAGTACGTGGGCTATCATCATCTTTTTTAGTGGTGATAGCCCCACTTCTTTTTGTTATGTCTGTAGACTGTCTCAAAGGAGGGGGTTCACCTCCTTTGACTTAACTTCTGATGAAATGAAAAGATTATTTTAAGGAGGAAGAAAGTGGTGAATAATCAATGTAATTTAAAATGGGCTGATTTAAGCGATCCAGTTAAAACGATAATAGAACACATTGATATTAATTGTTGTGATGAAGATTTTCAAGTTGGAACTAAGCTAAATATACCGTATTTTAAGGGGAGATTCACTCAAGAAATGGCAGATGCAATTCTCGAATATCAATATTCAACTGAAAATTTAAACGAAAATTGTTATTCTGCCGAACTGCAAGATGGTGTATTGATGATAAAGTTCGTTAAGAGTTCAGAGAGATAGCTCGTTATGTCCAATTTTATAACCAGGAGCGCCCTCATCAATCTCTAAATGAAGCAAAACCCGATCAATTTTACGCCCATACTATCGGAAAAATCGCATCCTAAACACTAGGAATACGAAAAGGAGGACATAACTTATTCCTCAAAAAATAATTATTTCTAAAACCTCCGAAAAGCGACAAAAAGAAACCTACTATTTCAAATGAGAAAGGCTAAGCTCCCATTGCATCAAGGGAATTTAGCCTTTTCTTTAACACCTATTTCAACGTCAATAGCGTCACTGACTCCACATGTGCCGTTTCTGGATGCTTTTTACTAGTGATAATTATGAACGTCTAATCTGTATTTAGGTGCTGTTTTGAGCCTTTTGAAGTTATTTAATATTACTTTTAGGCAGCTCATGCTACTCGACTGTGCGGTCAAAAATGTGGTCAAATATATTCGTTACACATGAGAAAAGAGATACCTTACTGCTAGTAAAAAACCAATACACATTGCGAGTACCCACATGAATGAAAACAAAAATTTTTTCAAAAGGATACACCTACTGACTATGTTTTATCTTTTCAATTTTTCCTTCCGCCAACGGGTAATCATGTCGTGTACTTGAGCCCCGTTTATTAACTTGATATTGAGTGGTTCAGCTATTTGTATAGCTGCCTTTGTAAAATGGCTAGTAGTTACGATCCAGGCATCATAACACCCGTAAACCTGTTTGCCGGCCTTTAAGCGAAGGACTATGTCGTTTCCTACGTTTTTTTTCCAACGTTTACACTGAACAGCTATCTTATAACCTTTCTTGTCTTGGAGAATTAAATCTACCTCGTGGTCCCCTGATCCACCGACTCTTTCAACCTGATATCCTTTGTCGCGGTAATAACTTTCCATTAAGCGTTCAAAATCAGCACCAGAAAGCGTATCAATATCGGAGGTTAGAAGTGCATCATCCGAAACGGATTCATTAAGTTTTCCAGTTTTCCCGTTGTTTTGTTTTTTCTTTGGTGGCTTCGATTTTTTTGTCTTGTCCCCTAGAAAATTTCCGATGATAGTCGATATAAGGACACTTCCAAACAGGGTGCCGAAAAAGTAATACATCCCCAGATTAAAGTAAAAACCTATACTAACCGAACCAATTATCAGAATTGCATTAATCAAGGATACAAGATTGTTTACGTCTTTCTTTGACCATTTTTCCATGTTTTCTACAGACCTTTCGGTTGATGCAATAGCTGTTTAAGGTGTCACCTTGCTCTTGCTACGCGATCTTTTAGGATGAATTTGCATTTTGGATAGTTGGAACAGCCTGTGAACTTGCCATGTTTTCCACTTCGTTCAACCAACTTTCCATTGCAAGAAGGACACACGTTATTGCGTATTTTTTGATTTCGATTATGGTTTTCATTTTGCAGTGTCTTTACATGTTCTTTTCTCGTTGCTTTGTCCTGTAGATTGTTATTAGAAAGCTTTTTGATAATGCTGATTACGTCTGATTGTGTAAGAACAGGTTGTTTGTGCTTTCTAATAGTCTTGTTAAGATTACTTAGATAAATTACCTCAGAGGAAACGGTAACTTTAAGTGTAGCCCTTCCGGTAAATGCCACGATGGGAATATAACGGGCGTTTTCAAATTCGGGTAGAAGGGCTTTAAGAGCATTTACATGACCTTTATTTTGCCAAAGAGGATTATATAGCTTCTCTTTTCGCTTATAGATTGTTTGTGTCCAATACTGGCTATTTTCAGTGCCTGTAATCCAGCCCGTATAGTTTTTTGTTTCAATGACAAAAATTCCATATTTCGATACAACAACGTGGTCAATTTGTGTAGTTTTTCCGTTGGAGTCAGGTACGAGTAAATCGTTTAGAGTATGATACTCTTCTCGATTTAGTTTATTTAGAATCATTTGGGCGGCTTTTTCACCAATAAAACCTTTTACAGTTGGTAGCTTTAATATAATGGCCAAAATAATGAGACATGCAAAGAGAATGTATATCACTTTTAGTTCCTCCTGAATAGGGGTAGGGCTGGATGATGATCCAAATTTAAATAATCAAGAAGTAATATCATCTTAGGATTTTGCTCCAGTTCTAATAAGACTGAATTCCAAATTTCAGTAACTTTTTCGGGAAAACATCATCTAAGTTTTGAATGTCAGTATCCATTAGCTCAATTAAATTAAATCCATACTTCCGGTATATTTCCAATTTCGATTTTTTTCTCTCAGTATACTTAGGATCATTTTCAAGGCCCCAGTACTCAATGTAGACCTTTCCTACAGGGAGATAAAAATCACAGTATACATCTTCTTCAATAGGGAGTTTTCTCTCGTAGGCATGGACAATTTCCGACATGTAGAGCCAATTATCAATAAGCATCTCAGCTTTTGATCTGACAAAATGTCCATCAGCAGCTCTATGCTTAGCCTGAAATTTATCCCGAAAACTTGTAACAATTTCATTAATCGATTCTTCCTTCTCCTCAATGAATTCTCCATTGATTTGCTTAAACGTCTCGATTAGGCTTTTATTGCTTAGAATACTTTCAGGCCAGGTTACATAAGGAATGCCGGTTTTTTCATACTCTAATTGTTTTCCACCGATACTTTCACCTAATTTAGTCAATATCCACCCTTTTCTATCCCTCTCTAACCAGCCTAGTTCGGAAAGAATTGGATTAATACGCAACTTGGATACCTTAAGATTTTGACTCAATACAGTTGCGTTTACATATTTGGTTTCAGTCGTCTTACCGCCTTTCATAGACTCAAGCTCTGGAATCAGAGTGTCAGGCCAAACGACCCAAGTTCCTCTCAACGAATCTGATCTAAATTGCCCGCCTTTGTCTTTACCCGTATTTGTCAGTGTCCAAGCATTATTAACTCTTTCCATCCATCCAATATCGGTTAGATATGTAAAAAGTTCACTTGTTGAAACATTCATAAGCTTAGAGAGTGCTGTTGTAGAGATGTATTTCTGATTTCCCATCTTTACCTCCTGATTATGAGTCTATTTTAGTGTTTTTAAAATGTTGTTTGATAAAAAATGGTTTAAATTACCTTATTTCATCAAAAAACTACCAAAACCTCCATAAACGGACAAAAAAAGAAACCCGACTAGGTCAGATTTCCTCAAAATACTATCTAGTTAATATCTCTAAGTAATCTAGGAGCTAAGGAATCGATAATTCTTTTATGAGATAATTCCATAGAGACATTATGTATGTTACTAATATAGCTGTTTATTAATGATTTAAAATACTCTAAGTTCCCTTCTGATATTTCGCGCCAGAGTACCATCAAGGGGTATTTACTCCCCCAAGCTTGCTCAAACAGATCGAGTTCTTCGCGTGCAGCTTGCTCCGTTGGAGCCTTGTAAATAGGCTTTAACTCAGCCGTAACTTTCTTTAAATCCTTATAGGAAACATATTTAATGGAGTTACGGATTTGATGAATGACACACTTCTGAATCTCTGTCTTTGGATAACATGCTGAAATGACCTCTGTAAAGCCTCGGAGGTTATCAACGCTCATAATGAGAACATCCTGAACTCCACGGTTTTTCAGTTCATTGAGTACATGTAACCAGAATTTTGCTGATTCATTTTCGCCAATCCAGATTCCAAGGACATCTTTATGACCGTCAAGGTCAATTCCAATGACCATATAGGCAGCTATGTTGACGATAGCCCCGTCCTGTTTTACTTTAAAGTGGATCGCGTCTAAGAAAACAACGGCATATATCGATTGCAAAGGGCGATTTTGCCACTCTTTAATCAGGGGAACAATTTTGTTCGTGACATTTGAAATGAGTGTTGGTGAGACTTCGATGCCGTAGAGCTGCTGCAGGTGGTCTTGGATATCACGTGTGGACACGCCTTTCGCATACATCGCGAGGATTTGATCTTCGATCCCTGTTACATAGGATTGGTGCTTCTTTACGATGGCAGGATCAAATTCTCCCTCACGATCACGAGGGACTTGAATGTCAACTTCACCATACTCGGAACGGACTGTTTTTTTACTGTATCCATTACGGCTATTCGTTGTCCGCTTGCTTTTCATGTCATGCTTTGCATATCCAAGAGAGGACTCCATTTCTGCTTCGAGCATTTCTTGGATCGTTTCAGCAAACAAATCCTTCAAAGCCGACTGTACGTCGTCCACAGACTTCATATCCTTCTCTTTGATCCACTGTTTGATTTGCTCTTTTGACATCATAAAAAATCTCCCAACCTTTCTAAGACTAATTGTAGTTTAGAGGTTGAGAGTTTACACAGAATATTTTACAGACTCAGTAAGCTCCTTAACAAAGGCTCTGTTAAACGTTGTTGTAGATTTTAACCGAAACAAAACCCACAAAATAATTGTGGGTTTTAAGCTATCGAACCCCGTTAGCGTAGCATAACCCCTTTTGCAAGTTTAATTAATATTTCCTCAGTCATCACCCACGTAAAAAACACTCTCTCCCTTATTTTTATGTGCAATGATGGGGAAGTTTGTTTTAACCTCTCCTATACGTTTATTTATCTGATTATAAGGCTTGAGTTATTGATGCCAGTCGCTATCGATATAGCACTTATCAGTTGTTATAGCATACCATCATTCCTTCTTATATTATTTTCTATAAATATCACCATATGCCGTTTTGCCTTCCATTTCTATTATTTTTGTCATACTACCATACTCTACTGATTCTCCTTTTCTTACATAATATTCTTGTGACTGATACTCATACCTATTAGACAACTCCCCAAATAAAATCCATTGTAGATTATCAACACACATGTTTAATATATTATAAGCATATTGAATTTCTATTTCTGGATTTACCTTCGGAATATACTTTATATCTGTTCCATAAATTTCATTTTGAAACAAAAGAAATAATCCTAATGCTTCGCTTCTTTCTCCACTTTTATTAATATCTTCAATGTTTTGCATATGAGCGTCAATTTTCTTAACAAGCCTTTTATGTATTGTATATATTCTATTCGCAATAATTTCTGAAGAAACCTTTTCATTTAGCGCATAAGGATATATTCTTTTTATCTCTTTTATCTCTGGATTAAAAAATTTCAATATTTTTCTTTTTTTAGCTTTACTAAAATTAAATACACTTTCATATTCTTCGACACATAACTTCAGTTCTTCATAATCATATCCTTTTAATGTTTTAATAGATTCCATCATTTTGTCAATGTACATGTCATACTTAACAAGTATGTCTTTGAGTTTTTGTTCAACTTCAATTACATCTTCACTAAATCTTCTTTTTCTAATTTCTGGATGATTCTCTAGCACTTCCTTAAGTTTATTTCTATGCTGAAATGATTCTATTTCTCTAATTTTCTTATTGTACTCCCTGATTTTAGGTTTCATTTTCCTAGGTACAGTTTGTACGAATTTATCTATTGCCTCATTAGATTTTCTTTTTCTTTTGTTATCTAAGTATTCAAGATAATAAAGTCGTTCTAGTTTATAATATTCTCCTTCATATTCAAGAAAGGGAATTTCTCTATATATTTTCTGTAACTTATTGTTTTCACGAACAATTTTGAGTATTTTCTCCCTTTTTTCTGAATTGTACTCATTTATATAAAATATCATTGCAACAATAGCACTTCCTAATACACCTGAAGAAATTGCCAAGATAAAAGACCTTACTTTTTCAACGTCTATATTGGAATGTATGCCCAGCTTATATTCAATGGCATTTCCAACATATAGCATTGTTTCAGTGGAAATAAAACTAAAAATTGTAAAAACGATAAACATAGTAAATATTACACCTAAAGCTTTTTCTACATGTTTTAGTCTTAAGTGCATATCACAAATCCTCCTATTTAATATGGTAAGGCTCTACGCTCTTGATTTTTAAATTAACGTGCCCTTTAGTTTAATAATGAAAAACAACAATTAATGATAACAGAGCCTTAACAAAAAAAGTCCATTAAGCATCTGTATGTGGTCAAAATGTGGTCAATGCCTTATTTCAAGTAAGAACAATCTACATGAAATGCTAATAAAGGTGGTTAAACCCCAGAAGTATCAAGAGGTTTAGCCACCTTTCTGTTTTCTATTTTTTCACCAACAAACTGACCGACTCCACATGCGCCGTATGCGGGAACATATCCACCGGCTGTACACTCACAAGCTCATACCGCTGCATCAGCTTCCCAACATCCTTCGCCAGCGTAGAAGGATTACAAGACACATACACAATCTTCTTCGGCTGCACATCCAACAAGGAACGAATCAGCGCATCATCCAGCCCAGTTCGCGGCGGGTCGACTACGACGACATCTGGTCGAGTCCCTTGCTTGGCCCATTTCGGCATCAAGACCTCGGCACGTCCCACGTGAAAGCTGGCATTCCCCGCTTGGTTACGCTCTGCATTGCGATTGGCATCCTCGACAGCTTCAGGAATCAGCTCGATCCCGCGAACCTCGCGGGCATAAGGAGCGAGCCATAAGCCAATCGTCCCTGTCCCGCAATACAAATCGAGCACGAGTTCTTTACCAGTTAGTCCAGCCGCCGTTTTCACCTGATTGTACAGCTTTTGTGTCTGCTCGGGATTCAATTGGAAGAAGGCACGAGCCGACAAGTCGAAGGACAGCTCACCCAGCTTTTCAGCGATGGAAGCCTTGCCCCATAAGGATACGGTCTTGTCGCCGAAAACGAGTGACGTTTTTTGGTTGTTTACGTTTTGTGCGATTCCTACCAGCTCAGGCAGTCTCGTGCGGAGCTCCAAAAGCAGCTCTTTCACCCGTGGAATTTCTGGGGTAGCCGTTACGAGTGTTAATTGCGTTTCACCCGTTGCAAAAGCAACACGAGCTACGATGGTGCGGATGACGCCCGTCCGTTTTTTCTCGTCGTAGATCGGAATCCCGAGCTCCTCGATAATTTGCTTCGCTGCTTGGACGATTTTCGTTGTCGCTTCATGCTGCACCTGACAGCCTTCCAAGTTGACGAGCTTGTGGCTACCTGTTTGATACAGTCCAGCGATGAGCTTGCCTTTTTCCTTGCCCACCTGAAACTGTGCTTTATTTCGATACGACCACGGGTTATCCATACCCATCGTAGGGGCAACTGGTGGCTGATTCAGTCGGGCGTACTTGCGCAGTGACTCGATGACGATTTCCTGCTTGCTCGCGAGCTGTGCGGCATAATCCATGTGCTGCAAGCTGCATCCGCCACATTCGGCATAGACCGGACAGGGGGGCTGCGTGCGAGATGTTGATTTTTCAACGACTCGTAAAAGTCGCGCGGTCGCGTATTTTTCTCTTGCCTCGGTCACCTCTGCATGGACGACCTCGCCAGGGAGGGCACCCTCTACGAAAACGATTTTTCTTTTAAAATAGCCGATCCCTTCGCCATTAATGCCCAAGCTCTTGATCGTGAGCGTCATTTGCTGGCCGACACGGATGCTGGCGTCTTGTTCTTTTTTATGCGTTGTCATCTGTTCCGTTCTCCTCAAGCAATTCGGTATTTCCCTATTATAGAGCATTACGAGAGAGGTTGCATGTATGTGAGAAGGTACCTCGAAAAACCTCTCAGATAATGGAAACTTCCTGTCCAGCTATGTTTTTGTTATAATAGTGCGGAGAATAATGAGGGAGTTGTGACGCTAGATGCAAGATCTATTTGAAAAAATGAAAGAATATCTCAACATGGATACTGAGATTTCTTTTGACGAGTTTGATGGCTACTACAAAAAGGTAACTGCGTTTCTAAACGATAGCTGGGAAACGCTAAACGAGGAAGATACCATGCACATGCTGTTCATCCTCGACAACCTCAAGTCAAACGGTGAAGATCGCTCCAAACGCAAAGTGAAGGAAGCGAAAAAATACGCAAAAATGGCACAGCGCACTGAGATTTGGGCGAACGCACTGATTGGCCGTCTGCGTGAAGCAGGTTTGACTGACGAAGAAATCGGCAAGCGTTACGAAGCGATTTACGAAGCAGTATAGGATGTAGTGAAGAGAAAAACGGGTACCGTTTTGAGTGAATTAGCTCGAAAAGGGAACCCGTTTTTTTGTCGTGAGTGGAGCAGGTTTTCCGCAAGCTAGTTGTAGCTATCATCCTCATCTTCTAGGTGATAGCGTTTTGCATATAATCGTTTCTTCGATTTCAGCTTTTTTTCCTCACGTTGTTCATCATCCGAACTGAAGTCATCTTCACGGACAGGAGACATATGATCGATTATCGCTTGATCGCTAGCAGTCAGATCATCGTAGTCGATTTCCTCATCGAAATAATCTTGATAACGAGCTACCTGTTTACGCCCCGCATCAGCGCTTTGTATGAATTCAAAATCTCGTAAGAAGTCATCAAAAGTGGCTTGTCCCGCTATGATTTGCGTTAAGAGTGAACGATAGATTTTGCTTGCCCCATGTTTTCGCCATTCTTCCGCCAGGTTAACGGTTGTGCTCAACATAGCGGCAGCTCGCTTCTGAAGGTCGGAATCTAATAGGCTGATATCCTCAGTGAGCAGGGCTTCCGCCAGAGTAGCATCATATTTTGATGTATTTCTCCCGTCTCGCAAGCCCCTGATAAAATCCTTGTAGGTAGTCCCAAGTTTCGCGCCTCCAAAATCCTCTTGCTTGGATGTTAGATAGGGGGCACTACGATTATGCATAGCACCTACTGGCCCAAATCCACTGTCTATGGACAGGTTGGTCGTTTGGGCAGGAGTCCAATTTTGATAAAAAGGACGGATTCTGGATGTAGTAACCGGTTCAGCATAAGGCTTAACGATCAGTTCATCACCTATTTTTGAAACTTCCTCGTATTTTTGTCCGGTTTCAGAAAGCAAGTAAAGCTGTTTGCCGGATGCGGAAAATTCTCCTGTTAATGTTTTTAGGTTGACCTTGTTCGCTATACCCGGTATCTTCGCCCATTTTCCCTGTATCGGTTTGCTGGCTGGCGGTGAAACAGTTGCAACGGAAACACCTACATCTTGCATGTGCAGCGTAGGTTTCACACGTCCCTGCATTTGTTGGACAATGTGCCAGCCTTCTTGGGGAAGATGGTGTTCCTGACCGGGAGCCAAATGAATATCAGTGCCTTGCGCATATGCCAACGCCCCGATCTGCTTCGGTTTATCCGACTGGTAGTGTACGTTTACAGCAGACAAATCCATGCCAGAAAGTCTTTCCAAGCCAGATTTCAGCGCATCGGGCATGCCTGTTTCATTTTTCTTAGGCTGAATTCCTTTTTTCTGAAGCAATTGCAGGACTGCTTGATTGCCCATGCTTTGTTGGAGCTGCATGACTTGTGCAGGTGCGAGTGCGTCGCTGGAAGCTAGAGAGAGAAGGTGTGCTTGCTTTTGTACAGGAAGGGTTTTTTGCTTGGAAGTTGTCTCGGGAGAAGTGTGATTATGCACGTGGCTGTAGCTTCTCAAAAAAGTCACCTCCGATCGAATGCTTGTGATCTATTCATTCTGAATTTTGTGATTGTATTCCTGCCAAAAAACAAGAAGATTGACAACTAGTGGGTTTCGGCGTAGAATGTTTAACTAATTCGAATAGTTCGTATCTATGAGCGTTGAAAAGGAAGAGTAGAAACAGAAAGCAGCGTGCAGAGAGCCGTTCCCCGTGCTGAAAGAATGGCCGCCAGCCTGTTTTGAAAATCACCTTGGAGCATTGTCCTGGAAAATCAGCTTGTGTAGCCAGTGAGTATAGGACAACGAATTCGTCCTCGTTATCGGACGGGAGTTTCATAGTGAACTGCCAAAGTCTGTTTTTCGTGAGGAAGACAGAGAAGCTGAGTGGTACCGCGATGCCCTCGCCTCAGCCAGCCGTGCGTAATTTGTGCGTAGCTGGTTGGGGCGGGGGCTTTTTGATTTGGTCTGGTCCTTATTACAAAAGAGAAGGAATTTGGGAGGAACATATATATGCATACGGTCAGAGTGGAAGACATCGTAGTAGCCAATCATGCATTAAAAGACGTGGTGGAGAAAACGCCCTTGCAAAAAAACAAAGTGTTGTCTGAGCGCTACGGCTGCAACGTGTATTTGAAAAGAGAAGACTTGCAGGTCGTTCGTTCCTTCAAAATCCGCGGTGCTTATCATTTTATGCGGAATCTTTCCACAATGGAGCGGGAGCGTGGTGTCGTCTGTGCGAGTGCGGGCAATCATGCGCAGGGTGTAGCTTACTCGTGTAACCATTTGCAAATCAAGGGCACGATCTTTATGCCAGCGACCACCCCGCGTCAAAAAATATCGCAGGTCAAGCTGTTTGGCGACTCCTATGTAGAGGTTGTATTGATCGGGGACACCTTCGATGATTCATTTGCAGAGGCGATGAAGTATTGCATTCAGGAAGATCGGACCTTTGTTCATCCGTTTGACGATCCATTGGTGGTAGCTGGACAAGGAACAGTCGGCCTGGAGATTATGAATGACATGGAGGAACCAGCTGATTTCGTCTTTATGAGTATCGGCGGAGGTGGATTGGCAGCGGGTGTGGGAACGTACGTAAAAGGTATCAGCCCGAACACCCAGATCATTGGTGTGGAGCCAGCAGGAGCAGCCTCGATGCAAGCCGCTCTGGAGCAAAACGATGTTGTCACCTTAGATGAAATTGACAAGTTTGTCGATGGTGCAGCCGTCAAGCAAGTAGGGCAGCTAACAATGAGTATTTGTCAGGAGCTGCTGGATGATATCGTGCTGGTCCCAGAAGGCAAGGTATGCACAACCATTTTGGAGTTGTATAACAGCAATGCCATCGTTGTAGAACCTGCAGGTGCCCTGTCGATTGCCGCTCTCGATTACTACCGGGATCAAATCGCCGGGAAAAACGTAGTGTGTGTCATCAGCGGGGGAAACAACGACATTGACCGCATGCAAGAAATCAAAGAGCGCTCCCTGCTGCATGAGGGCTTGAAGCACTATTTTGTTATCAACTTCCCACAGCGTGCCGGAGCCTTGCGAGAGTTTATGGAAAAAGTATTGGGGCCGCACGATGATATCACCCGGTTTGAGTATACGAAAAAGAACAACAAAGAAAATGGCCCGGCACTGGTTGGTATTGAAATGAAATGCAAGGATGACTATCAGCCATTAGTCAGTCGGATGAAGCAGCATGGTATCCGCTATGTAGAGATTACGAATGATCCGTATTTGTTCAATCTGCTGATTTAGGCTTTTGTGATACAACAGATGCGGAATTTGCAAAAATGTATGAATACAGCGAAAAAAGGAGCAATAAAGAGAGAATGAGCGAGAGAGAAAGATAAATCGGCGTAATGTATTATAACAAACTTTTATAAAACAGATACTGTTGTAATACAATACAGATAATAACACACGGGGGGTTTAATCATGACGCCAATTACTTCTTTCTTTCGCAATCTCGAAGCAAAATGCTGTGCTGCTTGCGGTCAGACGATCCACGAACAAGCTGAATCGTATGCAACAGAATGCGCACCTTGCCAAGAGCAAGCATCCTTTGACGCTTACAAATACTATCATCAAAAACGCTAAGTTGAGCATAAATACTGGATAAAGCAGGTATACCACAGGGCATGAGCCATGGCAGGTATACCTGTTTTTTGATTCAAAGAAAAAGCCGCTGTTCCATAACAACGGCTTTTTCGCATGTCAGCGCGGTTTATCGGCGTGCTTTGCAGCTTCCTGCTTGACGTAATCAATCAGCCCCAATTGAAAGCCTTCCTGTGTAAGGAGACGTTTGGCTTCATACGTACTCGCATAGTAGGCTTGGACATGCGGATCGTTGTCGAGAACGTAACGACATGCCTGATCACGAGAAAGCTCCTGGTACCAGTCTGCCCGTTTGATTTGGGCGACGAGATCCTCATATGCAGGTTCTGGCTTTTTCCATGGATTCAAACGATGAATAATTTCACCAAGGATTGCTACAACGATTAGAATTCCGATTAAAAACATGGCTGTCACCTCAAAGGTTGGATCACTCTCATGGTACCATTCTCCTGAAGACGCCGCCATGGGGAAGTCGGTCTGCTTGCAAAACAAGGAGAAAGCAGGCATGCTATATACTGTAAAAGAAAGGGCCGGAATGCCTGGGAAAAGGAGGGCGCGAGATGTTTCATCCACTTGTTTTTGACAATATCAGGGTTGTGTTGGAAGGTGCGGTATACGACCGGGACTTCGAAGGGGCAATCACGATTACGAACCGTTCGGATGTCATGGATATGGCTACGTTCCATCGACAGTTTCAGATCGAGTTCAAACTGGCTGATCAACATGAGCATACCACAGCTGTCCGTGCTGAGATGCAGCTTCGTACTCAGTTAGCTGATATTGCAGCTGAGCAGCTAGAACAGCCATTAACAGATCATATCGGATGTACGATTTGTATCCATTTTTTCTTGCAGATGGAAAATTACAGAGATGTGCCCGCAGAAGCGAGAGAAATCACATCGATTCTCAATGACATCTGGGGGCAGCGACCGTATATTACACAGAAAGTATCGGCTAAGCTAGAAGAGCATCGAATCGATTGGCCGCCGAAGCAAATAATCAATCAGGTGACGCTGGACTTTCATCGAAAAATTGATGAGGGCAACATCGATGACTTGAACGAATTAATCGATCATACCGTTCAGTCACTTCAAAAGCTACAGTTATACATGAATCAACAAGCAAAAAGGTAAGCGGACAGAACGGGGATTTACAAAAGGGCAGATGCGTATTATTATTTTGTTAACCTTATATTATTTTTAGTTAACAAAACGGAGGCTAGTACGCATGAGAAACGAACGCTTGAGATGGCTATTGCTCTCTGCTATCTTTGCTGCAATGACTGCGGTATTGTCGCAGGTGACGATTCCCTTGCCGTTGATTCCGATTACCGCGCAGACGTTAGCGGTAGGGCTGACGGCGACTATTTTGGGAAAACGATACGGGACACTTGCTTTGGTTATTTACGTTTTGCTCGGTGCAGTCGGATTGCCTGTATTCAGCGAGGCAAAAGGCGGATTGCAAATATTGGTTGGAAAATCCGGCGGGTACATATTTGGGTTTATTGCAACCGCTTATGTGACTGGGCTCTACTTGGAGAAAACAAGATTCACCTTGAAAAACGCCATCATCGCCAATATCATTGGCATGTTTGTCACACTCGCTTTTGGTGCTGTACAGCTCAAATACGTCATGGACATTCCTTGGGATAAAGCTGTCGCTTTTGGTGTAACGCCTTTCCTCATTGTAGGGGTTGTCAAAGCAGTTCTGGCTTCTCTGATTGGCATCAAGGTACGCGAGCGACTGATTGCTTCTCGTCTGTTGCGCACAGATCAGCCTGTTCCACGATAAACAAAATGATTTCGTCCAGCCATCCGAAGTTCGGGTGGTTTTTTTTCGCATAATCTCCTTAACGTGCCAGATACTATCGGTAGGATTTTGTATGTAAAAAGGAGGAGACGCATGAATATCACGACCACTGGCCCAAAAGGTCTTCCAATCTCAGGGAACTTGATGGCATTTCGCCGATCGCCGCTTCAGTTCATCCGCGACGCGGCAGAAGAGCATGGAGAAGTCGTCCATTTTCGCTTCGGTCCTTCCCGCCATATTTATCTGTTAACGAATCCGGATCACATCAAAGAGGTTTTGGTCAGCAAGCAGGCGCATTTTCGAAAAGGGAAAGGACTACAGGTTGCGCGAGCTGTTGTAGGAGATGGAATTCTCACCAGTGAAGGAAAAAAGCATTTGCGACAACGGCGGCTTATGCAGCCAGCTTTTCATCGAGATCGCATTGCCACCTACGGAGACGTGATGGTCCGGCAAGCAGTTGATCTCATGTCGGATTGGAAAACCGGGGAGCTGCGCGATATTCACTCGGACATGATGAAAGTAACGCTTGCGATCATTACGGAGACGATGTTTGGTAAAACCGTCAAGGAAGGCGCCGATCAGATTGGACATGCCATTGATGTCGGTTTGAAATATGTGGCAAACAAAGGCTCCTCTTTTATCGACATTCCGTTGTCCGTACCTACTAAAAGCAATCGGGAGTTTCTGGAGTCGAGTGAGCTGCTGGACAAAACGATCTACTCCTTGATCGAAGCGCGGCGTAATAGCGAAGGAGAAGAGCACAAGGACTTGTTGGGGATGCTTTTGGCTGCGCGTGATGAGGATGATGGGGAGGGAATGACAGACGAGCAGGTGCGCGACGAGGTCATGACCATTTTTGTAGCTGGCCATGAAACGACTGCGAATACCATGTCGTGGATTTTCTATTTGCTGGCTACTCATCCTGAGGTGGAGAAAAAGCTGCATGACGAGCTGTCGACCGTGTTGTGTGAAAAGCTGCCGACAGTCGAAGACCTTCCGCAGCTGAAGTATACGAATCTCATTGTACAGGAAACGCTAAGGCTCTATCCTGCGGCTTGGACGATTAACCGGGAAGTGGTAGATGAGGTTGAGATCGGCGGTCACACGTACAAGCCTGGGGAAACACTGATGATGAGCCAATATGTCATGCACCGTGACCCACGCTATTATGAGCAGGCTGAAGAATTCATTCCAGAGCGTTTTGACAGCGACCTCTTAAAAAGAAATCCAGCCTATGCTTATTTCCCGTTTGGCGGCGGGCCTCGTGTTTGTATTGGGAATAACTTTGCTTTGATGGAGGCAGCTTTGCTACTGGCGACGATTGCACAGCGATATCGACTACGACTGGCTGAACCGAACCAGGTAGTGGAGCCCGAACCATTGGTCACCTTGCGTCCCAAGAACGGACTGTCTATGCGTTTAGAGAAGAGATAGAAAAAAATGGAAGTCGAGGACAAAAAAAGAGGCATCTTATCAATACGGTTTCGCCGATTGTGTCAGATACCGAACTGGGGGTTATTTATCACTGAAAGCAACATGCTTACAAAAATGATTTTACAAGTAAAATATAAAGAAATAATTAACTGAGAATAAATCTATATAAAGTAAGGGTAGCTTGTGAAAGCTACCCATGGAAGAAGGGGATGGTGAAGGAGAAACTGCTTCCCATTCCCAATTCACTGTTTACCATCAGATCTCCGCCGTGAAGTCGGACGATGCTTTTGCAAATTGTTAAGCCTAAACCTGTACCGCCACTGTTGCGATTTCGTGATTTTTCCGCCCGATAAAACTTGGTGAAAATCTTCGTCAAGTCTTCAGCAGCGATTCCTTCTCCTTTGTCGATTACAGTAAAAAGGACATGTCCTTCTCGCTGATCACAAGTAAGGTAAATGGAGCCATCCGGTTTGTTGTAGTGAATGGCGTTGTTCAACAAATTTTCCATGACACGGCGCAGCTTGGTCTCATCCGCTTCGATGTGCAGTTCATTGGAGATTCGCAGCTTCCATTGAAACGTGAGGCCTGCCTCTTTGATTCTTGGCAAATAGTCCTCAATGATTCCTCGCAAGAAGCTTTTGACATGAATGCGGTTGATACTGAGTCGAACTTCGGAGCTTTGCGTGGTGAAGTCCTGCAGCTCGTCCAGCAGCTTTTCTAAGTCCGTCGTTTTTAGCTCGATCTTGCCCATCTGTTTCTGTATTTTGGTCATATCTGTCACGCGACCAGAGCCGATATATGAGGCATACCCTTTGATCGTGGTGAGAGGTGTACGGAAGTCGTGGGCGATCGAAGCAATCATTTCAGCCTGTCTTTCTTCCGATAAGCGAAGCTCATCCACCATTTCCCCGAAATATCGAAAGAGTTGTCCAAATTCGTCATGCGATCGATACGTAAATGTGACCAGCCGCTTCCCTTCCTGGATTTCTTGGGTGACGCGCGATAGTTCGTTAACTGGCCGTAGTATCCAGCGAACGAACAAAGCGAGCAGTACCAATCCTACCAGACTAATGCTTCCGTAAATAAACCAAAGCATCATGGAAACCCCTGTCGTAGCCATCATGTCGTAATCATCCGTGTAGAAATAAACAACGATCTCACCTGTACGCGGTGGCTCCTGCTGAAAATGGTACTCAGCGACCACTTTGAGGTCATTTTGCTTAGCAGAATCGCCACGGCTTGATGAGGAGGGGGAAGGCATTTTTAAATTATAAGCGCTTGATGTTTTGCTGTAGATAGTGTTTCCGTTGGCATCCTTCACGAGCATGCGGTACATCACGTCGTCTGGCAACTGCTTTTCAAGCTCCATGCGTTCGATTGGGTCCTTGAAATTACTGACGAGAAGCAGTTGATTGAGCATGACCTTCTCAGCGGCTTCCTTCTCAGCCTGGTACTGATTATGCCGGTCATTTTTTAGTTGAGCGACAATAATGTCTTGAAAAACAAATTTAAACAACAAAATGTTGAGTGTGAGCAAGGCAATGAAGGAGAGAAAAATTTTATTGCGCAAGCTCATTTAAAGCTTCTCCCCGATAAATACGTAGCCTGTCCCCCATTGTGTTTTAATGAATTGACGTTCTGTTTCCAGCTTCTCACGGAGGTTTTTAATATGGACCGTCACTGTATTGAGCGAGCCATAACCATATCCCCAAACACGGTCATAAATTTGCTCTCTTGTAAAGACGATGCCCGCATTTTCTGCGAGGAAGGTGAGTAGTTGGAATTCCTTGGTAGAGAGCTCGATCTTTTGGTTACATACATATACGGAATACGTTTCTTTATGAATTTCCAAGTCCTTGAATTTCAAAACCGTAATTGGAGAAGAGGCCGTTTCCTTCTCAGGCTGCTCTTCGGTATGCCTACGAATGCGCTCATAGCGACGAAGGTGGGCACGAATGCGAGCGAGCAGCTCTTCTGTATCAAAAGGCTTCGTGATGTAATCGTCTGCACCGATTTCAAAGCCGACTACCTTATCTACCGCTTTTCCTTTTGCACTGAGAAACAGTATAGGCAAATCCCACTCACGGCGAATTTGAGAGCAGAGCTCGTAGCCACTCATGTTGGGCATCATAATATCCAAAAGGATCAGGTTGGGACGCTCACCTTGGCTGAGCAACGAGAGTGCATCTTCTCCGCTTTCAGCAGAGGAAACGCTGAAGCCCTCGTTCTCCAAAATGTCTTCTAGCAGTTCAATAATCTCCAGATTGTCATCGACAATTAAAATGTGATCTTTCACCGGAACAACCCCCAGTTACTTCTATTAATAAGGAATACCACTCAAAGAATGGGTCTTGTCTATCATAACATGCTTTGCCCCTATCAGGGGAAGAAACCCCGTAAGTTATTAAGTTGTTCTAATATGTGAGGGTACCTCTTTAGACCAGGTACTAAATTTCGTCAGAAAAAGCCAGAGACGTAGTGTCCCTGGCTTTTATTATTTTGCCGAATGACTATTTTTTAGCTGGTTTTTCCGGCAACGATGCAGCTTGCACCGCTTTTTCCTTATTCGGAGTTTCTGCTTTCGCTAGAACAGGAGCACTGAGACGCTTGGCGCCTACATAACGCTTGCTCCAGTAGTATGGATCGTTCAACTTGGTGTTGACGACTCCACGACCAGATTCCGAGTGCACGAATGTGCCGTCTCCGATGTAGATACCCACGTGAGAAATGCTGTGACCGTTCGTATTGAAGAATACGAGATCGCCTGGTTGCAAATCTTTTCTGTCTACCTCTGTACCTAATTCGTACTGGGAAGCAGAATTGTGAGGCAGGTCTACACCTAACGCATCAAATACGTAGCGCGTGAAACCGGAGCAGTCAAAGCCCTTTTTGGACGAGCCGGAAGATTTGTAAGGGGTACCGTACAAGTCGCTGACAACTTCATTGA
Organism: Brevibacillus sp. HB1.3; assembly: GCF_013186635.1. Lineage (NCBI taxonomy): Bacteria > Bacillati > Bacillota > Bacilli > Caryophanales > Paenibacillaceae > Brevibacillus > Brevibacillus sp. HB1.3. The sequence continues at coordinate 53,333 of NZ_JABMIT010000011.1, read as the reverse complement.
GAGTATTCTCCTCAGCAGCCTGTGCAGCGCCTGCCCCCATAGCAAGCAATCCAGCCATAAATAAAGATAAAACCATCTTGCGCAAAAGAAACTGCTCCCTTCGTGAGCCTACGAGGTTAGCTGAAGGGTTCGGTCGAAAGGACGCCCTAGGCTGCTAGGAGTAGCAACCATTCACCCCAAAAACGTGGTTCCCCCGTTTCCGCTAAGCGGAATTCGGCTATTTTTCGATGTTTTTTTACACGCACTCTTACGAAGATTCTACGCCAGTCCTTTTTTTCCTTCTTTTTATCTGTTCATTCACAGATTCGTCACAAAGATACCGTCAAATGCTGTAACGTTTTCGTTCGACAGTGCAAGCCGCCCTTCGACGTGGGCTTATTCCTGCGTTGCGGGAGAGCTCGTCCGATTAAGGCAGGAAAATGTCTCCGTCCAAGGACGGAGGGAAAAACCAACCGCACGCCCGTTATGGGAAGCCTATACCGAGGGCTACAATAAGGGCATAACGTTCCACAAGCACCACATGCAAAACGAATGGAGGTAAGCGAGTAATGAGCGAACGGTCTGGCAAAGTACTACTCGGGCTGGTTCTGCTGCTAGTCGGTGGGTTGGTTCTTCTCGATCTGGTGGGTATCGATATCGGAGACTTGCTCGGGTTTATCATTCCCGGCGTGATCATGATATACGGTGCCAAAAAGATCATGGGACAAACCGGTTCACGTTTTTGGGGAATCCTGGTCTTCCTATTCGGGTTCCTGATGTTGATTGGCAAGCTTGACCTACTGTTTCACGCGCTTCTGGCCATTGGGGTGATTTATCTGGGATATCGCTTACTGCGTCCCAGCCAAGAACCTAAACAAGCGCCACCTGCTTGGGAGCGTGAATGGGCCCAAAAAGTATTAAAGGAAGATACGCTGGACACTTGGGAGAGAGATGTAAGAAGACGCCCACAGTAACGCCAATGTCGCAAGAGTCTTTTGGATGAACAATATGATGTGATATGATGAGGAGGAAAAAATAATGAGTATCTTTAAACGTTTGCGTGACCTGACAGTAGCTTCGGTAAATGATGCATTGGATTCGATGGAAGATCCAGTAGTGATGCTGAATCAATATATGCGTGACATGGAAGTAGAAATCGGACAAGTTGAAGTAGCGGTTGCCCGTCAGGTTGCACTGGAAAAGAAATTCCGTCAGCAATTGGACGAAGCCAATGCTCTGATCGAAAAACGTGATCGCCAAGTCAAGCTCGCCTTGACTGAAGGAGAAGACGAGTTGGCTCGTCGGGCACTCGCTGACAAGAAGCAGTACGAAGGCCGTGCAGCGGAGTATGAAACCCTCTACCTGTCAGCATCCGAGTCAGCTACGCAAATGCGCGAGAAGCTGGCTGAGCTGAAGGAAGAGTTCTATAAAATGCGTGCGAAAAAGTTCACACTGATGGCACGTGCACAAGTAGCTCGTACACAAAAGCAAGTCAATCAAGCAGTTGTCGGTATCGGCAATCAGTCCGCAGGCCGTGGCTTCGCTCGCATGGAAGAGAAAGTCATGCGCATGGAAGCAGAAGCGCAAATGAGCGGGCAATGGCGCCAAACGAATCGCGCTTGGGAGAACGCTTTGTCTGAACTGGAAAAGGACGATCTCGATGCAGAACTTGCCAGCATCAAAGCATCCATTAATGAAGTAAAAACACCGCTAGCCAAACCAGTACAATCCTAATTCAACAGGAACTGGGGGACAAGGTGTAGAATAGATTGTGTCAATTCGGCAGCCTGTGTACATCAGGCTGCTTTTCCCCTAGGAGGTACGATTCTTGCAGGACTTCTTGGTCTTTTTGCGGCGGTTTATCGCTGAGCCTGGACGCGTCGGTAGTATAATCCCCAGCTCTCGTTTTTTATGTGAGCAAATGTTGAAAAGCGTCGATTGGGCTTCAACCGATGTGATCCTGGAGCTGGGACCTGGTACAGGGGCATTTACCCAAACGATCTATCAGCGCTTGCATCCCGGCACACAGTACGTGCTCGTGGAACGAGATTCCCAATTTCGCTCTATGCTTCAATCACGTTTTCCCGATCTTCCTATCAGGGAGGAAGCGACTAAACTTAGGTCTTACTTGGAGGAGCAGGACCTTGCAGGTGCAGATGTCATTATCTCAGGTCTGCCATTCGCCAATTTTCCACAAGAGCTGCGGGCAGCAATTCTGGACGAAGTTCAATCTGTACTGAAGCCAGGGGGCCTATTTATTACATTCCAATATTCGCTACAACTCCAAGCTGAGTTGCAGGATCGTTTTTCCTGGGTCAAGATCGACTTTACCCTGTTGAACATTCCGCCTGCATTCATCTATACATGTCGTAATGGTCAAAGTGAAAACGATCAGCGTGGGGCGTGAGAGAGGAGACTTTTGTGAAACTGTCCCGTTTGCACAAAATGTTGGCTGGTGTCCTGATTATTTTTACGGGAATCGGTCTTTTGTTAGACAGTTTGGGTATCATATCGTTCGGTCTGTTTGATTTGTGGCCGATGGTGCTTATTTATTTTGGCCTTCGTTTGTGGGGGAATAAAAATCGGATTGGCGGAGGGATTCTATTCTCCCTGGGGACCATCATCGCGACGGACATGTGGTTTGGTGTCGGGATTGATGATTTGTTCCAGATTGCAGTACCAATCGTGTTTATTTATTTCGGCTTTCAGTTGATTCGGGGAAAGAACAGCAAACGAGATCAGCGTGTGAATCAACCATTGGGAGAGAGTGGGACCCCATCTGCTGCGGAGACGATTTTGACTAGTGATGCGAGTGTCCCGAATGAAGTGAACGTTTCAACAGCGGCACGCCCTTGGCAAGACAGCTGGAACAAATGGAAGCATGTTGGTAGCAATATTCCTCATCACGAAAAGATGTCTTCATCACCTGACGACATGTTGCCAAAAGATTCCCGCAGTTCTCTGATTGGAGATTACCACCTGACTTCCGGGCGTTTTGAACTGAATTACTTGCATGTCTGGCATGGAATCGGGGATGTTGTGATTGATCTTTCCCGGGCAGTGTTGATGCGGGATGAGGCGTTTCTTGTCGTAGAGGGCTGGGTAGGCGATGTGACGATTTATGTGCCTATCGATCTTCCTGTATCAGTAACGGCAGGCTTGAGTATTGGTGACCTGGAGGTGCTAAGCCACCGGCAGGGGGGGATCAATCGCAGTGTTAAGATTCGTTCTGATCAGTATGATGAAGCATTGCAAAAAGTAAACTTGCATATCTCGCTGCTTGTCGGCGATATAAAAGTCAAGTACATCTAGGAGGTACTGGCGGATGCGTCGACAGCGATTGGCAAGTATTCAGTGGCAATACGTGCGCTATGGCATGTTACTGGCCGTCAGTGCAATTACTGCCGCGTTTATTTGTTTCTTTTGGCTATACTTTTTATGGAAAGATCACCCCGGAATTCATCGGTGGTACAACGAAATAATTAACGACCGCAACCTCGTGAAGTGGCTGGCAGAATATATTGGCATCAATCTGCCTACCGATCCAGAGGGCTTGATTCAGCTTGCTGCTTTTGTTGTTTCTTTGCCGGCAGGTGTGTTAGTGGCATTGATCATTTCCTATATCATCGGCAATTTGTTGAAAAAGAGACTCAGTGTACTGTGGGAAGCTGCCATGAAGCTTGGGCGCGGGATGCTGTCGTATCGGGTTCCCGAATTGGGCGTCGATGAAGTCGGCGAATTAGGATGGCAGATCAATCGCTTGGCTTCGCAATGGGAAGAGCAAGTAGCATCTTTGCAGCGGCTGTCGAACCACAATGCGGCTCTCGCAGAGCAATTGAAGCATGCAGCAGTAACGGAGGAGCGACAGAGATTGGCGAGAGAACTGCATGACGCAGTCAGCCAGCAGCTTTTCGCCATCGCCATGACGACTGCGGCGATGAAGCGACTTGTAGAAAAAAATCCTCAGCGTGCAGCCCAACAGATTGAATTGGTCGAAGAGATGGCAGCAGCTGCACAAGCAGAGATGAGGGCATTGCTCTTGCACCTTCGCCCGGCTACGTTACAAAACAAGTCATTGAAGGAAGCTATTCTGGAACTTTTAGATGAGCTGACGCGTAAAAATACCATGCAGCTGACTTGGGAGATCGAAGACGTCGAAGGCTTGCCGAGTGGAATTGAGGATCATTTGTTCCGTATTTTGCAGGAGTCCTTGTCCAATACATTGCGGCATGCCAGAGCTACCCAGATTACAGTGAAGCTATTTACACTGCAAGAGCAGGTTCGCCTGCGAGTAACGGATGACGGTGTTGGTTTTGATCCGGATGGGGAGAAAATGACGTCCTACGGTTTGCGCAGCATGCAAGAGCGCGTAGCAGAGGTCGGGGGCTCCATGGAGATTTACTCGGCGATTGGGAAGGGGACGCAAATTGAGGTGCGAATTCCTCTAGTGTCACAGACGGAACGGGAAGGGTGAAGGCTCGGTGATTCGGGTACTACTGGTAGATGATCACGAAATGGTTCGGATGGGTCTGGCTGCTTATTTGTCTACAGAGGACGATATTGAAGTCGTAGCAGAGGCAGGCAGTGGGGAAGAAGGGGTGCGAATGACGCAAGAACTGCTCCCAGATGTCGTTCTGATGGATTTGGTCATGGAAGGCATCGGCGGTGTGGAAGCGACTCGGCGTATTCGTGAAAGCTGCCCTTCCAGTAAGGTTATTGTCTTGACTAGCTTTATTGATGACGAAAAGGTATACCCGGTCATTGAAGCGGGGGCATTTAGCTACTTGCTGAAGACTTCGCGTGCAGCCGAGATTGCAAAAGCAATTCGCTCAGCTGCGGCGGGTGAACCAGTTCTGGAATCGAGGGTAGCAGGAAAAATCATGGCCCGTTTTCGTCACGGTCAAGAGTCTCATCCCCATGAACAGCTGACACCGCGCGAGTTAGAGGTTTTGAAGCTGATCGGTCAGGGTAAGTCCAACCAAGAAATTGCTGATGAGCTGATTATCGGGATCAAAACAGTCAAGACTCATGTCAGCAACATTCTTGCCAAGCTGAACGTGGAGGATCGCACACAAGCGGCCATTTACGTGCATACTCATAGCTTAGGTTAATCACATAGCATCATATATAAGTAAACGCGCCAAATAGCTCCTCAGTAAACAGGGGCTTTTTCGCGCGTTTACTTGTTTAAACCGTTTTCTTGTATGCAAACCGTGAGTTTTTTTCGTAGATGTGGTAAAGATAGTAAGTAACGAATGAGAGATAACGGAAAGGAGGGACGGGCTATGAGGCACAAACCTCAAACACGCTCAAAGGTGCTTTCGGCTGACAATGGTGTGGATATCGTTGGGGATGTTCACGGCTGTTACGACGAATTTATAGAATTGCTCAAACGCTTGGGTTATGAACGAGCCCCAGACGGTACATATCGCCATCCCCACGGCCGAAAGCTCCTTTCCCTCGGTGATATCACGAGTCGTGGACCTTACTCAATCAAAATGCTGCAATTTTTTCACCAGCATGTCACGGCAGGCCTGGCTGAAATGGTAGATAGTAACCACGGGTGGAAAGTAGCCCGATGGTTGGATGGCAGACCAGTGACATTGGCTCATGGAGATGAAAAGGTAGAAGAGGAGATTCGGTTGTATCAGCAAGAATACGGACCGAAGAAGGCCTCCTTGCTGCGTGAGCAGAGCCGTAGATTGCTATTTTCTTCTCCTTCGCACATGATCATCAAACAAAATGAAAAAATAGTAGCGGTCGCCGTTCATGCGGGGATTCGCGATGATTACATAGGGATGGATTCGCCTGCGGTCTACACGTTTTGCCGATATGGCGATGTAGCAGGGACGGGGCCGGATGGGCGCCCGATCCGCAGAGAATGGGCAAAAGAACGAAAAGTGACTTCGCCCATCATCGTATGGGGACATGATCCGCATCCAGAACCAAAAAGAAAAAATGGCACCATCAACATCGACCAAGGATGTGTGTTCGGCGGAAAGTTAACCGCCTACCGCTACCCAGAGGACGAATTGGTGAGTGTGCCAGCAAAAAGAAACTATTCGGGTTTAACGGATACGCCGCTGACCCGTTTTAAGGCAGAAGATTAAACGGAGACGTGATGTTACGGTTTGAGCTTTTCGAATAAACGCTTCAGGATGACAGCATGTGCCCAGAGCGGCAGAGGTTGGTCAGGCTGCTGACGCCATTGTTCGTCTGTTAAAAAGCCTTGATCATACAGCCAATTGACGGCTTCCTGCTTCCAGTCAGCGCCGTTTCCCGGAGAAGTGGTGGGAGCAAGGGTAGGTGCTGAAGTAGGTTTTGGAGTTGAAGTAGGGGGCTGGTAGGGAAGTTTAGCGTACGTGCAAAATGCCCGGACTACCCCTTCCGCGAGATCTCGCCAATCCTGCTGTAGTTTATTTGCGTCCAACGCATTGTCGGCAAAGCCATACTCGACGATGACCGTCTCCACGCTACCAGTCTCCCGGTGCATGAAGTAGTAATCGAGCCGCGGATTATCTGGCAGTGTCCGCGTAAAAATGCGCCGATTCGGCATCCCCTCCGCTGTCAGGGCATCCTGGATCAATTGGGGAAAGGTTGGGGAGCCATAAATCGAGTAAATGACCTCGGAGCCCCGGCCGCCACCTGAGTTAATATGGTTGGATATGCAGTAGCGAGCACTGCTGTTTCGAACCAGAGCAGTCCGAGCCTCACTTGTTAAAGTCACATCGGTTGTCCGTGTGATTGCGACAGGAATATTTAGAGCCAAAAAGCGATTATATTGGTAAAGCGATATTTGCAAATTCATATCTTTCTCGGTAAATTGCGTGTTGTTACCTCCGCCTGGATCGCTGCCACCGTGTCCAGCGTCCAGAATCACAATTGGAGTCATGGTTGTTTCACCTCTTGCTATTAGAATATGCTTGAGACAAGGTTGTTGTTGAGGGCAGTGTTCTCATTTTCCAAGTTTTCTAATCACAATTTACAGAAGATAGCTCAACTATGGTACAATAAAAGAGTTCATAATTACGTATAGAGGATGGTAATGTATTGATGGCTTGGTACAACTGGGTAATTCCAATTGTTACATTGTTAATCGGTCTCGCTGGTGGATTTTATGGAGGGACTTATTTATTGAAAAAACAAATGTCCAACATGCAAATGGACGACAAGCAGCTTCAAGCCATGGCTCGCTCAATGGGGATGAATCTCAATCAAAAGCAGCTCAAACAAATGAGTCGTACGATGAAAAACATGAAAATGCCAAATAAATTCGGGAAGTAGCGTGAAAGGGAGTGTCGTTTGATGGGGGCGACCCGGCTGCGCTACACGATGATCGGTTTTATTGTCGGTGTGTTTATCGTGTACTTGAAAGACCTGCCGCTTGCTGAAGGAACTCGGTTTGCGGCCCCTTTTTACGGAGCGGGGATTGGACTGCTCATTGACGGCATTATTTTACGTATGAAAAAAAGAAAACAAGAGTAGGGGAAGAGCCTGGCGAAGGATGCCAGGCTTTTTTCTGTTGGAGAGGGGATTATTTTTCAAGAGAATCAGCAAAATACTGGACGATAAAATCACAGAACTGGCGTGCTGCCAGGGAGAGGTATCTTTTTTTGTGGCGAATCATTTGAAAATATCGCTGGCAGATCGGGTGTTTGATCGGAAGCATGACAAGGTGAGGGTCTTCCTCTCGACTGATACAGCCATAGAGAGCGATACCAAGACCTGCCCGGACCAGCTTTTGGATAGAGCCGGGATCATCTACCCGACAAGCAAATTTGGGGGCAATCCCCGCTTTTTGAAAGAACTGATCGTACAGCATTTGGATGGGAAAGTCCTCCCGGTAGCCGATAAAGGACTCTTCAGCCAGCTCGCTTAGTTGAATGCTGGTTTGCTTGGCTAAGTGATGCGTGCGTGGGACAGCTACATGAATATCTTCTTTCAATACGGGCGTTGTCAAAATATCCGGTAGCTTGATCGGCAAATGCGTGAAGCAAATATCTACTTCGCCAGACTCCAAGAGGAGTGTCATTTCTTCCATGGTGGCTTGCGTGATCTGGAAATGCACATCGGGATGGAGTGCGAGGAACTTGCCCAACGGTTCTGATAATAGATCCAAGGTCGACGTTGCCAAATGAATACGACCATGCTCCATTCCGGCTAGATCTGATACGACTTTTTGACCTTCCTCCAACAAGTTCAGAGCTTTGTCTACACGCTCCAAATACGCCTTCCCAAATGTATTCAGCCGAATACGTCCTCGCTCGCGATCAAATAACGGAACCCCGACATCCTCTTCCAACCGAGCAATGGTCTTGCTGAGAGCAGGCTGAGCAATCCGCAGCTCTTGGGCGGCTTTCGTCATATGCTGCCACTTGGCCACTGTTCGGAAATAGTGCAATTGCAACAATTCCATTCGATTCAACTCCATATACTCAGGTATATCAACTACATGTCAGAAGATATATTTTTGTTTATTTTAAAATCATTATAAACTACATCTAGCAAGGCCAACAATCACCTTCCCGGGAAGAAATCGGTGATAACGAGAGGTGTCTTTCCAATATGCAAACCGAACCACAACAACAATCTGCCGAAAAAGTTCTTCGCGTACTCGTATTTACGCTTATGATTACGGTGATGAGTGCTACGATGTTCAATATCGTGTTACCGCAAATCAGGACGGAATTTCATTTATCCTTTAGCCAAGTAAGCTGGGTGACGTCTGTCTTTTTGTTAATCTATGCGGTTGGAACCGTGATGTACGGAAAGCTAGCTGATTCCTACAAGCTCAAGCATTTGCTTACATTCGGATTGATTCTATTTGCCATCGGCTCCGTTATCGGTTTTTTCGCCGATAATTATGGCATGGTGCTTTTTGGGAGAATTGTGCAGGCAGCAGGAGCTGCTGTTGTTCCGGCGACGTCTTCCATTATTCCGGTGCGTTATTTTCCCCCAGAGAGTAGGGGGCGAGCTCTAGGGATCTCCATGACCGGGATGGCAATTGGTAGCGCATTAGGTCCTGTTCTTTCTTCTTTGCTGGTCAGTCTGCTCGATTGGAGATGGCTGTTCTGCATGCCGTTGTTCACGCTTTTTGCCGTGCCTTTTTTCCGCAAGTATTTGGAGGAGGAGGAGCAGGAAGCCGTCAAAATGGACTGGATCGGCGGTGGGCTTCTCGCCGTAACGATTGCATTGCTTCTGCTCGCTATTACGAATCAGAGCTTGTTGCTCGCACTGGGGTGCATCCTATCATTCCTTCTGTTCCTGGTAAGGATTCGGACGACCGCAGAACCATTTATTCGCCCTGGTTTATTCCGGAGTAAACGCTATTCGCTCGGGCTGGTCATTGCCTTTTTGATGATAGGGAGCGGCTATTCGCTCACTTTTCTTAGTCCACAGTTGTTGGCCGATGTGAATCATCTGGCACCGGGGCTCATTGGCTTTGTCATGGTACCAGGAGCAATTGTGACCGCGTTTTTGGGGAAAAGGGCTGGGATTCTTGCAGATAAGAAAGGGAATTCGTTTTTGTTTTACACAGCGTCACTGCTACTTTTGAGCAGCTTTGTCCTTTTTTCTTCCTTTGCGGGAGTTTCCCCGTTCTTCATTGCCGCTTTTCTGATTTTTGGCAATGTCGGACTATCGTTTATGATGATTTCGATGTCAAACGCAATCTCACAGACGTTACCAAAGGAACAGATCGGCGTCGGTATGGGACTGTTGGCAATGCTGAACTTTATTGCAGGTGCACTTGCAGCTACTTTGTACGGCAAGTCGATTGATGGAGGAGCTGCTGTGAGCTGGAATCTGCTCAATAGCTATCCAGGAGCGTCTGTCTATAGCAATATTTACTCCGCTTTAGTGCTCTTGATACTGGGTCTCGCTTGCCTTTATTACAGACAGTTCAGCCGCAGCTCGGTGAGAGGGCTCAATTAATTTGCTAATTAAAATTATTTTTATTGCTAGCCTCCATTGACAACCGGATATAAACCGAATAAAATTTCAAACAATAATAACAATAACGCGAAGAACGGGAACAGTAAGTGGTCTGATCTGTTTAGAGAGCTGCGGGACGGTGCAACGCAGTCAGAGAAGCCAGTGAAGCTCGCCCGGGAGCGGCAGGACTGAACAAGATGTAGCGCTGCATCGAGCAGTAAGTTCTGACGGTTAACCTCCGTGATCGGGTTGTGCTGATCGACTAGGATCAGTACATGAGGTGGACTTCTGGCGAGTAGCTGGGGTCAACGAGAGTGGTACCGCGATAGACAAGGTCTGTCGTCTCTTCGATAGAGACGGCAGGCCTTTTTTGATTTTCACAACGACATAAAACATACGCGAAGAACGGGAGCTAGTAAAGCAAATTTCTTGTCCAGAGAGCTGCGGGTAGGTGCGACGCAGTCAGGAAATGCTCGAATCTCACCCGGGAGCGGCAAGGTTGAAAACGTTCAGTAGACCTTGACGGATCGTCCCACGTCATCGGGACAGCGAGGTGGATTCTCTTCTGAAAAAGGAGGGGATCAACGAGAGTGGTACCGCGGCAGCGAAAAGCCTGTCGTCTCTTGTATATGGAGACGGTGGGCTTTTTTTATTACGAAAAAAACGACTAAAAATTGAGGAGGCATTACCATGACAAAACGAATCCATATTTTTGATACGACACTGCGTGACGGAGAGCAAGCGCCAGGAGCGTCTCTTTCGCCTGAGCAAAAAATCGTGATAGCAAAGCATTTGGCAGACCTCGGTGTGGATGTCATTGAACCGGGCTTTCCCATCTCCAGCCCTGGTGACTTCATGGCGGTGCAACGTATTTCGCAAGAGGTGCACGGGGTGGAAATCTGTGGCTTTGCTCGTGCGGTTAGAGAGGACATCGACGCTGCGGTTCGGGCTACACAAGCGGCAGAGCGTCGCAGACTCCACATGTTCCTGTCATCCTCCAGTATTCATCTGGACTTCCAACTCCGCAAGTCGAGAGAGCAGGTGATTAAGATCGCCCGCGAGATGATTGCGTATGGCAAACAGTTTGTAGACCGGATCGAATTTTCGCCGATGGATGCGACTCGTACAGGCGATGAGTTCCTGTTTGAGATGATTGAGGCAGCGATAGAAGAAGGAGCAACCATTATCAACATCCCCGATACGGTAGGATACGCGCTTCCGGAAGAGTACGGAGCGATGTTCACTCGTGTCATGAACAACGTTCGTGGCAGCGACAAGGTAGAGTTCAGCGCACACTGCCACAATGACCTGGGACTCGCGGTTGCAAACAGTTTGGCGGCGATTCGTGCTGGGGTCACGCAAGTCGAAGTAACGGTCAACGGAGTCGGTGAGCGAGCAGGGAACTGCTCCTTGGAAGAGCTGGTGATGGCCATTGAGACGCGCAAAGAAGCTCTGGATGCCGAAACTGGCATCAGACCGGAGCACATTTACACCACTTCACAAAAGGTGAGCCGTGCCATGAGCTTCCCGATTGCTTTCAACAAACCAATTGTCGGTCGCAATGCCTTTCAGCACGAAGCGGGAATTCATCAGGATGGTCTCTTAAAAGAGCGCAGCACCTACGAAATCATGGACCCGGAAAGCTTGGGCGTGCCTCGCAACATGATCATTCTCGGAAAACATTCCGGTCGCCATGCCATTAAGCACCGTGTAAACGAATTCGGGATACAGCTGACCGATGAACAGATGGAGGCACTGTACGTACAATTTAAAGAGCTGGCTGACAAGCAAAAAGTTGTTCAGGATCATCAATTGCTTGAACTGGTGGGACATACCGTGAACGCCGTACTGGAGCCATTCACACTCGTAAATGCGCAAGTGCTCACCGGCACATCTGGACATCGGATGGCTTCCTGCACGATTACGAACAATGTAACAGGAGAAGAACAAGCATACTCTGGCACGGGAGAAGGACCTGTTGAGGCATTGGTGGCAGGAATCAAGCAGGCACTGCCGTTCGACGTGGAGTTTACGGACATGGAGCTGTATTCATTGTCGTCGGGAGAGCATGCGACAGGCGAAGCGATCGTGACGGTCAGCGCCAACGGAAGTCATTTTAAAGGAGTTGCCGAGCATCGAGATGTACTGATGGCGGTCGCGCAGGCGTTTATGGCAGCGAGCAATCAGGCGGTGCGTGATCATCAGGCAAAAGCTGTAATAGCCGGGGCTAGCTAAGAGCCAGATATAAAAAGTCAGCCTGCAGATGTTTGCAGGCTGACTTATCACGTGCTTATGGTTGTAGTTGGGAGAAGAATATTTCCAGACTAGGCTCAGTGCTCCGTCCCGCTGAGGGTTGGGACTGCCCGCTCCGAAGGGATTCACGGGGAAACGCAAAAGTGGTAGCCGCTACGTCGCATGGGCACGGTTGCGTTTCTTTTGCCCGCGAATCCCTTCTCCGCTCGGTAGGACTCCACAAGTCGCTACGTCTGGAAATATTCTTCTCTATCGTAACTGATTGCATTCTTCATTTTTTTATGTCGTTTAAAACCCGTTTAAACACGGAAAGCTCGTAGAGGAAACAGGAGAAAACAGCGAAGATCTTAGGGACACCGACCGAGACGGAATGCAAAAAGCGAAACACGCTCTTAAGCGTCCACCTCTGAAATAACTTCGAGGAAGGGACCACTTTGGACGCGGTTTCGCTTTTTGCATGGAGTCGTGCAGTCAATCCCCCAGCAGGTGGCCCTAGAAGCTGAGCGTTTTCTCCTGTTTCCTCCCCACCACTACAGCAACGTACAAATGTTTTTTCCAAGCTGATCAAGCTGTAAAAATCAACTCATACACCATCTTCACAATCAAGGTAATGGATACAACCAAGAACAACGGACGGACATAACGTACCCCCGTTTTGATGGCCATTTTGGCACCAAGGTTCGCACCCAACAGCATCGCAATCCCCATGATGAGCCCAGTCATAAAGACGACCTTGCCCTCCAATGTGAAGACAAAAAGCGCAGAAATGTTACTGGCCAGATTCAAAATTCGGCCATTGCCAGCTGCAATCACAAAATCATAACCAAACAAAAGCACCATCAGAAAAACAAAGAACGAACCGGTTCCCGGCCCGAAAAATCCATCGTAAAATCCGATTAAAAAGGTAAAAGGAATCCCGATGCCGAGCGTAAATTTGGTCAGCCCTTTGTAGTTGGAATCTTGACCGAATCGTTTGTTAAAAAGGGTGTAAACAAAAATGAGTGCCATCATAATAACGACAAGGGTCTTCAAAAACTCCTGAGGAACGAACAGAACTGTTTTCGCTCCGAAATAGGCGCCAATCAGGGAGACGGGAAACAAGATCAGCATGAGTTTCTTATCAAATTTACCGTTCTTGATAAAGGTGTAGGAGCTGGTGGCAGATGAAATCGTGCCAGCCAACTTGTTCGTGCCAAGAGCAAGGTACGGTGGCATTCCTAGACCGAGCAGAGCGGGGAGAGAGATGAGTCCACCTCCACCAACAGTACTGTCGATGAATGCTGCAACGAATCCAAAGACGGCGAGAAGTACGATCGTTGATAAGTCCATTTCCACTAGTAATCACCTGATTCTCTTCGTTTGTAATAATCCAAGTCTAGCACTCTCCTTTTCGTTTGCAAGATAGAATTTCTTTGAAATAGTAAATAGATTAATATACTTTGCATACCGATTTGTTGAAAAACTGTTTGGCTTACAGTATAATGAATTCGTAAGCTTGACCTACATAATTTGAGGAGGAATGTTACAATGGCACATCAACTTCCTGCATTGCCTTATGCACACAACGCTTTGGAACCACATATCGACGCGCAAACCATGGAAATCCATCACGGACGCCACCATGCTACTTATGTTAACAACCTGAATGCAGCTCTGGAAGCACACGCTGACCTGCAAGGTAAAAGCGTTGAAGAGCTGATCAGCAATCTGGATGCTCTGCCTGAGTCCATCCGCACTGCTGTTCGCAACAACGGTGGAGGCCATGCTAACCACACATTGTTCTGGGAAATCATGAGCCCGAATGGCGGCGGCGCACCAACTGGTGAACTGGCTGACGCAATCAACGCGGCATTCGGAAGCTTTGACAACTTCAAAGCAGAATTCGCAAAAGCAGCTACTACTCGTTTCGGTTCCGGATGGGCTTGGCTGACTGCAGAAGGCGGAAAAGTAGCAATCAGCTCTACGCCTAACCAAGACAGCCCAATCATGGAAGGTAAAACACCTATCCTTGGTCTGGATGTTTGGGAGCATGCATACTACCTGAACTACCAAAACAAACGCCCTGACTACATCGGTGCGTTTTGGAACGTAGTAAACTGGGATGAAGTTAGCAAGCGTTTCGCAGCAGCGAAGTAATTGTAACTTTACCAGCTATAAGGCTTGTCGTTCTTTAGGAACGGCAAGCTTTTTTTGTTCAGAAGAAAGAAACGGCATCCATTTTGGATACACTTGTAACCGTGATGATTATGCGATATAATACTTACAAAAAGTAACTAAGTTTAAAAAGTATAGAGGAGAGTGTACGCATATGATGCCGTCTTTTTTCATTGCACATGGTGCCCCGTTACTTGCTATAGAAAACAATGCCTATACAGAAGCACTGAACCAATTGCCTGGCCTGCTCCCGCGCAAGCCACGTGCTATTGTCATTTTTTCCGCTCACTGGGAAGCCTATGATCAAATGGTGGGAACCATGGACACCTTCCCGACCATTCACGATTTTGGCGGTTTTCCGCAAGCGTTATACGAAATCGAGTACCCGGCAAAAGGAGAGCGTGAAGTAGCGGATGAAACCATCCGACTTCTTCAGGAAGCCGGCATTCCTGTCGCTTTGAACACGACAAGAGGCTTGGACCATGGACACTGGGTAGTTTTGCGCCATATTTATCCAGATGCAGATATTCCTGTTGTTGCCTTATCAGTTAATCCAAATCTGACTGTGAAGGAGCAATATCAGATCGGCAAAGCACTCAGTCCGCTCCGCGCAAAAGACGTTCTGATCCTCGGCAGTGGCGGAACTGTCCATAATTTTTCCTATATGGACCTGAGAGAGTCTGGTAGTAATACCTTTGAGTGGGCGGAGCAATTCGAAGACTGGCTGCAAACAACATTGACTGACTGGAATGTCGAGGATCTAGCCAACTATCGCGAGCTTGCTCCACATGCCGAAAAAGCTGTTCCCGCGTATGGAACAGAGCATTTTGTCCCACTCGTGTACGTCATGGGTGCTGCCGACGATGAACGTACAGCGAAGCGCCTGCATATGAGCATCCGCTATGGAAGTCTCAGTCACACCCTTTGGCAGTTTGGTGATCCAAAATAATGATCGTGCACATGGAGGATGTTTATCGGGAGTATAAATCATTACTGTTTTCCCTTGCGTACCGGATGACTGGCTCGGTAACGGAAGCGGAGGACATTGTTCAGGATACTTTTCTTGCATTGGCAGGTACCGACATCCAAGACATCCACCATGTAAAAAGCTATCTGTGCAAAGCTGTGACGAATCGCTGTCTGGACGTATTAAAATCAGCCCGTTGGAAGCGGGTGCAGTATGTAGGGGAATGGCTGCCGGAACCGATGCTGGATGCATCGGAAACCAATGATCCCTTGCAAACGGTGATTGCCGAAGAAACCGTCTCGTATGGTTTACTTGTTCTCTTGGAGAAACTACCGTCGACGCTACGGGCCGTTTTTGTGCTCCGAACAGCACTCGACTACGAATACAGCGAAATTGCTGCGATGCTCGGAATGACCGAAGTAAATTGCCGTAAAAAGTTTAGCCTTGCGAAAAAAAAGCTGGCTGAAGCAGGTTATCAGGCGATCGTCCCTCAGTCGAGTCGGACTTCGAGCTTGGTAGAACAGCTGATGCAGGCCATCTCCAAGTCAGATGCGAAGTCGTTGATCGGCCTTTTGGCAAAAGAAGCCGTGTTTGTCAGCGATGGTGGCGGGAAAGTCCGTGCGGCTATTCATCCCATTTTCTCAGACGAGCGGATTACTGCCTTCTGGATGGGGGTATGGCCAAGGTGGGCTTCTCATGCTACCATGCAAGTTCGCTCGATCAATGGCCAGGATGGAATCGCTGTCTACTCCGAGGGTCAGCTGAAAATGATCATCCAGATCACTATAAATGAAGAAGATCGCATTGCACGCTTGTACATGATGGTCAATCCAGATAAGCTTGCCCATTTGCAAAAAGAAAATGAATGATTCGTCACAAGAAAGACGCTTCACTCGTCTTTGAGGTTGAAAGCAAATTCGAGTGGAGAGGACAGATGAATGATGCAAGCTAGACTCAATCATCGTGCAGCAAATCCCGAGGCGTATCAAACCATGCTCAAGCTAGAAGGTTTCGTGAATGGGAGCGGCTTGGACAAAAAACTAATTGAGCTGATCAAAATTCGTGCTTCCCAAATCAACGGCTGCGCTTTTTGCATGGATTTGCATACACAAGATGCACGCAAGCTCGGTGAGACAGAGCAACGCATTTACTTGCTCAGTGTATGGAGAGAATCCGCGGTTTACACAGAGGCAGAGCGCGCTGTCCTTGCTCTGACAGAAGCTGTCACAGTCATTACAGCTAACGGTGTTTCTGAAGAGCTATATCAGCAGGTTCGCGAGCATTTTGACGAGAACCAGTACGTTGCCTTGATTATGGCGATCAATACGATCAACTGCTTGAACCGAATCGCGATTTCGACAGGAATGAGTGCTCCGTTTAATAAGTAAAGATCAGTCAAGCAAAAGACACGCCTCTTATAATGGAGCGTGTCTTTTTTCGTTGCTATACATCCATCTCGACTTTTCTGCCGGGATAGAACTGTTTCTCTTCGGAAAGTGGGTTACCTTTGGCGGTCAGCGCGGTAGGCGTAATCCGGAAGATGGCGGTTGTACTGCCCATCGAAGAACGATACTTGATGACATGCTGCAAAGGCAACGGATCTGAATAGTAGCCGGGTACGTACTTATCGATCATGGATTGCATCGCATCGCGCATCTCCTCAGCTTCAGAAACACGCTCAATTGTTCCGGCGATAAACACACTCATGTAAGCCGTATCGATATGGGCAGGCACAGGTGAGGCGATTGTGCCGTACTCCTCGCACACACTGAAACATACGCGGTTGTTGCCATTGATCATTTCGATTTTTCTGCCAGAATCCGCACCGTGAAAATAAATACAGCCATTCCACCAAGCAAAATTCAAAGGCAGGATGTACGGTTCGATTTCA
Source organism: Brevibacillus sp. HB1.3 (assembly GCF_013186635.1). NCBI lineage: Bacteria > Bacillati > Bacillota > Bacilli > Caryophanales > Paenibacillaceae > Brevibacillus > Brevibacillus sp. HB1.3. The sequence goes on along the minus strand of NZ_JABMIT010000011.1, from coordinate 36,156 downwards.
TTGGACAAGCCGAGATGGCCGACCTTTGCCACTTGCAAAAATTGGTCAATTTGCTCCTGATCAGTAATGGTACGCTTGGAATAACGAATTGGTATCATGTCGAGTCCCCCAGTCTGTCGTTGTTATTTTGATCGTAATGGGTATTTGACTAGGAGAACAGGTGCAATTTTGGTAAAAATGAACGGGTCAGATGACCAAAAAATAACCGCCCTCTTCTAGCAGGGGCGGGAGTCTCGTCTTATTACGAGCGTTTGGAATCCAATTTTTTAGTGAGCTGTTCTTCTCCGCGGTGGATCCAGCCGACGAAGGAATCGCGGATGGTCAGATCAAAATCAAGGTAGACCACGGCGACGAACATGTAGTGACTTTTCCCTTGAAAACGCGAGCGGTAGCGCAGATCAATCCATTTGACCTCATAGCCAAAGGAACGCTCCTTTGTTTCTACATGCACATGATGAGTAAAAGCGAGGAAGGACTGGACTTTGTAATTTTTCTTGGCTGCCGCAATCCGCTCATTTTCCGGTTTGATGGAGAAGGTGTCCAAGACGACAACGTCCCCCGAAATGACTTCACCTACATACCAATGCTGCTCTGTCTTCGCGACGAAGGTCCAATACGTCCAGGAAAGAGTAGGGATGATGGTGAAGGTACCAGCTTTGCCGATTCGTTGGCGAACCAGCTCCGTCGTACGTCTTTGCACCTGACAACGCCAGTAGTAGTACCCGGCAATGATCACGTATATCCATAAAAAGACGTGTCCAGGATGCGCGCCTGCCGCCCATAGCATAAAGCCGACGAGATGAGCAGCGAAAATGAACGGATCGAAAATGAAAATGGCGTTGAGCGCCACCCATTTGTCGCGAAACGGGTACAGGCCCTTTGTGCCATAGGAATTAAACAAGTCAACGAATACGTGTAAACAGACGGCCAGGAATATCCAGCCGAGCAAATGCAGCCAATTGGGCTGTGGCATCATGGCCTGGATGAGAACGAAAATGGCTCCAGTCCAGAGAAATAAAGCGGGAACCGAGTGAGAAACGCCTCGGTGGTTGCGAATGTAGGCAGCGGTACCACGAAGGCGGACTAAGCCATCTAAATCAGGTGCCTGCGAGCCAATGACCGTACCAATCATGACGGCCATTGCAAGTGACGGAGTAGAAGCTACGACAGGATCAAGATAGGCGAGCCCGGCCAATCCAAAGCCCATGGCAAAATGTGTGGCTGTATCCATGGAATCGTTGTCTTCCTCCCTTCCTTCCACTGTTATTGTTTATTATAGCGTTTGCCTAAGGTTAATTCCCGCCCGTTCTGAAAATATTTGTATGCTTGTTCGTACGGAGTGGGAAGGGTATGATGAAAGCGTTGAATCGGCAAAGGAGGAACACGTCGCATGCTAACGGTTTTCATTGAATACAAGCTGGATACTGAAAAACGAAGTCACGCTCTGCGGTTGCTCACCTCGATGGCTGAGCGAATGGAAGCGATGGGTGCACATCAGTATCGCTTAATGGAGGGCCTGGATCAGCCCGGTCTGTTTGTCGAAACATTTGAGGTCGAGACTGTTCATATATACGAAGAAATCAAGGCAAGTCGATTGGCAGATCAAGACTTTTGCGACTGTATTTCCGGCGGAGCTGCAAAACTGCATGTGTGGGCGTTTCGTCCCGCTTAAACTGGGTTGAAAAGGAGTAGAGTAAACGGAAATGGCAAGAAAAAAAGAAAGCTTGAAATATACACTTCCTGAACAATTTCATGTGTTTGGCTTTGCTCAGGATTTGCTGGCCTGGTACGACTCACAAAAGCGGGATTTGCCTTGGCGGATCAACAAAGACCCATATCGCATCTGGGTATCGGAGATTATGCTTCAGCAAACACGCGTAGAGACCGTTAAACCTTATTATGCGAATTTCATGGAGAAATTTCCGACGGTGAGTGAGTTAGCGAAAGCACCCGAGGAAGATGTCTTAAAAGCGTGGGAAGGACTCGGTTATTACTCCCGCGCACGCAATCTTCAAGCTGCAGCCCGCGAGGTAACGGTTCGCTATGGAGGCGTTGTGCCGGATACACCAGAAGAGATTGCTACACTAAAAGGTGTCGGGCCGTATACAGCAGGTGCCATTCTTAGCATTGCCTATGAAAAGGCGGAGCCGGCTGTGGATGGAAATGTTATGCGTGTTTTTTCACGCCTGCTGTATTTAACTGATGACATTGCCAAGCCTGCCACAAGAATCAAAATCGAACATCTCGTACGCCAAGTCATTCCAGAGGGAAGAGCGGGAGATTTCAATCAGGCTCTAATGGAGCTGGGAGCGATGGTCTGTGTTCCACGCACTCCGCAATGCTTGACCTGTCCGGTTTTTGACTACTGTATGGCGCGGCAAGAAGGAGTGGCAGAAGAGCTGCCAGTCAAAGGCAAAGCCAAACCTCCACGTCCTGTTGATCTGCAAGTAGGTATTATCATTCGCGACGGCAAAGTATTGATGAACAAGCGTCCCGATCAGGGGCTACTCGCCGGCATGTGGGAATTTCCTACTGTTGAAACCGAACAGGAAAGTGATGCTGCCAAGCAGGAGGCACTCGCAGTTGGTTTGCGTGAACGATTCGGAATCGATGTAGAAGTCATGCAGCTGTTAGGTACGGTTCAGCACGTCTTCTCCCATTTGCAGTGGAACATGCAAGTATGGTCCTGTGACTGGATCGAAGGGGAAGAGCTCCCCGCTCATGCAAGATACGCAGCTTGGGAGGAATTAGATGCTTACACCATTCCGATGGCGCATCAAAAAATTCGCGAGCTGTTGGGACAAAAATAACAGGTAGGCAAAGCTGTCGAGCATTTCTCGGCGGCTTTTATTTATTTCATCAGACCGATGTGACGCAAGCCGTGAGATATCCCACCATCATCTACGTGGCGCGTGACGTAATTGGCATGCGGTAACAAAGCTTCATGCGCATTACCCATGGCGATTCCCATCCCGACATAAGAGAGCATCTCTTTGTCATTCAGACCGTCTCCAAAAGCAACTGCCTTGCTTGGCATAAGTCCGATATGGGAGAGAAGGGCTTCAATGCCAAGCGCTTTTGAACCGCCTTTCGCAAAAACATCCATACAATACTCATGCCAGCGTATAAACGAGAGAGCGGGAATCTCTTCTCTGTACTGCTGCTCATGCGCATCTGGTGTAAACAACAGTGCTTGATAAATGTTTTCAGAATGGGCGAAATCCGCATTGTAATCAGGGGAATCAAGCTTCAGTTGCTGAAAGGTCCAATCCAAATACGGATGCTGCTTATGGGTAGAAAAGCCCGCCGTACTGCCTTGAAACAGGATGGGATGGTCGTGCTGGGCCGCGATCCGTTGCAATTGATCGAGTGTTTTGGTCGGGATGGGGCGATCATAAATGGTTGTGCCTTGATAGACGACATATGCGCCATTGCAACTGACATACGAGTCGATGCCGCACTGCTTGGCAAGCTCGTCAAAATAATAATGAGCTCTGCCTGTTGCCAAGACGACCTCGATCTTATTTCTTTGCAGCTCTTGAATGGCTTCGAGTGTATCCGGTGGTATGATTTTCTCTTCGTTGATGAGTGTTCCATCAATGTCTAAAAAGACGATTTGATACTCCATGATTTCACTCCCCACTTAAAAAGATCATGCCCCCGCAGACATGATCTTTGTGAAACTGTTACTTTTTATCGAATCAAAAACTCTGGAAATTGTGTCACGATCTGATGCTTTTGTTCTTCGATGCGTTTCAGCGCTTGCTGTTGCATGTATTTTGCTTCAAGTTGCTTCGGTGTCAATTTCCGTTTCTCAATAATGATTGTGAAGAAAATCATTGGAATGTACATGAGTGTATCCCTCCCATCCCGTTAGTTTGGTGCAGTCAGCTACCGTCTATCGCTTTGACTCCTGTAAACCTCATCATCTGACGCCGTTGTTTGTTTTTCATACCAAAATCCCTCCTATGGTCAAGTAGTGGTGTCCATTAAATGCGGCTCACAAATTGTGCAGCTTCAAAAGCGTGTTCTTCGGCGCGTTCTTCGAGATAGCGACAGCGTGCAGCTTCTGCGAAAAGCTTCTCTGCTTGTTCCTTATTGCGTTCAATCTTGACAGTGAAAAGCAAAAAGTTCAGTACCATTACCAGTCACCCCCTTTCAAGGTGGAAAATGTTAATTCATGAGAAAGAAAAAGACCACGGGCGAAAGCCTGCGGTCTTCTGGCAACAAAAACGGACATGCCGTTTTGAAGGGCATAGAAAGACCACAAGCAACAACGCCTGTGGTCGGTAATAGACGAAAAGGAAATGTTGAAGAGTACGAATACTACTGGAATTCGTCGACCCAGGAGGCGCTGCTATATTCAGTTGTAACATCCACAAGACGATCCATAAGAGCTGGTTTTAGATTCATTGCTATCATCATCATGGTGCTGCCTCCTTTCTTTCCGAAGTAGTAGTGTGAGTGGAACGTACTCTTAGAATATGGCATTTTTTTCTTGTTGTAAAGCGATTTTTTACCTATTTCTAGAAGAAAGTATATTCTGAATATAATAAAAGATAATAAAAAATAAACAAATGTGTAGTCTGGTGGGCAATGGAAAGTTTACAATGAGACATATAACGGGTAACCATATAGGACAATCATGACACGCAGAAAGGTGTTGCTAGCGAATGAAAACACCCAGACTCACTGTAAAATCCAAGCTTATCGCTACATTTTCCACAATATTAGTGATCCCCATGCTTTTGCTCGGGTTGCTCTCTTATCAAAGTGCCAAGGCAGAGCTGTCAAATGAATTGCTGACAACTGCCTCTGAAAACGTTCGGTTGATAGATGCGCTTTTGAATCACACACTGCTGGAGCAATCGAGGAATGTGGAATGGATTGCTTCTGATATTGTACGCGATGACATCTTAGAAGAGACCAAAATGGAAACGAAAAAGAAATTGAAGCGTTTTCTCGCGATGAACCCAGAAGTGAGTGAGGCGTATATTGGAGACGAGAATGGTGGCATGTTGACCGCGACTGGTTCGAAGCTTCCAGAGGGGTTCGACCCGCGTAAGAGGGATTGGTACATAGCAGCTATGAAGCAACCAGGTAAGAGCATCATTGTGGACCCATACGTTGATGCCATAACCGGAAAAATCGTGTTGGGAATGGCGATGGCCTTGCCAGATAAATCCGGTGTTCTGGGAATTGATATTCAACTGACAGCGCTGGACGCGACGGTCAAGCAAGCGAAAATCGGGACCCAAGGATATATGGCGATTTTGGATAAAAACCGAAAAATGCTAGTCAATCCAAATGGAGAGTCTGGCGTGGAGGTTGCAGAGTCTTGGGCGGATACTGTATATGCAGAACAGTCAGGTCGATTACAATTTCAGCAAGAAGGAAATCCCGTCCAAGCCGTGTTTACTACGAATGAAAATACGGGGTGGAAGCTGGTTGGCGTGATGTATGAAAGCGAAGCAGCAGAAGCAGCAAATCCGATTTTTTACACGATGCTCGTGATTATAATAGCTGCGCTGGTGCTAGCTGGCGGAGTCATTTACCTGATATTGCGCTCCTTACTCGGTCCTTTGCGCATGTTGACAGAAGCAGCGGAAAAAATGAGCCAAGGCGATGTAACACAACAAGTAGATATACGAAGTGACGATGAGTTAGGTACGTTGGGAAAAGCCTTCAATCATATGGCGGGATCTCTTCGTTCCTTGCTCCATTCTGTGAATGATTCCGTTCAACAGCTGGCTTCTTCGGCAGAGCAGCTCTCTGCAAGTGCGGACCAGACAAGCAAAGCGACAGAACAGATCGCAGAGACCATGCAAGAAATGGCGGAAGGAACCGAGCAGCAAGTCTCCCATACGCAGGAGGGTAACGCAGCTGTCGAACAAATGTCGGCAAGAATCGGTCAAATCGCAGAGCATACACAAAACGTATTCATCGCAGCTCGGGAATCGTCAGACTTGGCAGTGACCGGAAACAAAGCCATTCAATCGGCTGTGCTGCAAATGAATGCATCCAGCGAATCGATTCACGGTCTGGCGAAAGTCGTGGATAATTTGGGAACGCGTTCTCAGGAAATCGGAAACATCGTGGATGTGATCACTGCCATCGCAAACCAAACCAATCTGCTCGCACTAAATGCGGCAATCGAAGCGGCTAGAGCAGGGGAGTATGGACGAGGCTTTGCTGTGGTGGCTGATGAGGTACGCAAGCTGGCAGAGCAATCCGCAAGCTCGGCACAACAAATCAATCAGCTGATCACCGCGATTCAAGCGGAGACAAACCATGCTGTGCTTGTCATGGATCAGAGTAAGCGTGAGGTCACGGAAGGCATTGATAAAGTGAACGAAGCTGGTCAGTCCTTCGAACAAATTCAAGCAGCCGTCAATGAAGTGGCAGAGAAAATCGGTCAGGTATCTGAAGCGACACGTGATTTCTCCACAAGGGCACAGCAAGTGGTTGAGATCATTGGTCAAATTTCCGAAGTGACACTGCAAGCGTCTGATGGAACACAAAGTGTATCCGCAGCTGCCCAGGAGCAGCTAGCCTCTATGGAAGAGATCGCTTCCTCAGCCGTTTCTCTCGAACACCTCGCGGAGGAATTGCAAAACCAGATCGGTCAATTCCGTATCTAAAAATAAGCCCGGTGCCGTGTCTACATACACATACACGAGCAGCCGGGCTTTTTTCTTAATCGTAAATAGGTGACGAGGAATGATCCCATCCCCCGCTGTCTCCATTCACAGGTCCTCGGGATTCAAGCTCATGGATGACTTTGACGTGAAGAGAGGCTCCTTCTGCACTGAGGTAAGCTGCCAATTGTGAAAAATTGTGATGGTAATAAAGCAGCTCATTCATTTCCCAATCAGCTAATGGCACCATGGTTAATTCGGATAGTTCCCGACCTATGTACACCCTGCCATTCCTCCTTATGTGGTAGTGGTTGCCTGATACCGCGAGCTTAGTATGGCTATAGTTGAGAGGATCAAGTCATGCCGGGATTTTTTCCGTAGGTAGAAAAAGCGCAGGTGGAGTTGTATAATGAAAAGGTGATTTTTACATATTAGTACCTGCTATTAATAGTTGGTCAGGTTGGGAGGTAATCTTTTTATGAATACAACGAAAAAAGTAGCACTGGTTACTGGCGGGACCCGAGGGATCGGAAAAGCGATTGCTCTTCAATTGGCGGAACAGGGTTATGACCTGGTGCTGAACTATTTGCGTAACCGCACTGCGGCAAGAGAAGCAGCAGCAGAGCTGGAAGCAAAGGGCGCTCGTGTCCATCTGATCAAAGCCAATGTAGGGGATGTAGCAAAAATCAAAGAATTGTTCGCAGAAATTGACCAGGAATTCGGTCGCTTGGATGTCTTTGTGAACAATGCGGCATCGGGTGTACTGCGTCCGCTGATGGAGCTGGAAGAAAGCCATTGGGACTGGACCATGGAAATTAACAGCAAGGCGCTGTTGTTCTGTGCGCAAGAAGCGGCAAAACTAATGATCAAGGGTGGCAACGGCGGAAAAATCGTGAGCTTGTCCAGCCTTGGGTCCATTCGCGTACTCGACAACTATACAGCGGTCGGCGTATCGAAGGCAGCTGTAGAAGCGATTACTCGTTATTTGGCAGTCGAGCTCGCGCCACATAATATTGTAGTAAACGCTGTGTCTGGCGGAGCGGTGGATACGGATGCACTCAAACATTTCCCGAATCGTGAAGAATTGCTCGGTAGCTCAGCAGAGCGTACGCCAGCAGGACGCATTGTGGAGCCGGAAGATTTGGCTAATGCTGTAATGTTCTTGCTCTCCGACAAAGCGTGGATGGTTCGCGGACAGACATTGATTGTAGACGGCGGTATTTCTCTTTTGACATAATGATTTATTGTAGATGGAGTATGGAGTTGGAGACTTTGTGGTGTTGCGACACAAGACAAAGTTGTCCAGGTGTTGTACAATAGAGGAAGAAGGTTACGAAGGAGGCAACACATGCTGATTCGTCCGTTTCGACTCGGTGACTATTCGGCTATCACACGTATTTGGCAGGAGACGGGGTTGGACCAATCGGACAAAGAGTCATTGAACGATTTGGCCCAGCATTTGGCTTGGGACAGCGATCTGGTAATGGTTGCGGAAATTGAAGGCAGAGTGGTAGGGGTCGTGGTTGGCACGATCGACGGAGCACGTGCCTATTTCTACCGATTGGCTGTACTTCCAGAGATGCAAGGCTCAGGTATTGGTCGCGAACTCGTTGAAGCAATTGAAAAGCGTTTCAAGCAACGAGGTGTCAATAACGTCTTGATCATGGTTAATCAATCAAATCCGGAAGTCCTTCCGTTTTACCTTTCACTTGGCTATGAAGTACAAAAATATGTTACACTTTCCAAAAAGCTCTCTTCTTAAAGGAGGCTTGTCCCCATTCAAATAGAGAAGAGAAGAAAGGGGAGAGTCATGTCACCAACTCCGGGCTCCAATATCCGCATAGAAAGTTATAAACATGACCATTCGTTGCACCGCATATGGGACAAATCTACGTTGATTCATACCAGTGATGCGGTGGTGATTGGGGGAAATGATCGGGTCAAGGTGACAGAAGCAGACGGGCGGGAATGGCGTACGCGCGAACCGGCCATTTGTACATTTGGTAGAGGCCAGTGGTTCAATACCATTGCCATGATTCGTGATGACGGTATTTACTATTATTGCAACATTGGTTCGCCCTTCAGCATGAAGGGACAATTGCTAAGCTACATAGACTATGATCTCGACGTAAAAGTGTTTCCCGATATGACGTACTCGATTCTCGACGAAGAGGAGTTTCTTTTACATAGCAAACAGATGAACTATCCTCCATTTGTTGTGGAAAGAGTGCAGACAGCATTGCGAGAGGTGCTGGATTGGGTAAGCGCACGACGCGGCCCTTTTCAAAACGGCTTCGTCCAACGCTGGTACGAGCGTTATCTTTTAGTACGAGATGATGAGGAATAATCCCTTTCCCGAATGACCGGGGGAGGGATTTCCTTGTTTGCAAAGGAGGTATGATGCTTGAGCATACGCCGCTATTTGGCTTATGTCCTGCCCTATTGGAAACAAATATTGGGCACTATATTTATTGGTATTATTAAGTTCGCGATCCCACTTGCTCTGCCGCTTCTTATCAAATACGTCATTGATGACCTGCTGCCAAGTCCGCTTCCTCAAGAGGAGAAGCTGAAACAGTTATTTTGGCTGATGCTCGGGGCCTTTTTGTTATTTACCGTCGTTCGCGCCCCTGTTGAGTACATCCGGCAATACTATGCACAGTGGGTATCCAGTCGTATCTTGTTCGATATTCGCAATCAATTGTTTTCTCATTTACAACGACTGTCGATGCGCTACTACAACAATACAAAAACGGGTGAGGTCATCTCTCGGGTCATTAACGACGTGGAATCAACCAAAAGCTTCGTGGAATCGGGATTGATGAATCTTTGGCTGGACCTGATTACGATTACATTGACGATGGGGATCATGCTCTATATGGACGTGGAGCTGACGGTTGTCGCCATTATCGTTTTCCCTTTGTACAGTATCTCAGTTAAGTTTTTCTACAAGCGCTTGCGTCAATTGACTAAGGATCGTTCAGCTGCACTGGCGCATCTGCAAGGGTATTTGTACGAACGTGTAAACGGCATGTCGCTCATCCGCAGCTTTGCATTGGAAAAGCAGGAGAGCAAGGAATTTGCCAAGGAGAACAATCAGTTTCTGGATAAGGCACTGGCGCATACGCGGTGGAATGCCCGAACCTTCGCTGTGGTCAATACGGTGACGGATATCGCACCGCTTCTGGTCATTGCCTATGCTGGCTACCAAGTCATCGGCGGGAGCATGAGCGTAGGGACACTCGTTGCGTTTTATGCTTATTTGGAGCGCTTGTACACGCCACTGCGACGTCTGGTCAATTCCAGTACGGTACTGACTCAGGCAATTGCTTCGATGGACCGGATGTTCGAGTTTATCGATGAATCGTACGATATCGTAGACAAGCCAAACGCAGGGGAGTTGTCTGTAGACCCTGCAACCAAACGCATTCGCGGCGAAATTCGCTTTGAGAACGTGTCCTTCCGCTATCGGGAGGAAGGCCCTCTTGTCTTGAACAACGTGAATTTGAACATCTCTTCTGGTGAAACAGTTGCAATTGTCGGGATGTCAGGCGGCGGAAAATCTTCGTTGATTAGCTTGCTACCGCGTTTTTGGGACGTGACAGAAGGGAAAATTACGATTGATGGCCTCGATATCCGCGATGTGAAACAGCAAAATTTGCGTCACCACATCGGGATGGTGCAGCAAGATAATATTTTGTTTAGTGAATCAGCAAAAGTGAATATTTTAATGGGCAATCCTGATGCAGATGACAATGCTGTGCAAGAAGCTGCGAAGGCGGCCAATGCCCATGACTTTATTAGCGAATTACCGAATGGCTACCATACGGAGCTGGGCGAGCGAGGCGTAAAGCTCTCTGGCGGGCAAAAGCAGCGAATTGCGATTGCGCGAGTTTTCCTGCGTGACCCGGGTATTCTGATTCTGGATGAGGCGACTTCTGCACTCGATTTGGAATCAGAGCATACAATTCAGGAGTCTTTGTCCAGATTGGCAAAAGGAAGAACCACGCTCATCGTGGCCCATCGACTTTCGACGATTACGCATGCGGACAAAATCATTGTCATGAAAGAGGGACAAATCGTTGAGGAAGGTACCCACGAGCAATTGCTGGAGAGAAAGGGAGTATACTATGGTCTGTGGAGTGTGCAAGATTTAGGAAGTGCATCCGACCTGCAACTGGGATAAGCAGATGGGATTGGAGGAAATCCGATGGAGATATGGCGCCGTAATTTATATGTGCTCTGTGGATCGTTGTTTTTCGTCATGGTGGCGATGAGCATGATCATGCCTTTTTTACCGCTTTACATTCAGCAGGATTTCGGAATTGAAGATCCTCATCAAGTCACGGCTTGGGCGGGGATTATTTTTGGGGCCAACTTTTTGACGGCGGGCCTCGTCTCGCCTATTTGGGGAAATTTGGCCGATAAGCACGGGCGCAAGATTATGATTTTGCGTTCGGGATTTTTCATGTCTATTACCATGGCAATGACCGGTTTTGCGGGAAGTCTGTGGCAGCTTTTGGCTCTTCGTTTGCTTAATGGACTCGTAGGTGGAATCATCCCTGCCAGTACCGCATTAGTAGCATCCTCTGTACCGAAAGAACGAATTGGCTATGCAACAGGGTTGCTTCAGTCTTTTATTACGGCCGGAACTATTATGGGACCGCTGTTTGGCGGTGTTCTTGCAGAGAAGATCGGCTTTCGGATGATTTTTGTAATTACTGGTTGCGTATTATTACTGGCGACCTTGGTCATTACGTTTACGGTGAAAGAGAATTTTGTTCCACCTGAAAAAAAGGAACAGTCGAGTCTACGTGAAGATTTTCAGATGATCTTTTCTTCCAAAGAACTCCCGGCGCTCTTTTTTGTAACCGTAATGATCCAGTTTGCGTTGTTTAGCATTATCCCTGTGCTGCCGATTTACATCTCGCAGTTGCTCGGTTCAGAAGGGGCAAAGGTAGCGTTGTGGGCCGGAATTGTCCAGGCATGCATGGGGGTAGCAAATGTCTTTGCCTCCCCACAGCTAGGGCGTTTAGGAGATCGGTTTGGCTCGCAAAAGGTGCTCTTGTTCTCACTTTTGGCTGCCGCAATCATCTTCATTCCACAAGGTCTCGTACATACGGTATGGCAATTGGTTGCGCTCCGATTTTTGTTAGGCTTGTCGCTGGGAGGATTACTCCCATCCGTCAATGCTTTGCTGCGGCGAGCAACACCTGTACATATGGTGAGTCGCGTCTACGGATATAACAATAGCTTCGTCAGTATCGGCAGCATGCTTGGACCGATGATTGGCGGCTTTTTGGCAGGTTATGTGAGCATTAGCGGAGTTTTTTACATGACGAGTGCTTTCCTGTTTATTAACGCAGGCTGGGTGTACTACAGCTTTTTCCGAAACAAATCTGTACAGCATCCTGATTCTGGAATAGAATAAAAGGTAATTTTCGCGAAAAGAGGTGCACCTCCATTGTGATGGCAAGTCGGTGTGAATAAATTCATATTCCATCAGGACGTATAGGCTGGTCCTGAACCGACAGGAGGGTGTGCTTTATGTGGCATCGACGCTTTATTTGCCTCTGGGCGGGTCAGACATTGGCCAACCTTGGGGATGTATTTTATATTGTCGCGTTTATTTCGGTCATGTATGCTGCAACAGGCTCTGTCATGTACACGGCGTTCATACCGGTTGTCATCGTAACTTCGCAGTCTGTGAGCAGCTTGTTGGCTCCGCTAGTGTTTCAGCGTTTGTCGTTGACGGGCATGCTCGTGCTGTCGCAAGGCTTGAAGACGATACTTTTGGCTGTAGCCTCATTAGCTGTCAGTAGCGGTGTGGGAGAGCAGGGAGAGTGGATCTGGCTGTTGTTCGGATTGGGGTCAACCATCGCCTTTATGGATGGATGGGCAGACCCTGCACGAAACGCCATGGTGCCGCAGTTGGTAGGACGAGAAGATCTGATGCGAGCGAATGGTTTGCTTGCCACCTCAGATCAAACGGTTCATTTTGCTGGCTGGGCCGCAGGAGGATTACTCGTTTCCTGGCTGGGAGCGGGTGTTGTTCTGTGGGGAACGGTTGGTGCCTATGTAGTGGCAACGATCGCGATGACAGGCATAGCACCGGCAAGCGAAAAGCTGCGAGAAGAACAGGCAGCTGGGGCGACAACCAACTGGCTCACTGGATGGAAAGTCATTCGCGATGTACCTGTCCTGCGACTGCTGGTCGCGATGGATGTCGTGATCGGCTTGTCCGGGGGTGTGTGGATCGCCGCGATTATGCTGCCATTTGTCCTCGATGTGCTTGGACAAGGGGAAGAATGGTGGGGCTATATTAATGCCGGTTACATGCTCGGAGCCATTGCGGGTGGGACGCTGCTATTGATGTATGCGGACCGGATACGGCGTCATTTATTTCGTTGGATCATTTGTGGTACGATTAGCGTCGGATTTTTTACCTTTTGTTTTGGCAGTAGTACGAACGCTCTGGTGGCACTGTTGTTTTCGTTTGCGTTGGGACCGTTTTTGGAAATGGTGCATGTAAGCAAGCAGACACTTTTGCAGCAAGAGACGGAGGAATCAGTACTACCCTATGTCCTGTCAGCAAAGGGGACGATTGATTTACTCGTTTTTGGCACTTCTGCCCTAGTGATGGGTGCTATCGCTGAATGGCAGGGAGTCCGGGCTGTTTATTATGTATCTGCTGGATTGTTACTCATCGCTTTTCTTTTGGCGTTGCGCTTGCAAAAAAAGCAGAAGGATCATACAAGTGGGGTTTCCGTAAATTAAACATGAAACAGGCTGTCTTATCCGTAGATTTTTCTACTGGGAAGGCAGCCTTTTTTGAAGATTGCTGTGCTGTGGGTAACGGTGCCGCTCATCAGCGTAAAATAAGGGACATTTGTTGTTTAAGGTTTGAGTAAGCTAGATTTTCTCCCTACAATAAAGAGGAGTGAACATTAGGAGTAAGGATGGGTGAGCACATGAACATTCTCGTATTACATGGTAGTTCAAGAGACGCAGGGAATACGGAGCAATTGACAAATGTAGCATTGGAAGGCGTGCAGTACACCAGTATCCGTCTGCGAGAGAAAAACATTCGCCCGATTCACGACCAGAGGCATGACGAAGGAGGCTTCGATTCAGTCGCGGATGATTACGATGAAGTGACGGAAGCGGTGCTCGCCCATGATTTTCTCATTTTCGCTACGCCGATCTATTGGTACGGCATGTCGGGGCATATGAAAAACTATGTGGATCGCTGGTCGCAGAGCTTGCGAGACAAGCGTTATTTCTTCAAAGAATCTCTCGGGCAAAAGCAAGCATATGTCATTACGACTGGCGGAGACCAGCCCAGATTGAAGGGGTTGCCACTTATTCAGCAGTTTCAATATGTTTTTTCTTTTGTCGGAATGCCATTTGCGGGCTATATCATCGGGGAAGGTAACAAACCCGGTGATGTATTGTCAGATCAACGGGCAGTAGAGGAAGCAAAGATTTTAAATGCGTGGCTGAAGGCCAAACAATAGCATATCGTACGACAAAAGATCGGAAGCAATTCCGGTCTTTCGCTTTGTCATCTTTCACGAATTATGAGGTGAAGCTATCAAAGTTCGGTTATGGTACCAGAATGGAACAGACTTCTTCGAACACCATGTGCATCATAGGTATAATGGGTATAGACCAGCATTCGATTAAAATCAGCAACTTGGCTGACTGTGTAGACTTCTTCCAGCCAATACATAAAGTAAACGCAAGGAGCTATTTCTACGTAATTGAATGTATAGTAACCATTGAAGCCTTTATGCGGTCCGGCAATCCCTTCATCATGTCGATGAGTAGCGTCAAAGAAATGAATGATAAATACATTGCCATCATCATAATCATAGCGAAAGGTCTTACCAGCGTATGAAGGGAGTCGATGACTGTATTGTACATATTGAAAATTTGGATGATGCATAGCATACTCCTCCTTTTGTATGCAATATATGTCAAATGTAGGTGTATGCTCTGCGTGGAATGCAAAAAACAGCGGCCAGTCTAAGACGTTATTTTCAGGTCTTAGGTAGCCGCTGTTATTTTATGTAGGGTCAGTCTAACCACGAAAACTATTTTCCACCGAGATGACGCAGGATCGCCATCAAATCGAGCTCACCCAGCCCTGATTCCAGTGCATGACGATAGGTGGCATTGACGGATTCCGCCAATGGGGTAGAAACGCCTGCTTCATGCGCCAGCCGAAGGTCTTTGGCCATATGCTTCAGGGCAAAGGCAGCCGGATAGTCGTCAGCGAGGATGGAGGCAGCCTTTCCGCGGACTAACGGGGTTCCCACGGCGCTCTCGGAAATGATGTCCAGCATCTGCTCTGTGCCAATACCCAGAGAGCGAGCGAACAGAAGTGTCTCAGAGACACCTTGTACGGTAATGCCAAGCAACAGATTAATCGCCAGCTTGGCAGACGTGCCAGCACCGTTTGGTCCCAAATAAAAGGCTGCTTTGCCTAGCTTGTCCAGCATCGGTTTAGCTATCTCATAATCTGCGCGCTCGCCGCCTACCATGATGACGAGCTTCCCTTCTTTTGCAGGTCCTACACTGCCAGATACAGGTGCATCGAGAAAGCGTAGCCCAGCTTGTTTGGTCTGCTCGGCAAGAAAACGGGAAGTATCCGGTGAAATAGTGCTCATGTCCACTGCCAGCTTTCCTTGCACAGGAAGACTCAAGAGTCCATCTGATCCTGTATAGATTGCTTTTACGGCCTCATCGTCGCTTACCATGGTGAACAGTACATCGCTTTGTGCTACCAGCTCGGACAAAGTCGCAGTCTCTTTCGCACCCAATGCCACCAAAGGTGCAGCTTTTCCCGGTGTACGGTTCCAGACACGTACGTCGTAGCCTGCTGCCAGCAGATTGCTAGCCATTGGTATGCCCATGTTTCCCAAACCAATCCAACCGATGATCATCGTCTTGTTCTCCTATCCGCGATTTATGCTTTTATTTGTTGTTGGACAAGTATCTTCAAAGCAGCGTGCTTGGATTCTGTCATCGCAAACAACTCGTCAAACCCAGAAGGAAGCGTCTTGTCCAGAACACGCAAGCCTTCCTCTGTAATGCCACCTTTGGTAGCAACACGTTCGATCAGCTGGTCAAAGCCTAGCTGTTCGTTTTTGAGCAAAAGAGCGGTTCCTAGCATCGTTTCCACCAGCATGCTTCTCGCAGTATCCAAGTCAAGCTCTGGTGTTTTGCGAACGGCAGCCTGCGCGAACGAATCAAGAATCCCTGCGATCAGTCCTGGGGCGCTGCTGGTGAGGATCGTCGCTGTTTCGATCTCGACCTCGGATACTTCCTGTGATTGACTAATGGAAGACAGGAGGGTGAGAAGCTCATTGCGATCCTCTGTACTAGTTCGAGTGCTGCATGTAAATAGAGATACACCATGCAGCTCTTGCGAAGTGACGGTAGGAATGACCTTGCTCACAGCACCTGCATGGACGGTTTCCAAATCATTGATGCTAACACCTGCTGCTACAGAAACGATATGTACATTTTCAGGGATAGACAATTCACGCAGTACAGGCAGGATATCCAGTGGCTTTGTGCAGAGGAAGATCAGCTTTGCCCACTCGCACACCTCTTGCGCACTTTCGGCTATGAGAATGCCATGTGATGCTTGCAGATTTTCAGCCTTTTCTCTTGTCCGATTGAAGACGGTGATATGCTCGGGCTGGATCACACCGCTTTTACAGAGTGATTTCACCAGCATTTGACCCATACTGCCTAGTCCAATGATTCCAATTCGCATGTGCAAAACCCCCCGGTCTTATTGTAACGTAGGCTCATGAAAAAAGGTACAGCCTCCCATGTGAGAGAGCTGTACCTTTGCTGTTTCAATTAAAAGATTAGTCGTCAGAGCTTCGGAAAATCATGATGTACTTCGCCAACTCCAGAACAGAGATCAGAGCGGCAGCTACGTACGTCAGAGCGGCTGCCCCCAGTACTTTGCTTGCGCCGCGTTCTTCTTCATTGCGGATGAAGCCCATTCTGATCATCAGTTCTTTTGCACGGCTACTTGCGTTAAACTCGACAGGCAGTGTGACGAGCTGGAAGGCAACTGCTCCGGAGAAGAAGATAATCCCGATCAGCAAGAGGCCAGCCATTTTAAAGAAGAAACCAGCCAATAGCAGCAATGGCGCCACACCGGACACCAGGTTGACTACTGGGAAAATGCGATGGCGAGCTACCAGCATCGGGTACGAGACCTTGTGCTGAATCGCATGGCCGACCTCGTGACAAGCAACGGACAGAGAGGCAATCGAGTTGCCGAAGTATACAGGATCAGACAGGCGTACGACTCGGTCAGTCGGGTCGTAGTGGTCGGTCAATGTACCTGGGATGTGTTGAACAGGAACGTTCGTCAAGCCGTTCGCATCGAGCATGCGGCGGGCGGCCTCTGCACCGGTTAGACCGGAGGAGGTAGGAACTTCGGAGAATTTGTTAAAAGTTCCTTTCACACGGAACTGTGCCCAGAGCGACAGTCCGAATGCAATCAGAATCAGGAAATCCATAGGATGGAAAAACATTCCACACTCACTCCTTGTTGTAATCTATGAAAACGAATGTTGCTAAGCCATACATGTAACCTTACTACTACATTCTGTCCCATATTCATGTATACGAATAAGTCCTATGGCAGTTTCACTAATTTATTGTACATTCTCTGACCATTATTGACAATGTAGCTGCATGCCAAAAAAACAGACACATTCCTCGTCAGTTATGATTGGGAATGTGTCTGTTTTGATACTTATCTGTCGTGATTTTGGGTTTTATGATGCTCGGTTTTTCGCGGGGTTTGAAAGCCCTTCACTTCGAGCATTTTACTGCTCATTTTAGAATCCAACGTCTTTTCAGGAGCCTGTGGATATGATTTTTCACCTTTGGACACCGAAATATCCTCCTCGAAAACATAATCGCGAACAGGCTTATTATTTCCACGGATGGATGCGAAAGGACGTGGGAATGGTTTACAGCTGAGAAAAAGCGCGGTCTACAGCTGCGATGGTGAATTGAATGTCTTCTTCTGTATGAGCTGTCGTCACGAACCAAGCTTCATATTTGGATGGTGCCAGGCATACACCTTCATTCAGCATCAGCTGGAAGAAGCGAGCAAATACTTCCCCATTCGCTTTCTGAGCTGCATCGTAATCATGAACAGGCTCGTCCGTAAAGTAAACAGCCAATGCCCCTTTTACACGATTGAGCTGGATGGTTACGCCGTGTTTGTTTGCCGCTTCGATGATTCCGTTCGAAAGCATGGCGCCCAGTCTTTCGAATTCATCGTACACGCCCGGCTGCTTCAATACTTCCAGGCAGGCAATTCCCGCACGGATGGAAGCAGGGTTACCAGCCATTGTTCCTGCTTGATACGCAGGTCCGAGTGGCGCGACCTGCTCCATGATTTCCCGACGACCGCCATAAGCGCCGATTGGCAGACCGCCACCGATAATTTTACCCAATGCAGTCAGATCAGGCTCAACTCCAAGGAGGTTTTGTGCTCCGCCATAGCAGAAGCGGAAGGCCGTGATCACTTCATCGTAGACGACAAGTGCGCCCGCTTCGTGCGTAATGCGGTTAACCTCTTCCAGGAAGCCAGGCTCAGGTTCTACGATACCGAAGTTGCCGACAATCGGCTCAACGAGGACGCAAGCCGTTTCGCTTCCCCATTTACTCATAGCTTCAGCGAAAGCCTCGATATTATTAAAAGGTACCGTAATGACTTCGCTGGCAATACTTTGTGGTATACCTGCACTGTCCGGAATCCCCAAGGTAGATGGCCCGGAGCCGGCAGCAACGAGGACCAAGTCAGAGTGGCCGTGGTAGCAGCCTGCGAATTTGATGATCTTGACACGCCCCGTATAGGCACGTGCGACACGAATGCAGGTCATGACTGCTTCTGTACCGGAGTTGTTGAAGCGAATGCGCTCCATCGAAGGAATTGCTTCGCGGATCATGTTTGCAAAGGTAATTTCCCATGGAGTAGGTGTACCGTAAAGGGTTCCGTTGGTGGCCGCTTCGCAAATCGCGTTGGTCACATGTGGATGTGCATGGCCAGTAATGATGGGGCCATATGCTGCTAAATAGTCAATATATCGATTGCCGTCCACGTCCCAGAAATACGCGCCCTGGGCACGTTCCATTGTTACGGGTGCTCCCCCACCTACAGCCTTGAAAGAGCGGGAAGGGCTGTTTACTCCGCCTAGAATGACGTCGAGTGCTTGCTCGTGCAGTTGCGCGGATCGTTCACGTTTCATGCATGTTCCCTCTTTTCTTTTGGAAAAAGTCCTTCATTATCTTACCACAGCAGTTCAACAACTGGATATGAACGGAGAGCTATAGATGAAGGAAAGGAAAAATGATACAATTTTCAAGCAAATCACTCCATGGGTAAAGGCGGGGTCATCATGAAACTTGAGTGCATCTCCATGAAAGGAAGCGGCAAAAGCAATGAGGACGCCTATGTGATTCAGCAGGTCAAGCATGTGTATGCGGTCATCGATGGCATTACGTCGCTGATCCCTTATGAGAACGCAGCAGGACAGACAGGCGGAGCTATCGCGGCTGAGCTTGTAAAAAAGCAGCTGGAAGCAATCCCTGAGGATGCAGTTTTGCACGATTATATGGAGATGATAAACGAAGCTCTCCGGGAGCAGATGAGGCAAAGCGGCATCGATCTTGAGAAAAAGGAAGCATTGTGGGGAGCGGCCTGTGCAGTCGTCCGTGTAAAAGATGCCCAAATCGAGTACGCGCAGTTGGGAGATTGCATGATATTTGCCGTTTATGATGATGACATGGTAAGACCCCTGACGCATACGCAAGTCAGCCATTTGGAACAGGTGGCCTTGGCGAAGTGGGAAGAAGGAATTAACAAGGGATTGTGTACCCGAACAGAGCTGTACGAACGATGTATGGACATCCTGATCCATAACCGCTATCAGGCGAATGGACCAGGGGGCTACGGTGTGTTGAATGGCGATGCTGCCTGTCGGGGTTTTATCGAGTATGGACGCATGAATCGAGTTGGCGTCAAGGCATTGGTGCTGGTAACGGACGGTCTGTTCATGCCGAAAGCTTTAGGTGGAGCACAGCCAGAGTGGGGAGAGACGGTACTGCCGATCGTACATAAAGGGCTGCAGCGTTATACAGACGAGCTCATTTCTCTAGAAAACAACGATCCCGAATGCATCCACTATATTCGCTTCAAAAAGTCTGACGACAAAACGGGCATGATCCTTTATCTTCATTAACAGTTTGGTGCAGTTTGCCTTTTGCACAATTCGATTAGCTCATATACACTACAAATGGTATTTAAGCGAAGAAAAAAGGACGGTTTTCCATGATTCAAGTAAATCATTTACAAAAGGATTTCCGCATCCATCAGTCCAGACCAGGCCTTGGTGGTGCTTTTCGTGATTTGTTCAGTCGGGAGTACAAGACGGTAAAAGCGGTGGATGACCTTTCCTTTACAGTAGAGGAAGGGGAAATGTTCGCGCTGATTGGGGAAAATGGTGCTGGGAAATCGACCACGATCAAGATGCTGACTGGTATCTTAACTCCGAGCGATGGCGAAATCGTCATTAACGGCTTTGTGCCTTTCAAGCAGCGGGAAGAGTATGTTCGTTCCATCGGCGTTGTTTTCGGGCAACGCTCCCAGCTTTGGTGGGACCTATCTCCGTTAGAGTCCTTCCGCCTATTGAAAAGTGTTTATAAGGTTGACGAGGTAGAAGGAGAAAAGTGGCTGGAGCGTTTGATTGAGGAGCTGGAAATTTCTCCGTTCGTCAGTCAGCCAGTGCGTAAGCTGAGTCTTGGACAGCGGATGCGGTGTGAAGTGGCTGCTTCGTTGATTCATAAGCCACGTCTGCTGTTTCTCGATGAACCGACAGTTGGACTCGATGTGCTCGTTAAGCAAAAAATCCGTGAGTTTCTCCGCAATCTGAACGAGACGGAAAACATGACGATCTTGTTGACGACTCACGATGTGTCAGACATCGAAGCACTCTGTAAACGTGTGCTTGTCATGGACAAAGGGAAGCTGATCTTCGATGGCTTGCTGAATGACCTCAAGGAAAAATGGGGCAATGGCACTGAGGTGTCCTTCCAAATGAAAAAGCGCACTTCCGCAGCCGCACTTCGTCAGGCATTGGGAGAGATGCCTTGTGAGATCGAGCAAATCAATGATTTTACCCTCAGTGTAAAAGTAGCGCGAAGTCAGGAAATGCTGCCATTTGTTTTGTCGACGGTCATGTCATCGTTTGAAGTCAGTGACGTGAAAATCGAGGAGACGAGCACAGAGGATATCGTGCGCAACATTTATTCCTCAGACCAAGAGGTAGCCAGCCATGCGTAAGCTTTATATGGAACTTATCCGCATGAGGTTTTTGACGATGCTTGCCTATCGTGTGAACTATTACAGCGGGATTATCATCTACGCGATCAACATCGGTGCGTACTACTTTTTATGGGGAGCGATCTACGGGGGCCAGCAGCAGCTGGGCGGGCTTACGGTGGAACAGATGACTTCCTACGTCGCGATTGCTTGGATGTCGCGGGCATTTTATTTTAACAACATCGATACAGAAATAGCCCAGGACGTCCGAGAAGGCAAGGTCGCGATCGAAATGATACGCCCCTATAATTACTTGTCCGTGAAAACGGCGCAGGCGTTTGGGGAAGGGATCTTTCGCTTTCTCTTTTTCGCGGGTCCAGGGATCTTTCTTATCAGCCTGATCATTCCGTTCAGCTTCCCGGCTACAGCGACCGGATGGGGGCTTTATTTGCTGAGCTTGATGTGTGCGTTTTTGATCAATACACAAATCAATTTGGTGACAGGTTTGTTGACTTTCTTCCTGTTCCGAAACGATGGCATGATGCGAGCCAAGCGGGTCGTGGTAGATCTGTTGTCTGGTCTTGTGCTGCCGATCAGCTTTTTCCCCGGTTGGGCGCAAACGGTAATGGGCTATCTTCCATTCCAGGCGGTCAACTACTATCCGAGCCTGATCTTCACAGGTGCGATTTCAACGGAACGCTCTTGGGAATTGATCGGTTTTCAGTTCATCTGGATGTTTGTCATACTGGTCCCCATCTTGGTGATGTGGCGTCTTGCCCGCAACAAGCTGGTTGTGCAAGGAGGGTAGAGCATGCAAAACATGAGACATATTTTTAGTATTTTTGCCGACTACCTAAGCCAGTATTTCAAGACGAGACTTGCCTATCGAACGGATTTTCTCGGGGATTTTGTATCTAATCTGGTTTCTGAGTTGATCAATCTCGTCTTTATTGTTGTTGTGTTCACCCATGTTCCGCTGATGGGGGATTGGACGCGTGACGAGATTATCTTTATCTACGGTTTCTTTTTGGTTCCATACGCATTGTTCTCGATGTTCTTCGGTTTTTGGGACTTCAATGAACGGTATATCATCCGTGGCGAGATGGATCGCATCCTGACGAGACCAATTCACAATCTGGCGCAGGTATGCCTCGAGTCGATTGCGCCTGACCGCATTTTTGGCGTCATAACCGGAATCATCATCATGGGGTATGCTGCCATTCAACTTGATTTGTCGTTTTACTGGTACGACGTGTTCATCTTTATCGGGCTCTCGATCAGTGGGGCACTGATTTACGGTGGCGTGTATACCGCCATTGCTGCGGTTAGCTTCTTTTCCGACTCGCGGACAGGGATTGCTCCGATGATTTACAACATCCAGCAATATGGGCGCTATCCGGTAGATGTGTACAACAAGGCTATTCGCTTTGTGCTCACTTACGTGCTGCCGTTTGCCTTCGTGGGTGTTTATCCAGCGGCTTACTTTTTACGCAAGGAAATCTGGTATGCGTATGCGGCAATGACGCCGGTAGTTGCTGTTATTTTCTTCGGGATTGGGCTTCTCGTTTGGAACTGGGGTGTCACCAAATATCGGGGAGCAGGTTCTTGATGATTTATAATCCGAAATCGTTGTAGTAATATTAGATGTAACGAGATCGAAAAGCATAAGGTAAAAAAAGACCGTCCCGGCTGCAACCGGAACGGTCGGTACAATAGGAGCTTCCCGCAAAGGGGTGCGGCTCAATACTTTGGTGAGAAATAGACCGCTGAGGTGCGAACTCAAGGGCGGTCTATTTCTTTTTGGTCAAGGTAACAACCAAGCCGATTAAAGCGACCAGGAACAACCCAAACTGGAAAAGCAGTCTGACTTTTTTTATTCGTTATTCATATTAAACTCATCGGAGTAATTAACAAGAAGTGTCGAGCTGGCAGTTTCCTCTATTGTCAAATCAAAAAACAGCAGTATAATATGCTGTATACAACTACACATTCCTTCGGGGCAGGGTGAAATTCCCGACCGGCGGTGATCATGCTTTACGCATGTTAAGCCCGCGAGCCTCCCGAGCTGATAGGTAGCAACGGAGTGCAGGATCTGGTGTGATTCCAGAGCCGACAGTACAGTCTGGATGGGAGAAGGATGACGACAGTACGTTTATCACACGTGCTTGTTTGCCTGTGCAAACGGGATGAGAGCGTAGAGGCTAGCCCTCTTGTTTCTTGTACCTTTTATTTGCGCATGGTTTGTCATACGCTTGCAAATGCCCTGTGGAACTTTTAGCCACAGGGTTTATTCTGTTTGTGTAACAAGACGTGTGAGCTTACAACGACTGTTGCCATTCCTCAAGAAGGAGTAGAACAATGAGGAGATGGTAAACATGAAAGAAACAGCGCTGCATTCTTCGCGCACACGTGCAACCCAAAAGCTGGTGACGATTCCCATGCTGGCGGCGGTTGCATTTATTCTGCAGTATCTCGAGGTTCCTGTTCCGCTGATGCCAAGCTTTTTGAAGCTCGACTTCAGTACACTCCCGGCATTGATCGGGGGACTCATGTACGGACCTGTAGCCGGCGTTATTATCGAGGTACTCAAAAATACACTGCACATGCTCTTCAAAAATACAGATGGTCTGTTGATCGGTGAGCTCGCAAACGTTGTAGCAGGATCAAGCTTTATTTTTGCGGCTGTCTACATGCAGCGTCTCGGCCAAGGCAAAAAAGGCTTCCTGACTGGTCTCGCTCTGGGAACGATTTTGATGACGATTGTTATGGCTGTAGCAAATGCTTATGTGCTGTTGCCTGCGTATGCCGTGCTTTATCAAATGCCGATTGAACAGCTCTTGTCCATGTTCAATGCGACAAGCATCTGGTCATTGGTTCTGTACGGAATCGTACCATTCAATCTTTTCAAAGGTGTTATGATTTCAGTCGTCGCATATCCGATCTATGTGAAGCTCGGCTCCAGAATCGCTGCGCGAACCAACAATTGACAACCACGATGTGACTCGCTAATATGTGTAGTTAATAGATAGTCATAAAAGGCTATGAAAGGACCCGCAGCTATACCCACGTGACAGAGAGTCGGCCCTAGTCTGGAAGGCTGATACGTAAAGGATAACTGCACCCCATCCTGAAGCCGCTGGTGAAGAACTGAGCCGGATGCCCACCGTTATCGGGTTATCGAGAGGACTATGGCGTATGCTGTAGTCAATCAGGGTGGTACCGCGGAAGTTAATCCTCCGTCCCTTTTTGGGATGGGGGATTTTTTGCATTTTACGTAAGAACAAAAAGGAGCGTAGACGGATGAAAGAGGACAAAGCGTTTGTAAAAGAAATTACACCGCAATCGGAGGATTTTTCGCGTTGGTACATTGATGCCATCAAAAAGGCGGATTTGATGGACTACACACCGGTACGCGGCTGCATCGTGTTCAAGCCGGATGGCTTTGAGCTTTGGGAGCGAATTCAAGAGGCGATGAATAAGCGCTTTAAGGAGACAGGGCATCGCAATGCCTATTTCCCGATGCTGATCCCCGAGTCCTTCTTTCAAAAAGAAAAAGAGCATATCGAGGGCTTCAATCCCGAGTTGCCTTGGGTAACAGAGGCTGGGGGCGAGCCGCTAGAGGAAAAGCTCGCGCTACGTCCAACCTCCGAGACGATCATCGGACATATGTACAGCCAATGGATTCAGAGCTATCGCGACCTGCCTGTATTAATCAACCAGTGGGCAAACGTGTTTCGCTGGGAGAAGCGGACGATGCCGTTCTTGCGGACATCAGAATTTCTTTGGCAGGAAGGTCACACGGCACATGCGACAGAAGGGGAAGCTCGTCAGGAAACGATGCAAATGCTAGAGATTTACCGAGAGGTCGTCGAGCAGGAGCTAGCCATTCCGGTTTGGAAGGGACAAAAAACTCCAAGTGAACGCTTTGCTGGTGCTGTCGACACGTATTCCATTGAAGCGATGATGAAGGATGGCAAAGCAGTGCAAGCGGGCACCTCGCACTATTTGGGTGATAAATTCGCACGCGGCTTTGAAATTAAGTTTTTGGATCGTGACAATCAGTTCAAGTACGTTCACACGACATCATGGGGAACCTCTACGCGACTGATTGGTTCGATGATCATGGTGCATGGCGATGACCGCGGTCTCGTGTTGCCACCTCGCATGGCTCCGACACAAGTGATTATGATCCCAGTCGGTCCGATGAAGCTGCGGGAGAAAGTCATGGAGGCGTTTGATCCACTCTTTGACGAGATCAAGGCCGCAGGTGTGCGTGTCCGTGCTGATCTTCGCGAAGAAACGCCAGGCTGGAAGTTCAATGAGTGGGAAATGCGCGGGGTTCCTCTGCGTCTGGAGCTAGGCCCGCGTGACGTGGAAAATGGTCAAGTAATTCTGGCTCGACGTGATACAGGGGAGAAGGTGACGGTTTCACTTGAAGGTATCGCGCAAACAGTTGTTCAACTGTTGGAAGAGATTCAGCAAAATATGTTCCAAAAAGCACTAGCCTTCCGGGATGAGAACTCCCATTTGGGGATCGATACACTGGAGCAGCTATCCCTTCATATTGCCAAAAACGAGAGCGAAAACAAAACGAGTGGATGGGTGTTAGCTGGCTGGTGTGGGGATGATGCTTGTGAATCGAAGATCAAGGAAGAAACGAAGTTCACCTCCCGCAACATCCCGTTTGAGCCTCCTGTACAAAAGAAAGCCTGCATTTGCTGCGGCAAAGAGTCACAGCATAGTGTCTGGTTCGGAAGGGCGTATTAATTAAACAAGGTGTGTCCACGCTTTGGCGGCAGGGCACACCCTTTTTTCATCTAGCGTCCGAGTACCCAATCAGTAAAAGCTCGAACATCCGTAAAGTGGTAGTCAGGCTCGGGAGCGAATTTTCCCGACTTTTGTGTAACCAAAAGCCAATCCACACCGACTGTTTGCAAACCAGCGGCACGACCAGCCAACACATCTGCATCACTGTCACCTACAAAAATGGTGTCCTCCGGTGTAGCGCCTAGTTGTTTCATAGCGGTAAAAATCCCCTCCGGATGCGGCTTCGGATCAGTGACCTCATCCCCTGTGATTACAACGGAAAAATACTTGTCTAATCCCCATTCTCGGAGGGAGATATCAGCGCTTTTGCGGCCTTTTCCTGTTACGATCCCCATTTGGATACCGGCTGTATGTAATTCATCGAGCATGTTTCGGATATTTTCCGGGTTTTGTATACGGGAGTGTTCATCTGTGTATACGCGATAAAAATGAGCGAGGGCACTGTCATGCACATGGGAGGGCAGCTTGTTTTGCAAAATGCCTGTCTCTGTGGGGCCAAAGAGAGCTACAATCTGCTCGTCGGTATAATGCTCTTGTAAAAACTGCTGAAAGGTAGAGCGAAAAGCGGTGAAAATCAAGGGGAGAGTATCGGCAACTGTGCCGTCGAAATCAAACAAGATTGTCTGCATGGGAGTCCTCCTTTGATTAGAAAATAAAAGAAAACCATCGTATCTGATGGTTTTCCTGGTGACTTACTCATCCGAATCATCAAAAGGATCATCTGAATCATCTGTTGGGTCAGCTGGAGTCAGTGGGAACAGGGTGTCGAAAAACTTGAATTTTCGACGGCCAGATTCCTTTTTGAACCCTTTGTACTTTTGCAACAGATCAGAGATGTCTTCCACAAATTGATTACGTTCATCTTGACTCAAATAAAATTCAGTCAAATTATAAGCGAACGTATTTTTATACTCTTTCCTAACATCTTGGTCGCTTGCGACGAAGCGATTGAGAGTTCGCATGAGGTCCTTTTCCGTAGTACGAAACGGAGTAAACATGACATCACTTAATTGTTGAGCGTTTTCTTCAATCATCAATTGGAGCTTGACCTGAATGACCTTGGCAACAGGCTCATAATATTTCTCCACAATAGAGCCTTTTACCCGGGTATCCACTTGCTCGAGCAGCCCAACACGCACGAGCTCCTTTACATGGTAATGTAGCCGTGCAGCATTTTCGCCTAGTTCTGTAGCGATTTGTTTGGCCGTTCTGGGCTCCAAATCTTCAAAGAGTTCCAAAATTTTAACCCGTTCCGCTATAGCAAGCGATTTTAGCGCTTCTGGATCTGTTACTTCAAAAAACTCTTTCATGCGAATTCACCATCCAACTGACTAGGCCAAATTTTATTTTTTTTTATTCTATCCTTTTCTGGATCAAAGCGCAACTTGTATGCGGATGAAGTCACTACTAGATTGTGGTAAAATGGGACCAGCAAAAACAGGATATTATCGAGAGGAGGGAAAAGTTTGACGGCAGTAGGACAAGCTGCACCTGCATTTACTTTGCAGGCGAGCGACAATCAGACCCTCTCACTTTCCCAATTTCATGGTCAAAATGTAGTACTCTATTTTTATCCGAAGGACCAAACGCCGACGTGTACCACAGAAGCATGTGATTTCCGTGACTTCCATTCGGGGTTTGCAGAGCTGAATACAGTTGTTCTCGGAATCAGTCCGGATTCTGTGAAGTCGCATGATAAATTTATCGCGAAGCACGAATTACCTTTCCCACTTTTGGCCGATCCGGATCACCAAGTAGCTGAGGCTTATGGTGTGTGGGTGTTGAAGAAAATGTACGGACGAGAGTACATGGGTATAGAACGTACCACGTTCGTCATCGACAAAGAAGGCAACATCGCAAAGGTATGGCCAAAAGTAAAGGTCAAAGGACATGTGCAGGAAGTGCTTCAATTTATTAAGGAAGAGCTTCAATCCTAATGTTTATTTCGCAATGAGCGAATGGAGGAATACAGATGAGTGTATCCACAGAATATGTTGTACAAAGCTTTTGCCAATTGGCGAATATCCCAAGTCCATCCGGCAATACGGAAAAAGTAATGGCTTGGGTTGCACAAGAATTGGAAAAGCTTGGCGTTTCTTATAAACGGACAAACAAAGGGGCAATCGTTGCAACAGTAGCGGGGGCCAATAACGAGAAGGCAAGACTCTTGACCGCTCACGTCGATACGCTGGGCGCGATGGTAAAGGAAATAAAGAGCAACGGGCGCTTGAAGCTGACCTTGATCGGCGGCTTTGCATTCAATGCGATTGAAGGAGAGCACTGCGTTGTAGAGACTAGCAGCGGCCGTCTTGTAACCGGTACCATTTTGTCCACCAAAGCTTCCGTGCATGTTTACAGCTCAGAAGCGGGGAAAGCAGAGCGTAATGAGGCGAACATGGAAGTTCGACTGGATGAAAAGGTTACAAACAAAGAGCAAGTCCTTGCACTTGGGATTTCCGTCGGAGATTTCGTCTCCTTTGATCCGCGAGTGACGGTAACGGATAGCGGATTTATCAAGTCCCGCCATATTGACGACAAAGCAAGCGTAGCTGTGCTGCTGGGGGTTCTGAAAGAACTGAGTGAATCCGGCTTGAAGCTGCCTTACACCACGTACTTTTTTATCAGCAATAATGAAGAGATCGGATACGGCGGCAACTCTAGCATCCCTGAAAACGTGGTGGAGTACCTCGCTGTTGACATGGGAGCGATTGGGGACGGTCAGACGACAGATGAGTATTGCGTGTCCATTTGTGCGAAGGATTCCACTGGACCTTACCACTACGGATTGCGCAGCCATCTGACCAAGCTCGCACAAGCGAACGGTCTGAACCACCAAGTGGACATTTATCCTTACTATGGTTCTGACGCAAGTGCTGCGCTAAGAGCCGGATATGACGTTGTCCATGGCTTGATTGGACCGGGAGTAGATGCTTCCCACTCCCATGAACGTACACATAAAGAAGCGCTCGACAACACGGCAAAGCTCGTGATGGCCTACCTTCAATCGAAAGAAATGCAAGCATAGGAGGACCAGATGAGCAATATGTATCAATGGGCTGACTACTATGATCTCACGCAACGTGGTGTTGCGGGTGATGTTGAGTTCTATCTGGAACAAGCCAAGCTGGCAGGCGGAAAAGTGCTGGATCTGGCTTGCGGCACCGGAAGAATCAGCATTCCGATGGCCAAGGCTGGCATCGACGTTACTGGAATTGACTTATCCCAGGATATGCTGGCAAGGGCTCAGGTAAAAGCAGAGGAAGAAGGTGTGACATCTGGCTTGAAGCTATTGCAAGGGGATATGCGCGCCTTTGATCTGCAGGAGTCATTTTCACTGATTATGATTCCTTTTCGGTCATTTTTGCACCTTTTGCATGTTCAAGAGCAAATGAAGGCATTGACGTGCATTCGCAAGCATCTGGCTCCAGGCGGGAAATTCATCATGAACGTGTTTGTACCCAAGATCCATCATTTTTACGAGGAAAATGAAAAAATGTCCTTGCGTGGCACCTATCCACTCGCGTCAGGAGAAGAGGTTGCGATGTGGGATTACACCCGCTATGACCATTTTCAGCAACTGTCCGAAGTGACACGCATTTACGAGCGTACGGATGCACAGGGAGTTGTGACGGAACGGGTGAGAGGCCGATTTACCCTCCGCTACATTTTCCCCGCGGAGCTTCATCATCTGCTTCGTTTAAACGGCTTGAAGGTCACACAACGATACGGCTCCTTTGCAAAGACGCCTTTTGATGCAAATAGCTCAGAATTGATTCTGGTCGCAGAAGCTTTGTAAACGGAATCTGTGGAGGGGATATGGAATGAAGATTTATACAAAGTCAGGGGATAAAGGTGAGACGTCACTGGTTGCAGGTGTCCGCGTGCCTAAGTTTGCGGACCGTGTAGAGGCATACGGTACTTGCGATGAAGCCAACTCGCAGATTGGATTGGCACTGGCTCTGTTGCCTGCGACAGAAGAATGGAATGAATTGCAGGATGTGTTCCATGTCATTCAGACAAAGCTGTTTCATGTAGGAGCTGAGCTGGCGACGCCAGAAGGCAAGAAGGTCGGTTGGCCGATTGCAGAAGAGGACGTTACTTTTCTGGAAGAGCAAATTGACATGCTAGATGCTAAGTTGCCGCCGCTCACCAATTTTATTTTGCCTGGCGGACATCCAGCTGCGGCTGCTTTCCATGTTTCCCGTACGGTCGTCCGACGTGCAGAGCGCAAAGCTGTTCATGTGGCACAGCAGGAGCAGGTAAACCCGTCCGTGGTCAAATACCTCAACCGACTGTCCGATTATTTGTTCGTTGTAGCTCGTCATATTAATAAAGAGACAAGTGCAGTAGAAAAAACACTGCACGAATAGGCAAAAGCCCCCTGAGATCAAGCAGGGGGCTTTCACTTATTTGGTGCGCAGGTAAGTGGTGATTCCCGGAAGAAAATCGATTTTCTCTGTATGAAAAGTCTCGTAGAGAAGCTTTCCATCCTTACATGCGTTTCCTTCTAGCAGCATAGTGAGCTGCGTGTTGGTAATCGGGAAAAATGGGAATCTCTCCATCATATTTACCACAGGCTTCATGAGAGCGAGGGGAATGTGGATTTTATTGACCTTTCGCTTTCCAATGGCCTCGCCAATCGTATCGAGAATTTGTCTGTAGGAGAGCCGTTCGGGTCCACCTGTTTCGTAGGTTTTATTGGTTGATTCGGGTCTGCTCAAGGCTTGGACGAATACATCCGCCACCGTCTTACGAGCGACAGGCTGCAAAGGGTAGGAGCCATCACCAATAACCGGTGTGACAGGTAAGCGGACTAGATCGGCGAGCATGTTCACGAATTCATCCCCAGGACCAAAAATAACAGATGGACGGAAAATGACATACGGAATACCGCTTGTTTGCACAAGTTGCTCTGCTTCGTATTTGGTTCGGTGATAGGCGCTCGTGGCGTTTTCGCGTGCACCAAGAGCACTCATATGGACAATGCGCTTGATTCCAGCTTGCTTGGCGGCCTCCAGTACATTTTTTGTACCTTCTACATGGATACGAGAAAAGCTAATGCCTTTCCCCGGTTGTTCGCGAATAATTCCAACGAGGTGGATGACAGCGTCGCAGCCATGCATCGCTCTCATCAATGATTCTTTATCGAATAGATCGCCAGTTGCTTCCGTAACATGTGGATTGGCGTTTTCGGTGAAGGGAAGCTTACCTGTTGAACCAGCTCTAGTGAGGCAAACTGTCTCATATCCTTCTGCCTGCAAGCGCTCGAGTATACCCCGTCCAACAAAACCTGTGGCACCAGTAAGGAATACTTTCATGGAAAACCTCCTCCCGTTAAATACTTCCAGATTCATTGTACAACAGTTGCAGTCTGCGTTGCTATCGATCGCTGTGTTGACCAAGGCGGTATAATGTAGGGAAAAGGGGGATATATTTATGGCACAACGCAAAGTACCTGTGGCCGACATTTTGGATAATTTGCAGCAGCTTTATCCGGATGCTCACTGTGAATTGAATTATACAACCCCGTTTGAACTTCTCATTGCGACCATTCTTTCGGCCCAATGTACAGATAAACGGGTGAATGAGATTACCGCACCCATGTTCCAGCAACTAAACCAGCCGGAGCATTACCTTCATTTGACACAGGAAGAAATGGAAGAGCATATAAAAGGGCTCGGGTTGTATAAGAATAAGAGTAAAAACATTTTAGAGACCTGTAGAATCTTGTACGAAAAATACAATAGCGTAGTACCACAAACGCATGCCGAGCTCGAAGCATTGCCGGGGGTAGGGAGAAAGACTGCAAATGTCGTTTTGTCTAATGCATTCGGGATTCCTGCGATTGCGGTGGATACGCATGTATTCCGCGTAGGAAACCGGTTAGGCCTTGCGAATAGCGACAATGTGGACGAAGTGGAGCGTCAGCTCATGAAGCGCATTCCGAAAGAGAAGTGGACGGATGCGCATCATTGGTTAATCTGGCACGGCAGACGTGTATGTTCGTCGCGTAATCCACAGTGCGGTAGCTGTACACTTCAATCCATGTGTAAGTTTGCACAGGCTGAAGCCAAAAAAGCCAAAAAGCCTGCAACCAAAAAGCCTGCAAAAGCAAAGTAAAAAACTTGATTTTCCACTTCTTTCTGTTCAAATCGAATGAATGGATATTGACAGTTTTCGCCGACTAGACGTACACTTATTTATAGTAATTCTAATCAATGACATTAGAGAAGCTTGTTCTTTTGTCTTGCGAAAGACTGTGGGGTGTAACAAGATGGTACAACGTGTGGAGAAAGCTGTTGAAATCCTGAAGAATACCGGGGTTCGCATGACACCACAGCGCCATGCAATTTTGACCTATTTGCTGGAAACGATGACTCACCCGACGGCTGACGAAATATATAAAGCCCTTGAAGGCAAATTCCCGAATATGAGCGTTGCAACGATTTACAACAATCTACGAGTCTTTAAAGATGCTGGATTGGTTACAGAGCTCACTTACGGGGATGCGTCCAGCCGATTCGATGCCAATGTGGAAGAAGATCATTATCACGCGATCTGTACCACCTGTGGGGCAATCAGTGACTTCCACTTTCCGTATTTGCGGGATGCAGAAGTAGCTGCTTCCAAGGACATCGGCTTCAAAGTAACCGGACATCGTATGGAAGTTTATGGCGTTTGTGATTCCTGTCAAAAGAATCCCCACTAAGAATGTATGTGATGGATGAGCACCTCCTGCTTGAATCGGATAATCCCGGTGATGCAGGGGGTGTTTGTTTTTGGAGGACATAACCCTTTCTGTCGATATCTGTAACCTTTTGGCTTCTCGTACGTCTTCTTTTTGGTAGAAGCTTGTCCGTGAATTACCAGAATACAAAAGGTTGTGAATGTATTGAACCAACGCTATGATCGAAATAATGAGTCAAATCATATAGCCCAAGTCAGAAGACAGGCTTATGTACCGGGAAGCAGGTGGAGATTATGAGCAGGGAGTCTGGTAGAACTCTGCGACCAAGACGAAGAAGAAGAAGGGCTTTTGGCAGGCTGTTTTTATTAAGCTTTTTCTTGTTGGCTATCTTTGGCAGCATTTACTGGTTTTTTGTACTCCGTGCCTCAACTGAGCATGTGCAGCCGTATGATGGTAATAAAAATGTGATTGTATACGAAGGCTCGCGGAAAGAGTCTATGTATTTATTGGAATCAGAGCAAATATTGTTGCCCTTTGATTTCATTAAAGAAAACATTGATCCAGCGATTTTTTGGGATGAACCTACACGTTCCGTTATCGTCACGACGAAGGATAAGGTGCTTCGGATGGAGAGCGGAGAAGTTGTCGCTTATCTGAACAAAAAACCTGTGGATTTACTCGTTCCGGTGAAAGAGGTCGACGGCACACGCTATGTCCCTTTAGATCCTTTGGAAAAGCTGTATCCGTATTCCTTTGAGCGAAAAGCAGATACGGGTGTCCTGGTCGTCGAAAAAGAGGGCTATGAAATTCAACAAGCGAAAGTAATCGCAGCGGAGGAAAAACAAGCAGTCCGTACCGGTGCTTCTCACCGAACTCCGATTGTAGCAGAGGTGTCTGCGGGTGAGGTTGTCGACGTTCTTGGTAAACAGGAAAACTGGTATCACGTTTTGACGGCCTCGGGAGTAGGGGGATTCATTTCAGAGAAAAGTATTGGAATGACGGATGTGCGCAAAGTCCAGCTGGAGCACACGACTGCTACCGGACAACAACACGCTGCCTGGAAGCCTGAGGGAAAGATCAACCTCGTATGGGAGCATGTCGTCAGTAAAAATCCGGATGTTTCAAAAATTGGTGCATTACCAGGGGTAAATGTAGTTTCACCTACTTGGTTTGAAATGAAGGATGCAGAAGGAAAACTATTGAACAGGGCCGATCCTGCATACGTCAAATGGGCCCATAAGCGAGGCTACAAGGTTTGGGGGCTTGTTACAAACGGGTTTAATCCAGATTGGACCAAGTCCGTTCTCAGTAGCTATGACAAGCGAGAT
The DNA here is from genome assembly GCF_013186635.1 of Brevibacillus sp. HB1.3. Taxonomy (NCBI): domain Bacteria; kingdom Bacillati; phylum Bacillota; class Bacilli; order Caryophanales; family Paenibacillaceae; genus Brevibacillus; species Brevibacillus sp. HB1.3. The sequence continues at coordinate 2,307 of NZ_JABMIT010000011.1, read as the reverse complement.
CAATTAATTGCCCAGCTTCTGTACTACGCTCATTTATACGATCTCGATGGCATCAACATCGATTTTGAAAACGTGTATTTAGAAGAGAAAGAAGAGCTCGTACAGTTTGTTCGGGAGCTGACGCCGTATCTCCATCAGCAAGGACTGACCCTTACCATAGATGTGACGATCAAATCAAACGCGAAGCAATGGTCCATGTTCCTGGATCGGAAAGCGTTGGCCGAAGTCGTCGATTATGTTGCGGTGATGACGTATGATGAGCATTGGGCAGCGAGTCCAAAAGCTGGTTCCGTCGCATCATTGCCATGGGTGGAGCGGGGCTTGCAAGGAGTGCTGGAAGAAGTCCCTAACGAAAAACTGTTGCTGGGTGTGCCGTTTTACACACGCTTATGGACGGAAGCGAAGCAGGCCGATGGAACCGTGAAGGTGAGTTCCAAAGCTTATTCCATGACGAAAGCGCAGGAATGGATCAACGAACGCAAGCTGACGCCAGTTATGGATGAAGCTTCAGGTCAACATTACGTGGAGTATAAAGACCCGAAGGATGGAAACGTCTATAAAATGTGGATAGAAGATGTGACGTCAATGAAGAAGCGTATGGAGATCGTTAATAAGTATGACTTGGCGGGTGTGGCTTCTTGGCGCAGAGGTTTTGAGGTGCCGGAGATCTGGCAAGCAATTGACGAGACTCTGAAATAAAAGACAGACAGCTTTCACGAAAGAAAGCCACCTGCACCCCGAATGCTCGGGAATTGGCAGGTGGCTTTTTACGTATAGTTGAAAGGAATCATATTATGTCTGGTTTTGCTGAGGATGTCCGTCTTCTAGGCGTAAAGGTTGTCCACAAAACATACAGGCGTCTTCTTTTCCCAACATCTTCGTGACTTTTTGGCATGAAGGGCATTGCACCTGTGGAGCTGAAGTGGAGACCATCCCGGAAATCATAAACAAGACTGTACTGCCCATTGTCAGAATGAACCCGATGATCAAAAGCAGCGTCATAAAAATGTAAGAGCCTTTTAAGAGGTTTCCAAGTAAAGGAATAAAGTCCAAATAACCTGCAAAAAATGCGTACCCTGTATACATCAGCAAAATGCCGATTACCATGCTCCAGTTGCCCCATGTGCGCATGCGTTTGATCTTGCTCAGGCGTTCTGTATTTTTCATGATCATTCCTCCTACCCTATAGTATAGCATACAAAGGATTTGTCTGTTGACAAGCAGGAAACCGCCAAGACTTGTAGAATCCATAAGTTCAACCCAGGGGGAAGGGAGGAACAAGGCATGACTTTAAGGCAGACGTATCTGAAAAATCTCCAGCAGCGTTTGGATGTGCAAGCGGTGCTTGTTTTAAATGATTCGGATATGCTAGTCCCATTTCGCGAGGGAATCTTTTATTTCGTCGTAGTAAATGAGCCCCAAGCTGATGGCAAAATCCGGCGCATGCTATTTCAGGAACAAGTGATCATCGAGCAGCAAATCAGCACGTGGCAACTGGAGAAGGGAGCCATTTGCGGTTTGGATGAACGACTTGCCGAGATGCTTCGAAGGGCAGAAATTGTTTGGGACAAAGAGCATTATATGAAACAAATGAAGCTGCGTCTGGCTAGTTTGTCATCTTCTCTTCAGAAAAAACATATCTGTAAGGAGTATTCCCAAATCCTTCGTTTTTTTCACGAGACAAAAGAGTTTTTGCAGCAAGGTATGATGTTGGATGCACATCACTCTGCCATTCAAACGATTCACTATTTGGCTCGTCTCATTGTATATGAAGCGGGAGATCATCCTCAGCCAGCTCTATGGACGCAAGTCAAACAGATAGATCCTTCTATATATAAGTTGTATGAGGAGCTGTCTTTTAATGCGGAGGCATTGGAGAAGCGAATTGAACTACTTGTGCTGGCAATTGAATTTTGGATCGCATCCAGAACGAAGGAATCTGTTCGATACCTGGTTGAGCTCATGGAGACGAAATCAGGGCCTTGGCGTTTGGAAGAGCTGATGAATCATCCGATGATTCAAGAAGCAGAAATCGAGATTCCTCTTGTAATAGATAAGATGCTTCAGCGCTTGTTGATTCAAGAGATTGTATGCAAGGATGGGGAAAAGGGCGACAAAGAAACAGGCTTTATTTTAATGGGATAAAAACTTTTCAATTAGTGTTGACTTTCGTTTGCGATCCATGCTATATTAACAAACGTCGCTGCTGCGCTAACGCAGAACGGCTGAAAAAAAGTTTTAAAAAACACTTGATTTTATAAGTGGTTATGTGATAAATTAAGAAAGTCGCCTCTGGGCGATGGAACA